>DAOKYO010000001.1:0-600000 GCA_035326105.1 Bacilli bacterium
TTGCATGTATTAGGCACGCCGCCAGCGTTCATCCTGAGCCAGGATCAAACTCTCTAAGTTATATTTCCTAGTCTAATTATTCATACTGGTTAAAAAATTGACGTTTGTTTTGCTTGTACTTCTGTTTAGTTTTCAAAGATCAGATGCGCCATCTGCTCTCACAGATGATAGGCTTGCGCTTGATTTGCGCTTAACTATACTATCATTGGGTTTGCTTGTTGTCAAGCGATTTTTTTATCTTTCGCTCGACATTTTTTGCGCCCCTTAACATAGTTAAGAGCGGATTGTTGTTTTCCGCCTTAGCGGTTGCAACGTTGTTAACTATACTTTAACTTACTGGGCATTGCAAGACATTTGTTTTAAAAAAATAACTTTTTTTCTATAAAACAAAAAAGGCGCTATTTAGGCGTTTAAATAGCCACCTGTAAAGTAAAAATACTGATTAATTTAATTGAATAGCCATGTTTCAATAATATAAAAGGTCCTCCGGATTGGAGGACCTTATTCTTACACTAACGGCTGCGAGCGGCGGCAACGAATTGAAGTATTCGCATAAACAGATAAATGAAGTCGACATAAAGAGTAAGAGCGAAGTATAAAGCCAAGTTGCGCGACTCCACACCCGACTCACTAATTTTGGTAATACGCCAAACATCATACATAGTAATAAGCATGACGGCGCCAAAAGATACAAAACTGACAATCCACATAATTTGCGTCGACCGCATAAAGATATTTATCAGCATAAGAATGATGCTGCCAAAGAAGAGGCCGATTCCTACGAGACCGACTCCAGAAAGATTGCGCTTAGTATAGCGAGCATAGAGCGCCATAATTCCAAATACGCCAGCGGTTAAACCGAAAGCGATGCCTAACGTTTCCAATTCGTAGGTCAAAATAAGAGTCGATAACATAAGTCCCATATTCGCTGTATATAATATATAAGGAATAAGAATATTGGCATCGCCACCATGTCTAAACACTCGAACTTGAATATAAATAATTAAGATAATTTGAAAAATTGCGCTTCCGACCAAAAGCCAAAGGTACTTACTCAAAGCTAATTCCGGATTGGCGCCGTTTAAACCTAAGGACAATATTCCAACCGTTCCAAAAGCGACGACCGCTGTTATGAGTAAGCCTAAAAACATCCAGCCGAAAGACGCTGACAAAAGCCGATTTCTTTCCCTGGTTGACGTATCTACATAAGTTGCCATAATGTTGCCTCCATATAAAAACAATATATCATATATTAAAGTTGGAAATAATAAAAAACAGAACCGAAGTTCTGTTTTGTTTTTTATTCGCCAATGTTGGCAATGAGTTCGCGGAAACTTTCAACGGCAAGCGAAGCTCCGCCGACAAGAGCCCCATCGATGTCCGGTTCAGACAAATAATCTTTGACATTTACCGGTTTGACACTACCGCCATATAAAATACGAATCTTCTCCGCATTTTCTCCAAAGGAAGCACGGAGGAGCTTGCGAATATATCCGCAGACCTCTTGGGCTATTTCCTTGCTGGCATTTTTACCGGTGCCAATTGACCAAACCGGTTCATAAGCCACGACTAAATTCCGAACATCATCGGCCGAAAGACCTGAAAGGCCGATGCGAATCTGTTCTTCAACCACCGCTTTAGTTTCGCCCTTTTCAAACTGATCAAGGGTTTCGCCAACGCAATACAAAGGCACCATGTCAGCCGCAATTAAAGCTTTAATCTTGGCATTGCAATGCTCATTGGTTTCTCCGTAATACGAGCGTCTTTCCGAATGTCCGATAAGACACCAATTGATTCCAATCTCCTTAAGCATAGGAATTGAAATTTCACCCGTATAGGCACCATGATCAAATTCGCTGCAATTCTGCGAACCAACAATCAATTTCGGATTGATTTCTTTAACCGTTTTTAATCCAAGAAAAGTCGGGCATACTCCGATTTCAATTTCGCGTTGCTCGGCAAAGGCAGATAAGTCCAATGAGGCTTTAGCAAAAGCTTCCGCCTCTAAAATCGTCTTATTCATTTTCCAATTGCCAACTAATAATTTTTTGCGTCCCATTTTAACCTCTAATAATATCTATTCCCGGCAAGTGACCATCATTTTCAATCATCTCCAATGATGCTCCTCCGCCAGTTGAAACGTGACTAAACTCATCTTTATAGCCGAATTGGGCAACGGCCGCTGCACTATCGCCACCGCCAATAACGGTAAAAGCGCCCTTTAATTCAGCGATCGCCTTACAAATTTCAATGGTGCCAACAGCGAAATCTGATTGTTCAAATACGCCCATAGGCCCATTCCAAAATACCATTTTTGATTTGGCAATTTCAGAGGCATATATTTTAGCCGTTTCAGGGCCGATATCCATGCCTTCGTATCCCTCAGGGATATCTTGACCCACGACCTTTTTCTCTGTCCAACCTTCAAATCCGTTGGTAACGACGCTATCCACCGGTAGAAGAATGCGCCCTTTTGCTTCTTCAAAGCACTTTTTGGCGTAATCTAATTGATCGCTTTCAACTGGCGAAGTGCCAACCGTATAGCCCAACGCCTTCTTAAAGGTATATGCCATCGCTCCACCAATTAAAATCTTATCGCATTTTTTTAGAAGTGAGTCGATGACTTTGATTTTATCGCTAACCTTGAATCCGCCCAAAATAGCGACATAGGGGCGGTCTTCCGGTTTTACTTCGACACAGCGCGTTAAATTTTCGACTTCTTTTTCAACCAAGAAACCGACTGCGACCGGTTTCCCCTCCGCTTTCATCACTTCGGGAACGCCATAGGTCGAAGCATGTGCCCGGTGGGCACTGCCAAACGCATCCATCACGAAGGCATCGGCTATTGAAGCCCATTCTTGAGAAAGGACCGAATCATTTTTTTCCTCGCCCTTTTCATAACGGGTGTTCTGGACGAGTAATACTTCTCCTGGTTTAAGCATATCGACAAAATAGGCCAGTTTTTCGCCCCGTGTATCTGGGCAAAAACTGACATCATTCTTAGGAAGCAACTCCTGAAGATGGTTAACCAGAAAAACCATGTTGTTTTTCTTCTTAGCTTCGTCAATTTCTTCCGGGGTCTTCTTGTAACTGATTTTTCCAAGATGGCTCATTAAGATAACCGCCGCGCCTTTATCGAGCAATTCCTTAATTGTCGGAAGTGCTTGGACCATTCGGTTATCATCCCGAATAACTCCATCCTTTAATGGGACATTAAAGTCAACTCGGACAAGAACCTTTTTGCCTTTGACATCTAAGTCACTGACTAATTTCATTTTTAATCTCCTTGTTTTTTGAAAAAAAGCGCCCACTAAGGGCGCTTCCTCTAATCTTTTATGATTATTTAACGCCCAAGACTTTGGCCATTTCGCCGGCTAAACGGACGAATTGGCAGGTATAACTATATTCGTTGTCATACCAGGAAACCACTTTGACATATTGGGTGCCGTCCTTTTCGAAAACCTTCGTTTGGGTGGCATCAAATAATGAACCATAAGTAATGCCGATAATATCGGAACTTACGACTTCATCCTCGGTATAGCCGAGAACGTCTTTTAGTGTTGTCTCACTAGCTTCTTTCATCGCTGCGTTAATTTCTTCTTCCGTGACTTTCTTTTCTAAAAGAAGTGAAAGATCAACCAAAGATCCATCAATTACCGGTACCCGGAGTGCTCCGCCTTGGAGACGTCCGTCAATTTCCGGTAAAACCAAGCCGATTGCTTTCGCTGCTCCAGTTGATGTTGGAACAATGTTGGCTGCGGCCGCCCGTCCCCGACGAAGATTCTTTTTCTTAGGGAGATCAAGCGTAGTCTGGTCATTGGTATAAGCGTGAACGGTTGTCATAAATCCACCCTTTAAACCAAATTTTTCATTAAGAACTTTTGCTACTGGAGCCAAGCAGTTGGTTGTGCAACTGGCACCGCTGATAACAATCATGTCCTTGGTTAACTTTTGACTATTGACACCATATACGAAGGTTGGTGTTCCCTTATCGGCCGGTGCCGAAATAACAACGCCTTTAGCTCCGCCCACTTCAACATGGACTTTAGCATCTTCATAGCCTTTGAAACGGCCTGTGCACTCAAGAACGATATCAACTCCATAATCGGACCACTTGATCAAGTTTGGATCGGGTTGTCCAATAACCGGGATTTCACGGCCTTTAAAGATGATGGACTTGCCATCGGCACTGACAGAAATTTCATCTTTAGCGAAGTTTCCGTGTGCGGTATCATATTTCAAAAGATAGGCTAAGTTATCGGCGTCGGTTAAATCGTTGATGGCAACGACTTCAAATTCGCCAGATTCTTCGGCCCGACGGAAAGCCAAGCGACCAATCCGACCAAAGCCATTAATTGCAAGTTTAACTGACATCTGAATGTCCTCCTTATTACTTTGCGGTTTTATTATACAACAAATTTAATAAATTTGTAGGTGATATAAGCGGAAAGCGCGCAAAAATTATTTGTTGGCGAGAGACAATCAAAAAAAGGTATCGTTTTCGGCATTTTTTGACCGATTAAAGATCTTCTAAGCCTTTAAACAGTTCGGAAAGAGAAACTCCCAGTGCGGCCGCAATCCGGCTGATGACCGTCAATGATGGGTTGCGCCGGCCATTTTCCAAGTCCGAAAGATAATTTTTATTTATGCCGGAGCGAAAAGCCAACTCTTCCTGTGACCAATGCCGGTTCTTACGCAGATAGACAATTCTCATGCCCAATTGTTCTTTGATACCAAACACTCTATTTTCCTCGCCGATAATTTTCTGCAATCTTATTCAGACTGCGAAATAGATGGGCTACGTTGCTTTTGGAAATAGGTCGCTCAGTTGCCAATTTTTCCGTCATGCGATCGGCTAATTCTTGCATATTAGCATCTTCGTAGTTCAGTCGAAGTTCGCAAAGAAGCCGCAATTTAGGATTATCAAAGTGATTAAAGCCGATTTTTTGTTCAATCAGTTTTATATCGGCAATCTGATTTTGGGCACTAGACAGAGTTCGCTGATAATTATGCTCGTCACAAAGCGCCATTCTTTGTGAAGCATTCTGCATATCGCGATCAATGCGCACATTCTCATATTGCAGGGAGGAAGCTGTCGCCCCAATAAAGATCAGAAATTCCCCAATTTGGTCGCTTTTTTTCAAATATACCACATGGTAATCGCGTCTTTGAATGACTTTGGGCGTAAAATTGGCATGATGAAAACGTTCGATAAGGCGGCAAAGTTTGTTGGCTAAAACTTCGTCTTTAGTTGCTATTTCTAAATGATAATTGCCACTTTTTGGCGAATTAACCGAGCCCCGAGCCAAAAAAGCTCCGGTTGCATAACCGCTGGCCGTATCGTCGCTATAGACAATTTTTCGATCAATCGCTCCACCTGGAAAGGATATTGATAAATCTTCAAGAATAAAATCCACCCGGTCTTCAATTGCAATAATGTAATATGTATTCTTCTTAAAATGCATATTTTTTTGATAATGAAAGGATGGGTCGATTCCATAGAATTCTTTTATTAAAGAGTAAATATATTTTGCCACTTTGGCGTTTTCTGTTCGTAGCAAAAGGCGCGCTTGGCGCGCTGCGATCGACAGCGAACCGTTCATCCGCATAAAGGCGGAAAGAATAGCTTTTTTCCGCGCTAAAGCATATTTAGTCTCGCCCTCTTCTTTGGGACGTACGATGTCTTCTTTAACCATCATCGTAAAGGAAATATAATCAAACATCAGCGCTCACCCCGTCTAAGATCGCGATGTGTGGCTGATATAGAAAATGTTCCCTTTAATTTTTCCGCCACTTTTTCAACGCAATAAACCGAACGATGCTGACCACCGCTGCACCCAATTGCCACCACAATCATTCCCCGAGCCTCGTCGCTCGCCTTCGATAAATAAAAGGTAAGATATGAGAAAATGCGATTGATCAATTCTTCGCTTTGACTTTGATTGTTCAAGAATTTCACAACCGCTTGATCTTTTCCTGTTTTGTTTCTTAGCTCAGGAATATAAAACGGATTCGGTAATAATCGTGCATCGAAAACAATGTCGGCATTTAAAGGAAGTCCATATTTAAAGCCAAAAGAGACAAGATTGATTTTAATGGCCGGAGTTTTTGAATTCTTTAGTATTGAAAACATTTGCTTCCGCAAATCAATGACTCGCATATTACTGGTATCGATAAAAAAATCCGCTTGCTCACGAATCCGAGTCTCCATTTGCATTTCTTTATCTATTCCGTCCTCAAGCGACAATCCGTTGACTTGAAGCGGATGTGAATGCCGGGTTAACTTATATCGGCTAATAATATCTTCCTTAGATGCCACGAACAAAAATAATTTTATATCGAAATCTTTGCTGTTTTTGAGCGATAGAATAAGTTTCTCCGCTTCCATAATGTTTATCGTTATGGCGGTCTTGGCACTATGATGACTGGGTTCGTTAATCAAAAGACTCAGTAGGCTTTCAATCAGTTCCGCCGGTAAATTATCAATAACTCGATATTTTAATTCTTCCAGCACAAAAGAGGCGGTCGAACGTCCCGCGCCACTTAATCCCGTTAAAATAACCAGTTGTTTTTTCATCAGACTACCTCGCCTTTTATTTTACAATGAAAAACGACAATCAAATAACAAAAAAAGAAAAATAAATTGATAGTTTCTTTTCAAATAATATTGATATTTTCCGTTTGCTAAATAATTGAGACCGTTTCTATGGCAAAAAATTGGTCTTCAAAAAGCAAACTAACCGTTTTCTTTTACCTATCTGAAATAGAGTGTACCGGTTTTTTTATGAAACAAAATTTAAATTGATTTAAAAGTGTATTATGTTGCTGCCGATCAGCCAGCCAAATATTGACAGAACAACCAAAACAAAATAAACATATCGCCATGTTATTTTTTGGGTGGAAACAAAACTCCATGCGGAAATAAAAGCCGCCAAAAGGAGTGACAATGATCCTATCCAAGCAATAAATGGTATATTTCCGCCTAATCCCTCAATTATCCAACATATCGTAGACAACAGAATTCCCACGAAAGCCAACAAACCCGCTAAATAATATGAATTTCTTTTAGCCATTTTAAATTCTCCTTAAAAGTATATCTATAAACAATAATCAGTAAAAGTAATCTAAAAAGCAATGTAAATGTAATGAGAAAGGAACTTTAGTGCTTAGTTGATGAAGTGCTTTTAAAAGGTAACAAGTAACCGCAGTCAGCTGTTGTTAATCTTCGATTAATAAAAAGTAGGCAAAATCCTTTGCCTACTAATGGTTATCATCTCTAAAGAGAACGATGGGTTATTTCTATCGCCGCGATAGCCCCATCATTAGTCGCTGTAACTATTTGGCGAAGATTCTTTTTTACAACATCGCCGGCTCCAAATAAGTTGCCAACCTTTGTTTCCATATTTTCATCCACAATAACATATCCATGCTCATCAAGGACCTGAAGTTTGGATAGCCCTTTAGTCGCCGGGATTTGCCCAATGTATGGGAAAACGGCTTTGACCGGCAATATTTTTTCTTCGCCGGTGATCGCATTTTTAATTTTTATTCCCGAGACAAACTTTTCTCCTTCAACCGCCAAAGTTACACTGTCGAGAACCAATTCGATATTGCCCGTCGATTTCACTTTTTTCACCAATAGTTCATCAGCTCTAAAGCCCTGTCGGCGATGAATAAGAAAGACTTTCTTAACGAAGCCGGAAAGATAAAGCGCTTCTTGAAGCGCGGAATTCCCACCTCCGACAACAGCCACGTTTTCTCCTTTATAAAAAGATCCGTCGCAAACCGCACAGTAACTAACACCTTTTCCTTTGAATTCATCTTCGCCGGGAATATTCATTTTGCGCTCATCGGTACCCGTGGCAAAAATAACAAACTTGCTCGTAATCGTTCCGTCGTCGGTTATAACCTTAAATTCATCGTCTTTTTTTTCAATATCAAGTACATCACCATAAGTAACTTCAACCCCGAAGTTTTGAACTTGTTCAAAGAACTTTCCGGCAAGATCGGGACCGGTTATTTTGTTAAATCCGGGATAATTTTCAATTTCCGCCGTAAAATTCACTTTTCCGCCCGGAACATATTTGTCTAACAAGACAACATCAATGAGCGCTCTTTTTAAATAAATGGTCGCTGTTATTCCGGCAGGACCGCTGCCGACAATTGTCACATCTGTTTTTCTATCCATTAGTTAATACCTCCACTATATCGGCAAATGAAGAAACAAAATACTTGGGCTTGGCATATTGGGGAATCTCCCTCAATGTCCAAGTAACTAACATGGAATCAATCCCCGCATTTTCGGCAAGCTGAAAATCAACCCCATTGTCTCCAACATAGAGAACCTCATTTGACTGAAGACGCAATTTTTCCATGACGATTCGCATCCCGCTTGGGTCCGGTTTAGGAAGGGGCATATCGTCACTACCGATTATCATATCAAATAAAGACGCCGGTATGTTCATTAACGCAAGCGAAAGCATCGTTGCCGAATGAACCTTATTGGTTAATACCACTAGATGATAGCCATAGGATTTCAATTTTTCCAGTGCCTCTCTTTCGTTAGGAAAGGGAAGAATGTATTTTTTATAGTTGGGTTTAGATAAACGCTTATATTCCTTGAGAATAAAATCATAGTCGTAGTTGGGAAAATAAGTTTTCAGAGTTAAATCAAGCGGCGGCCCGGAAAAATACACCATTTCTTTTAAAGACGGAACAAAATCAGGGCGAAACTTTTTAAACATTTTGATATAAGTGGCAACAATCACCAAGTCAGTATCGGCAAGAGTCCCATCCATATCGAAAACAATAGCTTTATACATATCTATTACTTTTTCACTTTAATTGCGACTTTGCCATCGTCAATTGTGCCCGTTTTAGGCGTATGATAACGCTCATATAGATGATTGGCAACAATCGCCAAAACTCCAAGCGCAATAAAGACGATTGACCAAATCCATGACCATTTATCGTTTGTTCCCATATTAAAAGCGGGATCGCGCATCGGCTCAAGAATAAAGCGGGTCAAGCCATACCATATAACATATAGAAGCGCCAAATCGCCCATCTTGGTATACTTTTTTAACCCGTGACCGACGGCATAGCGAATTATAAAATACCCCGACAGGTTGACAATTCCCTCAATCAAGAAAAGCGGAACGCGCATTGAGCCCGAAATTGTCATTTGGCGAACAATAAACTCGGGCAAGAACCACCAATAAGCGCTGTTGGTGATATTTCCATATACCTCTTGATTAAAGAAATTACCCCATCGTCCGATTGCCTGGGCAATTAAAATAGTTGGAACAATTAAATCAGCGGCATGGCGCGTCGGAATCCATTTTCGTCTCCATTTTAAAAATAGAATGCCTACGATACCACCGAGAAGGGCCCCGCCCATGATGGCAAGTCCTCCATCCCAAACCGCAAATGCGTCCAGTGGCCTTTCATTAAATCCTTCACGATACCAATTGCCGATCACATACCAGAGGCGTGCACCGACAATCCCAGCCGGAAAAGCAATATAAAACAGATTTTCAATTAATCCATGTTTCCCATACTCAATATAAAAATAATGATCACAGATAAAGTAAACTAATATCGCTCCACCAAGAATAAATAGAGCATAAAAATGAACGGAAAATCCCTTATAAATAACTATTTGATACACTAACGGATAGGTAATCAATTCCAGATAAGTGAAACCATCCAAGATAATAAAGATTGCGATTAAAGACAACAGGCCGCCAATTATCGCGCTATATTTAACCATGCGCTTGAATTTGCCAACATTATCTTTTCCAAAAAAGAATATTAAGCCAAAGAGGAATACCGAAAAGGCTAAACCAAATAATAAACCGCCGCCGATGGTCATTACTTTATAGCCAATTAAACCCGATATTTCATTCATGGAAATTATGCCCGCGAATAAAATCGGAATTCCAATTGCTATCGTTACAACCGCTACAAACAACTTTCGATAAGCAATGTTTTTAAATGAAATACTCTGATTATTTGCCTTGAAAATCGGTGAAAAATACAAATAAAACAATCCCCCGCCTACAAGGGTAACTAGGATACCAAGCCAAAAAATAAAATTAGCGTACATATTACAATTCCTCAATCACTTCCCGAGTTTAGCACAATAGAGACATTAACTCAATCGGCATACCGCCGCATTGCTTTCCGAGTAGCTTCCAAGATTGGTTTCAAGTACTGCCCGGTGTAAGATTTTGGATTGTCCGCGACCTGCTCCGGAGTCCCAGTTGCAACAATTTGTCCGCCACCATCTCCTCCTTCGGGGCCTAAATCTATTATCCAATCAGCTACTTTTATAACATCAAGATTATGCTCGATTACCACAACCGTGTCGCCATTATTGACAATTTTTTGCAAAACATCAAGTAAGCGGGCAATGTCATCCGTATGAAGACCTGTCGTCGGTTCATCCAAAATATAAATAGTTTTGCCCGTGGGCTTTTTTTGTAATTCAAAAGCCAATTTAACTCTTTGCGCTTCCCCACCGGAAAGTTCCGTTGCCGGCTGGCCAAGTTTAATATAATCCAAACCCACATCATTCAAAGTTTGTATTTTTCTTTCAATTGAGCTGCGATTAACAAAGAAAGCCAGCGCATCTTCCACCGTCATATTTAATACATCATAAATATTTTTACCCTTGTAGGTAACCGACAGAGTTTCTTCATTATATCGATGGCCGTCGCATACATCGCATTTAACATAGACATCAGGCAAAAAATTCATCGGAATCCGGGTAACCCCTGCTCCTTGGCAATTCTCGCATCTTCCTCCGGGGACGTTAAAAGAAAAAGTTCCTTTATTAAATCCACGGCTTTTAGCTTCGACTGTCTCCGCAAAAAGGTCGCGGATTTCATCGAACGCTTTGGTATAAGTCGCCGGATTGGAACGTGGGGTACGCCCGATTGGCTCCTGCGAAATATCGACGATCTTGTCAATATTTTCGGTTCCTTCTATTGAATCAAAGTCGCCGGGAATTAAACTTTCCCCCTGACCAATGGCTCTTTTCAAACCCTTATACAAAATTTCAGTTATCAAAGATGACTTGCCCGATCCGGAAACTCCGGTTATGGCTACAAACTCTCCTAGGGGGATTTTCACCGTCAAATTTTTTAAATTGTTTTGTCGTGCGCCTTTGATGGTTAAGTACTTTCCATTTCCCTTTAAGCGAACCGGCGGTAAGGGAATATATTTTTCGCCGGATAAATATTTTCCGGTCAATGAGCGCGGAGCTTTTTCCAAATCCTCAATACTGCCGGTGGCTACTACTTCGCCACCGTGGATTCCCGCTCCCGGGCCAATATCAACCAAGTAATCGGCCGCGCGCATAGTATCTTCATCATGTTCGACAACAATTAGCGTGTTGCCTAAATCCACCATGCCCTTCATCGTCGCAATTAATCGGTCATTATCGCGCTGATGAAGTCCGATTGATGGCTCATCAAGAACGTAGAGAACTCCACTTAGGCGGGAACCGATTTGCGTGGCCAATCTAATTCGCTGGGCTTCACCGCCGGACAGGGTCATCGCCATTCGATCTAAAGTTAAATAATTAAGGCCAACATTGGCCAAAAATTGAAGACGATTGGTTATTTCTTTTGTAACTAATTTCGATATTTCTTTCTCAGTCGGACTTAAATGCTCATCCAAACTAAGAAACCACGTTAAAGAATCACGGATCGACATCTGCGTCACTTGATAAATATTTTTATCATTGATACGGACCGAAAGAGCCGCCGGATTCAGACGAGCGCCGTGGCAAGTCGTGCAAACTGTGTCACGAAGAAACTTCTTATAATAGTCCCGCATAAATTCCGAGGAGGTATCACGATAAAGACGTTCAATCTTATTCTTTACGCCCTCAATTATTCCATCGCGATGATTGAGATTTCCCGAAGAGGACTTTAAAACATACTTATGTGGAACCGGAGAACCATAAAAGATAATATGTCGCTGCTCAGCTTCCAATTTCCGAAAGGGGATATTCCGAGGAATTTTATATAAGTCACAAAGAAGGGCAAATTCTTGCCATTCAAGATTCGTCGTTCCTACGGTATTTTTGTAATAATCAATTGCCCCTTGGTTAATGGAAAGATTAGGGTTCGGGACCAACAGCTCCGGGTCTACTTCTTGTTTTATTCCTAATCCGTTACAATCCGGGCAGCAGCCGATTGGCGCATTGAAAGAAAAAAGCCGAGGTTCAAGCTTAGGTACCGAAAAGCCGCAGTACTTGCAGGTATGATGGGAGGAGAAAAAACGCTCGTCGTCATCAACCAAGACTCGGATATAGCCATGACTCCAATCTAACGCTAAGGTAACGGCATCAAAAAGCCGTGAACGAATATCGTCTTTTAAGACAATACGGTCAATAACAATATCAATGCTGTGACGCTTGTTTTTTTCTAACTCGGCCAGTTCACCGATTCTGACCATGCTTCCGTCGACTCTAAGTCGCTCAAAGCCTTGAGCGCGAATTTTCTCCAAAGTTTCCTTATGGGTCCCTTTTTCATCACGAACAATCGGTGAAAGCACCTGTAGGCGGGTACGTTCGGGATTTGCCATCAGCATATTGACAATTTCCGTCGCGGTAAAAGCGATAATTGGTTCGTTGTGCGTTGGACAAAAAGGTATGCCGATTCGCGCATACAAAAGACGTAGATAGTCGTATATTTCCGTAACCGTCCCCACGGTGGAGCGCGGGTTATTTGATGTCGTTTTTTGATCGATACTGATGGCCGGGGACAATCCTTCGATACTATCAACATCCGGTTTTTCCACTCCGCCCAAAAACTGCCGAGCATAACTTGAAAGACTCTCGACAAATCTCCTCTGTCCTTCGTTATATATCGTGTCAAAGGCCAAAGTCGATTTTCCAGATCCGGACAGCCCAGTAAAAACGACCAGTTTATTTTTGGGAATCGTCAAATCAATATTCTTTAGATTGTTGTTGCGAGCGCCTTTAATAATAATTTCATCACGGGACATAGTTAGTAACACCTCATTTAGTTATTTTACCCCATGTAAGCAAATCATGATATTGTTTTGACTACTTTTTTTACCATCAGACTAAAGGAAGAAAAGCAATATTACCTCGGCTTGGCTTTTTACCTTAGGTTTGTTACCGCAATTTTACCATCAAAAAGAATATGCTATAAATTTGGCAATTGAAAATTTAAGGCAGGTTAGTATAATAGATATTGCGGTCGGGACGTAGCGCAGCTTGGTAGCGCACTACCTTGGGGTGGTAGGGGTCGGGAGTTCAAATCTCCTCGTTCCGACCATTTTTTTATTCTCTTTTTTTTGCTATCATTTAGAAAGAGGGATAACTTATGTCAAAAAAGCAACCTGTTATTTTTATTGGCCACGGCTCGCCAATGAATGCCATCGAAGATAATATATATACGCACGGGTGGCAAGAAATTGCTAAAAGGATTGTCCGTCCAGACGCAATTCTTGTTATTTCCGCTCATTGGTTTACCGACAAAAACGTCATCAATAATTTAGATTTACCGCGCCAAATTTATGATATGTATGGATTTCCGGCTGAATTATATCAGTTGAAATATCATCCTCCGGGTAGTCCCCGTCTAGCTGAGCAAATTATCCGGCTTACTCAAGGCGAAATCCAAGTTGATAATAGTTGGGGAATTGATCACGGAACATGGTCCGTTTTATCAAAAATGTTCCCGCAGGCCGATATTCCGGTCCTACAATTGAGCGTTAATGGCAATATATCAGCAGACGAAGCCTTTAATATCGGCCGGGAATTATCTTCTCTGCGCGATAAAAATGTTTTAATCATCGGCAGTGGCAATATCGTTCATAACCTTCGGCTTATGGATTCCCGACACCTTGATGACCCATTTATTTGGGCTCAAGCGTTTGATGATGAAATAGAAAAAGCAATCTTGGATCGAAAATTCGATAAGGTCACTTCCTATACTTCATTATCGGGCAGCCATTTAGCCGTTCCCTATCTTGATCACTTTTATCCTTTGCTATATATTCTGGGCCTAGTAACTTCGAAAGATCAGATTGAAGTGTTCAACAAAGGTTATACGTTTGGATCTCTATCGATGACAAGCTATTTGTTTATAGATTAAAAGATAATAGTTCGATATTAAAAAAGCCTCCCGATAAAACTTCGGGAGGCATTTTTTATTAGGCAAATTTCTTAACGCGGTCAAACCGTTTTTTAGCTTCTTCTTGGGCTTTGTTCAAGAGGAATTCGGCATTGTCCGGGTTCACCGCCGGCAATTGAGCAAACCGTGTCTCACCCATAACAAATTCTCTAAACTTGCTGTAATCGGGTTCCTTACAGTCGATCTCTAAGCCTGATTTATCAGCAACTTCTTTGCGTGGGTCATAGCGGAATACTGGCCAATAGCCACATTCAACCGCTTTTTTCTCCACTGTGTTGTGGTTGGACAGTCCACCTTTAATGCCATGCTCCGTACATGGAGAATAGGCGATAATAATCGAAGGTCCATGATAGGATTCGGCTTCCTTGAAGGCTTGAATGGTCTTCATCGGATTGCCACCGAGTGAAACCTGAGCGACATAAACATCGCCATAGGCCATCGCCATAAGCGCTAAATTCTTCTTGGCTCCAGTCTTACCGCTGGCAGCAAACTTAGCGATAGCGCCGGTTTGTGTCGATTTGGAAGCCTGGCCGCCGGTATTGGAATAAATTTCGGTATCAAGGACAAGGATATTAACATCCGCGCCACTGGCCAAAACGTGATCTAAACCACCATAACCGATATCGTAAGCCCAGCCATCGCCACCGACAATCCAAATTGATTTATCAAGGAAATCCGCCTCATATTTCAGCGCTTCTTTTATCGGTTCATTAGCGCTCTTCTTCAAGGCTGCAATCAAACCGGGAATAATCTTCCGTGAAGCTTCCCGATCTTTAATGCTCTTCTCATATTCATCAATCAGCGCTTGCAGTTCAGGCTCAACTTCCGCCTTATTGGCATCGAGAATTTTGCAAATGGTCGATAACTTGTAGTCATTAGCCGTCCGCATACCGAAGCCAAATTCGGCGTTATCTTCAAATAAAGAGTTGGCCCAAGCCACACCATCACCGTTCTCATCCGAAATAAATGGCGTGCCCGGAGTGCTGCCACAATAGATTGAGGAGCAACCGGTCGCATTGGCTATCATCATATCTTTTCCGAACAGTTGTGTAACTAAACGATAGTAAGGAGTTTCACCGCAACCAGCGCAAGAGCCACTGATTTCGTGATAAGGACGAAGGAATCCAACACCCTTTGGTGAGTTCGTCGGGAACTTATCCGCCTTATAGGAAACGTGTTGATATAGGTAATCAGCACCGGCTTCCAACGGATATTCGCCACGGGCTTCGACCATGGTAAGGGCCTTTTGTCCGCCCTTGCCTGGGCAAGTGACGGCACATAGTCCACATCCGACACAGTTGGCCGTTGAAACCTGAATCCGGAACTTAAATTCTTTGACATTTGGTCCCATCGCTTGAAGCACATCATCCTTGATGACTTCCGGCATCCCCTTCATCTCTTCTTCGCTGATTAAGAAAGGCCGAATTGTAGCGTGGGGGCAGACAAACGAGCAGGTATTACATTGAATACAATTGTCCTTGTTCCAATGCGGAACCATAGAGGCAATTTTCCGTTTTTGTTTGAATGTAACGTTATTCTGCATTGTTCCATCGAGAAGTTCATCCTTAGTGAAACGGCTGACTGGTAAATCGTTACCTTCCAATTTATCGATTGGAGTCACAAATGTATCAAAATAGTCATCACCGGTGGTAACTACTTCTTTTACCGGCTTCAACTTAATCCACTCGGCTTTTACTTTTACTTCACGGAGACCCTCGGCCCCCATGTCGATCGCTTTATAGTTCTTTTGAACAATTTCGTCGCCCTTACGACCATAGGTCTTTTTGGCGAGTTTCTTCATCCAATCTTGGGCCTCAGAATAAGGCATAATATCCTGATTGAGATAGAAGAACGCCGCTTGTAAAGTCGTATTGGTGTGACGTCCCATGCCAATGCTTTCCGCAATTTTATTTGCATCGATAGCATAGAATTTTGCATGCTTCTTGGCTAGGAGATACTTCATCCGATTCGGCATCGTTTTTTCCAATGTCTCATCGTCCATATCGGTGTTAAGCAGGAAGGTTCCTCCCTCACCGAGATTTCTAACCATATCAAATTGGAAAAGATAGGAATCAAGGGAACAGGAGACAAAATCCGCATTCTCAACGTAATAGGTTGAGTGAATCGGCGATTTGCCAAACCGCAGGTGAGAGCGAGTTGCTCCGCCTGACTTCCGCGAGTCATAGGCAAAGTAAGCTTGCGCGTATTGTCCGGTGGCATCACCAATAATTTTAATGGAAGATTTATTGGCGCCAACCGTTCCATCCGAACCTAATCCGTAGAACAAGCAGGAACGATAGTCATGCTTGAGGACATACTCTTCATCCGGAGAAACACTCAAATGGGTGACGTCATCCTCGATGCCGATAGTAAATGAGTTCCATGGCTTGTTGTCAAGGAAGTCAAAGACGGCTTTAATATGCTTCGGCTGAGTGTCTTTACTGCTAAGTCCATAGCGACCGCCGACAATAACGTCGACTTGCCGACCGACTTGGGCAAAGGACGTAACTACATCCACATATAACGGTTCACCCAAGGCGCCGATTTCTTTTGTCCGGTCCAAAACGGCAATTTTCTTAACCGTGCTTGGGATAACGTTAACCAAGTGCTTGGCTGAAAAAGGACGGTAAAGATGAACTTTAACTAATCCAATCTTTTCTCCTTTTCTATTTAAATCTTCGACCACTTCCGTAATTGTCTCGGTAACTGAGCCCATCGCAATGATGACTTTGGTCGCATCTTTAGCGCCCACATAGACAAACGGAGCATATTCACGGCCGGTTAGCCGGCTTGCTTCGGCAAAATACTTCTCAGCAATTCCGATAACCGCGTCATTATGTAGATTCGCGGCTTCTCTTCCCTGGAAGTAAATATCATCATTCTCGGCCCCACCGCGAGTAACCGCGTGGCCATGAGGATTAAGTGCCCGTTTCCGGAATTCCTCAATCTTATCTAAAGGTAATAGTTTCTTCCACTCTTCATTATCGACAAATTCAATGTTTTGAATTTCATGCGAGGTACGGAAACCATCAAAGAAGTGAATAACCGGGTTCATAGATTCCATGGCCACAAGGTGCGCCACCGGCGCCAAATCAGCCACTTCTTGAACACTATGAGCACAGATCATCGTCGCACCGGTTTGCCGAACGGCATAGATGTCCTGGTGATCACCAAAAATAGAAAGCGCCCGGGTCGCAATACTACGAGCCGCAACATGGAAGACAGCAGGTAACATTTCGCCCACGATCTTATAAATATTTGGAAGCATCAATAAGAGTCCCTGTGAAGCGGTATAGGTAACGGCATAAGAGCCGGCCTGTAAGGCACCATGGACTGCGCCCGCCGCCCCTGCTTCCGATTGCATTTCAACGACTTTTACCGTGTTATCAAAGAAACTTTTCTTTCCTTGAGAAGCATAGAGGTCGATGTATTCCGCAATAGGGGACGATGGTGTAATAGGATATATCGCAGCGACTTCAGCAAAGTTATAACTTTCTAAGGCTGCTGCCGTATTTCCATCGACGGATAAGAATGATTTTTTAATTTCTGACATATTTTTCCTCCATCATTTCATAACCGCTTTTTATTATACAATAATAAACATCTAAAATTAAGGTTTCCCTCCACTTTTTTCAAAAAAAATTGCCCGTCTACCAAATGCCGGCTTGTGGGTCAAAAAGATATTTACTTTTTATTTCGATTTTTAATTTCGCGCAAAATAAGTTTTTTTAACAAAAGCAAATCTTTATCGCTAAGAGTGACATTTTTATTGACGATTCCGCTGGACCCGATTGTCATCTTGGCAAAAACAAATTCCCCAATTGAACTATAGCGATCTAGTTCATCGCGCTTTATATGTAATTTCTTGGAGGATTTGCTTTTTTGTTTGACAATCCCGGCAATGTAAATTTCGATGCTCGGAATCAGTGTTAGAAGATCATAGTCAAAATCCATATTAACCAGGGGGTCAAAGAAACTTAAATCCAAGGCTACAACATCCGAGTAAACTCCGATTAATTTTGCGAGATCATCGCGATTGAGATATTTTTGCGCTTGGCCTCTTTTTAAAGCGGCCAGATAACGTCGCGCTAATGTTAGATTCATTTTGCCCATTTTATGCTCGCTCCTGATACTCATATTATACGCGCTGGAATTAAAAATAAAAAACTCCCTCGAAAGGGAGAATTTATCTCATGGTGAACCGTTAGGGACTCGAACCCTAGACCCGCTGATTAAGAGTCAGCTGCTCTACCAACTGAGCTAACGGTCCGCAACAAAGCGTTGTTATTGTATATCAAGAAACGATTTATTGCAAGAAGGAAAAAAGGCTTAGAGTTTTTCTCTAAGCCTTTAGTAATCAGAACTATTTAGGATTATTAGGCGAGTGACAAATCACTGACCGAAATAATGCCCAAATTCGGATTGGTGTACCAACCAAGAATACCACTATAGTTAAACTTGGCTCCAGCCGATAATGAACTGAAGAACCCAGCAATCGCGGTTTGATTGGCGGAACCGATATGATAGGAAACATAGATTGAAACTTGGGTGTCACCTAACATACAGACAATATTGGAGTGAGTTTTACCATCCGTTGGAAGCGCACTAATTGTGTTTCCATCTTTATCCGTAAACTTAACAAATTCAAGACCATTTACCTGGACGAGTGTTCCGTCGTAATTGGTAACGGGGAACATTTGTGTCATCGGATCAATTTCAAAATCAGAGCCGGTAAGCGTCTTGACTTCGCCGAGCTCGAATCCGACCGGCTTTTCCACTTCAACCAGACTTTCAATAAAGCTGACTTCGGCCAAACCATTGTAAGGTGAATATTCACCAATGGCCTTAACATAGTCACCAATTTGAATGTCCCGAGTTGATCCATCAAGCAAAGTTATTTGACTACCGGAGGTAGATAACTTATATAAACCAATGGCATATCCATATTCTTGGATATAGGCGATATCAAAGTCAGGCATAATAGCCGTAACTTCGCCCTCAACCCAAACCCGTTCTTTACTTGTAGCTTTAGTCCGGATTTCGCTCAACGGCATTTTTTCGAATTTCTTCTCAGGAGCTTTGAAAACAAAGGTGTAAGTCATCGGATCGGATTCAACGCCATCAAAAATGGCCTTGGCCGTCAATGTGGCACCGATATTATCGCCGCCCACTTCCGGATAATTTGGAGTGGCAACAATGTGGTGATTATCGTCTTCGGCACCGAAAGAAAACACGCTGCCTGAATTTGGCACCCATTGAATGCCAACCGGATGACCACTAACTGTAAGTTGAGTCGTGATGGTAACCGTTTCCTCGGTATTGCCATCTAGTTCGATTGTCTCGGTGTTTAACATTCCGCGATTGTTGTAAATCAAAATCGCCGGATTGTTGATTGCTGTCGAGACCAACGAGGAAGCATCAACACTTTCACCGCTGCCGGAACAACCGACAAGAGCAAAAGCTGCGACAAGACCAAAAATTGTTGAAGTTACTTTTTTCATTATTTTTCTCCTTGTTATTTCTTGATATATGGTTTCAAAGTCGTCAATATGTCGGCTAAAACACCATCAACCGTCGCCCCTTCATCATTGAAAACGCGGGGGACAATGTTGCTTACCGCCGAACGAATCTCTGAAGAGCCATAGAATCCTGGATCAACAAACTTTACCCAAGAACTGTCTTCGGCATCATAAACATCAACATTCAATTGAGCCGCATTAATTACTGCCAATTGGGAAGCTGTTTTACCATCGGTATTGCTTAAGAAATCAAGATAGGTCTGAGTGTTAGCCATTGTTTTAGTAACCGGATAATAAGCCGTTCCTAAAGCAAATCTATCATTAACCTGGGTGGTTAAATACTTAATCAACTTCCAGCTATAAGCTTTTGCTTCGTCGCTGCCTTGATCAAATAACATCAAGTTAGTTCCCTGGGAGATAACATACTTGGTCTCTCCTTGGTTAAAAGGAATGGCGTTGATGCTTACTTTAAAAGCATTATTCGGTGGAATGTTCGAAGTGACACCCGCCGAAGAAGAAATTGTAAAAATAGTCTTATTGGCATTGAATGGTGTCGAGGAGAAACTTGATTCACCCCAGTTTTGAGGAACACCAATAACGCTTTCATGCGCCATCTCTTGGAAGAACGATAAGGCAGCACGGGTCTCAGCTGAATCAAATTGGAGATACCCGCTGCGGATATCATTACCCATCTCGGTATAAGTTCCACCCCAATCACGGACAATCGTGATAAAGAAGTTTGCCGTTGAATCCCATGAGAAAGGACGGAAGTTGTTTTCGTTGGTCTGTGTTAAATCCAATAAAACTTGAGCCTTTTCTTCAGAAGTCAATTTATCGCCCGCCGGAACCAAAATGTTTCCGTCTAAATCGATATATTTTCCGTAATAGTCGCCGTCTTTCATAATTGTAAGAATCTTTTCACCGACAACCTTTGCTTCTTGCCAGGTCTCTGGAACTTTAATGGTGTTGGTTTCATCCTTGGCCATAATCCAATCAACGAACGTTTGATTGGCCACCATTACTTCCGTCGATTTGTTGAATGGAAGCCCCATGGTGTATGGATTTTCATAGTCATTAGTCCCATCCTGATTTTTGTGGAAAGCCAAACTTTGATTTTCCACAAGATAGTCTTGGTTGAAATCGGTAAGATCAACACCATCTTCGCCCGCGATATAACTGTCAAGCGGTAAAAGAATGTTAGCCATCATATAGCTTGCCATATGATCTGGATAACCAACAGCGATGTTGGGATAGGCTGAATTTGAAACTGAAAGATTGATGGCTTGCTGTAAATTGTCATATCCACCTTTAGTCTCATACTTAATCGCAAACTCCGGATTTTCACTCTGGAATTGATCGATTAATGGCTGTAATACGCCGTTGACCGTAGCCCCGAATCCCGTCCAAAAAGTAATTGACTTCTTGTTTCCGCATCCCGAGAGAAGAGCAACAGAAGTAAGCGCCGCTAAACTTAAGAAACGAACTTTGTTTTTCATGTCCTCTGAAAAACTCCTTTCAATTGTTTTTTTGCAACAATCTATATTCTAACCATACTCTATTTTAGCCTTTAATTCCACTTCTGGAAACACCACGCATGATATATTTCCGGAAGAAAATAAAGACTAACAATAAAGGTGCTGTAACAACCATGGAGCCAGCAATCTTGACGGTATCCTCGCTTTTGAATTCACTGGTAAATAAACTCATTAAGCCGTTGGAAACCAACTTCATATCCTGTCCCGTGATTGGGTTAGTACCACTTGCAATTAGGTTCGGCCATATATAGGCATTCCACGAACCCATCATATTTAAGATGATGATTGTTACTATGGTCGGCATGGCGATTGGAACCATGACTTTGACCAAGTAGTGGAATTCTCCATAACCATCAACTTTCGATGCCAAGTATAATTCATTTGGAATTTGCTGGAATGTTTGTCGCAGATAGAAAATATAGAAAACGCTGATACCATGTACCAAAATCAAAGCGGCGAAAGTATTTGCCCATTGCAATGAAATTGCCGTCTGATAGTTAGTGATAATCATCATTTCGCCTGGAACCATCATCGTTGCCAAGAAGACGGTAAACAGAAGATTTTTTCCTTTAAATTCTAAGCGAGCAAAAGCGAAGGCCGCCAAAACTGAGGTAACGACGGTAAATGCGGTTGAAGCAATTGCCACGATGGCCGTATTGAGAAAATACTGCCCGAAGTTACCTTTAGTCCCAAAAATCTTTGAGAAATTCAAGAACGATATCTCATTGAATGGAATAAATAAGCGAAGAATTTTTCTTTGCTGCTCAATCTGGTAAGCGTCCGATGATTTTAATGAAGTAACAATCATAAACCAGAACGGTAGCAAAATAAACAAAGCGAATAAAGTCAAAAAGGTAAATAGAAGAACCCGAGAAATAACAAATTTGGTCTTCCAAATCTTCCGTTCTTTTTCACTAGCGAAGTACATTTCATGTTGTGCCATAAGATTTCCTCCTTAGTAGTGAACGCGGGTTTTCGAAACCTGCATCTGTATCACGGTAATCAAAAGAATGATAATCAATAGAACAACCGAACCGGCTGCCGCTACTGGAAGTCTCAATTGACGATTAGCATAAATATAACCAACAACTGTCAACCATTCGGTGGTTGACGCACCGCCGAAGTCGCCAGCGCCATTATTAGCTGATCCGTTGCCGAATAGAGACATAACTCCCGTATAGGCTTTAAATGAACCAATAAACGACGTAATTGTAATATATAGTAACTGAGGGCTGAGTAGTGGAACTGTTATTCGCCTAAAAATAGTGAATCGACTGCTGCCGTCTATTCTAGCCGCATCGTAATATTGACGATCAATACTGGCAAGGCCACTCATAAAAACGAGAATTTTAAAGGCAATCCCGGTCCAAACTGTATAGGTAATAATAGCCACGCCCATGGTGAATCTCGTCGGAGCGATAACCCCGGAGATACCCGTTGAAATCCACGACCGCGACGAAACGCCAAATAGGGCCATAAGTTGATTGACTAGCCCCGATTCATACGGGCCAAACATAACATTAAACACCATTCCTAGAGCAATCGTATTGGTAACATACGGAAGAAAGAAAATGGTTTGATAAACTCCGCGCATCCACTTTAGCGAGTTCAGGAAAACCGCAATCAGTAAGGATATGAGAATAGTCAACGGAACCGAAACCAAAGTAAGAATAGCTGTATTAAGAAGCGAGCGTAGAAAATCCGAACTCGTTAATACATAGTAGAAATTTTGAAAACCAAATGACGGGGCGGTAACCGGCGTCAAAAGATCCGGGTTTTGGGAGTTTGCCAACTGAACAAAATAATTGCTGAGGGCAAAAGAGCCCGCGCCATCTTGCCAGTTAAAATTATTAATAAAGGCAATAATGGTGGTATTGATGATTGGATATACCGTAAATATTGTTAGAAAAAATAAAGCTGGTATCAAGGCAATCCACGCCTTGGCCGAAATTGATATATTGCGTTTAGGCTTGCGGGTTTCTAAGGTCGGGCGTTCGCTGAGTTTTAGCGAAGTTCCGCCGGAAGAAACTTCCGCATCGGGACTTTTTACGATTTTTCTCATGCCGCCTCCTTATTTAATTCTCTCGCCACTCTCTTCAAAAACGTAGAAGCGCTTGGCGAACATGTCGATTCTGTCTTTTCCAAGAATATCTTTTCTTAATTCCGATGGAATAATAACCCGGACTTTGGAATTTTCCTGATCATGAACTTTACCAATAATGGAAATATCCCGTCCGATATGTTCAATATAACGGATGTCCAACGGAATAATGCCTTCGCTTTCGACTTTGACTAAAGAGAAAGACTCTGGTCTGATACCAATTATCACTGGACGATTTACGCCTAACGAAGCCCGATAAGAAAATACCTTTTGCTTAAAATCATCGGCCTTTAAATGGCACCCGTTGTTAGAAACATATAGATAAATGTTTTCCAAAGTGAGAGCAAACGGAATCTTTTCCGGTTCTCCCGATGGAACCGGGTTGCCCTTAGTAGGAACAAAGGGCTTAACCGCTTCGCCGTTAAGCATTGTCATATATTCTTCAAATGAAGGTTTAAACCCAAATTCGGCAGCAATTTGGAAAATACCCTCATCCAATAAAGAGAATTTTCCCTTGCTCTTGTAACCCGAATCAAACAATTTGCCATCAATATATAATTTGCCGGCTTTTAATTCGCCTTCAAAAATGTTGATCGCCGGGTTACCGAGGAATTTGGCGACAAATAAGTTGGCTGGTTCATCATAAACGGTTTGCGGTTCGTCAATTTGTTGAACGACACCGTGGTTCATAACAACGATAACATCAGAAATCGACATCGCTTCTTCCTGGTCGTGGGTAACGAAAACGGTTGTTACTCCACTTGAACGTTGAATACGTTTAATTTCTTCCCGAGTCTGTAACCGCAAGCGGGCATCAAGGTTGGATAATGGTTCATCGAGTAACAAAACCCGCGGACGTTTAGCCAAAGCCCGAGCGATTGCCACCCGTTGTTGTTGTCCGCCGGATAATTCCTTTGGTTTTCGATCCAAAAGATTTCCGATATCAACCAAATTAGCGGCCTCTTGAGCCAATGTTTCCATTTCTTCTTTGCTTAACTTTGGACGAACGTTATACAAAGGAAATTGAATGTTTTGTCTTACGCTTAAATGCGGATAAAGGGCATAGTTTTGGAAAACTAATCCAATTCCCCGATTTTCCGGCGGAACGTTAGTAACATCCAAATCGCCAAACCAAATTTTTCCGCCAGTTGGTTTATGTAATCCAGCAATCATATAAAGAGTGGTGGATTTTCCACATCCTGATGGACCTAATAGGCCCAATAATTTTCCGTCGGGAACGATGATGCTCATGTCATCAACGGCATGTACATCCTCACTGATACCTTCTTTAGTTTTTCGTCCGGGGAATATCTTTGTTAAGTGTTCAAGCTTTACTTCCATGGTTTTTCCTCCTACAGAACACACTGCGTTTAGCACTAAATTATATTAGCATACTTACTTCTTATTAACCACCGAAAAAAATAGAAAAAATGTAAGGGCTTACTTAAAAAATTACTTAAAAAGCCCATATCATCGGTATACGGGCGATAAAACAAAGCTTGTCGACATATTTTTACCGAAAAAACCAGTTAAATTCAACTATTATCGATTCCGCTCTTCTTCTATTTCCTTCTTTGCCTGAGCAATTTGATCCGCATTTATTCTTGCCTGCGTTACAATTTTTTTATCGAATCTTTCCTCTTCGTTTACATCATTGAAAATTAGCGACTCACGCCGGTTAACCGTAATTGAAAGGGCCAATAAATCCGTTAAACTACGCCTATCTTTTCTAATCGCCGCCATCGCGAAAGAAATTATGGGCCCCCCAAGAAATAGGCCGATATAATTTATCAGAATAAACGATAATCCGCGAAAAACAATTTGCCCTTTATCCATCCGGTAGCCCAGAGAATTTGCATGGGCGATACCCAGCGACCACTCGCCCAACGTAGCTCCATCTTTAAATAAAAGTGGGGTTGCCAGATATACTATTAAAACCATCGGTACCAAGGATATAAGATGCGCCGCTCCCTGACGGTTACTCAGTTTATTGTTTAAGTCGGAATAAGCGGGATTAATCTCCAAATCATCGATTGCTTTTTGATATAAATCTTTATAAAGCGCTTTAACATCCGCTTCCTTATCGTCAGGATAAGCGACTTTCCAAGGCTCGTTATCAGGAATATCCACATACCAATTAAAGAGCGTATCTTCCGCGTCTTTCTTTAAAAAATTACTATAGTATTCTTCTGAAGAATAATTTATAGAGGCCAATCCACTCGTAACATAATAGTTATAAATCGCCTTAGGATACTCTTCTTCGCTATAAGCGATAACTCCTCCGTTATCTTCTCCACTTTGAAAAAGGCCGGATGATATTTGAATGGCGTAAGCCTGATCAGCCAGTTCGTTTCCTTGATAGTATTGGTTAACAATGGGTACGGCAATATAAGAAAAAAGCATGGCTGCGCCAAAAAAAACAATGGCAACATCGATGATTATCGAAAATAAGCGCCGAAAAGTATCCGCTAAGACAATATGCTTGCTTTGCATTTATTACTTGCTCTTTTTTGAGTCATCGCCGTCATCTTCAAGATGACTTGATTCCTTATCTTCATACTCGGCATCAACCACTTTTTCATCTTCGCTTAAGCGATCATAGAAGGAATTTGATGCATTCTTCTCCGTTTGTTCTTGCGCAGATGGCTTTTCAAAAAGCGGTAACGGATCAAGTTCATCTTCTTCCATTGCATCACGATAAATTTTGGCTTCCTTCGTATCAACCGGCCGTGTGCCGGCGATAAAGTCGTGGGCAGCTCGAGCCTTTTTGCCAAACATCAGCATCGTGAATGAAATGAATGTGGTGATGAAGCTTGTCATATATCCCAGCAAAATTTCAAAGATGAAAGTTGCTAGATAGCGGGCGACAATTTGCCACCATCTCGCCTTATATCCGTAGGTGTTAACAACTCCCAAATTGAGAAGTTTCTTACCTAAGGTAGCGCCACCGGCAAAAACAAGTGGGAATAAAAGGTAAACGATCATACTGGAAACAACCATTGAAACAATTAAAATCATATTGTTGTAACTGATAGTTTGCGCATGGTCGGGTTCGGCATTAAAATCCGATACTGCATTGGAATAGTGACTTGTAAAAAAGGTCGTTAAATCACTATCCGTGGTGTCTGCCTTAAAATAGACACCCTCCGGTAAAAAGACATCCTTGCCGACTTCTTCGCTGCTTGATCCTTCACTGGTAGTTTGTGATTCCGAGGTAACCGCGCTCGTATCACTGGGGTTTTCGCTGCTCTCAAGTCCACTGGGGGAAGCAGGAGCAGTTAACGTAAATAAGGAATCTTCAACATCCGCTTGCAGAATGTTGGCAATATACCATTCGGTAGGATCATTGGCAAAATCTTCTCCCATGGCATCCTTAATTGCTTGGTTAGCGCCGGCTCGTTCTGGGTCTTCGTTATTTAAGTCATTAATCCGCGCAACTTTATAAACTGTGTAATATTCATATACCGCCTGCGAGTATTTAGCGGCATCAAGCGAGGTTATTTTAAAAGTCCCGTTTTCAATATCATCGCTGGTCGGTTCGGAAATTTCCGAACCGTTGCCATCAACATAAGTAACTACGTATAAGCGCGAGTCTTTTTGATCATTGGTAAAGGTGGTCCGTCGCTCGGAAATAGCGACTGCCCCATCCATAATTGGATTCATCACCCCCAAGTCAACCGCAAAAAGAGCAATAACAAAAAGAAAAAGGTCTATTACTGCTGCTCCAATCCGTCTCCCTGGTCGGGGTAAAGGAGCGGTACGCGCTTCCCGAGGTGATTCTTTAACTTTTAAATTAGCATTTTCTTCCATGTTTCTATTAATTCCTTCTTAAAACGACATATAAATATTATATAGGTTAATTGAAAATTATTAAAGAATAAAAAAAGGCCCCCGTAATTACACGAGAGCCATTTTTTGTTTGCGTCCAATAACCAATTACTTAATGATTTCGGTAATGGTACCAGCACCGACGGTCCGGCCGCCTTCACGAATAGAGAACTTAGTTCCTTGTTCGATCGCGACTGGGTGAATAAGTTCAACCGTAAGTACAACATTATCGCCAGGCATAACCATATCAGTACCAGCTGGTAAAGTGATAACACCGGTAATATCGGTAGTACGGAAGAAGAATTGTGGACGGTAGTTGGAAAGGAAAGCCGTGTGACGGCCGCCTTCTTCTTTGGTTAAAACGTAGACTTGAGCCGTAAATTTGCTATGCGGTTGAACGGATCCGGGTTTAGCAAGGACTTGTCCACGCTCAACTTGATCACGGTTAACACCCCGGAGCAAAACACCAACATTGTCTCCGCCTTCGGCGAAGTCAAGGGTTTTACGGAACATTTCTAGACCGGTAACAACACTGCTGATTGTTGGCTTAATACCAATAATTTCAACCGTATCGTTAACTTTGATAAGTCCCCGTTCAACACGGCCAGTAACGACGGTGCCACGACCGGAAATGGTCATAACGTCTTCGATTGGCATTAAGAATGGGAGTTCATTGTTACGAACTGGGTCAGGAATGTAAGCGTCAACGGCATCCATAAGTTCAAGAATAGCTTTTTCTGACTCTTTGTCGCCATCGAGAGCTTTCCGCGCTGAACCACGAATGACCGGGACTGAATCGCCAGGGAATCCGTATTCGGTAAGAAGATCACGAACTTCCATTTCAACGATGTCAACGAGTTCTGGATCGTCGACAAGATCAGTTTTGTTTAAGAAGACAATAATGTAAGGAACGCCGACTTGCTTAGCAAGTAAGACGTGCTCACGGGTCTGTGGCATAACACCATCAGTAGCGGCAACAACAAGAATCGCACCATCCATTTGGGCGGCACCGGTAATCATGTTCTTGACGTAGTCAGCGTGCCCTGGGCAGTCGACGTGCGCATAGTGACGCTTCGCAGTTTGGTATTCAATGTGAGCAGTATTAATTGTAATACCACGAGCTTTTTCTTCCGGAGCACTATCGATTTGATCGTAGGCCATCGCTTTCGCACCACCTTGTTCCGCGAGGACTTTGGTGATGGCCGCCGTTAAAGTGGTTTTGCCGTGGTCAACGTGACCAATGGTACCGATATTAACGTGGACTTTACTTCTGTCAAATTTTTCTTTTGCCATGTGAATTTCCTCCTTGTGAGATCGTCTGATAATTCAACGATATCATAATAGCAAAGTTTGAATAAAAATCAATATCCGGCAATAAGCCGCTTGCGCGGCAATCAGCGGGCCGAAACGCCGCCTGATTTCTTAATAATTTCGTCTTGGACGAAGCGAGGAGTTTCACCATAATGATCAAACTGCATCGTATACATTCCACGACCTTGCGTCATCGAACGAAGATCGGTAACATAGCCAAACATTTCGGCTAACGGAACTTCGGCTTCGATGATTTTGGCATTACCACGATGAGATTCACCCGTCATGTTTCCACGCCGGCGAGCAATATCGCCCACAACATCACCGTAATAATTTTCCGGAACCGTAACTTCAACTTTCATAATCGGTTCAAGAATTACAGGATTACACTTTTTGGCCGCTTCTTTTAATGCCATAGAGGCGGCAATTTTATAAGCGGCTTCCGAAGAGTCAACTTCATGATAGGATCCATCAAAGAGTGTCGCTTTGATATCAATCGCCGGGAATCCGGCAACCAAACCGCGATCGAGAGCATCGCGCAAGCCATCGTTTGTTGGCTTAATGTATTCTCTAGGAACACTTCCACCGACAATGGCATCGACAAATTCATATCCTTTGGTCGGATTGGGTTCGAAGCGAATCCACACGTGTCCGTATTGTCCGCGACCGCCTGATTGCTTAATGTATTTTCCTTCACACTCCGCACTCGAACGAATCGTTTCCCGATAATTAACTTGAGGAGCACCAACGTTAACATTAACGTTAAATTCCCGCCGTAAACGATCGACGATGATATCAAGGTGAAGTTCGCCGACACCAGCGATAATGGTCTGACCCGTTTCGCTATCGGTACGAACTCTGAATGTTGGATCTTCCTCGGCCAGTTTCAATAGTCCCACCATCATCTTTTCTTGATCGGCCTTGCTCTTGGGCTCAACCGCTTCTTCCAAGACAGGATCGGGGAATTCCATTCTCTCAAGAATAACTTGGAAGTCCTCGCTACAAATCGTATCGCCGGTCGTCGTATTTTTGAAACCAACAACCGCGCCGATATCTCCAGCGTGAAGTTCATCCACTTCTTGCCGATGATTACTGTGCATTAATACAAGTCGAGCAATACGTTCCTTGACTCCTTTGGTGGAGTTGAGAACATAAGATCCACTTTTTAATACGCCCGAATAAACCCGAACATATGCCAACCGGCCAATAAATGGATCGGTCGCAATTTTGAAAGCCAACGCGGCTAAAGGGGCATCGTCATCTGATGGGCAATCATATTCCGTACCATCAATTTTTTCGCCCTTAGCAGCCGGGACATCAATCGGTGATGGAAGATAGTCAATGACGGCATCAAGCAAAGGTTGAACACCCTTGTTTTTGTAAGCTGATCCGCATAGTACGGGGAAGAACTTACCGGTCAAAACCGCTGCCCGAATCGTTGATTTGATCATCTCAACCGGTGGTTCTTCACCTTCGAGAACAATCATCATTAAATCATCGTTGAAATTGGCAAGGGCCTCTAATAATTTTTGGTGATACTCGTGAGCTTTATCCTTTAATTCACTGGGAATTTCTGTTATGGACGGAGCGTCATTGAGATTATCATCATAGACAATTGCTTCCATCTTTATTAAATCAATCATTCCAATGAAAGTATTGGATGCACCTATCGGGAATTGAATGGCGGCGGCATTCGCTCCAAGGCGTTCGCCAATTGAAGCTACCGACATTTCGAAGTCGGCTCCGATCGCGTCCATTTTATTTGCAAAAACAATCCGAGGGACGTGATATTTGCTAGCTTGCCGCCAGACCGTTTCCGTCTGGGGTTCGACACCATTTTTTGAATCCAAAACCGTGACCGCACCATCTAAAACCCGTAGGGAGCGTTCAACTTCAATCGTGAAGTCGACGTGCCCGGGAGTGTCAATGATGTTAATTCGATTGCCTTTCCAAAAAGCGGTTGTCGCGGCGCTAGTAATAGTAATACCGCGCTCTTGCTCTTGAGCCATCCAGTCCATGGTAGCTGCGCCTTCATGAACCTCACCGATTTTATGAATTTTTCCGGTGTAGTAGAGAATACGCTCGGTGGTGGTCGTTTTACCAGCATCGATGTGCGCCATAATACCGATATTGCGCGTATGAGCTAAATCATATTCACGTTGTGCCATAACTTAGCCCTTCCTTAGTAACGATAATGCGCATAGGCTTTATTGGCTTCCGCCATCTTATGCGTATCGTCCCGTTTCTTTACAGATGCACCGACACCATTAGCGGCATCGATAATTTCTCCGGCAAGTTTCTCTTCCATCGTCTTTTCATTTCTCAGACGCGAATAATTAACTAACCAGCGTAGTCCTAATGTAACCTTGCGTTCAGCGGTGACTTCGGTAGGAACTTGGTAGTTCTGACCTCCAACACGACGAACTTTTAGTTCCACCTCGGGCATGATGTTGTTTAAGGCTGTGGCAAATACGTCCATAGCCGGTTTACTAGTTTTTTCTTCAATTCTATTAAACGCATTGTATAAAATGGTTTGCGCAGTTCCGCGTTTTCCATCGTACATAATTTTGTTAATAAGACGTGTTACAAGTTTTGAACTATAAATTGGATCGGGCAACACATCGCGTTTAGCAACGCTTCCTTTACGTGGCATATAAAATTCCTCCTTCCTTAATACTGGAAAATATACCTCTTATTTATAAACAGTTACTTAGCCTCTTTTGGCATTTTGGTGCCATAGAGTGAACGTCCTTGACGCCGTTTTTCGATACCGGCACAGTCAAGCGTACCACGAATTATGTGATAACGAACACCAGGTAAATCCTTAACACGACCACCGCGAATCATCACGGTTGAGTGCTCTTGAAGATTGTGTCCTTCACCACCGATATAGGCAGTAACTTCATAACCATTGCTGAGACGCACACGGGCATATTTCCGTAATGCAGAGTTTGGTTTCTTTGGGGTCATAGTTCCAACACGAGTACAAACCCCGCGCTTTTGTCCAGATTCCTGATTGGTTTCTTTTTTAGCGAGTGAATTCCATCTCTTGTTAAGAGCCGGTGACTTTGATTTGTAAGCTGATTGACTACGGCCTTGGCGAACTAATTGTTGAATAGTTGGCATTAGCGAGTCCTCCTTCCTTTCTTACTTTTAAGTTAAGTTTGATTAGGCACACATTTCCGGGCGTATCATCTTTCCTAAGAAAAAAAGCGCCAAAAGCACCTAAACACACATAGCGATTATAGCGATTTAGATAATTGTTGTCAATAAAATAAATACCATTTATAAAATAAAAATGTTACTTTACAATTGTTGTGAGACCTTTCTTAGGAATTAAAAAAGTTGCGATGTTGGAAATGACATCAACCACTGAATATCACCATTTATTTTTCTCTGCATACCAAATTGCTCTAACTGGTTTGTCCAAGAAATATCGCATTGGATTTTTGAGTTGTCTACATAATATATACAACTTATGTGTCATGCGTACTTCAGGGATTTGAAAATATCGTTGATTGATTGTTTTTTGAAGAATTTGGTCGCACATCATTTATAACTCTGCAGTAAATGTCATTTATGGAGCAAAAACCTTATTGCTCTCATCGGCTTTTTTATCACCCGAATTAAAATCAGTCTAAAACAAAATTTCCTTTATATGATCAACTATTTAAGGGCAAATTGAATAGTCACTTTTGACCGGGAAAAATCCGTCACCTCAAATCCAATATTGAGCAATTGGTCTTCATCGGTTCGAATACTAAAATCCAAATTAAACTTATCCCCAAGGTAGTATATATCTTCATTGGAAGCATTTTGTCCCTGAAGGAGTTTATCCCCGCCTGATTTTGCTAACAATTCATAAAGAACCGGAGTCCCTTGCTCCGCAAGAGTGGCGGTGAGTGAATTATTATAGCGAAAACTGGCGCTTTCGATCGAAACTCCGTCATTCTTATATCGATATGTCACCTCGGCATTAACGTGATATAACTTTATGCCGTAATTAGTAAATAAACGACTGCTGCTTCCCATGGTAGCATCATAATAGTTGAGTCCGGTCGGCGCATAAAATTCAAGCAAATAGTACTCGTTAAATACCGAACCATCAAACCCGGCGGAAAAAAGAATGACATCGCCGCTGGTATTAAACGGCCGGATAGTGATAGGACCATCGCCGGTAATAACATATGGATTAGTCCATCCTAAAAGCATTTTAGAAAAAGCGGTATGATCGCCGATTGAACTGTCCATCATATCCATGCCGCCAGTAGGAGAAAAAGTTCCGTTAAGAGTCGTATTATAATAATCCTCAAGCCCAAGTAAATGGCCCATTTCATGAATGAAGGTATGGGCGTCGGGAAGATTTTTTGTTAAAGAATAATCCGGATAAAGAAAATAGTAGCTAGCCCAAGCGTAGCCGTTGGCGCGCAAATTTGAATTTCCGTTATTGATATCATGCGCGGTAAAAGCCCAAAACAAACTGCCGGAATCATTTTTTTCAATCGGTCGGGTGATACTCGTATTGCCGATGGGATGCGAATAAACCAAAAACACAGAATCAATAATGCCGTTGTTATCCGTATCATATTTATCCGTAAACATCTGCTGATCGGTAATGTTTTGTAAATAGTTTGCAACCGCCAATCGCAAGATATCGTTAGTAAGCGCAGTTTTACTATAGGAAGAATTGCCGCCTTCAAACGCCGTTATCTTTTCAAGTATCGCTTCATCCGTTACTCGGTACCAATCTGCGACATCACCCGTAAGATGAAATTTTCCGTAGGAAGATTGATCATAATAGCTTGCTACCGATTGCCAAATGGAAGATTCCTCCGTTCCAAAAAAAGCATTATGAATAATGGTCTTAGCAAAATCGCCGCCGCCGGGCAAGTCACTGGAAGGATAAGCAGGGAAATCAATCGGCAAAACCAAAACGCTATTTGTTCCCTGTGAAGATAGATTGTATCTGCGTGAATATTCGCCATTGTTAAGTTGATAAAACTGAGTAAAGGCCGTTTCATCTAAATTGGCATGATAATAATTCGCCGCCTCAGGAAGCGAAGAAATCTCATTAAACGAGACAAATTGATAAAATGTGCTTTTTATGGTAAAAGTACAACTGCTTAAAAGAAGCAATCCGCCGATTATATTACCGAAAAAAAATGATTTCTTACTCATATCCCCATTATAGTGGCTTTTAGCCGAGAAAACGAACAAATAAAAGCATTATTGTGCCGTAAATTTTATGGTCGCCGAATCATCAGAAATCGACAACACCTCAAAAGAATAGCCGATTTTTGATCCATCGTTGAAATTTCCCAAAGACAAAGATTCTCCCGCCAAGAAAAGGGTTTGGTTATCCGCGACCGAATCACGGGTAAATCTGCTCGTTCCATCAACAATTGAAAGGAAAGGATAATTATCGGTAGCTATGCTCCGTGATGGTGTGTTTGAATGAGCGATTTCAGTGAAGAAAATGCTATTGCCAATTTGATAACCCTCACTGATAGCATCGACATAGGAGAAACTTTGCAAGTCAAAATTCTCATCATACCGGGTTTGAACCAGCCGAGCGTCAACGTGATAGGCGCGAATGCCGGAGATTGTAAAACCCTGATAATTATTATCCGGATAAGGAGCTTGAGAATCTTTTTCGTTCAGTCCTCTTGGCTCATAGAACTCAAGCAAAATATATTCGTCAAACGGGAGTCCGTTCCAAGAATTATTGATTAAAATGGCATCTTGATTGGCGTAAGAAGGGCTGATGGTAATTGTGGAGGAATCCGTGACGACAGTTGGTTCAATCCAGCCTAACGCAATCTTCGAAAACGCATTATGATCGATAATATTGGCATCCATCATGTCGATATACCCCATGGGAGCCGCTTTACCATCATAGTCATAGTAATCATCAAGTCCCAGTATATGTCCCGTCTCGTGAATAAATGTATGGGCATCGATTCCCGATGTTCCATAGCCATCTTCAAGGAAGTGATAACTGGCCCAGGCGTAGACCCCGGGGATGGGTTTTCCAGCTGTCGGAGTTAAATAGTCACTTTGATAATACCAATAAGTATAGGCCCAGAAAGTATCGCTCATCGATGTGCTCTGCGCATATGTTGGCGCCGCATAAACCAGCCATAAAGCATCGATATTACCATCATTGTCCAAATCATATTCGGCAAGAGTCGAAGCGCTTAAAGACTTATACACTTCCTCCAGAACATAATAGGTTGGATCAAGATATTCACGGCTGCCGCTGATTGAATCGAGATAATTGCTCCGGATACTCAAATTTACCCAAGGCGTGACCTCGCCCGTTATTGTAAGCCGACCATAACTGGATTCGTGATAGAAACTGGCCACCGATTGCCAAGAGGTATCATCGCTGCTGCCAAAGAAAGCCTTATCCAAGCGATCGAGAGCATCAGCAGGAAGACTGTTCTTATAGGAGTTTGAAAAATCAACCGGCACAACTAATATTTTTTGATTGCCAAGACTTGGAAGAAATTGCGTTCCCTGTGCTTGTCCGTATTGATAATAGTTTGCCGACAGCGTATCGGCCTTATAATATCCGTCTGTAGAAGATGGCGGAATATATGTTTGCGAATTGGAACTTGAAAAATTAAATATTCCCGAACAGGAACTTAAAAGAAACGCCGAAGCCACTACTCCAAGCCATATTTTTTTTCGTCTCATATTGAATGCTCTCCTTTAAAAAATACCGGCCAAGTAATGACCGGTATTTTAGTTTAATGTATATTAGGCTAATTTGTCAAAACTTATGTTTACCCCTTCCTCAGTTAAGGAAGTGACAGCAAAGCGGAAACCAAGTTGCGCGCCGCTGTCGAGTTTATAATTCGTAAATGAATCATAACCGAAGGTGTCACCCTCTTGGAAAAGGAAACTGTTGGAGGCTAAGTTATAGTAGCCCAGCGTCCGATCGGAAGAACCTTGTTGGCGAATTTTCGTTTTTAAAGTTCCGCGATCGCCCGGTTCCATAATTGAAATAAGTTTAAAGGCCGGGTTCATGGAGTAACTCTTCGTATTGTAGTGAGCCAATCCTTGATAATAATTACTTTCCCCAACCGCATCAATATAATCGATTAAGGTAAAGGTAACATCGTTGCCGCTGACCGAGTATGAATACTCCGCAATCCGGGCATCAACGTGGTAAATCTTCACTCCATATTCACTGTAATTAAGCGGATAATAACCGGCGTATCTGCTGGTCGCGTCTTTTTCATTCAAAATTGTCGGCGCATAGAATTCAAGTAAAATGTATTCTCCATACACCTGATTCCTGTAGTTAGGTGCAAGTAATACAAACTGACCATTAAGATTGGATGGCTCCAAGGTAAGTGAAGTTGAATCCGTAACAACGATAGGATCCGCCCAGCCGAGAATCCATTTCGACCAGATATTGTGATCACCGATGTTATAGTCCATCATATCAAGACCGCCTAAAGCTTCATAGTCGACGGTTGGCTCATCGTAGGTATAGTAATCTTCTAGGCCCATTAAATGACCGGTCTCATGGATAAAGGTATGCGCATCAACTTTAGCGGTGCCGTTAGCAATGCTTGCGTAGTTCCATGTTCCGGACGAACTTTTATATTCCGCCTCAAACATAAACTGCCAACTTGCCCACATAAAGTTGAAAGGAACCGGCGAAGCCACATTGGCGTTATTGTCGGTCCAAGTCACGTAGGCCCAATAGAAATCATCGTCGGACGAAGTTGCGTCACCGGAAATACTGGCACTATAGATTAGATAAACAGCGTCAACATAACCATCGCCATCCGTATCATATTGCTTGGTCGATTCTTCTCCGTTGACACTCTTATACCACTCAACTGCATTATTGACGATATCATGAACGTTAGCAGTTCCGCCGGCAGCGGCTTCTGATTTGCTTAAGCCGCAACTCCACCAATCGGTAACCTCTCCGCTAAAATTTAAATGATTAAAACTTGAAACTGAATAGTATTCAGCCAAGGAATACCAACTGGTTGTGCCGGTTTCCCCAAAGAAAGTATCATGGATATAAGAGCGAATTTGTTCGGCTCCTCCGGGCAGACTTGATGCCGGAGCATCCGTAAATTCGACTGGAATAACCAATAACTTTTGGTCTCCAGTTGAAGGCATATCCACATACCCATCCGAGGTGCGGACATCATAGTGAGTGGAACCGGTCAAATACTCTGATGAGTTCAACTGATAATAATTGCTTGGTGTATTGGGGTGATTGACAATCTCAATCGAACTGGACGCTTCAGACGAAGGCGTTGATTCACTGGTTGTACTTTCACTAACACTGGTATTTGACTCGCCAGAAGTTACTTCACTACTGCTCCCTCCCCCATTTGCGCAGCCAACGATCAATAAAGCCGAGGCTACTGGAATTAATAAACGAATTTTTTTCATACTCTATCCTCTTTTCATGTATGCTTACGTTATTACTAAGTGTCATTGAGGGCAATCAAAAACTATCTTTGTTTATTGTGAAAGCGGTTTCTTTTTTTTGGCCGGCCAAAACGATTGTACAAGTAGCAAAATGACAAGTATTGGAATGAAACCGGGAACATAAAAGCCCGTTCCAAAGGGAATAAAATGACCGAAACGATCACAGTAAATTAAATCAAAAATCAACACTAATTCGCCCATTATAAATATTCCGGTTAAAACATATTCCTTAATTCTATCGGCAGATATATTTATGGCAATTGACCCCTTAAAAATCGGCTTTATGATGACAAGTATTAATTCTAAAGAAATTAAAACGATGAACACATTGGGACTAAAGGTTTTAAGCATTCCTAAAATTAACGGCACTATGAATGCGGTCAACAAAAGAATAATCGCATAGATCAAAATCAAGACCGGTTTTCTTGATTTTTGCGCTTTAGTATCTTTATTTAAAATATCGATCGGAGAAAAAGCAAAAAGGCTTAATATCATCGTTATCAATAGTGACTGTGAATTCATCTCCCGGTCCTTGTCTATATTTTCTTTTAGATCATAACTATTTAGAAAATATACGAAGGTCGTCGGTAGTATAACTAGAATACTAGTCAAATCAAAATGAAGAAAACTTAGCGGCTTGATGAGTAAAAAGAAAGATGATTGATAGGTGTCCCAGGCAAAAGAAGTCTCGACAATATGCGGAAAATCTAGGAGGGAGCGGTTGCCTATCGCTTCGACAAGGCCAAAAAGCAAAAGTAAAAACAGAAGCGCAAATGAGATTATCCGCAATACATTCGGCCTTGATTTCACCTTAAGAATACGTACAACCGCCAGCGCACAACCGATCACGGTCAGGGCTAATAACGGCCAGTTGATTAAAGAAAACGTATTCAACTGAGTGAAGATTAAAACAATTAAGCCCCCTATAATGAAGAAAACTTTTAAAGCCTGACGGATTTTTAAGGGCAAGAAATGCTTCATTATCCTTGGCGGCAAAAAATGAAAAATAATTGACAGAAGAATAAAAAAGATTCCCGCTAACCAAAAAGTAACAATCAGTCCGCCACGGTATATGCTGATTTCGCTTTCACTGCCGCTGCCCGTAAAAAAGAAAAGAAGCATCACAATTGGTCCAATAAAGAGCGGATCTAATCGAATAAAAAAATCCTTTGATCCGGCAAACTTCACAATAAGCGATAGCGCAATCATCAATAATAAAATGGCCGGAAAAAGATCCGGCATAAACATAAAAAACATCAAACCGCTTAAAAGCAAGATAAAATATTCCTTTAGAGCCTTTAAAAGGGAATCTGTCATTTCTGCTTTGAAGGGAAGGCCTAATTTAATCATAATGTCTATATTATATATTTTTTTTGGCCTCTAGGACAAAAAAACCCACCTAAATTTTTAGGTGGGTTTATCTTACGAATTACTTATCGTAATCGCTTTTATAATGATCATCAACCTCTTCCATTTTTTCGCGAACTTCAAAGGCGTCAAGCATACCCGTTTCTTCCTCGCGCGTAAGCATGCCCCGACCCGCAGGAATGAGCTTGCCGGTAATGACATTTTCCTTCAAGCCATGAAGAGGATCAATCTTGCCCTTAATCGCCGCATCGGTAAGAACCCGGGTTGTCTCTTGGAAGGAAGCTGCAGAGAGGAAACTTTCCGTTTCCAATGCCGCCTTGGTAATTCCAAGAATTAATGGCCGAGCAACCGCTGGCCGTTTGCCTTCGTTAAGCGCCTGCTCATTAATATCGGTAAAGCGAATGACATTGACCCGCATTCCCGGTAATAATTCAGTATCACCGCCATCGACGACAACGACTTTACGCAACATTTGCCGAATGATAACTTCAATGTGCTTATCGGAAATATTGACCGCGGCTGAAACTCGATAAACCTTCTGAACTTCATTGAGAATATAGTTTTCAACCGCCGTAATATCACTGACCTCAAGTAACTTCTTCGGAGAGATTGTTCCCTCCGTCAACCGTTCGCCATTCTTGACCTCTTGCTTCATGCTCACCCGTAAACGGGCTCCGTAGTTAGTGAGGTAAGTCTTGCTTTCAAGATCGTTTTTAACTTCAATCGTAAAGCGTCCGTTGCTCTCCGAAATGCCCGATACAACACCGGATATTTCCGAAATGACGGCTTCACCTTTTGGATTGCGAGCTTCAAATAATTCTTGAACCCGAGGTAGACCTTGCGTAACGTCTTCTCCACCGGCAACACCGCCGGTATGGAAGGTACGCATCGTCAATTGGGTACCGGGTTCGCTGATAGATTGAGCGGCCATAACGCCGACCGCATCGCCAATTTCAACTTCTTTGCCCGTTGCCAAGTTACGACCGTAGCAGTGACGGCAAACTCCGTCCTTGGTTTCGCAACCGAACAATGAACGAATTTCGACTGATTCAACATTGGAGTTGCCAACTCGTTTGGCATCATCTTCGTTAATCAACGTATTGCCCTTAATAAGCAATTCACCCGTTTTCGGATCGACAATATCCCGAACCGCATACCGGCCGATAAGCCGATCGGCTAAGGAGACAATAACTGATTTTTGTCCTTGCTTGGTCTCACTGATTTCCGTGACAACAAAGCCATGATCGGAATGACAATCGTCCTCCCGAACGATGACATCTTGTGCTACGTCGACAAGTCTACGCGTTAAGTAGCCTGAGTCGGCGGTTTTTAATGCGGTATCAGCACCGCCCTTACGAGAACCGTGTGAGGCGATAAAGAACTCGGAAACGGAGATTCCCTCCCGGAAACAGGATTTAATCGGAAGCTCAATCGTATCACCATTTGGCGAACTCATAAGTCCCCGCATACCTTCAAGCTGCAAGAAGTTCGAGATGTTACCGCGAGCTCCGGAATCCTTCATCATAAATAGAGGGTTGTGTTTATCGGCATCAAACTGAATGGTCAAGGCATCCTTAACTTTATCCGACACATCCTGCCATGTTTCAATGACGTGAGCATGACGTTCCGTTTCGGTAAGCAGGCCTTTTGCAAACGCATGGTTAATCTTAGCCACTTGCGCATCGCCGTTAGCAATAATTTGATTCTTGCCTTCAACAAGACGAATATCCGCGATACCGACCGTAAGTCCCGCCACCGTAGAGAAACGGAATCCCTGGTCCTTGATTTTATCAAGTACAGCGGATGTTTTCGAAGTTCCATAGCGGTGGAAAACACTGTCGATTATTCTGGAAATATCGCCTTTTTTAACGGGGGAACGCAGAGGAATTGAAGCGATCGCTGACTTAATATCCGTTCCTCTAGGAACAAAGAATTTAATCAAATCGTTTTCAAGGTTCTCTTTTGTCGGCTCGTTGACATAAGGGAAATCGGCCGGGAAAATTAGGTTAAAGATAATCTTGCCGACGGTCGTTAACATATAGGAGTTGTTCATCTCGACGGTAAAGCCTTTTTTCTTCAAGGCCGAGCCCGGAATGGCAATTCGGTTGTGAAGATGCACTTGCTTAGTCTGATAGGCTAAAAGCACCTCTTCAATTGATTTAAAAACCTTGCCTTCACTTGCGGCATACATATCGTAAAGAGCGGCTTCTTCCTCGTCGCCGCGCGCCCGATCATCCTCGGCCCGCTTGCTAAATTCTTCCTTATCTTCTTCGGTCGTAAGGTAATAGTTACCGATAACCATATCTTGAGAAGGAGTGACAATTGGTCGGCCGTCTTTCGGGCCAAGAATATTGTTGCTGGCCAGCATAAGATCCAATGCTTCCTCTTGAGCGGCTTTGCCCAAAGGAACGTGAACCGCCATCTGGTCACCATCAAAGTCAGCATTGAAACCAGTACAAACTAGAGGGTGAAGACGAATTGCCCTTCCCTGAACCAGAACCGGTTGGAAAGCCTGAATACCTAGACGGTGAAGCGTTGGGGCCCGGTTTAGTAAAACTGGGTGTTCGCCAATAATCCGCTCGATAATATCGAAAACCGATTCATCATATTTATCGATTAACTTGTCAGCATTCCGATGCCCGTTGGCTTTGCCTTCGGTAATTAAAACACTGGCGATAAAAGGACGGAATAGTTGAATTGCCATTTCGACCGGAATACCGCATTGATACATCTTTAAGCTTGGACCGACGGCAATAACCGAACGTCCGGAATAGTCGACCCGCTTACCTAGAAGATTCTGCCGGAAACGACCTTGTTTACCTTTTAAGGCACTGGAAAGAGATTTTAAAGGCCGACCGCCGCTGCCGGTGACCGGTTTGTTTCTCCGTCCGTTATCAATCAAAGCATCAACCGCTTCCTGAAGCATCCGCTTTTCGTTCATAAGAATGACGCTGGGCGCATTCATTTCAATCAGTTTCTTAAGCCGGTTGTTACGGGTAATAACCCGACGATATAAGTCATTTAAGTCGCTGGTGGCAAACCGACCGCCATCAAGTTGAAGCATCGGACGTAAATCCGGTGGAATAACCGGAATGACGTCTAAAATCATCCATTCGGGACGATTCTCTGAATTACGGAAAGCTTCGATAACTTCAAGACGTTTAACATCTTTCTGCCGCCGTTGTCCGGTGGAGTTTTTGAGCGATTCCGTAATGCCATTAAACTCCTTGTCGAGATCAATCTCTTTCAAAAGACGCTTAATAGCTTCCGCACCTTCGCCAAATTCGGCTCCCGTATATTTAGAAATAAATTTTGAAACCGTGTAAAAGTCGAATGGTTGGGCAACATTTTCCATCTTAGCCACAATCTCTTCAGCTTGAGCGGCCTCGTAGGAACCTTCGGGAAGGGTATCCTTGAATTCCTGAATCGTAAGTTTAAAGACATCACGGGCAACCTTCTCATCCAAATATTCCTTATAATAAAGAACCTTAGATGTACCTGGGTTTAAACAAATGTGTCCGGCAAAATAGATAACTTCCTCTAATTGCTTGGGAGACACGTCAAGGATTAATCCCATGCGCGATGGAATTCCCTTTAAATACCAAATGTGGGAGCAGGGTGAGGCAAGTTCAATATGCCCCATTCTTTCCCGCCGCACTTCGCTCGAAATAACTTCAACGCCGCACTTTTCGCAAACGATATTACGATTGCGTGAGCGCTTATACTTTCCGCAGTGACACTCATAGTCCTTGCTAGGACCAAAAATGCGTTCACAAAATAAGCCTTCCATTTCCGGCTTTTGAGACCGGTAGTTAATGGTCTCGGGCTTTTTTACCTCACCATGAGACCAGGAACGGATTTTTTCGGGGGAGGCCAGGCCCACTTTCATAGCCGCCAGGCGATTTACATCAAACATTTTTCATTCCTCCTTTTATTCTCCGTCTGCAATGGTAGACGTTAATTCCGTTTCATCCACGACAATCTCTTCTTGATCATCGCCTTCGTCTTTATCGCGGATTGAACGACGAATACGTCTTTCCTCTTCGATATTATCTTTGGCGATTTGGTTGAGATCGATGGAACTACCATCCGAATCGAGCAATTGAACATCAAGCGCAAGTCCTTGGAATTCTTTGGTTAGAACCTTGAAAGATTCTGGAATGCCGGGTTGCGGAAGCGGCCGACCCTTAATGATTGACTCATAGGCCCGACGACGCCCAACACGGTCATCCGACTTGATGGTAAGAATTTCCTGCAGAGTATGAGCCGCTCCATAGGCTTCGAGCGCCCAAACTTCCATTTCACCGAATCTCTGACCGCCATTTTGTGCTTTACCACCGAGTGGTTGTTGAGTGACAAGGCTATATGGTCCGGTCGCCCGAGCATGTAGTTTATCATCAACCATGTGTACCAATTTAATCATATACATAACGCCGACACTGATTCGTTCATCAAAACGTTCACCGGTACGGCCATCATAAAGAATGGTTTTTCCGTCCTTGGGAAGTCCGGCCTCATTCATGAGCGCGAAAATTTCCTCATTGCTCATTCCGTCAAAAACGGGAGTTGCAATCTTGATTCCCAAACGCTTGCAGGCCATGCCTAAGTGAATTTCCAAAATCTGACCGATGTTCATCCGTGAAGGAACTCCGAGTGGATTCAACATGATATCCACGGGTGTGCCATCCGGCAGGAATGGCATATCTTCTTCCGGAAGAATGCGAGAAATAACACCCTTGTTACCATGCCGTCCGCTCATCTTATCACCCTCGGAAATCTTCCGTTTTTGAGCAATATAAACGCGAACAACTTGATCGACACCCGGAGGTAACTCATCTCCGGCTTTACGAGTGAATATTTTTACGTCAACAACCGTTCCGGCTCCGCCATGCGGAACCCGAAGGGATGTATCTTTTCCTTCTTTAGCCTTGTCAGAGGCTATTGCCATCATCAGTTTTTCAACCGGAGAAGGTTCACTTTGTCCCTTTGGCGTGGTCTTGCCAACGATAATATCGCCTTCTTTGACCTCCGCTCCAGGAACAATAATTCCCCGTTCATCCAGATACTTCTTCGCATCTTCACCCACGTTTGGAATGTCGCGGGTAATCTCTTCTTTACCAAGTTTGGTTTCCCGGCATTTGACATCGTATTCTTCGATATGAATAGAAGTGTAGACGTCGTCTTTCACAAGTCTTTCACTCATGATAACCGCGTCTTCATAGTTGTATCCGTTCCAAGTCATAAAAGCTATCGTGACATTTTGTCCGAGGGCTAAATCGCCATTCTCCATCGCTGGTCCATCGGCGATAACGTCACCCGTCTTAATCACTTGGCCAATATTGACTATCGGTTTTTGGTTGAAGCAGGTTCCTTGGTTACTACGGGCATATTTTTGAAGCAGATAAACCTTCTTCGTGCCGTTCTCATCAACGATAATTTTCCGTGAATCGACATAAGTGACAATGCCATCGGCTTTGGCCACGACGGAAGATCCGCTGTCGTGGGCAATCTTCGCTTCCATACCCGTGCCAACAAAAGGCGCGTGTGGTCTTAATAGTGGCAGCGCCTGACGTTGCATGTTCGCACCCATAAGGGCCCGCATCGCATCATCGTTTTCAAGGAAAGGAATACAGGCGGCCGCAATCGAGACAATCTGTTTAGGGGAAACGTCAATATAATCAATTTTAGTTGGAGACACAACAATGTTTTCGCCATCATGACGAGCTACGACATTTTCATCAATAATAATGTTATCCGCATTCAGCTTGACATTGGCTTGGGCAATAACAAATTCGCGCTCCTGATCGGCCGATAAGTACTCACTGCGATCAAGAACTTTTCCGGTTCCTCTTTCCACTTTCCGATACGGAGTTTCAAGGAAACCATACTTGTTGACCTTTGCATAGCAAGCGAGGTTATTAATAAGACCGATGTTTTGACCTTCTGGGGTTTCAATCGGACAGATACGACCATAATGTGAATAGTGAACGTCACGAACCTCAAAACTGGCTCTGTCTCTTGTAAGACCGCCAGGTCCTAAAGCCGATAACCGACGTTTATTCGTTAATTCCGCGAGCGGATTGGTTTGATCCATAAACTGCGAAAGTTGCGAACTGGCAAAGAATTCTTTAATACTCGCCGTTAATGGACGAATATTAACTAATGATTGCGGAGTCACGGAATCAATTTCACTAATGGACATTTTTTCTTTAACGGCCTTGGCCATTTTTGAAAGTCCGATCCGGAACTGATTTTGAATTAATTCTCCGACGCAGCGAACACGACGATTGCCCAAATGGTCAATGTCATCCGTTTGGCCGATGCCAAATTGAATATTCATAAAATAAGAGAACGTAGCAATCATGTCGGGGATTGTCACACATTGATCAGAAAGGGTCAAATCCGTTCCCACAATAGAAACGATTCTCTCTTTCTTATCATTAGTATAGACTTTGACTACATTAACCGCGTCATGTGAATCTAGAGATTGATTGATGGAAATATGCTCGACATGAGCACCTTTCTCAAAGAATTTTTGAGCTTGTAAATCCTCGACTATTTCCTTAGTTAATAAGGTTTCGGCAGGGAAAACAATCTCTCCATCGGCACTGACGAGATTTTCCGCTAAAATCATGTCCGTTAAACGGTTATAAATGCCTAATTTCTTAGCAAATTTATAACGTCCAGCCCGTCCCAAATCATAGCGTTTATGATCGAAGAATTTCTGCACGATAAAGTTGGCAATTCCTTCTTCAGTCGACGGTTCTCCCGGCTTAAGTTTCCGGAAAATTTCAAAAAGAGCTTGATTTGAACTCCGTGTTTCCGCATCTTTGCGCAAGGTGAGTTCCAACGGAGACAATTCGTCATCTCCCTTTTCATCCGCTTTCTTTTTACGTGATTTTTTGGCCGGATGGGAATCAAAAAGTTCCAATGTTTTCTCATCGTCCGTAAGACCGAGCGCCTTAAGGAAGATCGAGGCAAACATCTTTCTTTGCCGGTCAATTCGAACATTGAGAATATCTTTGGCATCACTTTCAAATTCGAGCCAAGTTCCTCTGGTCGGAATCAGGTCGCCTTCAAAAATCCACTTTCCGGACTTATCCATTGTCTTTGACATGTAGGCGTCTGGTGAACGCACAAGTTGGCTCACGATAACGCGCTCAGCACCATTGACAATAAAAGTGCCCGAATCGGTCATTAACGGGAAGTCGCCCATAAAGACATCGCTCTCTTTAATTTCGCCGGTTTCTTTAAACCGCAAACGAAGTTTAACTTTTAAAGGAGCACTATAGGTAAAATCTCGGGTTTTGCATTCTAAATAGTCATATTTTGGTTCTTCAAAGTGACATCCAACATACTCGATGACTAAATTGTCCGCGTAGTTGTTAATTGGAAATACATCTTTTAGAACCTCTTCGATTCCTTCGCTTAAGAACCACTTGAAGGAATCCGTTTGGATTTCCACCAAATAAGGAAGAGATAGAGTTCCGGAGATTTTTGAAAAATCAATCCGGTGATTGGTCAAAGTTTTTTTAGGTAAATTGAAGTTGTTAGACATAAATGGCCTCGCTTTGCTTGTTATTTTTGCTCGTTATTTCGTACTGCATGGAAGATATAGTAACCGTGATCTCGCTTCACTAGTTCACAATTACCAAACAACTCTGCCACAAACTTCTGGGCGCTGGGTGCGCCATGGCTCTTTCGCATTACGAAGAAGAGCGAACCGCCATCAAATAGATGGTCGTAACCTTCCTTGAACATTCTGTAGACGGTATTTTTTCCGGCACGAATTGGGGGATTAGTTACAACGGCAACAAATTTTTCGTTCTCCCTAAGAGCTGAGCAAACGTCGCTAGTTCGAACTTCGATATCCGCTAAATTGTCGCGCCTAATATTTTCCTTCGCCATTTTAATCGCTCGTTCATTAATTTCGAGCATGATTACCTTTAGTTCGGGGAAAAATGTTTTCAAGGTAATTCCAATTACTCCAATCCCAGCTCCGAGATCGAGAATTGTTCCGCTTAGATTGATAGAAGTGAGGTGCTTAAGCAGCGCCTCACTTCCTCGATCTAACTTGCCTTGACTAAAAACGCCATAGTCACTAATAAGGGAGAAAGTGTGGTTGGATATCGTATATTCAATCAGATGCGGCTGGCTTTTAACACCCTCGTCACTGGTAAAATAATGGCTCACATTCTCACCCCCCTAAAAGCGCGAAAAACCCGCCTATTGGTAAGCGAGTTTTAACGTCTAGACTCTAGCTAACTTATTTGATTTCGACTTCAGCACCGGCTTCGACAAGAGCTTTCTTGTGTTCTTCGGCTTCGACTGGAGAAATCTTCTCTTTGATAGCAACTGGAGCCTTGTCAACTAACTTTTTGGCATCCATAAGTCCGAGACCGGTAATGGCCTGGACTGCTTTAATTACTTGAACCTTCGTTGGGCCAACCGCCTTAACGAATAGCGAGACTTCAGATGGTCCCTTAGCAGCTTCTTCTTCAGCTGGAGCAGCAGCGGCCGCAGCGACTGGAGCGGCGGCGGAGACACCGAATTCTTCTTCAACAGCTTTTACTAAATCATTGAGTTCGAGAACGCTCATCTCTTTAAGAGAGGCAATAATCTCTTCTTTTGTTAACTTTGCCATGTTTTTTTCCTCCTGATGGTATTAGTTTTGGGCATCGGCAACGGCTTTAATTGTAGCCGCGAATTGCCGGATTGGTGCGTTCAGCACCGACAAGAACATAGAAATTAGGCCGTCGCGTCCCGGTAACTTTGATAAAGTAACCAATTGCTTGCCATCAAGTAAAGAACCTTCAACGATTCCACCTTTGACAACCAACTTATCGTTGGCCTTCGCGTATTTGGTAAGGACTTTGGCTCCCGAAATTGCATCATCTGCAAATATGATAGCATTAGGTCCTTCGAGCAATGGATTAAGGCTTGTATATCCGAGTTCAGCAGCCGCACGTTCGACCAATGAATTCTTATAAACCGCCAACTTCGCATTCTCTTTTTTGAGCAACCGACGAAGTTCAGTTAATTCCGCCACAGTCAATCCGCGATATTCGCAGATAAGAACTGATTTGGCGTTTTTGGCCGATTCAACGACTTCCTTAACTACCGCTTCTTTCGCTTGCAAAGCGCTCTGATTCATAGTTCCACCTCCTGTAAAAAATTTTTGTATTTTCTGAGGCTTCCAATATCCATGAGTAACTCCCTGGATGGGAGTTTTCGAGAATAATCTTTATCCTACACCTCGGCAACATTATTAAGCTTTAATCTAGCCGTTGCTGTCTTTGGTATATTGAATGCTTTCGAAACTTAATTAGCGACCATTAAAAGTAATATGGATAGCTGGTCCCATGGTCGTATGGATAACAGCGTTCTTAATGTAGACTCCCTTTACGCTTGACGGACGAACATGAACTATCCGCTCGCAAATGGCGTTTAGGTTGTCGGCGAGATCACTAGCGGAGAATGAAGCCCGGCCAAAGGAAACATGCATATTGGCTTCCTTGTCGAGACGATATTCAATCTTTCCGGCTTTAACCTCAGCAACAGCTTTTGCAACATCCATCGTGACCGTTCCGGCTTTAGGGTTTGGCATCAGGCCTTTCGGTCCGAGAACCCGGCCTAATTTTCCGATTTCGCCCATCATATCTGGGGTGGCGATGATTGTATCAAAAGCAAACCAGTTTTCATTTTTAATCTTGTCGAGCATTTCCTTGCCACCGAAGAAATCGGCGCCGGACTCTTTTGCTTCATCAAGTTTGGTGTTGGTAATGACTAAAACTTTTTTGGTTTTGCCATTGCCGTGGGGGAGCACTAACGTACCCCGAATTTGTTGATCCGCTTGACGGGGATCAATGTTTAAACGGAAAGAAACATCAACGGTACTATCAAATTTGGTGGTAGAAGTTTTTTTAACGAGCTCAACCGCATCCGCAATCTCGTAAAGCTTCGTCGCATCAACAAGAGACGCAACCGCTTGATACTTTTTACCTTTCTTCATAAAATTTCCTCCTTGGTGGTATTAACGAGCATTCTGCTCTTCCACGTTTTATTTATCGACAGCAATGCCCATATTACGAGCGGAACCTTCGACAACCTTCATCGCTGCTTCCAAATCATCGCAATTTAAATCAGGCAATTTGTATTCGGCAATCTTCTTTAATTGTTCTTGGCTAATATGGCCAACAACTTGGGTTTTAGCGTTGCTAGAACCCTTTTGGATGCCCGCTGCTTTTAAAAGCAATCCGGCAACCGGCGAAGTCTTGATGACATAGTCAAATGACTTGTCCTCATAGGCAGTAATGATAACCGGAACCACTTCACCTTTCCGGTCACCCGTTTTGGCGTTAAAATCTGTACAGAACTTGGGCATGACAATACCGGCCGAAGCAAGCTTTGGTCCTGGTTTAGCCTCACCACCAATGAGTTCTAGTTTAACTACCTTAGCGATTTTTTTACTCACGTGACTTTCCTCCTTGATAAATAGTATGTTGTCCGTGCTGTGGTCAAAGGGCTAATCGTGCACCCTTCCACAAAACAAACCGTAGGTTATAAGAAGCCATACTCCTCCAACCTACGCTTTGGTATTATAAATGTTTAATAGACTAAAGGCAACGTTTTTTCTTATATTTACTAAAAAAATATTGAACATTTTATATAAAAGTGTTATTTAGCGGTCAATAAGAGCCTAACCCGGTCGTGTAGACAATTACTGGGACTTGTGCTATATTCACGCTAGAGTTATTGATAACTCATTGAGGATACTATGTATCGGCTTTTAAAAAAGTTGCACATTTCTCCATATCTTGCCGTGGCATTGAGTTTTTTTCTCGTCATTTTGCTCGGCAGTTTTATTTTATGGACTCCATGGGCCTATCAAAATCGCGAAATGCCACAGTTCATCGATGCTTTTTTTACGGCCGCGAGCGCCGTATGCGTTACCGGACTGAATGTATACAGTAGTTTGGTTGACACCTTTTCCGTCTTTGGAAAAGTCGTTATCGCACTTTTGATTCAATTAGGCGGACTCGGTTTTATTACAATTTTTGCTTTCACCGTCACACTTTTTGGAAGACGAATTTCCGTCCTTGATCGCTATTTGTTAAAACGGGCTTTCAGCGTCGGTCAAAACGCGAACATACTGCGTTTTATTCGCCAAATGGTCGTTATTTCTTTGATAATCGAAGCTATCGGATCTATTCCATTTATGCTTGTGTTCATCCCTCAATACGGATTTTGGGTCGGTGTTGGAAAAGCGGTTTTCCAAGCCATTAGTTCTTTTAACAATGCCGGGTTTGACCTTATCGGCGACTCCTCACTGATGCCGTATTATGGAAATTATATTGTGACATTAAACACAATTATGCTGGTCTTTTTAGGGGGAATTGGTTTCCTTGTCATCGGTGATATTTTGAAAACAAAGCGCATTCGTAATTGGAGCATAATTACCAAGATTTCTCTTTTGATGTCATTCATACTAACCTTTGGTGGTGCGCTTTTAGTTTTCTTGTTAGATGAGGGTGGTATCAGTTTTTATCACGCTTTATTTCAAAGTGTGGTGGCTAGAACCGCAGGATTTTATACCGTTCAAATAAGCGGGCTTACCACTGGCGCCCGAGGAATCTTACTCTTATTGATGTTTATCGGAGCTTCTCCGCTTTCAACCGGAGGCGGAACTAAAACATCCACTTGGTTCGTGATTCTCATCACCGGCTGGAGCTTTATCCGCGGTAAAAAAGCTCAAGCTTTTAAGCGCTCCTTTTCCCAAAAGAACTTTGTTCAGGCTACAACCCTTGTCTTCTTTGCTTTTATGGCCATCATGGTTGGTGTGTTGGTGGTAAATCGTTTGGAACAAAACAATCCCAGCAATGACATATACGCGACTTATGGTCTTTCCGCAGTTGTATTCGAATGCTTCTCCGCCTTTGGAACAGTGGGCACTTCTTTTGGAATTACCCCTTACCTATCGACCGGTAGTAAAATAGTGCTATGTACGTTAATGTTCTTTGGCCGAGTTGGACCGATGACTTTAATTTCATCCGTCAGCGAATCCATGAATCGGGAAGAAAAATTACATTACGCTAATATAGAAGCTGACGTAATTGTCGGCTAGGAGGAAATATGACAAATAGCAATGAAAAGAAAACTTTCGTCGTAATTGGTCTTGGTCAATTTGGAATGTCTATTGTTGAAGAGTTGGTTTCTCTCAACAAAGATGTCATCGCCTTGGACAAAGATGAGGAAGCCGTTCGTATCGCCTCTGAACTTACCCCTACAGCCTTTGTCTGTGATTCCACAAATGAGAAGGCTCTGCGGGAACTAGAAATTCAAAATGTTTCGCATGCCATCGTTTGCTATGGCGACAACACTGTGGCTTCAATTCTTACTACTGTTTTACTGGTGAGTATGAACATCAAGCATGTTATTGTACGGATGGATAATGAAACCTACATTCCCATTATTAAAAAACTCGGCGCTACCGAGGTTGTTACCCCTCAACGTCTCGCCGGACTGGGGCTGGCCAATCGTTTAGGAAACGACGACTTTCTCGATTACTATTCCCTTGCTGGCGATTATTCAGTCGTCAAAATTACCATTAGAAATGATTATCGACCCGTGACTATTCAAGCTTTAAATCCGCGCAACGAGTTTGGGGTAAACCTTATACTGATTCAGCGCGGAGGCAAAACTTTCGCCCCGAAAGCGCTCGATAAGATTCATCCCGGTGACATAGTATTCGTTGTTGGATTAAATGGTGACATCGAAGATTTCAGTAATTTTATTAACAAAGAACCAATCGAACACGCCGGCAATTAAGTAAAACCGCGATGGGAAGAAAATTTCCATCGTGGTTTTTTTATTCCACTTTTGCTTTTATTAGTAACAGAGAATTTATAACAAGAAGAATTGCTAATCCTGAATCGCTAAGTACGGCGAGCCACATCGGGGCCAAATTGAAATAGGCCAGCACCATAACGCTAATTTTAACAATTAGGGCAATGACGATGTTGCTTATTGCCCTCCGCCGGGTAATGCGGGCTATTTTTATCGCTGTGGCCACCTTCAGTGGATCATCGTTCATAATCACCGCATCTGCGCTGCTGACAGCAATATCACTGCCGATTCCTCCCATCGCAAATCCTATATCAGCCTTTGCAATGGATGGGGCATCATTGACTCCATCGCCAATAAAAGCCACCGCTTGTTTTGGATTGGTGCCGGTCAGCTTTTCATCAAGATATCGGATTTTATCCTGAGGCAATAGTTCGGCATGATATTCATCGATACCAATTTTTTGACTGATATGCGCCGCATTACTTTCGCGATCGCCCGTTAACATTTCTAAACGGACATGCTCGCGATGCAATTTACTAACCATATCGGCGACTCCCGGTTTAATTGTATCGTTAAGTTCTACTCGGCCAATGACTCGTTTATCATAAGCAACATACACAACAACTCCACTTTGAATGGTCTCGCCGAGAGTAATATGATTGCTTTTTAAAAACTGACCATTGCCCACTAAAACTTCTTTCCCATCATATATCGCCCTTAATCCCCGGCCAGTCTCCTCATGAAACTGGTCAACATTTAAGATTTCAATATCTTTGAAATGTCCAGTTATGGCTTTTGCTAACGGATGTCCGCTCAGTGATTCAAGCGATACCAATAATTGCCGAGCAATTTGTTCATCGCTTTTAACAAAATAAAAACTAGTAACAGAAAATTCTCCAGTAGTTAAAGTCCCCGTCTTGTCATAAATTATTGTTTTAACCTCATTGAGTCGATCAAGATAATTGGCTCCCTTTATCACAATGCCCTTTTTGCTTGCCAATCCAATTCCCGTAAAAAAAGCCAGCGGAACCGATATTACGATGGCGCAAGGGCAAGATACGACAAGAAAAGTTAAAGCCGTGTAGGCACTTCCGCGCCAATCACCATTAAAAAGGGGAGGAATAATTGCCACCAAAAGAGCTAAGGCCATTACAATTGGAGTATAAAAACGAGAAAAGCGAGCGATAAATTTTTCAGCTTTGGCTTTATTTTCTCCCGAAGTTGTAACTAGCTCAATTATTTTGCTAATTGTCGACTCTTGATAGGCTTTTTCGACTTTCAAAATTAGAATTCCATCCGTCACAACTGTCCCACTTAAAGCGACATCCCCCGCAACCACTCCTTGAGGTAAAAATTCGCCAGTTAATGACGATGTATCTAATGATCCAGTTCCGCTTATTACCGTCGAATCTACCGGAATAATCTCCCCGACGCGCACCATGATAACATCACCTTTTACCAATATTGAAGGATCGACATCCATATATTCATCATTGCGATATACATGGGCGATATCACTCCTTAAATCTAGGGCGGCAACAATTGATCGACGAGATTTTTCAATCGATATATCTTCAAAAATTTCACCGATTTGAAAAAGAAGCATTACCAAGACTGCCTCTTCATAACTTTGAATGGCAAATGCTCCCAAAGTTGCCACACTCATCAAAACCGTTTCGTCAAAAACGCTTCTTCCCGTAAATAAATTCTTACCCGCTTTAAATAATATGTCATAGCCAATAAGCAAATAACTAATAATTGAAACGGCGATGATTAGTGCTTCGTTCATCGCAGTCGTTAAGAGCGGATACCGATCAAAAAAGTAGACTGAGCCAAGTAAAACCGCGCTAATGATAATGCGCAATATTTTTATTTTAATTGCCCTTGTTAAAATGGGGGTCTTAACCACTTGCGAGTTTCTGTGCTCACGTATTTCTAACGGGTCGCTTTCCACTTCAGCGGCCTTCCGTTTTAATTCCTCAATCGAAAGTTCATCTTTTTGGTAATCAACATACAGTTTCTCGTTTACAAAGTCGATGCTGGCACTTTTAATGTTTGGATCACTACTTAGGTGACGGGATACTTTTAATGCGCAATTGGCGCAGTCGAAACCTTTGATATCATATAGTTTTTTCATATTCAAACCTCTACTCGGATGCGTGATCAAAAACCACTGACAAGAGTGAAGCGACATGGTCATCGCTTAAAGAATAACTCACACGGTTGCCTTCTCGCTCATTTTTTACCAACGAAGCATCTTTTAATACCTTAAGTTGATGAGAAATTAGCGATTGGGAAGCATCGGCAATGCTTTGCAATTCTCCGACATACTTTGGCCCATCTAGTAATGCACACAAAATTTTTAATCGCGTATAATCTGCGGTTATACTCAATAGATGCTCCATTTTTTCTAGCACATCTTCGGTTGGCAATATTTTTCTTGTCATAACGCATCTCCCAAATATGAATAATCATTCATATACCGTCTACATTATATGAACGGGCATTCATATTGTCAACAAAAAAATTCCCACTTTTACGTGGGAATAATTTTTAAATCTTCTCTATTTGCGCGAATTCAACTTCGAGAACCGTCGGCCGGCCAAAGAAGACGGCTTCAAGTTTAACGTTGCCCGTATCTTTATCAATGGAAGTAATTCTTCCTTCCGTTCCTTCAAAAGATCCATGGATAACCTTGACGAAGTCTCCAACCGTGTAGCGGTCATACATACTCGCATCAATTTCACCCATCCGTTTTAGAACCGGTTCAATCTGCTCGCGGGGAACCGGGAATGGCTTGGTGCCACCGCCACTGGAGCCGACGAATCCGGTGACGCCTGGGGTATTACGCACCATATACCATGCCTCATCCGACATAATCATTTCAATAAAGACATAACCGGGATAAAGATTCTTCATCTTTTTCTTACCCGTGGGGAGACCATCTTTAAGAACATCAACTTCAATTTCTGCGACAATGACCCGAAAGACAAAATCATGCAAATTCATCGAATCAGCACGCCGTAGAAGATTTAGTTTAACTGTATTCTCGTGTCCAGAATAGGTATTAACAACATACCATTGAACATCTTTTTCATTATTTTCCATTTAGAACTCCCTATCCTTTGATCGCTTTAAAGGCATCTTCAACCGCGCCTAATAAGCGCGCCGCCGCCAAGTCCTCTAAATTTAAAATCAAGGCCGAAATCGCCGTGATAATAACAACCACGACAATAAGAGGAATAATCGTTTCCCGCTTGGGCCACCGAACTCTTTTTCCTTCTTTGACGACTTCGCCAAAATATTTCTTTGCTGACATAATATCCTCCTAGCGGCTTTCCTTATGGATCGTCATCTTGTTGCATTTTGGACAAAATTTTTTTAACTCAAGACGCTCTGTTACGCTGGCGTCTTTCCGCCGTGTGGTTGTATAGTTTCGTGATAGACATTCTGAGCAAATTAAAAGAACCTTTTCCCGCACCTAAAATCACATCCTTATGTAATAATTTTATCGATAGAATTATAACTTGTAAAAGTCGATATTGCAATCATTAAGTTTAGTAAAACAAAAAGAAGGAAAAATTAATCCAATTGAACAATATCTGCAGTTCTTCGCTTGAATGAATCACGCCTTTACAAAAAAGAGAATAATTAATAATGAAAGAAATGTTTGCCTAAATGATATTAGCAAATCAGTCTTCTTTCCCTAAAGAAATTAGTCTCACATCATTTACAACTCTACACTTCGTTTTAAATTTATGGTTTGCCATTACGTAGCGTATTATCCGTTACTACAATTATTGTTGCATTTTTTATTTACTGCCAAGTTTTTACATAATAAATAATTAAAAAGATTGTTTGGTTTTTAGTTTAATGTTTTCAATCAACAGATAGTAATAGTATTTTGACAAATTCATCGCCCGCATTATTTCCTGCGGATAATAACCTTGCAGGCGAAAAAGAATAATCATTTTTTCTTGCCGTGTTAGCGAAAACGGCAAGTATGATTCCATATTTTCAACATCGTCTTCACGAAGTAGATGCTTACTTATGTAGGGATCTTCATCGCCTACGCTATCCATGAGGGTTAAACCTTCTCCGTAATTTAATTCTTCATCCAAAGAGTGGGCTTCATTTAACAGTGAGTGACTGCTGGCCATATTTTCGCGAAGATAATTCCATATGCTGCGACGAACCAAAAGTTTAGCATAGGCGGGAAATGGTCCCCGCTGCTCCTGATAATTTTTGGCGGCATTATAAATGGCAAAATTACCAACCGATATCAAATCATTAACTTCCAGGCCCGAAAAGCCTGTTGTTTCAAAGGCCGTAAAAGCGGTATTGCGAATAAGAGGAGCAAATTGCTCTAACAACTCTTTTATCGCCGACTCGTTTTCATCTTTTACTTGCCCGACTATTCTTTTAATACTGGCTTGTTCATCTTCAAATAAAATAAAGACCTCCTTGTATTCCTCAATAATTAGTTTGCAAAAAGCGAATTCCGGCGATAAGAATGCCGGCCGCCACTGAGGCATTAAGTGAATTAACATGTCCCACCATCGGTATCTTAACGATAAAATCCGATTTTTTCAGCAAAAGCTCCGGAATCCCGAATCCTTCGCTGCCGACGATGAGTCCGGTTGGGGTATCATAGCGAACCATATCATACGTTTGATTGGCCTTTCCATCCGAAGCCACAATCCAAAATCCAGCCTCCTTAAGTGTTTGAATGCTGGAGGCAAGATTGGTGACTTGAGCGATTGGAACATATTGTTGCGCGCCGGTAGCCACTTTTATCACCGTCGGTGTCACTCCCACCTGATTGGTCTTCTTAATAACAATACCATCGACGCCAAACGCATCCGCGGTGCGAATAATCGCCCCTAAATTGTGCGGGTCATTCAACTCTGCCAAAATCAAAATAAGCGGATATTTCTTTTCCTTAGCTTTCTTAATTATTTCATCAAAAGAGGCATAAGAAAAAGTACTTACTTCCGCTACAAGTCCCTGGTGATTGCCACCCATAGATAATTTTGCCAACAGACTGCTATCCACTCGCTCGAAACTGCACTTGGCCGCGGAAATAAGATTATCAATTTCAACATCATGCAAAGATGAGTTTATGAATAAATGTTGAACCTGATGTTCCCGTAACGCCGCTTTTACACTATTACGCCCAAATATGTACATTTTTCCCATTTATTAATAGTCCGTAGAAATCTTAAATTCAAGCGGTTTAATTCGATCTTTCAGTTCTTCGCTGAAGGCGGTAACGGTTGCTTTAGATGCAAAAGCGCAATTTAATGTCACGCGTAAGCATGAGAAGCCATTGATGACAACCATTTGCGATTGTATATCACGAATGTTGACCCCGTAACGAGCCGCGATAAGATGAGCGTCTTTGAGAACCGAAACATCGCTAGGAACAACGATAGTGATTTTTGGCGAACGGCGGTTGGCATAATGTTCAATCTTTCTTAGGCTGACAAGAATGAAGAAAGAAAGGATAGTCGCCATCGTGGCGAAAACAAATCTTCCCGCGCCACAGGCCAAACCGATGGACATGGTTAGAAAAATCGTGGTTGCGGTGGTAAGACCTTTAATATCGGTCCCGGTTTGAATAATTGTGCCGGCGCCTAAAAAGCCGATGCCACTGACAACCTGTGCTGCTAAACGGGCTGGGTCGCGATTGGGAGAGATTAAATTATCAAATCCATAAACGGAAATAATCATCACAAGACATGAGGCCATTGCCACAAGAATATGGGTTCTAAGACCCGCCGCATGACCATGATATTCCCGCTCAAATCCAATAATCCCCGAGAGGATGAAGGTCATAAGAAGACTGACGGCCACCAGAGCCGTATTGCCCCACATACCGAAACTGTTGAACCAGTCGACGATAACTTTATCAACCGATAACGGGCTAACAGAGGCAAAAAGGGTAAATGTATTATCGAGTAACGTCATATTTTCCACCTACTTTCTTTATAGAATGTGACGCTGAGCAAGTAAGGCCCTGAGTTGATCGCTTAATGCGAAATCTTTTTTTTGTTTCGCTTCACGATACATTGAAAGCAGCTTCTTGTCTTCGGCATTTAAACGAGGATAATCAATCTCAAATCCGAGAATACCGATCATATCTCTCATCGTTGAGAAATATCCTTGTAATTGCTCAATATCAACTTTTTGACGCAAAGCGAGATTCGCGTCCTTTACGACTTTGAAAAGTTCCGTAATTGCATTCGAAGTGTTTAAGTCATTAGCCAATTCCGCTAAGAAACTATCCATATGAGAACCCTTCTTTTTATCATCAAAATTATTGTTCTCCTGCAGGTAAACAGCTAATTGGCGGTATGCTTGGGCGATTTTATCGATTTCAATCCGGCTTGACCTTACGACTTCTTCCGTAAAATTAACCGGGGCCCGATAATGGGTAGATAATAACATCATTCGCAACGTATTGCCACCAAATTTTGCAATCGCATCTTGAGCCAAAACAACGTTTCCAAGTGATTTGGACATTTTCTCATTATCAATATTGATAAAGCCATTATGCATCCAGAAATGAGCCAAGTGATTGTGATTGACCGCTAACGATTGGGCGATTTCATTTTCATGATGAGGAAACTTCAAGTCGAAACCCCCACCATGAATATCGATGTAGCGTTTAGGAAAAATAGAGTCGATCATAACCACGCATTCGGTATGCCAACCCGGCCGACCTTCACCCCATGGTGAGGACCATTTAATTCCCACTTTCGTTTTCTTCCATAAAGCAAAATCCAGTGGTGATTCCTTTTTTTCGTTTTCTTCTACTCGCGCACCGACCAGCATGTCATCAACTTGGACGTTTGAAAGCTCGCCATAATTCTTATCGCTTTGGACTCTGAAAAAAACATCCCCATCAACCTCGTAAGCCGCATCGGCTTCGATAAGTTTCCCTATGAAGGAAATTATCTGATCCATATATTCCGTGACCCTAGGAGCGATATTGGGTTTACGTGAGTGAATATCAGTCAAAGCCTGTTCAAAGGCGGCGATATACTTGCGAGCAATACTTTGCTCGTCCGTATGCTCCTCCAGTGCGCGAGTGATAATTTTATCATCGACATCGGTATAATTGCTGACATAAGTGACATCGTAGCCGATATATTCAAAAAAGCGCCGAAGCGTATCAAAAACGACAACTGGACGCATATTGCCGATGTGAACATAGTTATAGACGGTCGGGCCACAAACATACATCGAAATTTTTCCCTCTTCTAGCGGAAAAAATGGTTCAACCTTTTTACTTAAAGAATTGAAAAATTGCAAATTCATAAATACTCACCCTATGAAAATTATAACATGAAAATAAAACGATATATATACGAAAAAATACGATTTATTTGCCGAAAACGCCAAGATTAGACTCGGTCGAAACAAATAAAAAACAAAGGCGATAAGAAGAAAATACTTACTTAAGAATTATCTGTTTCAGTTCCGAAACGGACGCCGCCATATACTTTGGCCCCAAGGCCTGAATTTGGGAGTATTTGCGAAATCCCCATCCTACCCAGCAGACATCTAATTCAGCATTGGCCCCGGTTTTAACATCGACATCACTATCGCCGACAAACAGAGTTTCTATTTTATCCAAAGCATATGTATCGATAAGCAGATTGACGGCATATGGATCGGGTTTAACCGGCATTCCCGCTTTTTGTCCCAATATCGCATCAAACAAATCCGGGTAAAAAAAGTTAACGACATTTTGAGCTATGTCATCCGGCTTATTAGTGCAGCAGAAAATACGAATGTTCGATTTTTTTAATTCTTTGATCAAATCCGATAGTCCTCGATAGGCATAAGAAAAGTTGGTGTTATTATGCTGATATATTTCAAGATAGTGACTCTTAACTTCGTCTTTCATCTTTTGATCTAAACCGCATTTACTTAAAGCCCGCGCGATCATTACGTCGGTTCCGCTTCCAACCAACGCCATCGTTTCCTCTTCACTAAAGGATGCATGGTAGCCAACTTTCAGAATCGCTTTATTAATTGAATCGGCTAAATCACCGATAGAATTGACCAGCGTTCCATCAAGATCAAAGATAACATTTTTAAACATATAAGAGCCTCCGCGAAACATGTTTATTTTACTCTTTTTTTAAAAGAAATATCAGTGGAAAATTTGTCGGATTTTCTTTGCGGACAGCGGATGTGCAAAAGCGGCAATTTTATTGCGATTTCAGGCAAATAAAAACCCGACTGCAAGCATTATTTCGCCGTCGGGATTTTTTACTTAAGCCAAGAAAACAATCTTGTTGCCTAATAAGATGGTGACAAAGTCAACGAATCCAAGAATTGCTCCAAAGAATACGTAGACAATCGCCCCAAGGTAGTTCTTTTTGACTACTCTATGGATGACCCCCGCCCACCAGTTCACGATTGGAATAATCGAGATAATGAGAGAGACAATCCAAGTTGAGCCAAACCAATAACCTTTACCTTTTTTGGAAGCTGCCATACAGATTTCCTCCTATTTCTAATATGATAATATTACCATATTTATTATTTTGAAGACTAACCATATACTCAATCTTCCAGCATTAAGAAGAAAACCCCGGCACTGATGGAAATAATGCCCACGACTAAAATAAATATCTCATTGATATTGCTTCCAATAAAAGGAGCAATAATAAGCAAAACGCCGATGGCCATCCGTATAATTCCAAAAGCCAGTTGATGTGAGCCGGTATGGAAACGATAATTATCAATCAGTTGCAGGAGGCCGATTAAGGCCATAGCCACGCCTAATAAAACAAAACCGACCTTGACTAAAGGATCAGAAAAGACCGCCATTAAAACACCAACGACCATTTCAAAGCCGCCTAAAAGAAAAATAAACTTGTCTTTATTGCGGCCTTTGAGCGAATCAAATACGGTGATGGCGCCAAAGCAAGCCATTACGACACCGATAACGAAAATAATAATATTCAAAGCGGAAATTCTTAGCCAAACTAGAAGGGCACCAAGAATAATTAAGGCAATTGAAATTCCGGTCAACGGGCTTATTGGCCCGATTACTCTTTTTGTTTTCCCCATAAACAGCATCCTTTCTTATAAACTCTATATTTTGATTATACTAATTAATGGGAAAGACGCCACTATTTTTTTAAAAAAAGAGCACCCGCAGGTGCTCAATTTAATTATTTAACAAATTCAATCATCGCCATCGGTGCATTGTCACCTTTGCGATTGACAAGCTTTAGAATGCGGGTATAACCACCTTTACGGTCTTTATAAGCCGGTCCGACTTCGTTGAAGAGAACCTCAAGCGCCGTCGCTCCTTTTGCATTCTTAATACCTTCACGAACGTAGGCTGCCGCTAAACGCCGGCTGTGTAAATCGCCGGTTTTAGCTAAAGTTACGAGGTGATCGGCTTCCTTTTGTAATTGCTTAGCGACTTTAGCGGTGACGACCACTTTGCCACTAACGATAAGTTGGCTTACGACATTGCGAAGCATCGCCTTATCTTTACTCACAGTATAGCCAGCCTTAAACCTTACGCCGCCTTTACCATGAACGTTTTTACGTCCAATTGTTGCCATATATTGTTACTCCTTACTCAAAGTCGCGGAAGGAAAGGCCAATCTCCGCCAATTTATCTTTGACTTCCTTAAGCGATTTCTTTCCTAGATTGCGAACTTTCATCATTTCTTCTTCAGACTTCTGAGTGAGCTCGAGAACTGTTTGAATGCCGGCCCGCTTTAAGCAGTTATAGCTCCGAACAGATAAATCAAGTTCTTCAATGGTCATATTTTCGAATTTATTGCCTTCTTCTTCCACCGGATCCTTAAGGATATTGACATCCTTAGTTTTTTCATCCAAGGAAACGAATTCATCGAAATAAGCCATCAGGATACGCGCACTAAGCGCCACCGCGTCTTGCGGACGCATAGCGCCATTGGTGGTAACCTCAAGTGTTAAACGATCAAAGTTGGTATCGTGACCCACACGAGTTCCATCGACCGTATACGACACTTTGGTAATCGGTGAGTAATTGCTGTCTGTCGCAATCGCGCCAACCGGTAAGGTAGGATGAAGCGCTTTGTTTCCTTCGGAAGTAACATAGCCACGGCCGTTATGGGCGTGCATAATCATCTTGAGATGACCGCCTTCGGCAATGTGGGCAATCTCGAGATCGGGATTGACAATCGTGACGCCACCCGGAACTTTAATATCGCCCGCACGGACGGTTGTCGGTCCCATGACGTCAATTTCAAGTCGCTTATTAACATTCTCCTCATCGTCGATTTTCAAGACTAAATCTTTCAAATTTAAGATGATGGTCGTAACATCCTCAACAATGCCTTCAAGAGCCGCAAATTCGTGGCGCGCTCCTTCGATTTCAACCGCGTAAACACTGGCGCCCGGTAAAGAGCTCAGCAATACCCGCCGCAAACTATTTCCAATGGTTAGGCCAAATCCCCGTTCTAGTGGTTCAATGACGAATTTTCCATAGTTCGTTGTATCATCGAAAGTAGCAACTTTAAATTCCGGTTTTTCGAAAGGGTGTGCAATTTTTGACATTTAGTTTTCCTCCCTATTTTTTAAAGTAGCCAAACTATTAGCCCCGGGGCCGCTTTGGTGGGCGGCAACCGTTATGGGGAATTGGAGTGGTATCAGTAATCGAAGTAACCTGCAATCCGGCCGCTTGCAGCGCGCGAACGGCAGCTTCCCGACCCTGACCTGGGCCTTTGACATTGACATCGACGAATTTAATTCCTTGATCGACAGCTGATTTTGCCGCGGCTTCGCCCGCAAGTTGAGCCGCCCAAGGAGTGGACTTCTTGGAGCCCTTGAAGCCTAAGGCTCCAGCTGAACTCCAGGCAATCGCATTTCCGGCCTCGTCGGTAATAGTGACGATAGTGTTATTGAAAGTCGAGTGAACGTGGGCAATACCTTTGGTAAAACTACGTTTGACTTTCTTTTTCCGGACACTGTTCTTTTTAGTTGTTTGTGCCATATTAGATTGTCCTCTCTTTCATTAACCTTGGGTAGCCATCTTCTTATTGGCGATGGTTTTCCGTGGGCCTTTACGCGTACGAGCGTTGGTTTTGGTGGATTGTCCACGAACTGGTAATCCCTTCCGATGGCGAATGCCCCGGTAGCAACCAATCTCTTCAAGTCGTTTGATATTCATGGCCACTTCCCGGCGAAGATCACCTTCAACCTTGACGTGGTTAATTTCGTTACGAATCGCCGTTAATTGCTCATCGTTTAAATCTTTTACCCGAATATCCTCACTGATATTTACTTTTTTTAAAATCTTTTGGGCGCGGGATGAACCAATACCATAAATATAGGTCAAAGAAACCACAACCCGTTTTTCATTTGGAATATCTACACCTGCAATACGTGCCATATTCTGTTTCCTCCTAAATTAACCTTGTCTTTGCTTATGCTTGGGGTTAGAGCATATCACCATGACTTTGCCATGCCGACGAATAACCTTGCACTTATCGCAAATAGGTTTGACTGAGGGTCTTACTTTCATAAAATTTTTCCTCCTCGTTCCGGTTACTACTTGAACCGGTAAGTAATGCGGCCCCGTGTTAAATCATAAGGCGAAATTTCAACCGTAACTCTATCACCTGGTAGAATGCGAATATTGTGCATCCGGATTTTACCAGAAACGTGGGCCAGAATTACGACGCCGTTTTCGAGTTGCACATTGAACATTACGTTCGGCAAACACTCGACGACGACTGCCTCGACGGTAATTACATCATTTTTTGCCATGTTACCACTCCTCATCAGGTAATACGGTCAACGGCTCAAAGCCGTCCGCAGTTATTACTATGGTGTTCTCGTAGTGGGCGCACAATTTGCCATCTACCGTCTTCACCGTCCATCCGTCCGCCATAGTGCGCGTGCTCACTGAACCTTGATTGACCATCGGTTCAATCGCCAAGCACATGCCTTCGCGAAGGATGGGTCCATGTCCGGCTTCCCCATAGTTAGGAATGTACGGATCTTCATGGAGCTCCCGGCCAATACCATGACCGGTGTAGTCGCGCGGGAGGGTGTACCCCCGCTCTTCACAATAATTTTGAATCGCATGAGAGATATCCGATAGCCGGTTTCCCGGTTTCGCATTTTCTCGGACTGCGGTCCAGAAGCTTTCCTTTGTCGTAAGTACCAAGCGCTTTGTTTCCGCCGTCACTTCCCCGACAGGGAAGGTACGACAGGCATCCCCGCAATAGCCCTTATAGGTTGCTCCAACATCCAAGGAAACGATGTCTCCCTCTTTTAGAACAATCTTCTTACTCGGAATTCCGTGGATGAGCGTATCGTTTACCGATATGCAAATGTTTCCCGGAAAGCCACCATAGCCTTTAAAAGTTGGGATGGCTCCGTTACTCTTAATGACTTCAGCAGCCAGCTTGTCTAACTCGGCGGTTGTGACGCCAGGCACACAGTGGGGTTGGAGTTCTTTGAACACCAAAGCGACAATGTGTCCGGCTTCCCGCATCAACTCAATTTCACGCATCGATTTGCGTATGATCATCGCTGATCCACCTCGCGGAAAATGACGCTGATTTTCTTAAACAGCTCGTCGACGCCAAGCAGACCATCAACTTCGTGAAGAAGGCCTTCCTGACGATAGAATTCTTCGAGCGGTTTGGTATCTTTGTAATAGACACTGAGACGGGTTTCCAACGCTTCGACAGTATCGTCTTTACGTTGATATAATTCTCCGCCACAGATATCGCAAACTCCTTCAACCTTCGGTTTCAGAGTTTCGATGTGATATGGGGCCCCGCAATTACGGCATACCCTCCGACCACTAATCCGACGAATAAGCTCCTCCTTGTCGCAGGAGAAGTTAATGACGCCGCTGATTGGGGAATGTAACTCGGAAGTCAATTCCTTAAGGGCCTCGGCCTGCGGAAGCGTCCGAGGAAAGCCGTCAAGTAAATATCCATGTTGGCAATCCGCTTTCGATAAACGTTCCCTCACTAAGCCGATTGTCACTTCATCGGGAACAAGTCGTCCCTCGTTGATATAGCCAGCCGCTTCTTTTCCGAGCGGAGTACCGGCTTTGATGGCTTCCCGGAACATATCTCCGGTTGAAATATGGGGGATTCCATAAGCTGCAATCAACTTTTTGGCCTGAGTGCCTTTGCCGGCTCCCGGTGGCCCCATCAAGATAATGTTTAGCATATTAGAATATTCCTCCTCCCGGACGGATAACTTCATCGAAGCTCTTTCCGGCAATAAGTCCATCAATTTGGGTGTTAAGTTCAATCGCCACACCAACGACGATGATCAGTCCCGTTCCACCCAGAGCCATGCTCTGATCGGGAACAATCTTCAATAAAACAAGAGCGATTGGCAACGCCGCGACTAACGCAAGGGAAATCGCACCGATAACCGTAACCCGGTTGACCACTTTACCGACATAGCGTTCCGTTTCATTTCCGGGACGAATGCCCGGAATATACGAACCGTTCTTTTGAAAATTTTCCGCCAATTTCTCGGGGTTAATCTGAATCTTCGCATAGAAGAAAGTAAAGAGCACAACTAGGAATATATAGATAATAAATCCCCACGGCATCTGCCAAGTGGCATCGTTAAACCAAGGCATTTTAACTAGCGATGAGGTCGAGAAGACCTTCAGCCATTCCGCGTTGGTATCCGCTCCCGTAATGAAACTCACGATGACTTGCGGCGCCGTCATAATTGAAGAAGCAAAGATGACGGGGATAACTCCACTAGCGTTTACCTTAATTGGCAAGAAACTAGCTTTGGCATATTTAGCCATCTGCCCGCCTTTACCGGCATTTTGAACCGGTATGCGGCGTTGCGAACTTTCAATAAACGTAATAAAAGCAATAATAATGAGAAAAGCCAATAAATAGACTCCAAACTGAAGAGCTCCGGTTAAGATTCTTTCCGTCGTCTGACCAAATTTAGCGGCCAGCCATTGTGAATAGGCGCTCCGAATCTGATTCGGCAAAGAAACAACGATACCGGCGAAGATAATCATGGAAATACCATTGCCGATACCTTTAGTTGTAATTTGATCGCCCAGCCACATCGCCAGCATTGTTCCTGCCAGCATGATCGTCACAATGTAGGCATAGCCCCAAAACGATGTATCAGCCAGCGTAATATAACTGCTGTTTTCCATTGTTTTGATAATGCCGTATGCCTGAACGGCACCAAGCATCAAAGTCAGATAACGGGTAGCCATTTCCAGTTTTTTCCGGCCGTATTGCCCTTGCTTGCTTAATTCAGTAAGCGCAGGAAGCACGTCCATGGTTAAGAGTTGGACAATAATTTGAGCCGTAATGTAAGGCGAAACGCCGAGGGCGAAAACAGAAAAATTCTGTAGAGTTCCGCCGCCGAGCATATTCATCAAACTTAAAGCATCACTGTTCGCAAAAGAGAAATTATCGATGTTCACCCCAGGAACGGTAATAGCCGCTCCAATCCGGAAAACAAGTAAAATCATTATTGTGAAGAAAATTCGATCCACAATTTCTTTATTCTTAAAAATGGCTGCCAGTTTTTTCATATCAGATTACCTCAGTCGAACCACCGGCTGCTTTGATGGCCGCTTCGGCCGAGGCCGAGAATTTGTTGGCCTTGACGGTTAATTTCTTTTCAATTTTTCCATTGCCAAGCACTTTTACACCGTCAAATTCTTTTTTAACCAATCCCGCTTCTACAAGTTCGGTTGGAGTAATCGTCGCTCCATCCGCAAAACGGTTTAAGTCAACAAGATTAACTATCGCATAGGTCGTTCCCGCATTGTGGAATCCACGCTTTGGCAACCGCCGGAATAAAGGATTTTGACCACCTTCAAAACCGAGACGAGTATATGATTTACTACCACGTGAATTTTGACCTTTGTTACCAGTTCCGCCGTTTTTGCCTAAGCCCGATCCCGGACCCCGACCGCGGCGAGTACGCTTACTACGCGCACCATCGTTATAAACGAGTTCATTTAGTTTCATGATTTGCACCTCCTAGGTAAATGAGAGAAAGTCCTTAAGGACTATTTCCCCCGGAGCGCCTTCACTTGCGCGTATGATTTAAGGTTATCAAGTCCGTTGGTTGTCGCCCGAAGAATATTGAGCGGTTGACGTGAACCATAAACCTTTGAATAGACATTGCGAATACCAGCGAGTTCCAAGATCGCCCGCACAGGTCCGCCGGCGATAATTCCGGTTCCTTCAGGAGCCGGTTTTAAGAAAACTTGGCAAGAGCCAAATTTGCCGACGATCTCATGAGCAATCGTGTCGCCCTTGACCATTTCGACTTTGTGCATGTCTTTCTTGGCTAACTCTAGGCTCTTCTTAATTGCATCCGGCACTTCCGCCGCCTTCGCATTGGCAAAACCAAATTTGCCCTTGCCATCGCCAATGACGACAACAGCGGCGAAACGAAGCCGACGCCCGCCCTTAACGGTTTTCGAAATACGATTGATGGAAACAACCCGTTCTTCGTATTCCTTTACTTCCCGACGAGGACGACGTTGACCACGGCGGTCACCGCGTGAGCGACGATCACCACGAGGAGCACCATGTTGAGCACGGTTGGCTTTAGGAGCCTCTTCGCCACTAGTTTCAGAAACAACTTCTTCACTACCGGCAACTTCGGTTTCTTCAACCAATTCTTTTTTGTCTTCTACCATGTGTTGTTCCTCCTCTTAGAATTCAAGACCGGCTTTACGGGCACCTTCTGCGAGCGCCTTTACGCGACCATGATAGACATAGCCGCCCCGATCAAAAACCACTTTCTTAATATTTTTGGCTAAGGCAGCTTTTCCAATTGCCTCACCGACTAGTTCAGCCGCTTCCGCGTTGCCACCATTTTCAAGTTTCAAACTGAGCGAACTTGCCGCGGCCAAGGTAACACCCTTGACATCGTCAATTAACTGAGCCTCAATGTGCTTGTTGCTGCGGAAAACACATAAGCGTGGAGCCGAAGCCGTTCCCGAGATTTTTGCCCGCACACGAGCGTGCCGACGCATCCGGATGACATTTTTAGATTCTTTATTAATCATACCTAATTTCTCTCCTCTCGCCTATTACTTTTTACCGGCGCGTTTTCCTTCACGCCGTAAGATATACTCGCCTTGATAACGAATTCCCTTACCTAGGTAAGGTTCTGGAGGCCGAACACCGCGAATTGTCGCTGCCGTTTGACCAACTGATTGACGGTCAATGCCTTCAACCCAAATTTCGGTTGCGGATTTGACACTGATACTTGTTGTTGCCTCTTCGGGAGCAATGAAGACCGGATGGCTGAAGCCGATATCGAGTCGAACATTTTTTCCGTCTTGAGTCGCTTTGAAACCGATTCCTTCGATTTCAAGAACTTTCTTAAATCCTTGACTAACACCAACGATAGCGTTGTGTAAGAGAGCCCGAGTTGTCCCGTGATTCTCCCGATTTTGCTGATCGTCATTAGCCCGCTTGACATAAATTTGGGTGCCTTCTTCAACCACCGAAATATTTTCCGGGATTCGCACAACCAATTCGCCTTTGGCGCCTTTGACGGAGGCGACATTGCCCGACACGCTAACGGTTACGCCCGCTGGCACATCGATGACTTTGTTTCCAATACGTGACATGTGAGTTTCTCCTCTTTACCACACATAGGCAATGACTTCGCCGCCGATTCCTAAGGAACGAGCTTTCTTGTCGGTCATCAAACCTTGTGATGTAGATATAATGGCAATTCCTAATCCTTTTAAAACCCGCGGTAATTTTTCTTTCGAAACATTAACCCGAAGTCCCGGCTTAGAAATTTTCTTTAATCCGGAGATAACCCGGATGCCGCCGTCGCCATATTTTAGACTGACGGTTAAATTCTTCTTAACTTCACCTTCGACTTTGTATTCAACGATGAAGCCTTCTTCTTTTAATATTTTCGCAATTTGTGCTTTCATCCGGCTGCTCGGCATGGAAACCGATTCATAATGGAGCGCATTCGCGTTCCGGATCCGGGTAAGCATATCCGCGATTGGGTCTGTCATACTCATTCTCAGTTTCCTCCTTACCAACTGGCTTTCTTCATGCCTGGAATTTCGCCCTTATACGCAAGTTCGCGCAGGCAAATCCGGCAGAGACCAAATTTCTTGTAGACGCTGTGAGGACGCCCGCAGCGTTGGCAGCGAGTGTATTCCCGAACTTTAAACTTCTGTGGCCGGCTTTGCCGAACCTTAATTGATGTTTTTGCCATTCTGTGGTTCCTCCTTACTTATGGAAAGGCATGCCTAGTTGTTCAAGCAAGGCATACGCTTCAGCATCGGTCTTCGCCGTAGTGACGATGACGATATCCATACCCCGAATTTTACTTACTTTATCGTAATTAATTTCTGGGAAGATCAATTGTTCCTTAACACCAAGAGTGTAATTACCGCGGCCATCAAAAGCGTTTTTGCTCACGCCCCGGAAGTCACGGACCCGAGGAAGTGCAATGGAGAATAACTTGTCGATGAAGTCATACATCCGAACACCGCGAAGAGTAACCTTGCATCCGATTGACTGACCCTCACGCAGTTTGAAGGAAGCGATTGATTTTTTTGCCTTCGTAACCACTGGAGCCTGACCGGTAATATCCGCTAATTCACGGACGGCATCTTCAAGCGCCTTGGCATTAACCGTAGCGTCGCCGACACCGATATTGATAACAACCTTCTCCAGCGCAGGAACGTCCATAACTGAACTGTAATTGAATTTCTTCATTAATTCAGCCACAACTTCTTCCTTATAACGCTTCGCAAGGCGATTAACGATTTGGGCTTTAGGAGCTTCTTTTTTGGCTGCCTTTTTCTTAGGCGCTGCTTTTTTCACTTCCGCAACCGCTTCTTCTTTTGCTTCAACTTTTTTGACCGCTTTAGGGGCCGCTGCCTTTTTAACAGCCGGTTTCTTAGCGGTGGTCTTGGCGGCCGCTTTTTTGGCGGTAGTCTTTACTTCTTTTTCTTCTGCCATATCAACGGTCCTCCTTAATCCAATTTCGCGCCGCTTTTCGCGACCCGAACTTTATTTCCGTCTTTATCAACACTAATTTTAACCCGGGTGGCTTTCTTGGTCTTGGGATCAACTACCGCAACATTGCTGACATGAAGCGGAACGTAGATTTCAAGGATGGAGCCCTCCGGATTTTTTTGAGTTGGTTTCTTATGTTTCTTATGAACATTGACACCTTCAACAACAACTTTCTCCAATTTTGGATAAACGCGTTGAACGATGCCTTCTTTACCTTTATCGCTTCCCGCGATAACGATGACCTTGTCACCTTTTTTGATTTTCATCATGTGCGTTTCTCCTTATAGAACTTCCGGAGCCAACGAGATGATCTTCATTGCTCCTTCGCCTTTTTCTCGAAGTTCGCGGGCAACCGGACCGAAGACCCGGGTTCCCACTGGGGTGCCGTCATCATTAATTAAGACAATGGCATTGTCATCGAAGCCGATGGTTGAACCGTCAGCCCGTTGAATCGGCTTGACTGTTCGAACGATGATACCTTTGACGATATCCGACTTTTTAACTTTTCCGTTTGGTGAAGCGACTTTGACTGCGCAAAGAACGATATCACCGATGGTTGATGATTTCCGAGTGCTGCCTCCGTATAAATTGAAGACACGGACGGACCGGGCACCAGAATTATCCGCAACCACCAAGTTTGTTTCTTTCTGAATCATGACCTGTCCTCCTTACTCGTTTACTTCATGAGCAATTTCATCATCTGCGGCTTGCTCTTCCGCTAAGGCTTCTTTAACCGAAATATCCGCTTTGGTAAGAACCTTGACCAGCCGCCAACGCTTTAGGGCGCTGAGGGGGCGGGTGGCGGCAATTAAGACTAAATCGCCTTCTTTGGCTACGCCGTTCTCATCATGAGCATAATATTTCTTTCCGTATTTCACCCGCTTACCGTACTTAGGATGGCGCTTGTGGGTTTCAACGGAGACCACGATGGTCTTATTCATTTTGTCGCTGACGACTTCCCCAATCATCTGACGGGGACTTTTACGTGTTTCTTCCATAACCGGTCCTCCTATTTAATACCCAATTCCCGTTCTCTAATAACGGTATTGGTCCGGGCAATATCTTTCCGAACCCGAGTGATTTCTTTGCCATTTTCAAGTTGGCCAACTGCTTGTTTCCGCCGGAGGTTGAATAATTCTTCTTTTAAGGAATAAAGCTTCGCGGCTAAATCTTGATCAGTTAATTCACGAATTTCGCTGATTTTCATAATTATTTACCCTCCTTCCGGGCGACAATGCGGGTTTGGACGGGAAGTTTATAAGCGGCTAAGCGGAGTGCTTCGCGGGCTTGTTCTTCCGGAACGCCGCCAATTTCAAACATTACTGTTCCCCGTTTGACGACGGCAACCCAGCTATCTGGTGAACCTTTACCGGAACCCATACGGACTTCGGCTGGTTTTTTCGTTTTAGCAAGTTGTGGGAAGATTCTAATCCAAATCTGACCACTTCTTTTGGTGTATGAACTGAGAACGATACGAGCGCTCTCAATTTGACGATTGGTAATGTAATTACCGTTTAAAGCTTGGAGACCGAATTCACCAAAGTTGACTTCGGTGCCAGCTTTTGCCTTGCCTTCATAAGACAAAGTATGCGGGCGACGATACTTAACGCGTTTTGGTTGTAACATTTCGATTACTCTCCTTTCGCTTTATTCTCTTTTTTGCTGGGTAGAATTTCACCGCGGCAGATCCAAACTTTGACGCCGAGACGTCCATAAGTTGTGTGGGCTTCGGCTAAGGCATAATCGATATCGCTCCGAAGAGTATGAAGAGGAATGACTCCTTCTTTATATCCTTCACTACGAGCAATTTCCGCCCCGCCTAACCGACCGCTAACTAAGGTACGAATACCTTTAGCTCCAGCTTTACGAACCCGTTGAATCGCTTTCTTTTGCGCAATACGGAAGCTGGCACGCTCCTCTAATTGCTTGGCGATTGACTGGGCAACTAAATTGGCATCAAAATCTGGGTTCTTGACTTCAACCACATCAATCCGAAGAGTTCCGGTCTTGACCAGTTTAGCAAGTTCTTTCTTGATGCGATTAATGTTGGCTCCGTCTTGTCCGATTACCACACCGGGACGAGCAACAAAAACACTGACATTAACCGAATATCCGCTTTCCGCCGTGTTGACTCTTTCGATTTCAACATGTGAGAGAAGAGCATCTTTAAGGTTTTTGGTAAGATAACGGCGAATGACGATATCCTCCGCAAGGAAGGAAGCGAAATGTTGCTTGTTAGCAAACCAACGTGAACTCCACTGACGATTGATACCAATCCGCATTCCAACTGGATTAACTTTTTGTCCCATTGATTATTCCTCCTACTCTCTTTCCTTGACCACAGCGGTAATGTGGCATGTTCTTTTAACCAAGCCTGAAGCCGATCCTTTGGCCCGAGGCATAAATCTTTTCAGCCGAGCTCCCTCATTGGCATAAATCGCTGCAATGTAGAGTTTATCAGCTTCCATTTCGAAATTGTTTGTAGCGTTAGCTGCTGCACTCTTGATGACTTTCGCCACTTGCGAGGAAGCAGAACGATTGACATTAGCGAGAATGCCAAGGGCTTCGTTGACCGCTTTGCCGCGAACTAAATCGATAACAAGACGGACTTTGCGGGGGGTAATCCGCACGGTTTTAGCTGTCGCTGTCGCTTCCGTCACCGGAGTTTTTTCCGGAGTGGCTTCCACTTTTTTAGCTTCAGTTTTCTTTTCTTTCTTTGCCATGTGTCATTCTCCTTTACTTCTTAGACGTCGCTGCCGCGGCGGCCTTATCTTCAGCTGTATGTCCGGTGTGTCCTTTAAAGGTTCTCGTCGGAGCAAATTCGCCGAGTTTATGACCGACCATATCTTCCGTGACGTACACGGTAATGTGTTCGTGACCATTATAAACCGCAAAGGTATGTTCCACGAATGACGGGAAGATGGTTGAACGACGGGACCAAGTCTTAATAATTTCTTTTTTATTCGCTTTGTTGAGTTCATCAACTTTCTTTAATAAGTAGGCATCAGCGAATGGGCCTTTTTTCAAACTACGAGCCATTTCATTTTCCTCCTTTACGATTATTTGCCATTACGCCGGCGTACAATTAGCCGGGTTGAGGACTTCTTTTGTTTCCGCGTCTTAACACCTAAGGCACGCTTGCCCCAAGGAGTCCGAGGAGCATCACGACCGACCGGCGATTTGCCTTCACCACCACCATGCGGGTGATCATTCGGGTTCATAACTGAACCACGGACAGTTGGGCGCATACCTTTCCAACGATTTTTGCCAGCCTTACCTAAATTAATAAGGTTGAATTCTTCGTTGCCTACCGAGCCAACAGTTGCCCGGCAAGTTCCCAACACTTTACGAACTTCGCCTGATTGAAGACGGAGAATAACATATTTTCCCTCTTTACCAAGAATTTGTGCGCTTGTTCCGGCCGCACGGCACATTTGTCCGCCTTTGCCAGGAGCAAGTTCAATGTTATGAATTAAAGTACCTTCGGGAATATTTACTAGAAGCATAGCATTTCCGACTTTAACGTCGGTAGCCTCGCCACTGATAATTTCCGTTCCAACCACCATATCTTTAGCGGCGAGAACATAGCGCTTTTCACCATCTGCATAAACAGCGAGAGCGATGTTGGCGTTGCGATTTGGATCATATTCGATTGCGACAATCTTAGCGACGATTCCATCTTTATTGCGCTTGAAGTCAATTAACCGATATTTGCGCTTATGGCCACCGCCGATGTGACGGGTGGTAATCTTTCCGGTATTGTTCCGGCCACCGCTTTTCGAAAGAGAAACGGTAAGATTTTTTTCAGGAGCGCGTTTGGTAACTTCTTCAAACGTCGAATTGGTCATATTGCGCCGCGACGGAGTGTACGGCCGATAATTACGAATTGACATTTTCTTTTTCTCCTATATTTGCCTTATGGCTTATTCTTTGAAGAGATCGATAGCTTCGCCTTCGGCGACTTGCACGATCGCTTTCTTATAACCTGGGATACGGCCTTCATAACGGCCACCCCGGCGAGTTTTATTAGCCCGGACATTAGCAATGTTGACGCTTTCGACTTTAACGCCGAATACGGCTTCAAATGCCAATTTAATTTCCGTTCTATTGCTGGAAGCCGGAACTTCGATGGTAACCTTATTTTGGGCTTGCATCAAAGCCATGGTCTTCTCGGTAATAACCGGACGAACAATCGTATCGAATTGCTTAATGGTTGCCTTGGAAGTTTTAACAACTTCAGCAACTTCCACTTTCTTTTTTGCCATTATTTAAGTCCTCCTTCGAGATCTTTAAGTTCTTCTTTTAAGAAGACAACTTTGTCAGCGTTGAGAAGGTCATAAACCGCCACATTGGTCTTGTCGACTAATTTGACGAAGGGAAGATTGCGAACGGCTAAAGCGAGATTGTCGTTTTCCGCCACTAAGAGAATTTTGCCTTCAGCAGCGATAGCCTTTAAAAAGGAAACTGCCGATTTGGTTTTGCTATCTTCAAATTTGACACTGTCAACAATGATTAGGTCTTTGGCTGCGGTTTTAAGCGATAAAGCGCTGCGAAGCGCTAATGCATGCGCAGATTTATTTTGGCTTAAAGCGTAGTTTTGATTGCCATCTGGAGTGTGAACTTTTCCGCCACCGACCCAAATGGTTGAGCGACTGCTGCCGGCACGGGCACGTCCCGTACCCTTTTGCCGCCAAGGCTTTTTGCCGCCACCGGAAACTTCGCTCCGATATTTGGTTTTAGCCGTTGCTTGGCGTTTATTCGACTGATAGGTCTGAACGGCATCAAACATAACTTGATTATTTGGCTCAATGCCAAACACTTCGCCGGCCAGACGGACAGTTGTTGTTTTCTCGCCCGTTTGACTAACAACCGGGTAAGAAATGGTTTTAATTTTTTCTTCTGCCATCTTGGTGTCCTCCTTCGATTACTCTGCGGACCGATTGATAATCGGTTTCGCAACTTTCGGATTGCCCTTTTGTTCTTTAACCGCACTGCGAATTGTAACGAGTGATTTCTTTGGTCCTGGGAGCGCGCCCTTAATAAGAATGGCGTTCTTCTCTGGGAGTACATCGACGATTAATAGATTAAGAACAGTGGTTTGTTGGTTGCCAGAATGTCCGGCAGCTTTCTTTCCGGGGTGAATCTTAGCATCAGTACGACCGTTGGTTCCGGTGGAGCCACTGGTACGGTGGAAGCCTGATCCATGTCCCTTAGGTCCGATTGTGAAGTGCCAGCGCTTAATGCGACCGGTAAATCCGCGGCCTTTGCTCACGCCCGTAACATCAACAATTTCGCCCTTGGCAAATAAATCACAATTAATTTGTTCGCCAACTTGGAATTTAGCCAACTCATCGCCTTTAAGTTCGGCAAGTTCATACTTGGGAGTGGTGTTCGCTTTCGCAAAAATACCCTTCTCCGCCTTATTAGCGCGTGATTCTTTCTTTTCTTCATAGCCGACTTGAACAGCTTCATAGCCGTCCTTTTCAACAGTCTTGATTTGGGTGACAACGTTCGGTAAGACTTCGACGACCGTTACCGGATACATCGTTCCGTCTTCGGCGAACACCTGGGTCATTCCCATTTTACGTCCGAGAATTGATTTCATGATGTCCTGCCTCCTTATAGTTTAATATCGATATCAACGCCGCTAGGTAAGTCGAGCCGGCGAAGAATGTCGACGGTCTCTTTGGTTGGATTGACGATGTCAATTAACCGCTTATGGGTTCTGATTTCGAATTGTTCCCGAGCGTCCTTATATTTATGAACGGCCCGTAAAATAGTATAGACTTGCTTCTCCGTTGGAAGCGGAATCGGTCCGACGATGGTCGCACCTGATTTCTTCGCTGAGTCAATGATCTTTTCAACGCTCGCATCAAGGAGCTGATGATCATAGGCTTGCAAGCGAACACGGATTTTTTTCGTTTTAGCCATGAATTTGTTCCTCCTACACTTAACTGGCTTTGCCTCTTACGCTCTTTGCAAATTCCCCGACATCCATTCATGACAACGCTTGTGGGTGTGTCGGCAACCTCGCAAATCAACACGTGAAGCAACAGTGAAATCATACGCTCCAGACACCTATGCGTCAAGTAAAAATGCCTATTTATATAATAAAATCAAAAAAAATATGGTTACTACGACATCAAAAAAACTCGGTCATAGCCGAGTTCATAACTAAAAACAATCATTCATAAAGCACTATTTGTTGTCTGATTCTAGTTCAAAAACAACATTAGATGATGATTTTATCGCCTCTTCTTTTTGCTTGGCCAGCAGGGTTTTACGGCGTTTTTCGCCTTCGCCGTAGGTGTAGACGCATCCGCAATACAGCTGATGATAAAGATTGTATGTGTTCACCATTTTATCGCGTAATTCCTGTCCGCCCGCCTTCTTAAAATCGCTAAAAAAATATTTAGTTCTGCTATGGCTTTTTTCAAGTTCAGCCCCGATGGCATTTAATACTTGCGAATCTTTTTGCCGTGATATAGTCATAACGGTTGTAAAGAAATCAAACCCCTCGCGCTCGGCAAAGTTATAAGCAGCTTCCATTCGCGCCCGATAGCAAACAAAACATCGCTTGCCACCCTCTTTTTCTTTAGCAAGCGGAGCAAGAAATTTTTGGGTGTAATCAGCATTGTCATATTGGGGGGTGATAATGTTGACTTTATGGTGGTAGTCCCGCTCAAAATCGAGCAAAAAATGTTCCAATTCCTCCAGTCGCCTTTGAAATTCGAACTGCGGGTAAATATTTGAATTGTTGAAATATACCGTTACGTCAAAATACTGTGTCAGAAAAACCAGAGGACTGGTTGAGCAGGGACCGCAGCAAACGTGCATTAAAATACGCGGTCGTTTATGACTTATTTTAATTTTTTCAATAATAGTTAATGATTCTTGATAGTAATTAATCTTTCCCGCCATATATAAACATCGCGTCTCCAAAAGAGAAGAAGCGATATCCACTCCTTACAGCATGATTATAGCACGCCAAAATAAATTCCCGACCTGCCAGTGAGCTAACCAGCATAACCAAGGTTGACTTAGGAAGATGGAAATTTGTAATAAGCGCATCAATACCAAGAAACTTATATCCCGGTGTGATAAAAAGATCGGTCGAACCACTGCAACCAACAAATTTTCCATATTTTTGCATCACAGCTTCGAGAGTTCTCGTCGAAGTGGTACCGATGGCAATAATTCTTCGGCCTTCGCCTTTGGCCTTGTTTAATTTTTCCGCCACATCTTCTTCCATTGAATAATATTCGGAATGCATTATGTGATCTTTTGTGTCCTTGACTTTCACCGGACGAAAAGTTCCCAAGCCGATGTTTAGTGTTATATCATAAACTTCAATTCCCTTTGCCTTAATGCGCGCAAATAACTCATTTGTAAAGTGAAAACCCGCTGTCGGCGCTGCCGCCGATCCTTCAACCTTGGCATAAACTGTTTGATAGGAGGCATACTTTTCCGCACTGTCTTGAATATACGGAGGTAGGGGAATGGTTCCCAAGCGTTCGAGAATTTCCATAAAAACTCCGTCAAATTCAAATGTTAAATGGCGGATTCCTTCGTCGAATGAACCGACGCAGTGCGCGGTGAGCAAGGAGCCATCGCCAAATGCCAGTTTCGTTCCCACTCTTACCGCTTTGGCGTTTCCTAGTAGACACTCCCAAGTTGAATGATCAAGTTGCCGCAGTAATAAAACCTCAACACGGGCTCCCGTGGGTACTTTGGTTCCAATTAAGCGAGCCGGAATAACTTTTGTATTATTCCGAACCAGCACATCCCCCGGTTTTAGATAGTCAATGATGTCATAAAAATGCTTATCTTCATAGGTTTTATTAAAGAAATTAGCCACTAGTAGCCGTGAATCATCCCGCTTCTGCTCAGGATATTGAGCAATTTGAGATTCGGGAAGATAATAGTCGAACAAATCGATATCCATATTTAAAAGCCTCTTTCATCACCATATTGGGCGAGAATTTTATTCTTATATTCAAGAAAACAATCATTTTTTATCGCTTCCCGGGCTCCTTCCATAATTCGGATTAAAAATCGTAAATTATGAATACTTAAAAGCCTTTTCCCAAAGGCCTCATCCGTAACATAAAGATGACGGAGGTAAGCTCGGGAATAATTACGGCAAGTATAGCAATCGCATTCCGGATCAAGCGGAGTGAAATCATCTTTGTATTGAGCCTTGCGAATGTTAATTCTTCCCTGTGAGGTCATCAAAGTTCCGTGTCGTGCAATGCGAGTAGGAAGAACACAATCCATCATATCGATGCCACGGGCAACGCCTTCCAAAATATAATCCAAAGAACCGACTCCCATGAGATAACGGGGTTTATCTTCCGTTAGATAAGGAAGCGTCATGTCCAGCATATCAAAGCAAACTTGTTTGGGTTCACCGATAGATGTTCCGCCGATAGCATAACCCGGAAAATCCATCTTCACCAACTCCTCGGCACAGTGCCGGCGAAGATCGGGAAAAGAACTTCCCTGAACAATTCCGAAAAGTGCCTGATCTAAGCGTTTATGAGCGGCAAGTCCCCGTTGCGCCCAGCGAAGAGTGCGCTCGGTTGATTGCTTAGCATAGGAGTAATCGGCCGGATAATGGATACATTCATCAAATGACATAATAATATCCGCGCCCAGTTTTTCTTCAATCTCGATAGCTTTTTCCGGTGAAAAAAATAACTTGTCCCCATTGAGATGATTTTTAAAAGCCACTCCTTCTTCACTGATTGAACGATTTTCCGCAAGTGAAAATACCTGGAAGCCGCCCGAGTCTGTCAAAATTGGGCCTGACCAGTTCATAAAGTGGTGAAGCCCTCCCGCCCGAGCAATTATATCTTCCCCTGGCCGGATTGATAAATGATAGGTATTAGCGAGAATTACGCCTGCCGCCATATCTTTAAGTTCTTCTGGAGATATCGTTTTTACAGTCGCCAAAGTTCCAACCGGCATAAACATCGGTACTTCTACCACACCATGCGGAGTATGCAAAAGACCATATCTGGCCTTCGAATTTTTGTCGACATGTAGTATTTCTAAATAAAAATCCTTCATTTAAACCTCATTTGTTTATTCGCCGCGAACGTAGTAAACGGTGAAAGTATTGATTTTGACTAAGAGGATAAAAAATTAGTAACCCGATGACCATTACTGTCGCTTCTCCGATTGCCACCTGACCGGAACTAAGCCAAAAGGGCAATCCCAGTACGTAATATAGTTCTAATCCAACGACCGGAGCATTGATTAACACTGGAAAAATGCTAGCAATCCACAATCGCTTTGAATAGACGACCAGAAGTGAACTGACAATTGTGGCTCCCGTCCCAAAAATCATGTCCGGAATCTGCATGGGTGAAAAATAATTACTAATAAGACACCCAAGGCTTACGCCAATCACATATTTCGGATTAAAGAAACACAGCAGAACAAGAATCTCGGCTATTCGGAATTGAATTCCCAGGTAAGAGAAACCGGAAGTAACGATTGTCACGACTGCATATGCCGCCGCAATCATCGCATTATCCGTGAAATCACGGACTGTCATTTTGCTCATAAAAAAATCTCCTTGTTTTCTTGAAGGTGGTTAAGCAAGGACAACACCTTCGTCTGAAATAAGACTAGCAACTATCAAACGAATGTCAACAAAATAATGATGTCAAATGCGTTTTTTTAGTTCTTCTAAAACCATTTGGCTGGCTAATTTGGGGTTGGCTTTTCCTTGACTCTTCTTCATAACTTGGCCAACCAAAAATCCCAGAGCCCGGTCTTTGCCGTTGCGGTAATCATCGATTGACTGAGCATTGGCATCTAAAACTTCACTTACAATCGGCAGTAGGAAACTATCATCGCTGATTTGAATCATATGGTTGTCATTTGCGATTTTTTCCGGGTCATCCAAAGAAAGAAGCATCTTTTCAAATATTTCGCGGCCTTGTTTGTTGGATACTTTGCCCTCATTAATGATATTTACCAAATCGGCTAAACGCTCGGGCGATATTGAAAATTCCTCAATTTTAATTATTTCACGATTAAGATAGCCACTCACATCTCCAATAATCCAATTGGCCAAAACTTTATAGTTTTTAGTGTATTTGGCGGCTTGATCATAATAATCGGCAATTCCCTGGTCCAAAAGCAATACTGAAATATCATACTCGCTCAAGCCATAATTTGCAGTGAAGCGCCGAACTTTTTCATCGTACAACTCAGGACAGGTGGCAATAGCCGTTTTAACGAACTGCTCGGATAAGACAATCGGAGTGATGTTCGGTTCCGTAAAATACTTGTAGTCAACCGCATCCGTTTTAAGACGCATCCTGATCGTAGCCTTTTCCGCTTCATCATAACGACGTGTTTCCTGAATCACTTTTTTGCCCGCCAAGAGAATCTCTTCCTGACGTTTTACTTCATAATCAAGGGCCCGCTCAATATTGGCGATACTGTTGAGATTTTTTATTTCCACCTTAGTTCCAAATTTTTCACTGCCAACCGGACGCAGGGAAACATTAACATCACAACGGAGCGAGCCTTCTTCCATCTTTCCATTGCTCACTCCCGAATAAGTGACGATTTCTCTAATTTTCTCAACATATTTCATCGCCTCAAGACCGCTGCGGATTTCGGGTCGAGAAACGATTTCAATTAGGGGGATACCCGCCCGGTTATAATCAAGGAGCGTGCAATCGGTTAGATGGTGCTGCATGCAGGTGTCCTCTTCCATATGTAAACGCTCAATGCCAATTCGTTTAACTGTGTCATTCACCTTTACTTCCAAATAACCATCACGGCCAATGGGGCGCTTGTCTTGAGTAATCTGATAGCCCTTCGGCAAATCACTATAAAAATAATTTTTACGGTCAAAAACAATCGTATGATCTATCGTCATATGTAAGGCATTACTAACTCTTATCGCATTAATTACGGCTTGTTTATTAACCGCGGGCATAATTCCCGGAAAAGCCATATCAACCGCATTTACCAGTGAGTTTGGCGCGGCGTTGAAGTCGATTGGCGCTGAAGAAAACATCTTCGATTTAGTCTTCATTTCAACATGGATTTCAAGGCCGATAACTGCTTCAAAGTTCATAATCATTCATCCCTCCCGCTGCATAGTCCCTTAAGGCCGGTTATTTGTTCAGCCACTAAAGCAATCGACAAAACGGTACTTTCTTCAAAGGGGCGTCCCATAATATTAATACCGAGAGGCATACCTTTTTCGATTGATAAAGGAATCGTAATTGACGGCAAGCCGGCAAAATTTCCCAATGCCAGATGATTGTCGGCAACTAGGTAAGTATCGGATAATTTGTCGGCATCTTCATGAAATAACGGGGCAATTGACGGAGCCGCCGGAAGGATAATCGAGTCATTGTCGGCGAGGATGGAATTAACCGCGTCCACAATTAATTTTCGCGCTTTCTGTGCTCTTAAGAACAGCACTTCTTGATTTTCCTTCATAAGCGCGAAACTGCCAATCACAAAGCGGCGCTTAATAAGTTCGGAGAAACCCTTTGTCCGAGCGTTGGTCATAACTTCTTCATAGGTGCTTCCGCCGAAGCGAGGGCCAAATTTAACCCCGTCTAAATTCGCATTATTACTCGTAGCTTCCGCACAGGAAATAACAATATATGTCGGATAGATGGCATTGAGAAGTTTAGCATCCATTTTGACATGATTAATATGCGCTCCTTCAGCCGCCAATTTATCCAGTAAGGAATTAAAATCATTAAGATTTTGTTTATCTTTAATGGAGCTGACTATATTGTCAATAACGGCTAATTCTTTTCCCTTAACGCCCGAAAAAGAAGCGCTGTATTTTTCCACTTTCCGTGAAGAGGAAGTAGCATCCTTGTCATCGCGACCGGCTAAAACCTCAAGCGCTAAAGCGGCATCGAGCACGGAACGGGTAAAATATCCGACGTGATCAAGCGAAGGGGCAAAAGGAAAGAGCCCAAAACGAGAAATCCGTCCCCAGGTTGGTTTGAAGCCAACCAGGCCACCAAAAGAAGCCGGTTTACGAACCGAATCTCCGGTATCCGAGCCCAAGGCAAAAGGAACTATTCCCGCCGCAACGGCGGCGGCCGAGCCACAGGAAGAACCACCCATCATTCGTTCGTGTTTCTTGTCCCACGGATTATAGGTAATGCCTTTATGTCCAGTCGTTCCGCTTCCTCCCATCGCTAGTTCATCAAGCGTGGTTTTACCAATCAGAACCGCCCCTTGCTTCTTAAGACGAGCAACCACTTCAGCGTCGAAGACCGGGCGGTAGCCATTTAATATATCTGAACTGGCGGTACTTTCAACATTCTGTGTTGAGTAATTGTCTTTTACTAAAACCGGAATTCCCCAAAAAGGGGCATCCGCTTGAGGCTCACCAAGGCTTGATGCCGCCTCCAAAGCTTCCTTCTCCATTGAAGCTTCTAAAACGTTATTTTCATCTTCCTTTAAAAGCCGGATTGCTTCTTGAACAAGTTCTAAAGGAGTGACTTCCCTTTTAATTAGTAAATCATGCAGTTCGGCTACGGAATAAAGTGAATATTTTTTCATAATCATCCTACCACCTTGGGAAGTTTGATTTGATTATCAAGTACTTCTGAAGCATTACGAAGCACCTCTTTTACCGGAAGAGGTTCGGTGGGGACATCCTCCCGCATAAAGTCGGTTTCACTCGCAAACGGAAAGGTCATCGGTTGAGCATCATCCACTCCGTCGATATGTCCAATTAAATCCATCTGGCGCGTAATGATTTTAAACTCGTCGAAGAGTTTAGCGTATTGCTCATCGCTCATATCGAACATTAATCTTTGAGCGGCATCTTTTAAAACATCAATTGTAATTTCTTTCATATAAAGTCCTCTACATTCCTAAATGAGATATAAACTCGTCTTCATCCATCGTTAGCACACCTAATTTTTGCGCCTTGTCCAATTTGCTTCCCGCCTCATTGCCGTAAATGACAATGTCCGTTGCTTTGGAGACACTTCCGCTGACATGAGCTCCAAGATTTTCTAGCATCTCCGTTGCTTCGCGGCGGCCATATTTTTCAAGTGTGCCCGTTAAAACAACCGTTTTATTCGAAAAGAAAGAATCGCTTCGAACCATCGGCCCTAAATAGTTCATATTTACACCAACATTATCAAGGCCCTTAATCATTGCCCTATTATGCTCATCATGGGCATAGTCAATGATTGATTGGGCGGCCACCGGTCCGATATCATCAATCGCACATAGTTCATCATACTCCGCTTCTAACAAGCGATTAAGCGATAAATATTTAATTGCGAGAATTTTAGCGGTTTTCTCCCCAATTTCACGAATTCCCAGTCCAAATATGAGCCGCTCAAGCGATTGATTCTTTGACGCTTCAATGGCCAATAGAAGATTATCGATTGACTTGTGCGAGAAACCATCCATCTCAATGATAGCTTCCCGATGCTCATTTAAATGATAAATGCTTGGAATATCTACTAAGAAATGTTCATTAAAGAAGAGTTCGATAATTTTTTCTCCGAGTCCATCAATGTCCATAGCCGGACGAGATGCAAAATGGATCAGAGCTTCAACATTTCGGGCCGGGCAATTTTCATTGGGGCAAAAATGCATTGCTTCAACTTTTATCAACGGCGTACCACACTCTGGACAATGGGTAATCATCGCAAAAGGTTTCTCATCGCCAGTTCTTTTTCCCTGCGAAACCCCAACCACTTCCGGAATGACATCGCCGGCTTTTCTTAAGATTACCTGATCGCCCACGCGAAGTTCGCGTTCTAAGATGAAATCCTCGTTATGTAGAGTTGCTCTTTGAACTAAAGATCCCGCTACCCGTACAGGGGAAAGAACCGCGTTGGGAGTTATTTTCCCCGTTCTTCCGACAGTGAAAACAATATCTTTTAAAGTCGTGGTTACCTCTTCGGGTGGAAATTTGTAGGCAATAGCCCAACGAGGAGTTTTAGCGGTATATCCCAGCACATCCCAATCATCGATGTTATCAACTTTAACCACGATACCATCAATATCATAAGCAAGCGTTGGCCGCTTTAAGGTATATTCTTTTATGTACTCTAAAACCTCTTCAATTCCATTACAAATTCTTCGTTCAGGGTTTGTTCTAAAACCAAGTTTTTGAATAAAATTAAGTGCTTCGCTGTGTGAATGAACTTTAAATTCGTCAGCATTGACGAAATAGTACCAATAGGCATCCAGTTTCCTTGAGGCCGCAACCGAACTATCGAGGTTACGAATACTCCCCGCAGCGGCATTGCGGGCATTGGCAAAAAGCGGTTTCCCATCGCTACTTTGAAGGCGATTTAACTCATTCAAAGAGGCTTTCGGCATATAAACTTCCCCTCTGACTTCTAAAGGGGCGCTTACGGATATTTTAGTTGGAATCGACTTGATAGTAATGACGTTGCTGGTCACATCTTCACCTACGTCACCATCGCCTCTAGTAGCCGCGTAATTGAGTCGTCCGTCTCCATAGTCGAGGCTCATGGCCAGCCCATCAATTTTCATTTCCGCCATATATTTAATTGGACCATCCGTGCCTAACAGCTCTTTTACCCGGTGATCGAAATCAATCATTTCGTCCTCATTAAAAGCATTCGCCAATGATATCATCCGGCGTTTATGCTTCACTTTTTTGAACTCGCTTATTACTTGACCACCCACTCTTTGCGAAGGGGAAAGCGCATCGTAGGCTTCGGGATGTTCTTTTTCAAGCATCGTAAGTTCATTCATGAGCCGATCATATTCTGCATCACTGACCGATGGATTATCAAGTACGTAATACTCGTAATTGAATTTTTCTAATGTGGCGCGCAACTCTTTTATACGAAGCAAATCATTCATGAAAGATCACCTTCATTCTTTACCTTTTCCAAAGATGGATGGTTGGCCATCATGCGCTTGCGGCCAACAGTCTCGAAATCAACATCAAGAATACTATTGTCGATAACTTCAATTACTCGCCCGCGGCCAAAGACTTTGTGATAAAGATAATCGCCTTTTTGCCACGTTTCCCCGTTAACTTTTTTATCTTCCGTCGGTTTTGATCCGCCGCCAAACTTCTTATCCGTAAATAGCGGCGTATCATCGCTTAATGACGAGTGATAGTTACGATGAATTTCAAAGTCAAGCTTTGCTTCTTTAAAGAAGCGACTGGGAATTTTTTTAGCCTGGAGCACATATGAATAATCGGCATTACAGGATAAATATAACCTTTTTTCCGCCCGAGTAAAAGCCACATAACATAAGCGGCGTTCTTCCTCCAGCCCAATATAGCCGTTTTCCTCTAAACTACGATTGCTGGGAAAAACGCCTTCGTTTAATCCAACCACAAAAACATATGGATATTCTAGACCCTTCGCCGTATGGACCGTCATCAGCGATACGAAATCTCCACTTCCCATTTCGTCCTGGGCACTTTGCAAAGTTATATTGTTAAGATAATCGATAAACGTTCCGTCTTGATTGTTTTTTATATAATTCAGTGCATCACTAAATAAAGCTTCAATGTTTTCCAGCCGCTCGGGTCCCTCTTCCTTATCTTCAATTAAATAATCAAAATATCCAACTTCGCGAATGTATTCACGCAGAATATCGGAAAATATTTCCTGATTGGCATTCAATTTTTTGGCGTAAAAGTCAATAGTCTTAGCTAGAGAGGTCAAGTTCGTCAATAGTTTCTCTCGCAGCGAACTCTGAAATTCATCCTTATAAAATAAAAGATATTCCAATAAAGAATATTCATTTTTTCTTGCTTCATCCTTTAATAAAGCCAGTGATTTCTCACCAACGTTGCGCCGGGGAACATTCACCACTCTTTCAAAGGAAATGTCATCTTTCGCATTGATCAACAGATGCCAATAAGCAACAACATCTTTGATCTCCTTCCGTTGATAAAATCGAATACCGCCATATATGACATAGGGAATATGCCGATTGGTAAACGCCGTTTCAAACGGAAGCGTCAAATAACTAGAACGATATAATAAGGCCACTTTTTTATAAGAAAATTCCGGATCGATGGCCTTCAAACTATTGATTTGGTCGGCCACCCAAGAGGCTTCTTCGTCGCCGGAAAATGTTCGCTTAATAACCACCGGATTACCCTTTTCATTTTCGGTAAAAAGGTCTTTTTTAACCCGCTTTTTATTATTGTCAATCAGTCGGTTGGCCGCTTCGAGAATGCTTTGAGTAGAACGGTAGTTACGATCAAGAATAATGGTTTCTAGTGCTGGAAAACGCTTGTCAATATCAAGGATAATGTTTTGATTTGCTCCCCGCCACGTATAGATTGTCTGATCGGGATCGCCAACCACATATAAGGCTGTTGTTGGTTTAAGCAGATAAGTAAGAAGCTGGAACTGAACATCATTTGTATCTTGGAACTCATCAATCAATATGTGCTGATAGCGATTTTGCCACTTAATGCGCGTGGAAGGAAAATCACGAAGAATTTGAATGGCCTTCAACAGCAAATCATCAAAATCAAGCATAAACATCGCCGCTAAGCGCGACTCATATAATGACCAAAGGTGGCGGCATTCTTTTTCTCGCGGAAAGCGTTCTACTTTGCTCTCAGTATCATCATCCGGATAGAGGCCCAACATTTTTTTATTGGAAAGATATGCTAAAGACAATTTGATGATTTCATCGGATTTTTGATACCCTTCTTCACTAGCTATCGTCTTCATTAAGCGCTTTTGATCATCTTCATCTAAAATAGTAAAGGTCGACGGGTAGCCAATATTGGTAATCTCTTCACGCAAAAAACGAGCGCAAAAAGAATGGAAAGTCATGACTTTTAAATACGCGCCCATATCTTCGGGAACTAGCGTTTTAGCCCGTTCGCGCATTTCATTCGCCACTTTGTTAGTAAACGTGATGGCGAGTATATTCCAAGGGCGAACTTTCATTTCTTCAACCAAAAAGGCAATACGATATGTTAAGACCCGGGTCTTACCGCTCCCGGCTCCGGCAATTATCCGTACATTTTGTGAGGCCGTAGTTACAGCTTCATATTGGCGCTCATTTAATAATTTTTGAAAATCCATCTTTAATACCACTCTTTAAATAACTTCATTATTTTACCATATTTAGGAAGGGTATTGATAGCCAAAGGCCAAATTAAAATGAGCTTATTCAACAATGAAATCTTTAATGTTCGCTGCGCCCGTAATGCGTTTTTTTGCCTCTTTGTTTTCAATGACAAAAAGGGTGGGGGTTCCGATAATTTTTAAATCAAAAATATTATTTGCCGGATAAAAGATACTTATTCCGCTTTCACGCGGAATGCTTGGATCAAACTCGATTAAGAATAGCGAATTTTTCCCGTCTAGAATGTATTCAAGAATGTGATTTTTTATTTGCTCACAATAGGGACAAGTATAAGAAAAAATATAACCATAATAATTTAGTTCCTGTTGAAGCAAAAGATCCATCCAACTGATGACAAGCTCCTTGGGATAGTCTTCAAGGAATGCCCTTGGGTGATGGCATGATATCAATAAGGTACACAATATAAATATGCGGATAATACGTTTCATCATTATGAAAGTAGTTGCCAAACTTTCCATTAGTTAAAAATCATAGTGAAGTGATAAAATATTTATGTGAAAGTAAAAGAAACCTTACTGGAAAATATGTCGATGATGGCTCTTTTCAGCGCCATCAACGTTATCGCTGCCGTAATAACGGCTTTTTTACCGGCATCCGGGTTATTTTTGCTTTTATTCTTGCCCTTGGTATCAACGGTAGTTACGCTCTATGGAAAAATCAAGTACTATCCAATATATTGCGTGGCTACACTTTTTTTGTCTTTTCTATTAACCATGCAAGAACCGGAAATAACTATTTTTTATATATTTCCGTCTCTTCTCGTCGGGCTTCTTTTCGGCTACCTAATAAAAAGGAAGATTGCCAGTCAATGGATAATCATCCTTGTAACTATCTTACAAACTTTGCTAACAGCTGCTTCCCTCCCCATTATAAAACTTATATATGAGGTTGATATGGTATCCACTTTTTTAGTTTTCTTTCATCTTTCATCTTTTTCGCATCCTAACGATATCGTGCCCCTTTTTATTCTTATAATATCTTTGGTTCAAACCACTTTCACTTTTATGATATTAAGCGAGGATTTGCCCAAAATTGGGATTAAAACCAACAACCGTGTCAGTAAGTATAATTTCTTTTTCGCGATTGGCTTTTACTTATTATCCATAATTTCATCATTTACCTATCAGCCACTTACTCTGCCCCTTTTACTGATAAGTACTTTTTTTGGCATCCTGACCATTATAATCAGCATTGGCATTCACTATTATCCAACATTGATCAGTGTCGGAATAAGTATTCCCATTACACTGGTTATTCTCGCTCTCAGTGACAGCTTTTTGCCATCGACAGCTAAAATTGTAATTGCTTTTTCATTCATCTTTTTCAGTAATATCACGTATCTTTTTGGTTTTTATTTGCTAAATAGACATACTTTTTCTAAAATGTAGTTTAAAGAGGGAAATAATATGCTCGATTTTTTCAAGAAGATGGGTCAAGGAGTCCTCACGATTCTCGCTTTACCGCTGATTGTTGTTGTCCTGGCGGTTGGTTTTGTTTGGGCTTTATTAACCTATTTGTTAATGCTGCTAAAAGCCATCTTTATATTTTTTCGTGGCGGGAGAATTTTTGAGCCGACCGAAAGAGATCGGAAGGCAGCGGAAGAATTGGCCCGGCAGGGAAGAAATAATCAAGCTATGGGTCCGTCCCAAAACGCTCAACAACCGCTCTATGTAAATAACGCCACTTTTTATGGCGCCCAACTCCCTCCCAATACGCAATTTAACGGCGTTAACATTCCGCAAAATTATAACGGTGCTTATCCTCCCGGGTATAGCGGTCAAATAAATAACGGATATCCTCAAAACAATGGTCAACCCGGATATATAGACCAGTCCGGTATGTACCCCGGTATTTCCCAAAACAATGCCAACAACCGGCCTATGAATGTCATCGAAAATCAAGTAGATGAAGACAAGAACAGAAAATAAGGGAACGATTATGAGCAACAAATTATCAATGTTTATAAAGTTAACCGAGAGTGACAAGCGCTTAATCCTCGTTCTTTTCATCATTTTCATTCTCCTGTTTGTCATCATCGGTTATGTAACCGAGTTAGTTAAGAAAATTATGCGTAACCAAGGGCATCGTATTGACACTGCCATGCATACGCTTGTCGCCAGCGGTATGATCACTGGCCCCAAGGATTTCGCTCATGAAGCCTATCGTAAAAATCGCCAGATTCTGTTTAAGCAATTCACGCTTCCTTTTTTAATTATTTTAGTCGCCCTGGCAACCAATCTAATTTATAATTCCGTAATCGGGCATCAGGTTAATTTATGGGATGCCGATCACGAAGGATTCACAACCATTCTTTACACTTTTGACTGGTCTAATCAACCGCGGTCTTCTTTCTTCGGACTTGTTATTCCCAGTGACTGGCCGCCGGTTAAAAACTCACCGCACTTTGAAGTCGAAGCTATCATGAGTTACTTTGTCGTTCCGCTGTATATTGTCGGTGGCGGGTACATGCTAGTGGTCATTCAGGCTTACATCGCCCGCATTTATCGGATTTTAAAGTTAAAAAAAGAGATTTTTACAATCGACTTATCGAAGCAGAAGCTGAACGATTTATCCGATGCAAAGAATCTCTCAAAAAACGAAACTATAAATACCCCGAAACCCGAGGCTTGATTAGAAGAATTTTTGAATAAATAAATAAGCTTCATAAACAACAGCCGCAAAAAGGACGATATCAATAGCAATCAAAAGCCCACTCCAACGCCGTTGGGCTTTTTCTTTATCAAAATTGTGCTTTTGCTTCCCCATAATAAACTCCTAGTACCGAATTGATCCGGGTGTTCTGGGGAATGGTTGAACGTCACGAATATTTTGTATGCCCGTTAAGTACATTATCAAACGATCAAACCCAATGCCAAAGCCGGCATGTTTGCAACCACCATATTTGCGTAAATCCAGATACCACTCGAGATCTTTTAAATTACCAAGTTCCTCCATCTTTGCTTTCAAAATCTCATACCGCTCTTCCCGTTGGGAGCCGCCGACTAATTCCCCGACGCCCGGGACAAGCAGATCGCAGGCAGCAACGGTTTTTCCGTCATCATTTTGCCGCATGTAGAAAGCTTTAATTTCCGAAGGATAATCTATAAGAAAAACCGGTCCTTGAACTACACTATCCGTAATATATCGCTCATGTTCACTTTGCAAGTCCATGCCCCAATAAATATTTGGGTTGTCAAATTTATGACCATTCTTAACTGCTTCCTGAAGAAGCGAAATCGCTTCCGTATATGGCATTCGCTTAAAATCGCTGCTTAAAACATGATGAAGTCGTTCAAGAAGATTTTTATCAATAAATTGATTAAAGAATTCCATCTCGGCATCGCATTCGTCAAGCACATAGGAAATACAATATTTGATGCATTCCTCGATAAGATTCATATCATCATCTAAATCCGCAAAAGCAATCTCCGGCTCAATCATCCAAAACTCAGATGCATGCCGGACAGTATTGCTAATCTCAGCTCTAAATGTCGGGCCAAAGGTATATACATCGCGATAGGCCATCGCAAAAGCTTCGACATGTAGCTGACCGGAGACCGTCAAACTCACGGGTTTGCCAAAAAACTCTGTAAATGAATTGTTTTTGCCACTTGCCACTTTAAATGTTTCTCCCGCTCCTTCAGCATCATTGCCGGTGATAATGGGAGTATGCACATAGACAAATCCCTGTGATTGAAAAAAAGTATGGATAGCCATCGAAAGCACACTCCGTAACCGAAAAACCGCTCCGAAAGTATTGGAACGGGGACGAAGGTGGGCTATGTCCCGCAAAAACTCAAAACTATGACGTTTCTTTTGAAGCGGATAGTCGTCCGCCACTTCGCCTAAAACCGCAAATGATTTTAAATGCATCTCAAATGGTTGCTTATTGTCCGGCGTAAGGACAAGATTGCCGATTACTTGCACGGCCGCTCCCGTGTTTATCTTACTAAAGGTGTCAAAATCAAAGCCTTCACCTTTATCGTAAACAATCTGCGCATTTTTAAAATACGTACCATCGTTAATTTCCATAAAACCAATTGAGCCGTTATTACGATTGGTTCTAACCCAACCATTCAGTTCAATTTCCGTCACTAATTCTTGCTTGTCTTGCTCTTCGCCATTAACCAACATCTCATAGATATAGCGAATTACCTCTGGTTGTGCCATAAAAGAGCTCCTTTCGAAGTTTTACTATTTAATAATTATATTGCATTGACACCATTAAATCATCAAAAATCACGAAAATGATCAATCGGCCAGTTTGGATCAACACCGAGAGTTAAAGGTGCAAAAATATGCTCCGTATATAATCTTTCAGCCAATTTGGCAATCATGGCTGCTTGATCGGTGCAGCACCACATCGGCGGACGAATGACCGGAATATTATCCGCTTTTAATTCTTCAGGCAATTGACTCCGAAGATAAGAGTTGGCTGAAACTCCACCGGCCAGCACAACTTGCTTAACCTGATATTCGCGGGCTGCTCGCACCGATTTATCTATAATTTGCCCGATGGCAACCTTTTGAAAAGAGGCGCACATCCCTGGCACGTCAATTGTCTCACCCTTCATTTTTGCCATATTAACTAAGTTGATAATATGCGTCTTTAATCCCGAGTACGAAAGGTCATAGGTATTTCCGTTATGAAGCGGATTGGGTAAAGAATATATGGGTTCGGCTGTAGATGCTAAACGATCGATAGGAATTCCGCCCGGATAGGGTAATCCCAATACCCGAGCCACCTTATCATAGCATTCACCGACAGCATCATCTTTTGTCTCACCGATAATTTCAAAATTAAGATGGTCGCGCATAATCACCAATTCTGAATTCCCTCCACTTACAACCACCGCCAAAAGCGGGAAAACCATTGGAGCGACATATTCGTTTGCGTAAATATGCGCGGCAAGATGATGAACTGGAATTAAAGGCTTTTGATATAGCATGGCTAAAGTTTTCGCCGCCTGAAGTCCGACGTGAAGAGCGCCGATTAATCCCGGTCCGCGCGTGACAGCAAAGGCATCAACCTCCTCAAGTTTAACCCCGCTCTTTTGAAGGGCCTCTTGGAGGCAAACTCCAATATTTTCTGCATGAAGTCGGCTGGCAATTTCCGGCATTACACCGCCATACTTTTGGTGCACTTCAATTTGTGTGGAAACAATATTACACAGCAAATTACCATCGCGAACAATCGCCACTCCGGTCTCATCACAACTTGATTCAATTGCTAATATCGTACTCATTATTCTCTCACCACTTTCATCATATAGTATGCATCATCGCCATTGTCGTAATATTGCTTTTTAGTAAGGACAATATCAAAATCAAAACTCAAATAAAAGTTAATAGCCACATCATTATGAACCCTTACTTCCAATGTGATGGCTTTTACTTCTTCCACTCCCTCAATGCGCGCAATTGTATCGGTCATCAGCAACTTTCCCAACTTATGGCCGCGAAGTTCCTTAGTGACGGCAATCTGATTGATGCATGCACTGTCAAAAGTAATCCAAAAATCCACAAAGCCTATCACCTTTTCACCATATGTAAGCACCATAAGTGTCGCTACCGGATTCTCATTTAATTCATACAAAAACTGGCTTTCCGTCCAAGGAGAAATAAACCCTTGGTTTTCAATTTCTAAAACATCGGGAAGGTCTTTTTCACTCATTGGTCTTACTAGTAATTTTTTTTCTTCCATATATCAGTCCTTTAAATAAACCGGATTGACGGCCAGCGGCTGTGAAGCCGCTTTTAAACTTGGTGCCAGTTGGACCATTGTTGCCAACGGATCTTGAGGCACTTCTTTCAACCCAAGATAGGAAACTTTTCCCGAAATCAAGTAATCGGGATGTAATAAAAGGTAGTCCTTAACTTCATCATTGCTCATAATAGTATCCGCCAAAATGGTCTTTCCTTGCTCATAAACACCGACATATGAACGATTGCTCCGCGCGTTGAGTAAACAAACCGTGGGCTGTTCATAATGGGCTAATATCGCGAGGGAAGAAACCGGATAAATATCTATTTTTAAAGCCACGGCGATAACTTTCGCTATCGTCACGGCAATTCGTACCCCAGTATAAGAACCGGGTCCGATCCCTACGATAATTTTTTCTATATCGCGGCGATCAAGTTGGTGTTTCTTTAAAAGAAAATCAATTGCCGGCACCATTTTCTCGCTTTGTCTTTGCCAGGCTTCTTCATTGATTTCATCCAAAAGCTGATTGCTCTCCATCAAGCCTACCGACATATTTGTGCCGGAACTATCCAATAATAAAGTAATCATTTCATATGCCCTCTTTTAATTGCAAAATAATTTGCGCATAGTGTTCGCTGCCATCGCTGTCCAAAGTTATTTCGCGATTGTCATTTCCCACATTGATAATGCGAATTTCTAATCTTTCTTTGGGAAGTAACTCTCCGATATACTGCGGCCACTCGATAAGACAGATGCCATCACCTTCAATATACTCCTCTAGTCCAATATCTTTGTTCCCATCTTCAAGACGATAGGCATCAATATGATAGAGGGGTATCGTCCCAAAAAAATAGCATTTCATGATGTTAAAAGTCGGCGAGATAACTTTTTCTTCAATTTTTAGGGCGGACGCAATGCCTCGAGCCAAGGTTGTTTTCCCCGCGCCTAAATCCCCCGTCATTGTAATCACGTCTCCGGCTTGAAGAAATTCGACAATATGTGAACCAAAAGCGGTTGTTTCCGCAGCTGATTTTGTAAAAAAAGTATACTTCATAGCAAACTCCTCTTTGCGGGCTAATTATAGCATTTAGCATTTTTAAATACACCGAAAATCATATTTATCTAAGTGAGGTAATATAATGGTATCATTAAGAAAAGAAGAATATGAGGTAAATTATGAATCAAACGCGAGTTCCATTACTTATCATCGGCGCCGGTCCGGTTGGACTGTTAACTGCTCTAAAGGCTAGCAGTGAAAATATTCCCGCGCTTATTATTGAAGGAAGAGACTCTGCCGGTGGTCAACTGACCGAGTTATATCCGGAAAAGGACATTACCGATATTCCGGGAATTGAATTAATAAAGGCGAAGGATTATATCGCCCTGCTATTAAAGCAAGTGGCCGCCAAAAAGGATTCGATAGCTTTTCGTTTTGGTCATAAAGTTACAACCGTCAATTATCAAAAGAGCCCCATTGAAATTGAACTCGATGATAAAACAAGTATTCTCGCGGATGATGTAGTTATAGCCACCGGACTTGGCGTCTACCGCCCGCGGCCGATGGGCATCCCCGATGAGGACAAATATTCCGCCATTCATTATTCGCTCAAAGATTATCAATTTTTGACGGACAAGCGTGTCATCGTTCTCGGAGGAGGAGATTCCGCGATTGATTGGGCCGATATGTGTTCCAAAGTGACCACCAAAGTCACACTTATTCATCGAAGAAATGAATTTCGCGGCAATATTTTAACCTTAAAAAACAACCAAATTGTCAAAATACTCACCCCTTATATTCCGTATCGGTTAATTGGTGACAACGGAGAACTCGCGGCCCTTGAAATTCAAAATGTCGAGACAAAAAATATTGAGCGGTTACCGGTCGACTATATTATGGTAAATTATGGCAATATCCCTTTAAGCGATAACTTCGGACTTCCAAAATTAGGAATTGGCATTGAATGTAGTAATGGCTTTAAAATTGCCAATCACTTATATGCCGCCGGCGATATTGCCGGTTATGAAGGCAAAATCCGGCGATTAGCCCCCGCCCTAAAAGAAATCGAATCTATCATCAAAGATATAAAGGCTTCACTTTAATTTTTGCAGTTGCCTAAACTCGCGATAATAATTTTCAACCACTTCATCTATAAAGGGAAATTGTTTTTCTTTCATTTTTTCAATGATTAAATTGGTTTGGTTGCGAAGTACAAAATCCAGATCTTTGCCATATGCATATTGATTGCGGTGTCTCCGATATTCCTTTTCATCTAGCAGTCGCATCGTGCCGTCGGCAAAAAGTTTAACGTCCAAATCATAATCTATATATTTGATGTAGCCTTTATCCATAATGGAAGGCGAGGCAATATTAGTGTAAAAGCTAATTCCATCATCTTTAATCATAGCGATTGTGTTCCACCATTCTTTTTTGCTAAAAAAGGTTATCGCCGGTTCGCGTGTATACCAGTATCGGCCATCGGCTTCGACTACTTTTGTCCGCGTTGAAGCCACAATAAAAAAATCTTCATTTTCCTCCAAAAGATAATTGTGTTCCCAATATCGATGAAGTTGACCATCGTGCTTATAACCTTGGATGGCCAACCATCGGCGCTTTTCTTCCATAGTAAAATTCTTCTTTCGCATTACGAGCCCGGAGGCATAGATTAAATCTCAAGTTGATTATATCATAGTCGCTGCCGGTATCGAAAATAAAAATAGTCCCGAAGGGCTATCATAGGTTGGTCAACAGCCGATGTGAAACAATTAGGTATCTTATCTTCCTTTAAGCGAAGCAATTATCTGAATCTTTTTGATTGTCTAATGCTTGCTTCTCGATAGAGGAAGCCCAATCATTTCCAACTTCACCCGGTGCCATTTAATAAGAAACCATCTAAATCATTTAAAGAAGATTGATCGCTCTCATTGTAAGCCAATGTGCAACAACTCAACATTAAAACTATATTTTTTTGAGGGCATCGTTGTCTAATAGAAAATCGAGTAAGTTCAGTTTTTTATATCCATTCTCTAACAACGTGAAGGGATCTGAATCCATTGTTATTATTATTTTTTTGAAGCCATCATTAATGCTCCTAAAAGATGAAAGTTCCTGTTCTCTCTTTTCTTCTAAATTAATAGTATAGGCGACTTGAATATAATATGTATCCGAAACTCCTCTTGCAATAAAGTCTATCTCATTTTGATAGTTTTTACCCACATCGACCAAGTATCCTCTCCTTAGCAATTCTAAATAAACTATATTTTCTAAGGTATGTGTTACTTCTACTTGACGAAAATTAACTCTTGCATTTCTCATTCCAATATCACAGCAATAATATTTATTTAAAGTTTTTAAATAATTTTTACCTTTTATATCGTAGCGGTTAACTTTATAAAACAAATACGCGTCACATAAGTACTCTAAAAAATTACCAACAGTTTCATGACTAACATTTTTAAATCCATAACTGACCAATGAATTGGCAATTTTATAAGAACTCACGTAAGCGCCAATATTAGAACACAAGAAATCATAAACCGCTCCAAACATTTGAATGTTATTGATTCTGTATCTTTCTATAATATCCTTGTGAACTACCGTTTCATCGACCATTCTTAGATAGTCTATCTTTTCAGATTTATCAATATCTTGAAGATAAGGTAGCCCCCCATATTGGAAGTATTCGTTTAATAAAGAGTTTTTATCGCCGCCCAAACTTTCATATATCTCTTGAAAAGACAACGGAAATATCTCAATAGCTATGCTCCTACCTCTTAACACTGTAGATATATCCTTTGAAAGGAGTTTTGAATTCGAGCCGGTAAGATAAATATCGATATTATAGTCAACACGAATGCCGTTTACTGCCTCTTCAAATTCTTCGAGAAACTGTATCTCATCTACTAACAGATAATACTTGGAATCATCATTAATTTGACTATTAACATATGATACGAAGGACTCTCTTTTTCGAAGACTATACGAAGAAGCAGCTTCAAGATTTATTTTGATTATGTGATTTTTATTAACTCCCAAACTTAATAATTTGTCATAATATAATTCGAAAAGTAATATGGACTTGCCACAACGGCGAATTCCAGTAAGAATTTTTATTAAATCTCGATCTTTATACTTCAATAGTTTATTTATATAACCAGTTCTTTTTATCATGGCAATCACCTTTCATATTGATTATATTCGCAAAAGTTAAATTTTCCAATAGTTTTGCGAATACTATCGCCATTGCTTCTCATTCCTGCGCACATTTCCAAAATATATGAAATATTTAAAATTGAGAAACGGCAAGTAGTGAACCCTTACCAAAACAAATCAATTGGGCCGGACTCTAATTTGTTAAACTTTAATTGAATTAGTTCTCTTTTATATTTCCGACAACGAGAAAAATCGGCTTGAGTAAACTTAAGCCAAATTTCTAAAGAAGAGGCCTTGGGATTTCTTCTTTTAAGATTAAACTATTTTATCAATTTTCGTTTTGACTAGTTACATATAAATAAGGAGTTGTAAGCCGGTGAGATATATAAAGTAATAATTTTTCTCTTCCATCATATCTATTGAGCAACCTTCATAAAGATAAAGTTGATATGTGATAATATCAGTCTACTTTATTAACCTTTCCGTTACTTTTCACTGCTATTTTGACAGCTTAAAAACGATTTCTTAAATCATGAGAGTAAAAAGTTCTTTTGCAACATGTTAGACTGAATATATAGCATTTGTTGAAGTACAAAAATAGCCCCGAAGGGCTATTATAGTTTGCTGATAATCTTGTTTATTAGTTCTATTGTTTTCTTATACTCATTGATGGCTTCAATGCCGACGCTTTGCTCTAACGGAACATTCATTAACCGATCACTTAAGGAAATTGCAATGTAAGTCTTTCCCGCCAAGATGGAAAGCGACAAATCGACAATATGCTGACCAACGGGAATTTTTTCTAATAGACTTAAGACTTCCTTGTCAACTGCCTGTGATTTAGACTTATTTGAATAGATGGCAATATCTTGATCATCGATAATCGTATTGAGATCATCGTGATCATTAGGTCCGGTCGCTCCCTCGGAACTAATCTTTGGTTTCAAGAAAATCAATGTTTGAAGATCTTCAACTTTGTTGTCCGCCTCAATAAATTTTCCAACGAAGAGCGCATTAAGTCGCTTATGCCGACCTGTACCATAGGTGTAGGCTACATAGTCACTAATGGCGACGCTCTTATCATCGACCTTATAGGTTACGACATTGCGTGAGGCTGATTGTCCGATATATTTAAGAATATGGGCATTGACGAATTGCTCGGTTGTAAACTTTGCACTGGTTGATTGCTCATAATCCTTAACGTCCGCACTTTCAAACACGTATTTGTCGACCGTTTGATAATACTCATCAATATATTTTTCCGCTCCAGCGTTTGTCTTCTTCTTCATGTAGTTTCCATAAACAAAAACGCCAGCTAGCAAAACCATAACAATGATGATGGCGGCCCATGTTCCCCAGCCCTCAATTGGCATAATAAACATCATAACGGGTAAAATCGCAATTAACACTACAAACATTAAAACCGTGTTAACCGTTCGGAATTTTTTATAAAATTTTAAAAACTCATGTCTTTTTGTCTCTAGATCAACTAACCAATTTTCCATATTCTTATCTCCTCATATGCATGTTAATATTAGCAAAAAATCGCTTTTTTTACTATATAAACCATTTAATTAAATATAAAAGAGACCATCTGTTTAACAGATGGTCAATTATTAGCCCAATTCTTTTAATTTTGTTCTCGCCGGGCCAAATCCCTGAACCGCGGCTTTTGTAAGCCAGTTGCGGGCCAAGTCAAGATCCTTAATTATGCCTCGACCTGACGAGTACCATAGACCAACGATATATTGAGCTTTGCGATAACCGCGTTCGGCACTTTCCAAATAAAAGGCAAATGCCTTATTCAAATCAATTGGTCGCCCATAGCCCATCTCTTGGAAGAAGCCAAGTTTATAGAACGCTTTGGCGAAGTTTTGGGCAGCAGCCTTTTCATACCACGCATAAGCTTTCTCGTAATCAACAGCAATTACCGATCCTCGTTCATAGGCGATTCCCATATTGTACTGGGCGGCATCATGGCCTCCTTCGGCGGCTTGAAGAAAGAAATCAACTCCTTGTTTTTCGTCTTGCTTAACGCCTTTGCCATAAAAATAGCAATATCCAAGCACAGTTTTAGCCGGTGCATAGCCTTCTTCCGCTGCTTCCAAAGCCAAAGCGTATCCTCGGGCATCGTCCTCGGCGATATTTTCGCCTTGAACCAATCGCCGAGCAAGCTCGTGTTTAGCCCCAACTTCCTTTCGCTCAATTCGCTTTTCCAACTCTCGATTATCCATCGCTATGTATTTAGCCATCGGATACTACCTCCTTTGACCATCTTTTATAATTTATTATAACATAGACGATATTAAAACAAGTTAGTTGTTTTTAACCGGAAATAACTTCCGAATGGTTATAAACGGCCGATACAGCACTCCCAATATGACCAAAGTAACCAGGCCGCTGGCCCATATATACCAGTTATACTCCAAACCGCCAATTAATGTCGTGCCATAAATGACAACACTAGAAATAGTGCTTCCGATATAGCGGCCGAAAATTCCGACAAAAACCGATAACGCAAAGAAAACCAAATTTTGCCAGCTGACTTTGTTGGCATCTTTAGGAAAGGCAAGATTGGAAAAAAGCCCCGCGAACGAAATCGCACCATAGGCTAAAAAGTAATCAAAAGGAAAAGTATAGAGCCCCCAATTATCCAGTAGGCAAGATATCAATCCAAATATAACTCCTATCGCTAAAAACGATTTGGAAAAGTTTAGGCGATAGGCAATCAAAAACAGTGGAATCATTCCCAAATTGATGGAACCGGCGCCTCCAATGGCGACTGGAATCCGAGCAAAACGATCTAACACTAATGCTAAAGCCACCAAAACAGATATTTCCGAAATTTCTCGAACCGTAAAATGAGACTGATCCAAGATTGGCATTAAAGCATAGACCGTGCCGACCAGCAATAAGCCTGCAATAATTCCTAAACCAATGCCAAAGGTGTAAACAACACCATTGTCCTTGTTGAATTCGTTGGCAATAAAAACTAAAGTCAGGGTTAAAACAAGGGCGAGTAATTCGCTAAAAAATGCCAGGCTTAGCAAAATGGATTTTCGCCTGAAAATGAATAAAACAGCGCCAACTATCGGCAATAAGTAGATAGCCAAGCCAAGCCAAACAGCGCTGCCGCTATTTCCTCCGCTCAATAAACTCCAACTAGCAACCGCCTCCCCTTCACTAAAAACGGGGGGAATAAAAAATGCAACAGCAACCAGACCGGCGATAATTGCAAGAACCAACTTTCTTGCCTTATCGCTATTCAACAACTGCCAGAATGATTTTTTCTCCATACACTTACCTCTTTCCTTTTAAGAAAAAATCCTTTCCAGCGGAAAGGAGTGAAGTGTAAGTATATAACCTCATTACCTCCGCCGGCATTACCCGGATCAGGTGCGGTCGACTTGGAAAACAAGTCCTCTCAGCCAGGTTAAGCCCAGCTCCCGACAAGAATGATTATACCACGATTAGTTCTGCCAATCAATTGGCGATAAGCCATGCTTTCTTAAATATTCATTGGCCCGAGAAAACTGATGCGTATCGAAAAAGCCTCCCCGATTGGCACTAAGGGGGGACGGATGGGTGCTTTCTAAGATGAGATGGCTTTCATTATGCAAGAGCTTTTTTAGTGAACGAGCAAAATTTCCCCAAAGCATGAAAACTATCGGCTGATCCTGCCTATCCAGTAATTCCATTACATCGGCCAAAAACAATTGATATCCCTCTACATTATGCGAAAGCGGATTACCTCGCCGCACACTAAGCCGGGCATTAAGCAACAAAACACCTTGTTTGGCTAAATAAGTCAAATCCCCTTCCTCTTTCATCTTTAATCCCAAATCGTTGCCGATTTCCTTATAGATATTTTGAAGTGAAGGTGGCAGTGGAACGCCGTTGGGGACACTGAAAGCCAGCCCCATTGCTTGATGGGGCTCATGGTAGGGGTCTTGTCCAATAATTACGACTTTGACCTCTTTTAACGGCGTGAGATTAAAAGCATTGAACACTAAGTTCCGCGGAGGATAGCATATATGGTGACGATATTCGTCATCGAGAAAAGCATGCAATGTTTTGCTATATGGCTTTTCTTTCACGATATTAAAAAAATCTTTCCATTCCATAGCATTTACCGGATAAATTGTAGCATATTTATCGCCTTTTTTCGGAAATAATTATGTATAATTATAATAGTTATGAAAAAAATCTTGTTTGTTTTCAACCATCCGGCTCCTTACAAAGTTGCCCTCTATAATGGATTATCTTCTTTCTTTGATATCCATGTTATTTTTGAGCGTTTGCAAGCGAAAAATCGTCCTTCCCTTTTTTACCATGAAAAAAGGTACGCCTTTAAACTTCATAAAATAAACGGAATATCCCTCGGTAAAGAAAACTTTTTTTCTTGGGGAATTAGGAGTGAATTAAAGAAGAATAAATACGATTTGGTAATTATTAATGGATACTCAACGCTTGCCGAAATGATCGGCTTGCACTTTTTAAAAGCAAGGCGCATCCCTTATCTTTTTGCAATCAACGGCGGCATCGTTAAAGATGAATCAAAATTGAAATTTTGGTTTAAAAAGAAAATGCTTCAGGGGGCCTATCGTTATCTCTCTCCTTCGACCATCGCCGATGAATACTTGTCGCGGTATGGAATCGCAAAAGAAATAATATGCCATTATCCTTATGCGACAATCACGGCTGATGAGATACTTCCGTCTTTGCTGTCGAGGGAGGAAAAACGCGCTTTTTGGGAAAAAAATAAAATTTTCCATTCGCATATCTTCGTTTCTTTTGGGCAATTTATTGCCCGTAAAAATAATGTTCATTTGCTTAATTTATGGAGCAAGGCAAATTCCGATTGCGCTTTAGTTCTCATTGGCGAGGGCCCCGAAAGAAGAAAATATCAGTCAATAATAAAAAAAAGGCATTTGCGCAATGTGTATATCTTTCCCTTTATGAGTCATACTGATTTATTAAAATTTATTTGCCACGCTGATGGCGCCATCTTCCTTTCCCGTGAAGACATCTATGGACATATGATTAATGAAGCCTTGTCTCAAGGTCTGCCGGTTATTGCCAGTAGCAAAATAATATCCGCTCGTTCTTTAATTAAAGAAGGAAAAAACGGCTTTTTAGTAGACCCGGACAATGACGAGGCAATTATTGCTCATATCGATAGTCTCAACACGGACATGAGCCTTTCGGCATTGGCGACCGCTAAAAAAAATACCATCGAAAAGATGGTTTCTGCTCACAAAGCAATAATTGAGGACTTGGGCTTATGAAAATTATTTATTTAACAACTTCGATGTTGGATGATGACTTTAATGAACTGTTCAATTTATCCAAAGTTAAACCGAATCCATCCAATCAGCTCTTTCACCGCAAAGTGATTAAATCGCTGATGAAAGTGGCAAAAGTTAGTGTGGTTTCTTTTCGCCCAATCACCCCTAAAACTTTGGGAGTGGATATTATTCCCGAACACCGAAAGGAAAATTATATTTATCTTCCGATTGAAAACCAAGGCGTAAATCGTAAGGTGGCTTTAAAAAAATCGTTTTTAAACCTTTTTCCGCATCTTTTAGAAGGTGAAGAAGAAATGCCAATCATTGTTTTCGACGCCATAAATCTTCTCATCAGCCGGCTGGCTAAAGAAGTTTCGCAAAAATATCATTTGAAGCGGATAGCCGTAATAACAGATGATCCATTTAAAGTGCAGAGTATACAACCGCTTTTACGAGCACTGATCTGGCTGAATTACCAGCATCATCACGGCTACATCGCCATCAGTGAAGGCTTAAACAAATTAATCGGTCGGCCCAAGAAAACAATTATTATTCCGACGATTATCGATGAGGAAAAAATTCTTGAGCCGACTAAAAAAACCGACTCTTGTCTTTATTTTTCAGGCGCGCTTTATAAACAGTATGGAATAATTAATCTTTTAAAGTCTCTCGAATTCATTTCCTTTGGGCAGAATGACAAATTAATTATGGCTGGCTATGGACCATTGACCGAAACGATTAAAGCAACCGGACAAAATAACTCCCATATTGAGTTTTTAGGCCCCATTGATCCCGAAACCAACAACCGCTATATCAACCGTTCAATCGGGGTGATAAATCCTCGACAATACGAGAAAAATCTCCGCTCCTTCCCCAGTAAAATTATCAGTATTATTGAGAATGGTGGCTTGCTACTGTCGACCGACCATGAGATTTTAACCGCTAATTTACCCGATGCTTACATTTCTTTGGGCCGCGGTTCAAAGGAAGAGATCGCCTTTGGTCTTAATCAAGCCTTGAATTTATCTTGGGGACAGAGGAAAAAAATTATTCTTTCATCACAGCAGAGGATGGTGGCCATTTTTGGGTTAGAAATAACCGGCAAAAAAATCGAGAGTTTATTACTAAAAATTAATAGAAGTGAAGAAGACCTTATTCATGAAATCAAATCTTAACAGTAGCCCTAATATTCGCAGTTCGGTTGTTATCAACCTAATTCGCACGGTAACCATCACCGTGTTATCGTTCGTAAGTTTCCCTTTTGCTGCGCGGGCCTTAGGCGATATCGGTATGGGTCAATACACCTTGGCCAATACTTTTGTTTACTATTTTCTGATTATTGCCAAGTTAGGAATTCCAAATCTTGCCATCCGCGAATGCGCAAAAGTCCGGGATGATCCAGTTGCTTTTTCGCGCAAAGTCCAGACCTTCTTTATTCTTCAGCTGATTACCACGCTTATTTCCTTTGTCTTTCTTATTGCTATAGCCTTTTCATTGCCGTCCAGTTGGACAGCTGAGCCCGAGTTAATTAGGCGTCTGATTTTTATCTTATCGATTAACTTTTTACTCGGAGCTTTATCTTTTGAATGGGTCTATATCAGTTTAGAAAAACATTTTTATATTGCTGTGCGCTCTATTTTTGCCTTGACTATCGGAAGCCTTTTGATTATATCTTTTGTTCATAATTCGCGACAGCTTATTCTATATGCTGCTTTAGCCTTTTTAAACACCATCTTTACCGTGGTTTTTAACCTTGCTTTTCTCAAGAAAGAAGGCGTAAGTTTAAAACCCTTGGGCGAATATAACTTCCGTCAGTACATCAAGCCCATTCTTGCAATGGGAGTCCTCACGATCGTTTTAACTTTCTATAACCAAACCGATACCATTATTCTGGGGATATTAGACCCGAGCACCGCAAGTGTTGGTTCCTACGCAATCGGGGTGAAAGGCAGTGAAATCGTCATTACAATCATCACTTCTTTGAGCGCGGTTTTTATTCCTCGAGCAACGCGGCTTTATCAAAATGAAAATAAGTTTTTCTTCAAAAACTTAGCTCGGTATGCAACTAATATTGCACTTTTTATCGCCATACCAGCGTATGTCGCCTTAGTGATTTTAGCTCCGGACATCATCGCCTTTCTAGTCAACAGCAACCTTAGCGGCACCTGGACGGATAGCAGTATCAGCAATGCCACTTTAAGCGTCATCATCATTTCATCCTTAGTAATCACCTATTCGCTGGCTGATATTATTTTTTCAAGCATCCTTTTACCGATGGGAAAGGAAAAAATATATCTTTGGACAATTGCCGTCGGTCTGGTGCTAAATGTCGTTGGTTGTATTATATTGGGAAAGACCGTTTTTCAAAGTCGTCCGGTTATAGGCGTAGCCGTCGCCACAGCTTTAAGCGACCTGATTGTTTTAATTGTCCTAATTGTCGGAGCGTGGAAATATATTAAATCCGCCTTATTTAACCTGAACAGTTTAAAAATCATTGTTGCCGGAACAATCATCGGAGCGCTGACATATTATCTACAAACCATTATTGGTGGCACGCCCTTTGTTAAGATACTAATAATTATTTTAATTGACGGTATTGCATATACATTCTTACTTGCCGTCAGCAAAGAAAAACTGGTAACTAGTTTTTTAACCCCAAAGAAGGAGATTGAACATGAATCCTAGACTAAAAGAAAACCGCATTAAGCGCAGTATTGCCAAGTTTTTACAGCCGATTATTCGTTTCTTTTCTTCTTCCCTTTATGTGAGACTGCAGTATCGCTACATCACCGGTCATAAACTAAATCTCCTACACCCCTCTTTATATACCGAAAAACTTCAGTATCTACGCCTTTTTGTTGATGCGAAAAATCCCAAAGTAATCGCCTTCAGCGATCGGGTACAAGTTCGCGACGAAATAAGGGCCCTCGGGCTGGAGAATATTCTTATTCCTGATTATGGTCACTATCAAGCTTTTTCCGATATTGATTTTTCTTCTTTACCCGCATCTTTTGTTTTAAAATGCTCACACGCTTCCGGCTTTAATGAAATCATAATTGATAAAAGGAAAATGAATTATGCTCAAAGTCAGAAAAAGTTTTCGGAATGGCTGAATAAAGACTACGGAAAAGCAACTGTGGAACCTCATTATTCGCGAATAAAGCCCCAGATTTTAATCGAAGAATATATCGGTGAAGACAACCGGTTGCCCGATGAGTTTAAAATTCATGTTTTCGGTGGTGTGGCTCGCTATCTTTATATTGTCACCGGACGGGGCAAAGATATAAAGTACAACAATTATTATATCGATAAAACGCCCTTTCCCGAGGCGCAGTTCAATGGCTGGCAAAGCCGGGAAGAAGACAAAATCGAATGGCCGGAAGCGTATCAAAAAATGGTTGCCATCGCTGAATTAATCGCTAAAGGTTTCCCTTTTGTCCGCGTCGATTTATATTCGATAAAAGGGAAAATATACTTTGGCGAATGCACTTTCACTCCCGCTAAAGGAACTCTAAAATTTGACAATCCCAAAGCGGATGAAATAATCGGACAATGGTTAAAAATAAATTAATTCCAATGCGAAGATGGGAGTTCCGTCTCATAGATCATAAGGCCAAATTTATAAGGTAAATCTTGACTGACGCCCCCGGGTTTTAAGACATTGTGTTCCAACATTTGATAATTTAAAGAAAAGCCGGAGGCATTTTTTATTTGCTCCATTTCACTTCCCATTACATCGCTAAAATAAAACTGAAGTATGTTGGTATTGGAACCATGATCATCGGTTCTTGTTTCTATGGTTTTAGTGAATGATATTCGTTTATAGGTGGCAAAATCGCTATTCATAACATAAAAGCTGAGTGTCAGTGCAATCGTTGCTTGGGCATCTTCATTGCTCATAACCGGATATTCACTGCTGCCCCAGGGAATATCAGTTCCTCCTCGAAGCGCCAGAACAAACGAGTAGTACTGAGTTAACTGTTGATTAAATATCGTTCCAAATCCATCTTCGGCGGCTTGAATTCGGACTCGAGCCCCACTTCCATCACAATGAGCAAGTCCATCTGTCAATTTGGAAAAATATCCATACCGAAAACTATCATTAACTTTTCCTAAGGCATTCTCCTCATAGTAAGCATCCGTTCGCTCATAATCATTTAAAGTAGAATTCTCCCCATATAATTTATTAAAAATAGTCGCCGCGTTAGGAAGATTTCTAATAACGTCCTGCGCTGCTAGCGACTGAGTGAAGGTGTTGTTGGTGATTTCCCCGTATTTTGAATTGCTTTCATCCAGTTGATAAGTACGAAAATCCGTGGCCGTCTTAAGGGTGGCAGGAAGATACGTATAGTAGTTGGCGCCAAAAATCGGATCCTCAAATTGACCATCTTCATAAATTTCCCGAGTCATTGTTCCGCAGGAGGATAAAATCAATATTGGTAATAAAACAAGGATTGCCTTCCATCTATTAAGTCTTTCTTTCATTTTAAATTACCCCCTTGCTTTTTTGAGTATGATCTAGGCAATAACCAAATAACAATATGAGAAATAGCCAGATGCCGTTATTGGCCAACGGAAAAGATATTTGATTGCTCGCATCCATTAAAGGAACAAACGGATAGTTAATTAAAGCGTAGGTGATAAATGAAAGCAGTAATGATATATACGTAAACTTCATGATTGCATTATGCGCGCCAAAATAAGTACGAATGCTCTCTTTAATCATCATAACTAATAAAGTCACAAGCGCAAAAAAGGGAATTATTCCCGCCTGGCGAAGAGTGTCAAGCAAGATATTCTGCGTTGAGTAGGTACGCCCATCACTGAAGAAATTAAGCGTGCCAAACGGATATTTAAAAGTATCGGCAATTGCTTCTTTATAGCGAGCAATATAGGGGTGTGAAAAAAGCGAATGTATTAGGGAATTGCTGTCGATTAGTTTGATGGCCCACGCAGCATCGTTAGCCCAAAAAACAGCTGCCGCAAGGCCACAAAAAGCAATTGCCGCCAGGGTTATCCACACAATTTTCATAACTCGGGGATAAAGCCGCGTCAATTCAAGCATAATAAGTATGATGATAAGGGGCAGTAAATATATCAGGCCCTGAATGTAGGGGAAAACTAGCAGGGGTAGCAAGAAAGCAAATGGTATAACAAAAAGAAACCATTTCTTCTTTATCTTTGCCGTTTCAAGAGCGTAAAAAAGGCTTGGAATCGACAAAGAAGCAAAGGGGACAATAAACATACCCACTCCATCCATCGAAGTCTCATAAAGGTTAAACCCATAAAGCCAGGTTGCCTCCCGATCAAGATGAATGGGAGCTCCATCAAAATAAACCACTTTCCCGCTATAAATCAGGCGGTATAAAAAGCCATAACGAATGAATGTCGTCGCTAGAGAAATTAGTAGAAGAAGCGTCATTCCAAGGGCAAAAGCCAAAATAATATGTGTAAATGAAAAGTCACTAAAAATGCGAAATAAACGTCCCAAAAGGAAAAAACTTACAAAGCCAAGCGATAAACTGATTACGTTTATAAATCCCGAGGAAGAAAACATCAACGACGACGCCATCCCAATCCCAAATATAAGCAAAACCAATTCACCCGCCATTAAATATATTTTCTTTTCTTGCTTCCATGAAACAAGATGGCCATTAATTGCTAAGAAAAGACCATAAGCAAGAACAAATATTCCCAACAGGCGAATAAAAGTTCCGTTATAATCAAGGTTAAGTCCTAAAAAGAAAACAATTTCAATCAGAAAGAAGCCAAATAAAGAACTTGAATTGGTTTCTTTTTTTGCTGTTTTCGTTTCATCCATAACGATTTACCAATAGCATCCTTTCTCAATTTTTTCATATCCCTCTGGTTTTGGGTCCGGCCGCACCCAATACTGATTGCGATAATCTTTTATCGGTGACCGATTTTCCCAACGCTTCCCGATAATTCCAAACAGCAACTGTGTCGCTCCACCCGATTGAATTGCCTTTTTGCCCAACTCTTTAATAAAAAGACATAGCGGGGTCCCATAGGTTCCCGCGCCCACCAGCGCAATATCAAAGTCTTTTTTTAATATTTCAAGTTTCATCTTATCGAGAACTTCAAACCAGCTTCCATAGTCCTTAGGGTGCGAACTTCCATTGCTCATTACCATTTTTATTGTCATTAATTTCATCTCGGGCAATAGGTTGCTGTCCTTGGGGAAGAGTTTAAGACGTCGTCTATATTGGCTCTCAATTTGATCGGCAAAAGGAGAAATAACTAAAACTTTTTTCCCTTTAAGAAGGGGACTCCAACTTCCCAATAGGGGGTCAAGTGCCCAGTTTTGAATTGGGGTGGCGGCCGGTGTAAAATTACGATGATAATAACTTTCCATATGCAGTCCGCTGATACCGAGAATATCGGCTTCAGAAAGATGCTCTTGTAAATATTTACCATAATAATTCAGTTGCTCTTTTGTTGTTGGAAAAAAGCCGCCATTGATTTTCATACTCCTTTTGACTTTGCGTTTATATCCGCGTTTAAAGCCCAAACGAATTTTTTCATAATTGTTGATAGCGCTCAGTTCCGTGCCACCAAAGCGGATGGCGGCGAATGGTTGGCTTCCTTGAATTGCGTTTTTAATAACTTCATCACTTTCACTAAAGGTAATATGACGAATATTTCCTAGGCGATCATAATGCGGTTTAATTCGAAATAAGCGGTAGAGAATAACCGCTGGCATACTTCTAAGAAAGGCGCCTATATATCGCCACTTACTTCTAAAATCGCTCATAGTGTTAGTTTTATTATAATATAAACACTAAGATAAATAAATTGCGGTTTATTGAGCCTTCAAAAATAAGTGATATATCTGTTCATCATGGCCTTGAATATCATAGGTATCCTGGTCAACAATTTGAAAACCGAGGTTCTTTAATAAGCGCAGCGAAGATATGTTATTAACAAAAACACTTGCCTTAATTCCCTTTACTTTGACTTTTTGGAATAAAAAATTCATCACTGCTTCTAATCCTTCTCGCATATATCCTTTATTCCATTTGCGATGCGCCAGCATATAACCAATTTCCATCGTTTCCGTTTGATAATCAATTTCAACAATGTTAATCATTCCGATAACTTCAAAACTGTTTTTTTCCAGTAAAGCGAATCGATAAGAAAAAGATTCTTGTGAATCTTTAATCCATTGTTCGAGCATTAATTCCATTTCTTCCATATTCTGCGTTGGTGGCCAAAGTAAATATTTTGTCACCCGATAATCACTTGCAATATTTATGTAGAAGAAAAGGGCGTCCCCCTCTTGAAAGGGCCGGAGCAGCAAACGATCAGTATCAATTATCGGTTCTTTTAGATCAATCATATTGAGAAAGAATTACCCGCACCGCGTAAGCGGCAAGAACTAGCCCCATGGCATTGGGCACAAACGGGGAGCTGCCCGGAGTCCGCTTATTTTCGGCATCTTTAATTTCAATGGGGGTTTCTAAACTAACACCCACATCTAAAGACACAATGCCTTTTTTTCTTAATTCGTGACGCATTACTTTGGCTAGAGGATCAAGTTTAGTTTGATATATATCCATCACTGTTAATTTTGTCGGATCCATTCTATTCCCCGCGCCTAAAGAGGAAACAATGGGAATGTTTAAGTGCTTGACTCGCTCAATTAATGCCACCTTAGCTCCGACACTGTCAATCGCATCAATCACATAATCGAATGATGAAAAGGGTATTTCGCCGATATTGTCCTGATTGACAAAAACATCGTAACCCCGGAAAATGATTTCCGGATTAATATCATTAACCTGCTGTTTCATTACTTCAACCTTACTTTTATTAATTGTTGAAAAGAAAGCCACCGCCTGACGATTGATATTGCTTATATCTACCACATCGTGATCATAGGCATAAATTGTGCCAATACCCGCCCGTGCAAGCGCTTGGCAGGCACTTCCACCAACCCCACCTAGACCAAAAACCGCCACGGTTTTATTGGCTAAAATATCTATTTTATCATCGCCGATAATGCGAGCGAAACGTTTTAACGGCTGTTTGTTATTCATATTATTCCTACCAATGATAATTATATTAGAAGTGATAAAATGAAAAAAGTCCCGATTTATCAAAACCATAAATCAGGACGCAATTTCATTTTTGAGCGAGCATTAATACCAAGAATACAATGCCGACAACGACAAAGGTACCGCCATAAATTAAAAATGGCAAAAGGTAAGGTCGTTCGCTATCCCGCCGCGAATGTTTATATTCGCGATACTCATAAGCGTCCTCAAAAGACTTGGTTCCCTTGCGATGACTAAAATCACGCAGACGAACAAAGAAGTAAGACACATTGTCAAAAAAACCGGAACGACCGACTAAAAGAAGAATTACTCCTCCTAGCATTGTCACTCCCGGAATGAAAAAAGCATCGCTTAATCCACGATAACTAAAGTCCGCTCTTAAAAAATATATTAGAGCAAAAAACACTCCGATGATAAGGGTGGCAATAATCCATAGAATCAGTTTCTTTGATTCCGTAACATCTTTTTTTGACATATAATATTTACCTCAATAGTAATTAAAGGCATCCAGTATTTAACCAGATGCCTGTTTTTTTATTCCGCTACAGCGACCTCAGCATCGGCCGCAGCCATCTCTTTTTTATACTTTTCAATTTCAGCATTATTGGCTAAAACAAAGTGTCCGGGAATAATTTCCTGAAGTTCCGGCTTCTCTTTACTGTAGTCGTGATCCGTGAGTGGGTTATAAATAATCCGCTTCCGTTTTTTCTCGCTTAATGGATCTGGCTTAGGAATCGCCGATAGCAAGGCTTTCGTATACGGATGAAGGGGATGCCTAAACAATTCTTCGCTCGTAGTCATCTCTACAAGTTCCCCAAAATACATAACCGCGATGCGATCACAGAAGTATTTAACCACCGACAAATCGTGAGCGATAAACATCATAGTTAAACCCATCTCATCTTTTAAATCATTGAGAAGGTTAATGACTTGGGCTCGAATCGAAACGTCCAACGCGCTGATTGGTTCATCACAGATAAGAAATTCGGGGTTCATAATAATGGCCCGAGCAATACCGATTCTTTGCCGTTGACCGCCAGAGAATTCATGGGGGTAACGGGAGGCATAATCAGCAATCAAACCAACCTTTTCTAGAACTTCTACGACTCGATTGCTGTTAGCAGCTCGATCGTGCATTCCTTGAATGTGCAAACCTTCTTGAATAATATCCTCAACCGTCATCCGCGGATCAAGCGAGTCAGTAGGATCTTGGAAAATCATCTGAATCTTGCTCATTAATTGAGGATCAACATGCCGGTTGTCATATTTTATCTGCGCAATATTTTCTTTTTCTTGCACTCTAACTTCATTAATATGGGTTCTAATAGCATTAATTTTTTCATTGTAACGGGCCTTAATACTCGCAATTAACGGTTCGTTATATTCTTCGTTTTCGGTCTTTGAATCATTAATTTCGTCGCGCATTTGCTGTTTTAATTCGGCAATTTGCTTTTTACCGCGAATTTTGGTCCATTTAATTTCTTTTTCGTTCCACCGGGTTCCACCCGTAATCCGGTAGCCCTTAAAGTAGACCGAGCCGCTAGTGATGTCATATAGGCGAATAATGGAGCGTCCGGTGGTGGTTTTACCACAGCCGGATTCACCAACAAGTCCGAAAACCTCGCCTTTTTTTATATCAAACGACACGTCATGAACGGCTTTTGTCCGAAACTTACTCGCGCCGCTGCCCACAGTGAAGAACTGTTTAAGATGACGAACGGAGAGGACAATGTCTTTATCGACTAATTCTTGCTTAAAACTAACTGTTCTCATTTGACTTTCGCCTCCTCTTTCTTGGCCCGAGCGAGCGAAATACGAATCCGTTCGCTAACAATTTTTGGCATTTGTGCTTTGGGTGCCCGCGGATCAAGAAGCCAAGTCGCCGCAAAATGAGTGTCCGACACTTTAAAAAGTGGGGGCTCTTTTTTGAAATCGACCGCCATTGCGTAATGACTTCTCAAAGCAAAAGCATCTCCAACAGGCGGATAAATCATATTGGGTGGCGTACCCGGAATGGCTTCAAGCCGCTCTTTACTATCGATATCCGGAATTGATGATAGTAGCGCCCACGTATATGGGTGCCGTGGATCATAAAAAATTTCATTAACTAATCCGTACTCAACAATTTTACCTGCATACATAACCGCTACACGGTCAGCCATATTGGCCACAACACCTAAGTCATGGGTAATAAAGATTGCCGATAAATTACGATTGCGTTTCAAGTTGTTAACCAACTCCAAAATTTGAGCTTGAATAGTAACGTCAAGTGCCGTGGTTGGTTCATCGAGAATAAGAATGTCTGGATTTTGCGTCAAGGCGATGGCAATAACAATTCTTTGCCTCATACCACCGGAAAATTCAAATGGATATTGCTTATAACGTCTTTCCGCATTGGGAATACCCACTTCGGTCATAACTTTAATTGCCATTTTTTTAGCTTCTGAACGCGTAATTTTAATTGAGTCTACGTATTCGGATTTCACTTTAGCAATTTCTTCTTCAATCTTCTTAACTTCCGCTTTAGTGCCATTGGTCTTGGCGGATTTCAAGCGTTCGCCCAAAGAGGCAATCTTTTCATCCCGTTTTTTGACTAAATCAGCTTTGTAGGCCTTAACTTCCGCTTTGGCCTCTTTCTTGACGACTTTTAATTTTGCCTTATCTTCGCGAATAATCGGCTTCATCTCTGCCTTATAATCGGCAATTTCGCGTTTTGCCTTCGCTTTATCATCTCTTAAAGTTAATTTTAACTCGCGAATTTTTTCTTTTAAAACAGCAACTGAAATTGAATCATCCGCCAAAACAGCAGCGATTTCTTTATTTTTTTCATCGCGCTTAAGGGTGATCTTTTCCAGGGCGGCTTTCTTCGCCGCTTCCACTTTTTCGTCCCGATCTTGAATTAATGGGATTAATTTTGTTTTTAAATTAGCGATATCGTTCTCGGCTTGAATTTTTTCTTTTTCAAAAACGGCCGTAAGCGATTTGACTTTCGTCGCCTTTTCTTCTTCATTAAGTAATTTATCGGCTTTAACAGCATTTATTGCTTCCTTAAATTCATTGTTTTTAAAAGCAATCTTCGTTTCAATCTCTGCTTGAGCCAAGCTAATTTTCTTTTTCTCTTCTTGAATGGCCAAGTCCAACTTTTTTAGCAAAGTCGTTACTTCACGGTTAATCTTGATTTCTTCTTCCCGTAAATCCGCTTTCAACTTTTTGACTTGATTGCGTTTCGAAATGGCTTTTACACTTGCGATGGCTTCCTTGGTTTCTTTCTTTCTAAGAGCAATCGCCGTTTGGATACCATCGACCTTATGGAAAATCTTCGCTTGATCGTTTTTATACTTGATATTTGTAGGCGCAATAATGTCGTCAAACTTCTGCTTCATTTTGTCACTGTTAATAATGACCGCTTCGGTGATTTGCTTGCCCACTTTCATAATTGGGTTTAAAGAAGAGAGCGGATCCTGGAAGATCATTCCAATCTTATTACCCCGAATCCGGTGGAATTCTTCTTCCGATACTTGCGTCAAATCTTCACCTTCAAACATAATGCTTCCCGAATCAATCCGGGCATTACCGGGTAGGATTCCCATAATCGTCTTGGCCGACACCGATTTACCCGATCCCGACTCCCCAACGATACAAAGAATCTCTCCTTTGTATAAATCAAAACTCACTCCCCGGACGGCGTGAACACGCCCATTGTCTGTAAAGAAAGAAATCTTCAAGTCGCGAACGCTGATAACAACTTCCTGCTCAGGAACTTTTTTTATTGTCGCCATATTAATCAACTCCCTTCAATGATGGGTTAAAGGCATCACGGAGACCGTTGCCAAATAGGTTAAAACAGATCATTAATATTGAAACCACAATAGACGCAGAAATTGTCATATAAGACGAATCTTTTAAATAATTCTGGGCCTCACTAAGGGCCACACCTAAACTCGGCACCCCTTGTAAACCAAGTTGTAAGTAAGCGATTGTAGCTTCAGAGAAGATAATTGAAGGAATCATTAAGACCGATGATGTGACGATAACTCCTACCGCATTAGGTAAGATATGCCGGAAGATTAATCGACCATCGCTGGCACCTAATGTTCTCGATGCCAAGACATATTCTCTACGCTTATAACGATAGAACTGGGAACGGGTGACACTGGCTGTTCCAATCCAGCCGGTCAAACATATGGCCATAAGGAAGGTCCACATGTTGTTGCCAAAATGCAAGATTGCCAAAGTCATAACGACAATCCACGGAACTCCGCCTAAGATATCGGTAAGACGCTCCATAATTAAATCTGTCCAACCGCCATAGTAAGCCGAAATAGCACCCCAAATAATACCGACGGTAACATTGATGACCGTTGCCAATACGCCCAGCATCAACGAAGTTCTCAAGCCGGAAAAAACCCGCTTAAAGAAATCATGTCCAGAAATATCTGTTCCAAAAAGAAAGTGGGGCATGGAAGAATAACCATAATAACGATACATTGAAACTTTTCCAATAACGTAAATGGAAGTAATTCCCTGCGCCGTGCTGGTTTTTTGGGATGTTACTTCGATAATCGGGCAATGCTCGCTTAATCGAACAAAGGAAGACGGTCCAATATCGTAGTCATAACTCATCCAGCCCTTAGAAATATAGACATCAACTTCCGATTTTCCTACTTGGAAGTCGCTCTGCTCGCCATATACGGCCAAATATTGGTCATAAACGAAGTTAGCCTTTAAGATTAATCCTTTGTATAGACTCTTCGAGCCGCTATATCCAGAGGCAATTCCCCATTTATAAGCCGCCAGTGAACTTCCGGTCACTTCTCGAAGCATGTAACTATTGCCATCGACAAAACCAATATTATCAAAGAAATCATCGGTTTCATCATTATCATTAACCCCAGAAATAGAATTAATGAGCAAAGTCGGATAGGTACCTGATGTCGCTGTCTTTAAAGTCAATAATAACTTCACATTAAAGAAGGTTTCAACATTGGCCAACGGTCTATTTTCTTCAATGACTTGGCTTACATTATCAATCGTAATCGCTCCAAAATCAGAGGAGTAAGGTTTTAACAATAATTGGGTATAACTGCCGTTATTGTCATAACTCACCCAAAGAGAAATCATGTAGTTGGCGCTTACTTCTAAAGCCGCATTTTCCTCTTCGCTAAAGTTGAAGGTAAAAGTGTAATCTTCATCCGGGTAAACGTAGAAAGCCGGTGAAGCAATAGCCACATTTTTATCGCGCGTGTCCGCCCGTAAAGCAACCATTCCTCCCCATCCGTATTGTGAAGGACTGCTGATGTAGTCTTCATAAGTAGACATACTTCTAACCGCTTCACTCTTATATCCGGCTGGTGTCGGATTTTCCGGATCGGTGATGGTATCGACAACGACGCCAGAGTATTTTCTGGTTCCATTTAAAATAGACGAATTTTCAAATCCATACCACCTTGGGCTTAATAAAGCTTCGGGTTTTTTGGAACTTTCGATATCTGAAGTATTCAAAATCGGAACAAAAATTGCCATCAAAACAATAACCGAAAGAATAATACCCGCCACCACTGACGATTTATTCTTAACAAAACGAGTAATTGCATCCTTTAAAAAGGTTGTGGGCTTTGTTTGAAACTTAACATCGTGAATCGCTTTATCCTTTTGGACAAAACGAAAATCGCCGGCTTCAATGCCATCGTTCCCCGTTTCAATATTAGGGTTTTTCTTTTTTTCATTTTCCATTATTTGCGGGCCCCCATTCTGATTCTTGGGTCAACAATGCCATAACTGAGATCAACCAATAAAATGGCAACAAGCCCAATCATTGTGTAAACGGCCATATCGACCATAATAACGTTATAGTCCTTAACCGTGATAGCTGTAACGAATAATGAGCCTATTCCGGGAATTCCGTATAATTGTTCGAGAATCATCGATCCAGAAAGAATGCCGATGAATTCTCCAATAATCATCGGAACAATCGGTACTAACGAGTTCCGTAAGGCGTGGCGAATTACTGTTTGAGATTTTGTTAATCCTTTTGTACGTGCCAAAAGAAGAAATTCACTCGACATAACTTCTGTAAGTTCCGCTCGCGTATACCGAGTGAATCCCGCGACTGTGCCAAAACACAAGCACATTACAGGAATTATGTAGCCTTGAATTCTAATAGCAAGCGGTGCTCCATCTGATGGCCACTGAGTCGGCAACCAGCCTGCATCGTACGCCAATATTTTCATCAAAAATGAAATAATTACAAATGAAGGAACTGAAATGAAAACCATAACTAACGTGGAAATAGTGTGGTCAGCCGGTTTATTTTTCTTTAAAGCCGCCCAAATACCAAGAATAAATCCAAGCGGGATGGAAAAGACCATTGCCCAAACATTGAGTTTCATCGAATAGGGAAGACGTCGCGCTATAATGGTCATAACTGAATCATTAAAGGCAATTCTTGTTGAGGTTCCCCAATCCCATTTCGTAACAATATTACGAATCCAAATAAAATATTGGTACATAACCGGATAGATGTTGTACCGCCAAACCACGCCGCCGATAGGCGCTAATGTCACATCAGATGCGACCGTATGATCCGTAACTATATACATGTAGCCTAACGCAACTTGATTGTCATAAAACGCTTTTTGCTGTTCTGCCGTTCCTGGAGCGGTTTGCATCTTTAGCATCTTCATGAGAATAAAAGTTAACGAAAGGATAATGAAAGTGGTTAAGAGCATCAATAAGATACGTTTTACTATATATTTCCACATATCAATTTCTCCTTTTTTCTAAAAAGTATATTTCTATTTTAATCTATACGAATATATAAATACAGAGAAACATTGCCGGCTGTAAGCCGGCAATGCCTCTGAAATTTTCACCATGATGGTTAGAGTAGCCTATGCGACTACCCTAACCAATAATTTTTAGCAACAATAATTAATTAGGCAGCGGCTGGTCCTTGGAACGTAACGTAAGTTGAGCTGCTTGTTGAGACACCATCAACTGTAATCGTGAAGTACAAGGTCATATCGTAAGCACCGCCGGCATCAAGTGGAAGATCGGTAACGATAACTTCAAATGTGCCATCAGTATTCATATTAATGGTTAGGTTTACACCAAGTTCTGGGGAAACGAATCCATCTTCACTAACACCTTCTGGCAATGGTGCACTGTAGTACCAAATTTCGACGGCGTCAATTTCAACCTGAATACGGTCTACAAACTCCTCATTGTAGAAGTAAGTACCATGTCCAGTAGCAGTGAATTTACCATCAACAGCTTCGCCAGCTTCAATGCTTGTAAGTTTAAACATATTAGCAGCTTCACCATTTTTGATAACCGCACCACCATTGGCGGCGCCTAATAAGGCATCATAGGAGAAGATTTGATTATCATAGACAATTGGGCTATCCATATTGACGGCACCGGTATCAGGTCCCCAAGAAAGGGTAAATCCAGAGCGGTTATCCGAGCAAACGGTATCCATGAAGGAGATTGGGTCAAGGGTGTTACCACTGATTGAACCAAACGATAAGTCGAAGTCGCCTTGCATAGCCGCATAGTAAGCATCCATCCAGTTAGAAGTAGCATAAGTATGAATGGTTAACTTATAATTCGGGCAGGCTGCATTAAATGTTTCTTCGAAGTATTTCTTAATCGTAATACCTTCGGTATCAACTTGGCTTTGTGATTGATAAATCAATTCAAGCGTAATTGGCGTTGGCGAAGTTGGGGTTCCTGGAGTATATTTTCCTTCACCCTCAAGAGTCGTCATAGCTCTTTGGAATAAGCCCTTGGCAATTTCGGTATCATAACCATTGCTTTCAGGTAAACGGTCTTCAAGAACAGCTTTACCTTCATCACTCGAACGGAAGGAAATACCTTCTTCTGGGTCAATCATGTAAGCATCGGATAAGAATGCCGCAGCTGGGTTTTTGCCTTCTTCAGCCGCTAATTCAGAACGGTTGATTGAGAAGTATAAGCCGTTTAAGAAGTCTTTGTTGGACATAACTGGTTTAACATCCCAGTAAGAGTCCTCGGAGTGAGGATATACTGATCCTGTTTCACCAAATAATGATTCCCATCCCGCTTCAGTCGTGGTGTTGGTTTGAAGTTTCCAAACGGTATCACCGAGGGTCCGACGGGTACGTGGGTCTGATTTGTATTGATCAAGCGCGGTTGAAGGAATACCAGCTGAGTCAAGTTTGCCAGCTAAGAATTCATCAAAGGCGACGTTAGCACTACCAAGAATGGTGTACTTATAGCCAGCAAAGTTAGCCCGATCTTTTTCAAAGAATGTCGGGTTCTTCTTAAAGGCCAATTGCTTGTCGGCTTGCCATTCTTCTAAGGTATACATACCAAGTGATAACACGTTATTAACGCCACCCGATTGTAAACCGAAGTTAGCAGCTCCGCCAATAAGGGTTAAGAAGTCTTGCGGAATCGGTGAGAATAAACTTGAGGACAAGTTATACATTGCGTAGAATTGGGTCTTCTTCGTAACAAACTCAAAATCAATTGATTGTTCGGCTTCGTTAAGTTGAATACCAACGGAATTCCAGTTTGGAGTCTTTCCGGCAGCGACATCAGCACTATATTGAGCAGCGCCAACGAAGCCTGAGGATGAAGACCCTAAATCGGTAGAACGATAAAGTTGATTGTCAAGAATTGCCTTGAATGGAGTTAAATAGTCAGCAAGGACCACTCCTCTTCCGTCATAGGCAGCTCTATCCGGAGCGGTTGAGAGCGTGTTGTAAACGAGGGTTGGAGTATCGGTAACCGTCTTAACCTTAACTCTCCATCTAGTAGCCATGCCATTTCCATCTGGATTGAGAGCAATCGGCTTTTCGGTTGCCAATGAATCATACCATTGATAGCTGCTCTTATCTTCCGTAAATTCGGTTCCGTAATAGGCCGAAGTAATAAGGGCATTTAAATCAGCGGTGACAGAGTCACTAGCATTCCAGTAGTTTAAACTGCCTGGATCTTGTGATTGCCAACTATGGAAATACATCGCGTATTTCGTTTCCGGTTCTTGAGCCGAGGTTAATGCCGTAGTAATGGTACCTTGACCAACACCGAAACCATAGTTAGGAATGTAAGTGTCGCTTGGAATTTGTAAACGTGTCGAATACATAACGTTGCTTGCGCTATCATACATCGGAATACCACCGAGGAAGTTATCAAGCGTATACTTTTCGAGTTGTTCCAAAATCTTAGCGCGTTCTGCGTAGCTACTGGCTGAGTAGTTGATAATATCGCCTTCTTCGCCACCAGCTAAACGAAGCTCCGATCCGCTAGTTTGCGAGCCTGAGCTACCTGATCCTCCACTGCTTGTAGAGCCGCCGCCGCCACCGCATGATGTTAGGGCTAAAACTCCAAAGAGTGAAAGAACAAATAATTTTTTGTTTTTCATATTTTCCTTTCTCCTTTCAATATTGCAAAAATATTGATACAACAATAATAAATAGGAAAAAAGTAAATCCAAAAAAAATCAATAAAATAATTTTGTAAAAGCGCTTTCAAAAAAAACGGCTTTTTTTTGCCTTTTTTTCTAATCTCCGTCTTTTGACCCTATCATTAGGACACTGCTATCGCGCGTGCGCGCGTATACACGCAAAAATATATGAAAAGAGACTTTAAATCGTCAAAATTTAAAGTTTAAGGAGTACAGTTGAAAAGTAAGCGCTTTTGGAAACGCTTTCATGATTTCATAAACACCCGATAAATATTAATAAAATCTATAGTCGAAAATGCTTTTTTAAAATCGGGCATTGTCGATTCATATACATATTTATTGTCATTTATTGTTTTGAATCGTTGTATATTATTAATAAAAAGGAAGGCCAAAAGCTTTATGAAGTTATATATTAAGCAAAAATTTTTCTCACCGGTTCACGATCGATTTAAGGTTTATGACGAAAACCAAGTCGTTATCTACGAGGCGAAAGATAAATTTTTTTCAATTAGAAATACAACCACCCTTTATAACTTGCAAGGGCAAGTTGTTTTAGAATTGAAAAGAAAATTTTTTTCTTTCGTTAATACTTATTTTTTAAATATTGCCGGGAAAGAAGAAGTAAGTATTTCTAGGAGGTTCTTCTCGCTAAGGCCGAGATTTTACTTTACTGGTTTAGATGTCCAAGTAGAAGGAAAAATTCTCGCTCATGATTATGAAATCATCCTGGATAAAAAAGTAATTGCCCGCATTCATAAGAAATGGCTGGCCTGGTCAGATACTTATGAAATTGATATCCAGGATGAACGTTATGAAATTCTTGTTATCGGCATTGTTTTAGGAATTGACTGTGTGCTCGAAGATCAAAGTAAAAATAACGATTAGTTTTTCAAATTGCTGAATGTTTTTATAGTCATTTATCTTTTAGTGACATTAAAAAAGCCTCTATCTATCAATAATTTTATTTCTTAATTGAATAAATAGAGGCTGGCAATCTACTTTCTAAACATTATTTTTTCCGAATTAAACATTCGTGTTAAAACAAAAACTCCAAAACCTGTAAGTAAAAGATTGGCAATAATGGTCACTGCTAAATTTAAATAATCAACTTTCAGACTAAAGATTGATAATAGAGCATTCGTCGAATTGTATACTGGTATTAAATAAAGCGCGGTGTTGTCCGAGGCGGTTCCCATCATGGTGGAAACTCCGACAAGCATAACAATTATCATTAAGGGCATTGCGAAACTGCTGGCTTCCTTAATTGACTTTGCATATGTCGAAATCAATGATATTAAAACAGTAAAGACCAGCACTGTCGAAATGATAACCAAGAAGACTAAAAGATATGTTCCGGCACCATATATTGACAGATCAAATCCACTGTCGGTGCCGGCAAGTTTTGGAAGACTAATCATTAGCCCAATGAAACTTGAGGTTGCGCTGGCAAGGCCCGTTATACTTAAGGCGATTATTTTTCCTAAAGCAATCGTACTTCGTTTGACCGGAGTAATCAATAAACTGGCAATGGTCCCTCGTTCTTTTTCTCCGGCGATACTCTCTGGAGCAACCGCCATAACCCCGGTATATAGAAAGGTAATGAGTAGAAAAGGAATTAACCCGGTGATTATTTGAACACTAAGATCCAAGTCGGTGGCGTGATTGTTCGCTTCAACTGTATAACCTTGAAGTGAGGTGCTTAAAAAGGAACTATATATTTCCGCGATGGTGCTGCTGGTGGAAGAGGCGCCATTGTAATTTATCACGACATTGGGCTGGTTGCCGGCAGCGTATTGATCCATAAAATCGCTTGGAAATATGACATATAAATCAAGTTCTTTGTCAGTGACCTTAGCAAGGGCCTCATCCTCCGTAAGGTCATTTTGATAATCTAAATGATAGATTTCTCCTAAAGCTTCGCCAAATCCAGATGGTTCATAATCAACTTTAAGTGAGTAGACTTGCTCTTCGCTCTGTCCCAAATTGCTAGTTATGACACTCCCCATAATAGAATAGAGCAAGAAAATCATTAATCCTGGCAGAACTAGAGAAACTAACATCCGTTTATCAGTAAAAAATCGCTTTAATTCTTTTTTAATGATTGTCCATAGATTACGCATGTGATTCTCCTTTAATTTTATCGTACAAAACAAAAAATTCTTTTTCTAAACTATTGGGTTCACTAAACTGGCTCATTGGCGCTTCTAAAGCCATCGCCCCGTCGATAATTATCCCCACCCGATCACATATTCTTTCTACTAACGAGAATATATGGGTCGAAAGAATAATCGTTTTTCCTTCCTGCTTTAAGTCCAGCAAAAAATCAATAACCGTTTTAGCTGTAATAACATCCAATCCATTGGTGGGTTCGTCAAAAATAATAATTGAAGGATCGTGGACAATGGAAATGACCAAAGAAACCTTTTGCTTCATTCCCGTTGATAAATCGCTGACTTTGACTTCTTTAAACTTATCGATGCCAAACTGAGCAAAGAGTTTTTCTTTGCGCTTTGCGCAAGTTGGCTTATCAACACCTTGCAAATCGGAGAAATAATCAAATAGGTAATTAGGAGTAAAAAAGTCATCTAGTTTAAGTTCGCTCGTGAGAAATCCAATCCGTGAACGGACTTGATCAGGAGCGCTTTTAACTGAAAACCCGTCCACAAAAACATCGCCTTCATCCTGTTTAATTAAAGTGGAAATAATTCGTAAAGTCGTGGTTTTACCCGCCCCATTAGGGCCTAAAAGCCCATAGATTTCCCCTTTGTATGCGTTGAAGGATAAATTATTGACCGCTGTCCTTGTCTTACTTTTTATCCGCTCAATTTTCTGCTGTTTGCTAGAAAGGATAAACGTCTTTTTTAAGTTCTTAACTTCGAGAATTAAATCCATAGCGACCTCCTAGTTTTTCATTTTATCATCTATATAACTATATATGTATAAAAAAATAAGCCATCTCCTAATTCACTTTATAAATTAAAAATACATAAAGACAAAAGTCAAAATTGCCGAATTGCTTTTTTGCGTTTCTTTTCATAATCAAATAAAAAACACCGGCTTTAATCGACCTGGATAAAAACCAACAAGTCATAAAATAATATTTTTTTATTTTATAAATTACGACTAAACCAACATTTCTTTTCGAAGAAAAACTAATGATTAAAATTCGGCGAAATTTAATATTTCCCATCAATTATATTTTAGTATAGCTATAAAACCAATTTTATGCCGACAACCGCTTAGTCATAAGATATAATAAGGAGAATCATTTTACCGGAGGAGTTTCTTATGCCCGTTTTTGATACGACAATGATTGTTGTGACTATCATCTTTGTATTAACCTACTCACTAATGTTGGTATTTGCCCAAAAACGGGTATTCTTCGCTTTAGGTGGCGCCGTTATTATGCTCATATTGGGATTGATAGGGTTTATTCCCAATATGTCGCTCCACTATCTATTTTTTGAAGGAATAAATTGGAATGTTCTAATGATGCTGTTTGGGACAATGGGCCTCGTATCGCTTTTTATTGATACCGGCATGCCGGCTCTGATCGCCGATAAAATATTGGATCGTTCGCCTAATTATCGCTTTGCTATTATTTCTTTGGCTCTATTTGCCGGTGTTGTCTCCGCATTTATCGATAATGTGGCAACAGTTCTGATGATTGCTCCTATCGTTTTTGATGCCGCTAAAAAAGCCAAGGCTAATCCAGTAAATGCCATCATTGCCATTGCGGTTGCCAGTAATCTGGAAGGTGCAGCCACGCTAGTAGGCGATACCACCTCTATACTTCTCGGCGGATATATGGGATTAAACTTCGCTGATTTCTTTTGGTTTTTAGGAAAGCCCTCTCTCTTCTTTTATAATCAAATTGGTCTTGTACTGGGAGCCGTTGTGCTTTTGTTTGTCTTTCGTAAAGAAAAGCAATCCATCGTTATTGAGGAAAAGACTAAAGTTACCGATTTTGTTCCCTCCTACCTTATGCTTTTACTACTGCTCGCGCTAATTGTTGCCTCGTTCTTACCCATTGAATTTCCGTTAATCAATGGCGTCATTTGTCTAGCTATTATGATTATCGGTCTCATATACGAAATTGCTCGTTCGCATAACAGCGCAGTTGCTAAAAAGGCCATTAAGGAAGTCGACTATCAAACTCTTACTATTTTACTTTCGATATTCGTCATTGTAGCCGCCTTGTCTCAGTCGGGAATCGTCGACTGGATTGGAAAAGGAATTGCCACGGTATCAAACTCTAATTTATTTATTGCTTACACAATTATCGTCTGGGTGTCAGTTCTTATCAGCGCCTTTATTGATAATATTCCCTATGTGGCAATGATGCTTGGAGTCGTACGGATTTTAGGAATTACTTTCGCCGGTGATGGGGCGACTGCCACAGAAATATTACGCATCTCTACTCCGTTATATTTCGGCCTGCTCTGCGGGGCAACTCTCGGCGGTAATTTGACTCCTATCGGAGCCTCGGCTAATGTTGCTGCAATTGGACTGCTAAAAAGGAAAAATTATACGGTATCCACCGGACAATTTATGAAAATAGGCGTTCCGTTTACGCTCATTGCTACTTTTTCAGCCTATGTTTTAGTATGGCTTTTCTTTGGTTTAGGTTTATAAGATATAAACACTTAATTTCAATATTAAAGGATAAGCAAAACGTAAAAATTTTACTTATTTTAGGTTTCAAAAATTCCACATTATTTAAAGAAAATAAAAATAGGCTATAATGAATTTGGAGGTCAGTATTATGGAAATTGCCGACATAGTCCAAAAACAGAAAGATTTTTTTGCTACAGGAATCACTTTATCCTATTCTTTCCGCAAGCAAGCTATAGATAAAATTGAGCAAAGCCTGCATAGTCATGAGGCCGATATTATCGAAGCCTTAAGACTTGATCTCGGAAAGAGTCCTTTCGAAAGTTATCTCAGTGAAATCGGTATGGTCTATGACGAACTTCATTATGTTAAGAAGCATCTTAAAAAATGGATGAAAAAAGAAAAAGTTAAAACCACTTTAGCCAATTTTCGCGGCCGTAGTTGGCGGATTGCGTCTCCTTTTGGAAATGTCCTAATAATGAGCCCCTGGAATTATCCGATTCTGCTTACTCTCGACCCATTAATCGCGGCTATTGCCAGTGGCAACACCGTCGTATTAAAACCGGGGAGCTATTCGAAAAAGGTTAGTCTGATATTAGAAAAAATTTTCCAGGAGATTTTTCCTCCGGATTATGTGGCCGTCGTTTTGGGAGGCCGACAGGAAAATCAAACCTTATTGGATCAGAAATTTGAGTATATATTCTTCACCGGTTCTCCATCTGTCGGCCATTTAGTGCAAGAAAAGGCCAGTGTCCACCTGACACCGGTAACGTTGGAATTGGGTGGAAAATCACCTACGATTGTTGATGAAACCGCCGATATTGCCGTCAGTGCCCGAAGAATCGTTTTTGGAAAACTCTTAAATTGCGGTCAGACCTGCGTCGCTCCGGATTACTTTCTCGTTCAGCGCTCAATCAAAGACAAATTAGTCGCTGCCATCAATGAAGAAATTCGAAAACAATACGGTGATGACCCGCTTAAAAATCCGGCCTATGGAAAAATAATTAATGAAAAACACTTTGAACGGATATTTGGCTTAATCGATCAAACAAAAGTAGTATTCGGAGGAACAGCAAATCCAAATACCAATCAAATTTGTCCAACGGTCTTAGATAATGTCACCCTTGAAGACGCCGTAATGAAGGAGGAGATTTTCGGACCCATTTTCCCCATAATTACCTACGATAACGATGACGAACTTATGGCCATTATTAACAAGAATCCCACGCCCCTCGCTTTTTATATCTTTACCAAAAGAAAGTCTTTTGCCGATTACTTAATCGCCCATGTATCCTTTGGAGGCGGGTGTATCAATGATTGCATCGTACATCTTGCTTCTCCTTACATGCCGTTCGGCGGCGTTGGCAATTCCGGTATGGGAAGCTATCACGGAAGATGGGGATTTGAAACCTTTTCGCACTACAAGAGTATTCATCAAAAATTCTATCATCCCGATCTTAGCGTTCGTTATCAGCCTGGTAGCGACAGAAAGCTTTCCTTTTTAAAAAAGATTCTGAAGTAGTTTTCTTTTCTATGAGCGTTTCATTAGTCGCCGCTAATTAAGGTCGATATAATGATATTGCTAAAGAATAAGGAGATGAAGTATATGGACGATTTTAATAAATTTCTTAAAGGCCGGAGAACTATTTACGCCCTTGGAAAAGATATTTCCGTCAGCGAAAGCAAGATTGAAGAGGTTATTTCCCAAAGTGTTAAGTACGTTCCTTCGGCTTTTAATATGCAAAGTCAAAAAGTGGTTTTGCTTTTAAATGAAAGTCACAACCAAATGTGGGATATCGTTATGGAGACGCTAAGAAAGATTGTTCCGGAGGGAAGTTTTGCTAAAACGGAAGCAAAAATCAACACCTTTAAAGCCGCCTATGGAACCGTACTCTTTTTTAACGATGACGCGGTCACAAAGAAGTATGGCGATGACTTCCCACTATATCGCGAAAATTTCATACGGTGGTCGGAGCAGCAAAATGGCATGCTCCAATATGCTATTTGGGTGGGACTAAGCGATTTGAATCTCGGCGCAAGTTTACAGCATTATAATCCGTTGATTGACGATGAGGTCAAACGCGTGTTTAGCCTTCCATCTTCTTGGTCGTTGATTGCGCAGATGCCATTTGGAGAAAAACATGGCGAAGCCGATTCCGACAAGAGTTTTCTCCCCATCGAAGAACGCTTACTGATTAAACGGTAATTGTTTCATAACCAAAAAGAAAAGTTAGGAGCGTAACTCCTAACTTTTTTTATCGACTTATCAATTAACTATAGAAGATCGGCATAGCTCATCGGACTATAGTCCATATAAGCAACTTCATTGATGGTAATTGTTCCGCCAACGCCTGATCCGCCAAAGTGGAAATGCATGGCTCCGTACATAGCATCAATGTCGAATCCGGAAGCCAACATATCAATAACCACGATTGTTCCTTCCGTGCTTGGAACGACACTGGCAATTGGGCTGCCGGTTTGATCAACCAGGGCACTGCTCCAAATTGTTGCCCCTGCGAATTCAAGACGGAAACTTGCCAAGTCAGCAGTTCCATCGCCTACGATACTCAAAGTCAAGTACCGAGCCGGGTTGTCTAAATCACCGATGCCAAATCCGTAGGTATATCCATCAGCCGTATAGGTAATCGGATGCGAAGAAGCATCGATTATCCGCGTGAAGGTTGCTAACGGAAGTGCCTCCACCGCTTCAATTGTCACCACGCCATTATTATCGCCAAAATCGCCAAAGTGACCATGAAGATCCGGATCAGTCACCGAAAGTCCGCTCGCTACAAGATCAATAATAATCGTTCTTGATTCCGTAGTTAAGCCTACATCCGTAATGGGATTGCCGAAAGGATCGATTAAAGCACCGTCTTTTAACCAACTGGTCGCCCCATTATTGCCGATTCTGAAACTTGCTAAATCGACAGTCCCGTCACCCTTAAAGGTCAAGGCTAAATATGGGAATTGATCGCCGTTATATCCCAGATACTTATAGGTATAACTTCCGGAAGTAAAGTCAACGTCTCCTTCATCGCCAATTGATTCGGCTTTTGTTTCATCAAAAGGAGCAACTTTATTAGCGAAGAGAATTTCGTTAATAATCAGTTTTCCGGTTCCCGAATAATACATATCCAGAGTATCGGCAACTTCTAAGCCTGATTCTTGGAGGTTAATAATCATATAGACAAAACCGTTGGCATCGATGTAAGGATAGTCCGTAACATCAAGCGCAGGAGTTCTTAAACCAAATCCGCTATACCAATCATTTGCATAAACAGCATTTGATCCCGTACCCATAATTCTAAAGCCACTGAGATCAGCACCTTCCTCGCCTTTAAGAGCAATAACCATATATTGGTAATGTGCCCCATTGACGACGCTGCTGGCTTCCTTGGCCTGAATATATCCGGCACTTGGTAATGAAGTGGCATCAAAAGTCAAGACGCCATCTTTAACACTGACCATACTGCCGTTGTTGTAGGATAGCGAGTAATATAGGTTGGCGGCGATGATATCCGGATTGGTACTGCTGGCTTCATAGTCATCATTTAATGAGGCTTGAATCCGACCATCGAAATTATCAAACACCTGAGCATTGGCTAAATCAACATATGGATATTGTAATTCGGCCGTCTTGGATTCAAGATTGGTCGCAAATAAAGAATTAATCCACATTTGTGAAGTACTGATAAACACAAAGCCCGTTACTTCACCTTCAATTCCACTGTTGGCAAAATTTAAAACTGCGGTTTTAAATGAATGGGAAGTTAAGAAGAGGGCATTTCCATCGGGATCTTGCGCTTCCGACCAGGAAATAGGATTTCCTTGCTCCCCGCTAAGAATAGGATAAACGAGTAAATTACGGAAATCACCCTTCATAGTGAGGGCAAGATTACCGTATTCACTTAAGGCACTCGCATCACTGACCGAATAGGTTCCGCCATCAACTAGTTTTACGTTGCGTTGAACAATGCTTCCCACGCTTCCCCGCCACCAGCAGTTGGCATCAGCCTTACTGACATCGACCCGAGCAAAATCATCAAGAACGGTTTTAACACCAGCCTTATAAATGGCAACTTCTCCGACGCCTAATTTTGCCTTAACATCATCTCCGACAAAAAGATGAAGTCCAAGGACTTTTTCCAGAACACGAACGCCGGAGTCAGATCCGTCACTAAATAATTTATACTCAACACTATCATCTGAAATGGTGTTATTAAGATCGATGACATACTCTTGATACTCCGTTGAAAGTTCTGCCATCGGCTCTAAATCACCATCATACACTTCATCAAAAGGTATCGAATAGACTTCGTAACTGTCGTCTCCCCGTAGTCCCAATTTCAAATCGTGAAGATTTAAGGAGCCGGCAATCAGTTTGAGCTTAAATGCTATCTGATATTCTTGGAGGGCATAGGTTCCCGTCGCATATTTGTAGACTGCGGCATCTGGAGTATTGCCCGTTTTTTCTTCCCCCGTATTATCAATGTTAACTTGAAGATATGGCGTTCCTAAATAAGTGGCATCGCCTTCAACGGTACCTTTCGGTGTCGACGAAGAAAAATCATCAAGATAACTATCAAATAATGGGTTGAATGCTCTCGTTACAACCGGGGTTTCATCTTCATAAGTAGGGGTTGGCTCCGGATCTTCAACGTATAGTCCTTCGGAAGAACTGGATGATGAAGACGATGAAGATGTACCTTCACTGCTTGATTCGCTAGATGATGGCGTGCTCGTTTGGGATGAGCTACTAGAACCACCTGTGGTACCGCATGCGGTCAAAAGACCGGTTACGGCAAGCAAAACAACTAGTTTGCTTTTTTTCATATTTCTGCCTCCTTTGACTGATTATATGAATTTATTCTCCATAGACGCTGACTTCGGATAGCTGGGCCCCGTATCCGCCGACAGCACTATTGGATGAGATGATAATCTTGATAAAGCGGGCTGAAACCGAATTATCAAGCGGAAGCGCCACCATATTTCCCCGGGCCGGATCAAACAAATAATCCGCGGCCGCAAATAAAGTGGTAAAACTCGTCTTAGCAGCATCATAGGCAACATTATCCGCGCTAGTTTGAATTTCGATGTTTTGAGTTCTCGGATCCCATAGTAAGGATGGCGGAAGCGATAGAACAATATAAGAGATGTTATAAACATCGCCCATATCTATTACGACATAAGCCGGCAATGACTCCGATTCATAATAGGAAGTTCCTTCTGTATTGCCATCGTTAATTTTACTGACATCATACACGTCTTCATAAGGCGTGCTATCCACAATCGCTTTGGCAAATGTTAGTGACGGAGCAAAGAAATCCACTTTGCTTACTTCAATATGAGGAGCTTTTAAGAACCCTTCAGTGCGGTAAAAACGAATCTGGATGCCCGCGTATTGTTGAGCGGTTATTACCACATCAATCGCATTTCCGTTTTGAGGCGTCATCATATAGTCCCGAGTAGGGAGAATTCGGACATACTTATCGCTGATTGAACCATCGCTCTTAAGTTTCTTTCCCCAAATTTGCATTGAGTATTCATAAGAGAATATATTGTCAGCCAATCCATAAATACGGACTTGCCCAACATACTTAATTGCATTAAATTCAATCGTGAGTGCGGCAAATTCATCTTTTTCATCTTTCCATTCTCCGCTTATCCAGGTGGTATCGGCCGAACCATTTAAAATGGCGTCTGCTTCATGTCCACTCTGCTCAAAGGCCCCGCTGCCATCATCCCCAGGGGTAACGGCTAATGTTCCGCTACCATGGGTCGCAGCGGCGCTGAAGTCACCGCTTGCTGGAACGCCGGCATAACTCAATCCGCCTTTAAGCCAAGCAAACTCAGGAACAATTAAACCCGCCTGCTCAATACCGATCACATTGTCAACTGCTACATCGTTATCCGCCAGAGTCAAGGTGTAGGGTAAGTTAATAATCGCTCCCCGCGCTGTTTCGCCGCCGGTGAAAGTAAATCCACTGGTGTAGGCGTTATTAACCAATTTTAAATCACTGGCCTTTTCAACTGTCTTTCCTGCAATATTGATGTTCTCGAAACTAACGTTCCGAACCATCGAAGTTTCAGATTCGCCATTAATACGCGAAATAATCGTGTCCGCCATGTTGAGGACTTTAATGTTTTTAAAAGTTACTCCGTCTATCGAACCTCTGGCTCCGGCGGATTTAGTCCATTCGACGTTATAAGCGATGGTAATATCAATTAAGTAATCATCTTCCCCATCATCACGCACATCGCCTAACATCTGCCCATCCTCAAGGGTTATATTTTCATAAGTAACATTGGTGATATTGGCATCGTCGCAATTGTGAATGCTCATAGCTGGCTTATGAAAGTTATGGACGATGGTAATGTTTGAAAAGGTTATTTCATCCATGGAAGGGCCATATGTTTCATAACCGACTTCCATTGATTGAGCGAGATCTGTCCATACGACAACATTGTCAAAATGAATGTTCTCTGTCGATCCCCGATCGACATTTTTTACTACCAAAGAGTCATCCCAAGTCCGAACGAATCCGCCCGTAACAAGGACATTGCTCGATGATTGAACAGAAATACCATCGCCGTTAGCGCGCGCGGTAATAATCTTAATATTAGAAATTGTCACTTGATTGCAGAAATAAAGGGTTATCGCCCAACCCGCGGGATCAAGAATGGCAATGTCATCAATTTCAATATTTGTCGAATTGCGTAATTCAATCGGGAGGGTAAACTGATTATCGCTCATCCGATCATAGATTTGACCGTCAAGAATTCCCCGACCTCTAATTTTTACGTTACTTACGCCTTCGGCTCTGATTTGGCCAAATACGTATGCCCCGCCGGCCAAATAAATGGTCGAATCGCTTTTTAAAGGAATGGCATCCGCATCATAGGCTCCAGGTCCAATATAGGTTACGTTGGCGGGAACATCGTTTGGATCGATTGGATCCGTCTCCAACGGATTAGCAAAAAGATGGATGACATTATCGGCATCGCCATTATATTCAATAATGTAGTTCGCACTATAATCAAGACCAAACTTAATCGTCGTTCCACTTATTTCGGCATTCACCGCATAGGCTTCCGGACTGATTTTTACCGAAGAAATCGCCTCAACATTATGGACATCTATTTCCACTTCAACGTGGCCTTCAAAGTCAAAAATGGCGACGGGGTTGGTCTGTTGTGAATAAGTGAAGGTGAAGCTGCGCATATGGTTAACGCGCGTTTCATAAACAAATAGAGGATTATCATTAACGGTGATTGAAACTTTGCTTGAACTATCCATAATATCCGGTCCTGGATAGGTAACAAGTTTGGTCGTGGTCACCTGATTGGCGGGAAAAGAAAAGTCTTCCGGATTCATAACTTCCGTTTCCGAAGAGGATGAATTCGATGAATAGGAATCACTACTTTTTCCACTTCCGTTACATCCCGAAAGCGCTACCGCACAAGCCATAAAAGCAAACAATGTTCTTAATCTATTTTTCATTTTTCTCTCCATCCCGTATTTCTAATAACATTATAGAAATACCTATCACTTAAAAAAATGTGATAAAACTGCTAAATTAGTAGGCAAAACTGCTAGAACAAGACAATTTTTGTAAACCCTTACAAATTTGTTTAAAAAACAAAGTTTGGCAGGCTTGTCGCTCCGGTAACTTCCTGACTCGTCTTAGAAATTGAAAACCCGCGGACATAGGATCCAACATTAATACCGGGATAATTCCCGTCAATTTTTTCCCCGTAAAAATCACAATCTGTCAAATGGACATCATCAACGAAATGAGGTTCATCGGGATATTCACTCCGCGGATCAATTGTTCCCGAAATTGCTATCGGAAGAATTGATTTGCCTTTCAATACTTTTAAATTACTGATATTGACCCCCAAGATGCTTCCTAGACTTGTTATTTTGTGGGCCGAGGACCAATTACTAGAATAGATATTTTGAATTTGTATCAACTGACTGTTTGCTTGACTGTCTCCTCGCCCCATAGACGCATCTTCGACGGTTATCCGCTGATAATTAATATTTTCGATATTCGCATTGTTACCATTATGGATGGAGATAACCGGCTTATGTAAAGCGTGAAGCACGGTAATATCTTCAAATGTAATGTTCTTCATCGTTTGACCGATTGTCTCATAGCCTATTTCCATCGACTGTGCCAAGTCCGTCCATAAAACACACCGCGAAAAGGTGATATCATCGGTATAACCCTCGACATTTGTATTGTTCCACTGCGGGTAATTCTTAACTACTAAGTTATCATCCCATCCGCGAACAAATGAGTCTTCGACGGTTATTCGCTGTGTGCTTTGAAGAGAAATTCCATCTCCGTTTGAACGCGAAGTGATAATACCGATGCGAGAAATTGAAGAGTCGGTTACAAAATACCAATTTACGCACCATCCCGCGGGATCACTCATGACAAAATCAGCAAATTCAATATGGGATGAGTAGGAAAAATCAAATGGAATGAATTGCGTATTCCCTTCACTTTGACCGGCAATTCGCTCGAATGTCGAGCCATCGATAATTCCCGGGCCAATAATTTTAATATTCTGCTTATTGCTAGCAACGAAACGTGCTCTAACAATTGACCCAAAAGCCAAGTATACCGTCTGATTGCTTTCGAGGGTTATCGTTGAATTGCTTAGGCGATTATCATTGCTCGCATCATGAAGCCCTTTATCAAAGTAAATAACATTTGAACTATTTTGATAATTGCTATCATCCTCAATTATCCGAACAAAAAGATGAACCGCCAGAATTTTTTCACCATCCGGTTCTAAAACATAGACCCCCGGCTTATCAATAACAAATGTCATTTCATGCCGATCTAAAGCATTTACTTCAAAATCAACCTCACTGGACAAGGGGCGAATGACTGTCTTGTCGCCCATCGCCTCTTGGCAGACTAAGCGCAATGTGACCGGTCCATGAAATCCGATGATCGCAAGACCGCTGTCATAACGATTGGGAGCAAGGCCATTCCAAACCTGGGAATCGTTTATTTTTGTGGCATAAAGGGGAATTTCTTGTCCGTCAATCGTGTACAAACGTGAATAAGTATATTGATTTACTCCCCCCGGCAGATCCATGACATCAACCGGAGAAGAAGGCAAAATATCTTCGCTGCTGGTTTCACTGGATACACTTATGTTGGACGCTGAAGAGTCGTTATGGGAAGCGCACCCAACGACAAAAATGCTGATGAATGATAGAAGAAGAAATACCCTCTTCCTCATATAACACTCCCGGATATTTCTAAAAGATCGCCAAGATTGCTCAAAAGATAATCCGCTTGTTCGTCTTTGGTCGCATCGCCGATCGCCGCCGCCTTCATGCCCCCCTGATGTGCGGCCTCAATCCCAACGACTGCATCTTCGACCACCAAGGCTTCTTCTTTTTTGGTCTTCAAAAGTTTTTGGGCTAAAAGGAACACTTCCGGATCCGGCTTTGAGTTTTTAATCATTGATCCGTCGACGATGACTTCAAATAATGCGGCGAGTCCGGTTACCTTTAAAATCAAAGGCGCATTTTTTGATGAGGAAGCGACCGCCAATTTCAAGCCGCGCTTTTTTAATGTTTCCAGCGTATGAAGAACTACCGGTTCAACATCTTCCGGCGTCATTTTACTGATTAAAGAAACGTAATATTCATTCTTAAAACGCGCCATTTCTTCTTTTTGAAATGGAGTATAAATATGCTTGGTTTTTTCCAAAATAATGTCGAGCGAAGCCATTCGTGAAACTCCGCGCAGGCGGTTGTTTATTTTTTCGTCAAACTCGATTTGTTCACGATCCGCCAATTTTTTCCACGCCAAGTAATGAAAGTGGTCCGTCGAAACCAGTACTCCGTCAAGATCAAAAATAATTGCCTTTATCATAATATTCTCCTTTTTAACCATTTCCGTTTTGTAATAAAAGTCTCATATAGGATTCCTTGATCATAATATTTAAACCTAATCGATTTAATTTCTGTTGGCAGGTGAGGATTAAAAACAATCCCTTGGCCTTCGGTAAATTTTAAACCGGCAAATCCATATATTAAATCCAGCACTGCTCCCCCGGCACTGGCGGGGTGAAGTCCGCCTATATAAGTTGCGCCGGCATAATTTCTGCTGTCCCCTTTGAGATCAAGCAAAGCACTTCGCTTAAAAAAATCATAGGCTCTAATTGGGTCTTTAACTTCTGAAGCAAGTAAGGAATACATACTGTTGGATAGGGAAGACCCATGTTCGGTATAAGGAAGATAAAAATCATAATTGGCGCGTTTTATGCGCGGTGAGAAATAGTCGCGAAACAGAGCGAGCAAAGTCACGACATCCGCTTGCTTTATAACCCGCGTCTTATTGGCCAGTCCCGTGGTGCCCCCTAAGTATTCATTGGGGGTTGTCCGTTTTTTAACCAGTTCGCACGCGGTGATATCTTCCAATTTAAAGAAACCATCAAACTGGGGAATCAAATGATTTTTTTGCGCTGAAGGCAAAAAAAGATGTTCAAGGAAAAAGGGCAATTGTTGATAGAAGAATTCTTGATATGGACTAAGCGCTTCCTGTACCATTTGCTTATTATCCTGATAAAGGGAAGATATAATGGCACGAGTTTTTTCTCCGATAATTTTTACCAAATAATTGGTGAAAGCATTATTGTTTACTCGTTCGTGATATTCATCCGGCCCAATTACATCATCGAGATAGTAGCGGTTTGTTTGGGTGTCAAAACGGGCGTAACTATAGTAAAACCGCATTATTTCCAAAAGGGCTTTAATCCCCCCCAGATAGAAGAGGCTGGCGTCTTTGGTCGCTTCGTAATAGTTAAACATTCCCAGAGCCACATCGCCGCTGATATGGATTTGCTTATCGACAAAATAAGTGCGAACCGGCTTTTTTGTTTTTGCATCGGCGATATTATATTCCGAGCAGGCCTCAAAGCCGTTTTCCTGACTTTCCCAGGCATAAAAGGCGCCATCATAGCCATATTTCTGCGCCTTTTTAATGGCTTCATTTAATCCGTTTAGACGATAAACAAGTAGATTTCTGGCCACCTTTGGGAAAAGCAAATTATAAAAGGGCGCCAGAAAAATCTCCGTATCCCAAAAAATCGCTCCCTTGTAGGTTTGTCCGCTGAGTCCCCGTGCCGGGATGGAAGTTATATATTTATGGGGGGCCAAAGTCAGAAGATGATAAATTGAATAAGCTACACCTTTTTGAACATCGTCCTCCGGTCCCTTAAGTTCGATTTTTGCCAATTCCCAATCGTGTTTCCAATCCATAATATGCTTATAAAGGCATTTTTTATAAGAAACCTTCAGCCGATCGTTCATCTGTGTATCCTTTTCATCGATAAAGGATTCATCTTCAATAACGGCCACTACGGCTTTGATGGTTAAGACAATCTTATCAAACGGCTTAACCATTATGCTTACCTTGCTTAGGTAGCGATTAGAATTCTCAACAAAATTTTGGTTGCCAATTTCAATTGAAAACCGGTAACTGACTTTTTCCAAGACAATGGCTTTTTGATTGGTTATACCGATAAAACGAACTTGCCCCTGACCTTCATCGGAAAAACTTCGTTTCTGATAATGCGGTCCATTAAGTTCCCAAATGTCACTGTCCAGACCATAATCAATTGTTAGTTGCCCCGCTTCCTTTACTTCGATGGCATAGCGGGAAACAAGTTCGTCCGTATCGCCGTCAACAATGAACCGTTCACTATCGATGTTGAGGTGCGGAAACGAACTGTGCCGATAAAATATGGCTTTATCTAATATAAGTCCCATTTGATGGCTTTCGCTTGCGGAAGAGAGAACGCTCAGTTTTTGATCATCAAAAGAAACGCGTACAAAAAGGGGATTGGGCAGATTGATTGATTCCCGCCAAAGATTGTCTTTTTGATCATATTTCCCGACAAGATTAAAACCAACTTTTGAATTCTTATCCATCTCTTCGAAACTTCCTCGATAACCAATATGACCATTGCCAATAAGCAAAAGGTTTCCATAGTAATCTTGCTTATCAATATCAAAAGAAGGAAAAGAAAGTTTATTCTTTTTCATATTGCAAGGGCAAAACTATGTGTTTGCCCACCTCATAATTCTGACCATAGATAATTATTTTGACTTTACTATCATCTAAACCGTCGATGGCTATTTCTTTATTACTGACAGTAATCACCAGCCGTTTGCCCCGATATAACAAATGGAATCGATACCCTTGCCAATTTATCGGTAAGTGCGGATTGAGTACTAACTGCTCGCCGTCACTTCTTAAACCGGCAAAGCCATAAACAATGTTCATCCAACTGGCGGCGATGGACGTGACATGTAATCCCTCGCTCGTATTGCGATTGTAATCATCCAAATCCATCCGCGTTGCGAAGCCGAAAAAATCTAACGCCGCCTGCTCATAGCCAATTTCCGAAGCAAAAATAGAGTGGACCGACGGCGACAATGAAGATTCATGTATCGTCTTTGGTTCATAAAAATCATAATTGGCCTTTTTTTCCGCCAAGGAGAACCGACTGCTATATAAGAACATAAACATTAAAACATCCGGTTGCTTGATTAAATCATTCCGATATATGCGGTCATACGACCAATGGGAGTAAAGAGGAAAGTCGGTCACAGGAATCGAGTTGGGATCGATGTGAGGAAGATCATAGAACCCAAGATGCTGTTCATAAAGGTTTGTCTTTGGGTCAAATAAAATCAGCATCTTTGAGCTGGCTTCTTTGATTTTAGTTATTAATTCATCGCTAATCTCTATTCTCTTGAGTAACTTTTTAACTTTATCTTGAGCGTGAAATTCATTCAAAAGACTAAGCGTATAGTCGAATGTGGCTTTAGCCATATAATTTGTATAGGTATTATGATTGACCATCAATTGAAATTCATCCGGTCCCATAACGCCATAAAATCCAAAGTGGGTATGATTACTGTTCCATTGTCCTCGGGTAAGTAGAAATTTTGTTATTTCTAAAAGCATCTCGAGGCCATAATCAAAAATAAACCCGATGTCCCCCGTGACATTTACATAATGGAAAATGCCATAGGCTACCCCAGTAGATGGTTGAAATTGAGTGGACGCATGTTGCCAAAGATTACACCCTTCCTCGCCATTTAATGTGGCGATGGGATAGCAGGCTCCATCGCAATCTAGATCCTTTGCCCGGATTTTAGCTTGTTTCAACGTGTGATAGCGGAATAGCAATAAATTGCGCGCCGCCTCGGGTTCATTGAATAAATAGAATGGTAGACAATAAGTTTCCGAATCCCAGAAAGCATGTCCGCTATAGGCTTCCCCGGTTAGACCTTTAGCGCCGATATTATCCGAAGGATCTACTCCATGATAAGTTTGAGTTAACTGAAAAATAGTATAGCGGATTCCCTGTTGATTTACTTCATCGCCGAATATTTCGATATCGCGTTCGTCAAATACCCGATTCCAAAAGACGGAGTTGTCAGCCAAAGCCGAATCGTATCCATCATTCGCTGACTGCTCCAATTCCTGAATCGCTTCTTTTTTCAATTCTTTGAATGTTTTTTCACCTTGCTTAGCTATATTGTTAACGACATAGCGAGTAAAGTCCGCCTGTTCGTTAGCCTTTAAATGAAAATTATAAAGGCGCTTAACTTCCCGCTTGGTGTGCATAAATTCATATTCGTAAGCGGAATCAACTTTCATTACCGAATACACTCTGCCTTCGGTTGTGAGCGTCTTAACCCCGAGTCCGCTTATTTTATTATCATCAAAATGGTCTCGATCGGTGAAATAGCAATCGCTTTTCCACATCAACACATTTGAATCTAAATGAAAAGTCAGACTGACATCTATATCTTGATTGGCGCTAATGGATATTTTTTGATATCCGCGATGGGCGTGACTCATCGAAAGGAAACGGGAAAAGCATAGATTGATTGCTTTGCCGTTATCGAGAATATAAGTAAATTTCCGCGTTAATAATCCGCTCTTTAAATCAAGATTGCGAACAAAATCATGCGGGTTCTTTTTACCTAAATCAATTCGCTCATGATCAACTATTAATGTAATCTTTAACCAATCCATCGCATTGACCATAAAGTGCGTCCGTTGAACAATTCCCTTATAATGAATCGGTGTAGGCTCAAGCGCATAATCATATATGCCGTTAAAATACGAACCCTGAAGCGAATCAAGATTGCTTATTCCTTCTTCAAATGTTCCCCGGACTCCCATATATTCATTTGCTAAAGCAAAAATAGATTCGCTGACACTGTTACGGTCGGCATGAAATCCTTTCTCGCAAATAGCAAATGGCAGGACTTCCAAATAACGATTGGCAATTTTTCCCATACTTTTTACTCCTTAATTCCCGAATTGGTGTTTGTTCCCGTAATTTGCTTTTGAAAAAGAGCAAATATAATTATTTGGGGAATGATGGAAATAACTAATAACATCAACAGTTTATCTGGCCCAAAATCAGAACTGGTGGCCATCGTTGATTGAATTGAATATATCTTGACCATAATTGTCTGCATACTTTCTTTTTGCAAAGTCAAATACGGAAGTAAGAAATCACTCCAACTTGCAGTAAAAGCGAAAATCGCAACGACACCAATAATCGGGCGCGCTAAAGGAACAAGAATATGGGTAAAGATTTGAATGTCATTTGCCCCATCCATTCGCGCAGCTTCAAATAAAGGCTTGGGAATTGAAGCAAAATAGCTTTTGAACATAACCAGGTAGAAGGTGTTAGCTCCAAAGACAAACCAAAGCGGGATGTAACTGTCAATGAGGTTTAATGCCGCGATCTGTTTAAATAACGGAACGATGTTGGTCGCGGTGGGAATCATATATGAAAGAAGAATTAAGCCGAATATCACCTTGTGTCCCCAAGGGCGAACAATTTCTAAAACATAGGCAAGAAAGCCGTTGAAGACTATTGCGCAAATAACCGCCCCCAAAGCAACGATGGTAGAATTTAAAAAGTAAGTGCCGAAGTTAATGTAATTCCACACCTCTATGATCTTGTTGAAATTAAAATCTTTAGGCCAAAACACATACGGAACTTGATATAATTCGGCCGGATTTTTGAAACTTGAGATGAATAGCCAAAGAACCGGCGCAACCGCCAATAAGGCAAAGAAAACCAAAACCACGATAATAAAAGTGTAAACCGCATGTGCCCAAGGATAACGATAGTCAATCCAAGTAAGAATACCGGCCTTTTTATTGCGTAATTTTTTTGCCGCGCGCTCTTCTTTTGACGCCGTTTTAAAAAAGGGTAATTTCATTTGTTTTCTCCTTTCGCCTGACGGTTAGTAACCATAAAATAAACAACCGTCAAAACAATAATAATAAAGGAGAGAATGACTCCTACCGCTGCCGCTTTCGCCGGAGCATTATCACGGAAAGCATATAGGTAACTAAGCAGCATCAAAGAAAGCGAAGAATTTCCCGGCCCACCGCCGTCCGTCATCACTAATGGCTCATAGAACACCTGCAAAACGGAGATCATCTGCATGATGAACATCGTACTAATCAAAGGTTTCAAGTGCGGCAATGTTACATAGCGGATGCGTTGAAACATCCCCGCGCCCTCCAAACGAGCGGCCTCATATAGGTCCGTTCCGATCGTCTGCATCGTGCTAAGGTAAATCAATGCGCTGCTTCCTGCTCCGCGCCAGGTCATTGTTATGACAATTAACGGAATAGTCATTTTAGGATCATCCAGAAAAAGCAACGGCTTTCCCCCAAATGCCTTAATTAAAGCATTTAGCGGTGCCCCGGCAGCGGGATCGAGAAGAAAAGTCCAAAGAATAACTACAGCTATTCCCGAAATAATGCTTGGTAAGTATAAAGTTACGCGGAAGAAACCTTTAAATCTCGTTACTTCGCTTAACAGTAAACCAAGAAAAATCGGAAGTAAAAAACCGATAAGTAACGACCAAAAGGCGTAGAGGAAAGTATTCTTTAAGGCGGCGATAAAATTTGCATCACTAAATACGGCCGCATAGTTTGCAAAACCTACAAATTGGTCCTTTTCAAAACCGATTGTCGAATAAAATGATAGAGAAATATTGCTTATAAGCGGAGCAAAAACGAAAAAGCCAAAAAGAAAAAGCGATGGTATCATCAGTAAATAGCCAATTAGATTCTTTTTTATTTTGGCGCGACTTATTTTTTTATGCAAAAATTTCATAATTAACTCCAGCTAATTTTTAGGATAATTTTGACATGTATTGCTTATTGAATGTTGAATTGGCGGTCGTCAGTTGAGCCGAAGCTGAAGTCGTATATGGGTCGACAAAGATCGCCTGTATAGCGGTATCTAATAGGGTGTACATCTCTTGAGCATAGTAGGGAACTTCCGAATGACGAAGTGTTTTGACTGTATCAAAAAACTCATGAAAGTATGTCATATCGACATTTACAAATTCCTCTTCCAAGGCAGAAGCGACTTCTAGATAATCGTCATTTATCCAAGGTTTAATCGTCGGAATGATGGGATTGCCCTTTTCATAAGCCACGTTGTTGCCTTCGCGCATTGCTTTACGCGAAGCCGAACTCGTCTCCGGTGATCTTCCCATATATTCTAAAAACATGATCGCACCTTTTGTGGCTTCATCGCTGCTTGAGGAGGAAAACACATATGGAGTCCCGCCAAACAAAGAGTAACGATCCCCGTATGGTCCTTCCGGCATCGGAACAAAAGCAATATCGTCTTTATTCATTCCGCCATTAGTAACAGCCAAAGAGATAACATCGCTTCCAACAAAAGCCATAGCCACTTGAGAGGTGATTTTTGTGTACCAGTCACTATAAGAAATCGTCGTGTTAGGCGGTAATAAATCTTCCGCTTTCATACTCTGAATCCACTCTAAAGCCTCAACTGCTTTGGGATCATTAAGGGTTCCCACCCATTTACCATCAACTTCCTTTTCCAATTCGGCACCAAAATTCCAGGCAATATTAGAAAATTGCCAGCCGCCGTTTTTATTGGAAGTTAATATCAGCATCCCCTGAGTTTGGCCTTCTGAAAGTTCGGCTATCGTGGATGAGACATTATATATATCTTCGAATGTCGTTGGATATAATGGATTGCCTTCCTCATCATAGATATCGACCTTGCCATCGTCGTTGTTGTCGGAAAGAATTCCATAATCACGCAAAAGGCCAAGATTTAAAAACAATCCCAGTCCGTATCCATCCCGAGGAACGCCATAGATTTTATCATCAAAAGTTAAATTGGCGCGCATTTCCGGGTCCATCTTGTCATACCAGCCGAGTTCTTTTAAATCGGCAGTGACATCTTTTATATAGCGATTGCTGACCAGCATCGAAGGCTCGGTAAACCATGTTTGAAAAACGGTTGGGAGTTTGTTGGCCTGGGCTTTGGCGTGGACAGTTTCAACCGAATAAGTATAAGGCTCGCCAACAATTTCATATTCTGGATGATCTGTTTCAAACCGTTCTTTCCAAATATTAAACATTGCGATATCTTTTAGTTGTTGACTTTCTGGCCACATACCAATCGTAACGACAATCTTGCCGCTTGATCCGCAACCACTAAGCAGTGACATCGTAAAAACACCAGTTATAAGCCAAAGAAACTTATTTTTTTTCATGGTGAGCCCTCCTTCTGAAAGCGCTTTTGCTAATAGCATTATATAACGCTATTGAGATGCTATAAACGGAGCAAAACTGCAAGATAGTTAGACAAAAATGCACGAGGAGCATAGAATGCTATATGAAGTTAGGTAAAAACTTATGTTTCCCAAATTGACACGCAGAATATATCTCAGCATCTTCGTTATTCCTAGCATCTTTTTGCTGACCATTTCTTCGTTAACAATCGTTTTTACCAACAACTATCTGCGGGGGAATTATTCATCAACTACCGCCGGTGCGGTTAATATGGCAAAGACAAATTTTTCTTTTCATCTCTCGCTTATGGCCGAAGATGTTGCCTTAGTAAGCGAAGATCAAGCCGTTATTAGCTTCGCTAAAGATGGCAGCTCCATTGAGAAAACGCAAGAGAAACTATCCACTTTGACCTCTTCATCCGGACTGTTGGGAGTCAGCGCCTATAGTTTAAATGTTCCGGCTCAAATTGCCTCTAATGGAGTCAGCGGTTATTCTTCACTTTCTTCGCTCCTTGAAGATGATCGCTTAAACGATTTTATCGGCGATGATGAAGCAGCCTACTTTCCTTGGATACGTTTTACCAACATTCCCGATAATTACATTTTTCTTTCCTACGATGACAGCTATGGCATTTTGTCGATAGTTGTAAAAATCTTTGAAGAGGAGCAGGTGCAAGGGATCATTGTTGCCGACGTTAATTCTGAAACCATCTATCGCGATTACTTTAACTTTAATAGTTATCGTTCAATCAATCCGTTGGCGAGCTTCATTGTCAGCAATCAACAATATCTTCGCTATAGTGGCAATGAAGACTATGCTCAACGTTACAATTTGAATTCAGACTATGAGCAATTGGTTTCGCTTAAAGGCAGTTATCATCAATACCGGACTACCCTTATCGATGATTATGATTTCTATTTAATTACGAGTGATAGTTATTACAACAATGCTAATTTGATTTTGTTTTTATCTATGGGAGTCATTAACATCGGTCTGATAACTCTCGCCTTTATTTTGGCGCGAAGAATGGTAAAAAAGTTAGTTTCGCCCCTCGACTCTTTAGTCGATAAAATAAAAACGCAAAAATTATAGGCGGGCGGCAATGCGAATGGTTATCTTTGTTCCTTTGCCAACAGTGCTTTTTACCTTCAGACCATAGCCATTTCCATATTCGAGTTTAATCCGCTCATTAACATTGTAAAGCCCATACCCACCTTTATGGAGGGCGGTTTTTTCTTTTCTTTTAAAAAGATCATCTTTGGGTTCAAAACCGATTCCGTCATCAATTATTTCATAAACGACATCTTTTTTGTCCAGATAGGCATTAATCTCGATATGACCCATTCTTTCTAGCGAGGATATACCATGTTTAATCGAGTTTTCAACAATTGGCTGAAGAAGTATTTTTAGCGTTTTATATGGTTTTACTTCCTCACTCAAATTGTAAGTGACCGAAAACTTATCTGGAAAGCGGATTAATTCGATAGCCATAAAATGTTGAATTAACTCCACTTCCTCTTCCACCGTAATGAATTTATCTCCGCGATGAAGCGATATACGAAAGAATTTTGCCAGTGCTAAAACCAATTTTTCGATGTCGGGTTCCTTCTTAATCTTGGCCATCCAGGCAATTGTATCAAGGGTGTTATATAGAAAATGCGGGTTAATCTGTTCCTGGAGAGAGTCTAATTCTAGTTTTCGCTGATACTCTGCATCCTCCCGATTTTTTTCCATTAAGGAATAGATTCGGGTAATCATTTCATCATAGCTTCTCTCCAATTGGGCAATCTCGTCATCCTCAACGGTGATGGCGGTAAACGACGGGGGCAAAGCCGGGTCATAACCGATGATTTTTTGCGATAATTTTTTTATCGGCGAAACGAGTCTTCGCGTCATAATAATCGATAGGCCAACGGAAAGAAGTAAAACGATAAAGGCTGTGATAAAAATCAGAGTCTGCATACTTTGTAATTCAGAAAACAAAACTTGATAGGGTTGGACTGAAACCAAATGCCAGTTAAAACCATACGATGACGTAATTTCCGATAGAGGTGTAATCGCTATAACTTCTCGCTTGCCATCAATATTTATTATTTCGTGGTGAGCATCATCCTTAATTGGATAATAGTTAGGATTATATAAGAAAGTTCCGGCACTAGCTTGCTGCTGAGAGGCGATGATATAATGCCCGCTATCCATCAAAAATGAAAACCCGGTTGAAGCGGTAATATTAGTGATAATATCCGCCACCAAAGCATGATGGACATAAAAGAAAGTTGTTGCCACCGGGGCATCGTCCTGAAGAGAATTAATAACTCTCTTTCCGAATACCAAATATAACTCTTTGCCGTCTTGGCTTGGTGAGGTGCGAAGGTAATTAATCCAGCTTTCGCTGTTGACGACTTTTTCCTGATCGACCGCTAGTGGCGTTGGCAAATTTTCATTGCTGGATAATTCATGCCCCTGATACTCAGTTACTACGCCCGCATAGATCATCGTATTAATATGCGCCTGGTTAATTAATTCCTCATAACTAGCATCAATATCGCTGCTATCGGCTAGTTCATCAAGATTATCCGTTGTAAAAATTCGCGCATAAGTAGCCAATGTCTCATATACAATTTGATCCAACGAGCTTCCAACTTGTTCCTGCTGAACATAAATGCTCGTTTTAAGATATTCATCGGTTAAAATCGATGAAGCCAAAAAGGAACCGCCTAGAATCACCAACGCATCGGCGATAAGAACGGTGAATACGATTGTGATATACCGCCACAAAATTGTCCGTTTTAAATTGGTTTTTCTCATCGATATTGCTCCATATACGCGCTAGGAAGAATATTGAATTTTCGACTGAAAACCAATGAAAAATACTTTACGTCGTGGTAACCGACAAGATAGCTTACTTCATTAACCCGGTAGGAGCCGTTGCGCAATAATTTACGGGCGACCAATAGCCGATAGTCGGTAAGAATTTCATTAAAGGTTTTGTCGGTTTCTTCTTTAAATTGATGCATAAGGTGGGATTCGCTGACCTGAAGTTCCTCGGCGACCCGCTTAACCGTAATATCATCCGCGTAGTGATGACTGATATAAGCTAAAGCATCGGTGATTGTTTTCCGATACCGACCGATGGGCGAGTTTTCTAGGGCGATAGTATTTAGGCCGATCATAAGTTTGCTGTTTAATAAATCTTCACTGGTTTTATGGGCACCGGCTAATGACAAAAGCGAACCAAATTGGCAAATTGATACCGAAACGGTTTCATCTTCCAATCGCTCATATTCCTCAAGAATCATCCTTATTTTGTCGGCCACCGCCTCACTTGAAGTCTTCTCCACAAAGATGTAGAGTCGCCGGTCCAAAATAAGCGTTACATTGTCTTCATCATCCATATGATCATTAATGCATTTTTGAAGAAGGGAAAAAGAAAAGCCGGTTCCGGCTTCGTCATCGGAGCGCATACTGACCAAAAAGCCCCGTGCCGGGAGATGAAAATCGAGGATTTTTTCTTTTTTTTCAATTTCTTCCAAACTGTGAATTTGGCCGTTAAAAAGGTCGCGAATAAATTGCTGTTTAACAACCGGTAGCTGTTCGCTAAGTTCACTGATGAGGGCCTGATGTGCCATTTCTTGCTGTAATTGACGGAGTGCCCCCTTTATTGCTGCCACTAATTCATCATTGTCAACCGGCTTTAAAACATAAGCGACAACGCCATTCTCAAATGATGATTTCGCATATTCAAAATCGCGATAACCGGACAGAATAATTATCTTTCCGGTGAAGTTATTTTGCTTTAACTTAACCGCCAGTTCAACTCCGGTCATAACCGGCATCCGAACATCAGAAATGATAAGGTCGGGATTCAGGCGCATCGCCTCCTCAAAACCTTGGAGTCCGTTGCTGGCCTCGCCAACGATTTGAATGCCGTTCGCCGCCCAATCAATTGTCATTTTGAGTCCTTCACGGACTAAATATTCATCATCTATTATCAGTAACTTATACATTGGGGACCTCATCTATTTATAGCATAGTCCCATATCAAATATAATACAATGGTAGAATATACTGCAAAAACTACTCTGCTTTAATCTTTTTAAAGCAGGCGTATTGGGTCATGCCATCTCTAAATTTCTGTTTTATTTCGCCCTGAATTAAAGGCAAAAGATACTCGCGCATGAGTTGACCTTCGCCATGAATGTCCGCTATCAATTCCGGTGGCATTTTTCTTTCCGCATTGGCAATTCGGCTCAGATGTTTTAGACCATAGGTTGAATGATAGACACCTTTTTTGTCAAGGTTGCGCTTAATGATTACCATGGCGTTTGAATGTCCGCCAATAACTCGTTTAACCGCCACTGAGGAAACTTTAATCGCCTCTTTTTGATCGGTAGGAGTAATGTGCACAGTTCCCGCCCGTTGCATTAAAGAGAATTCAATCGGCCGAGCCGGAATCCCATATCGCTCCTTGAGTTCTTCTCCTAGCATATTAGCAACTCCGCCCAATTGAATGTGGTTAAAGGCGTCAACCGAAATATTTTTTCCGGGTAAAAACGCCTGCACACCCTCGCTGATAACAATGAAGGCTTTTCCTTTTGCTTCATAGATTTTTTTAACCCGTTCCAAGAATCTTTCTAAATCAAAACTCTCTTCCGGTAAAAATATGTCATCCGCACGAAGCGAAGACGGCAAAAGCGCGGCCGCGGCCGTTAACCAGCCGGCGTTGCGCCCCATAACTTCGACAATAGCAACTTTTCCTTTGTCGTAGCAATGATTGTCAATTTGAATATCTTGCAGCGTTTGAAGAACATATTTGGCCGCACTGGGATACCCCAAACAATGATCGGTAAAATACAAATCATTATCAATCGTCTTAGGAATCCCTATAACTTTGCAATCGTAATCGCTCTGTCCAAAGAAGCAACTCAGTTTATGACATGTATCCATTGAGTCATTACCGCCATTGACAAGTAAAAATCCGATATTGTGTCTTTTTATGGTCGAAAGAATCTTTTGATAATCTTCATGCGAAATATCTTTGCTTAGTTTATAGCGCGTCGATCCAAGTATTGCCCCTGGCGTTTGCTTCAAAAGTTCAATTTGCTCCGCCTCTTCCTGTTCTAAGTCAATAATATTGTCTTTTAATAATCCTTCAATTCCATATAGGGATCCATATATCCCTTCAATTAAATCGGGGTGTTTTTTAGCTTCCTTAATGACACCATATAAGGAAGTGTTGATAACCGCCGTCGGCCCTCCACTTTGGAGATAAAGCAATGCTCGTTTCATAAATTTTTTCCTCTAATATTTCTTTGCTAATTACTATTATAAACATAATGAAAGCGTTAACAATAACTGAAATTACTTAAATAATTAAAAAAGAGAGCATTGCCACTCTCTTTTAATTCATTAACTAAGGTCGGAATCAGACGGATTTTTATCAAAATCACCGCTATATTCACCGACTTTAAGTCGAGTTAAGGCCCGCATCAAGGCTGCCGTCGCCTTCTTAACATCTTTGTTGCTTTCCTGCTTGGCAATAATTTCTTCGGCCCGCTTTTTTGCCATCTTTGCGCGTTCAGAATCAATTTCATCAAACCTTTCAATCGTCTCGGCTAAGATAGTCGTGATGTCTTTTTTTACCATCAAGACCCCACCGCTGATGGCAAAACTTATCTGCTGACCATCAACCTGATAATAAAGTTCACCCGTTTCAATGACCACATTCAAAGGATAGGTGTTAGGCAACACTGTATAAGGACCACTTTTAGTGGGTACATGAACAAGATCTACTTCTCCAGAAAATTTCTTTCTTTCTGGGGTAAGAATCTCCAGTGTCAATCGTTCCATACTACTTGAGTGTCTCCGCTTTTAGCAATACATCCTCTATCGTTCCCACATACAGAAAAGCTTGTTCGGGAAGATTATCGTACTTGCCGGAAATGATCTCTTTTACTGAACGAACTGTATCTTTGACCGGCACAAAAATACCCGGTTGATTGTTAAAAGCCTCGGCTACATGCAGGGGCTGTGAAAGGAAATTTCTCAATCTTCGAGCCCGATTTACCACTCCTTTGTCTTCTTCTGAAAGTTCATCCATTCCCAGAATAGCGATAATATCCGCCAGTTCTTTGTATTTTTGAAGAATCTCCTGCGCTTGTCGCGCAACCATATAATGTTCTTCGCCAACATATTCCGGGCTTAACGCCTGTGAGTTGCTGCCCAAGGGATCGACCGCGGGATAAATGCCCAATGCGGCAATGTTTTGATCGAGAACAGTCTTCGAATCAAGATGAGTAAAAGTTGTCGCCGGAGCTGGATCGGTGAGATCATCCGCGGGAACATAAATTGCTTGAATGGAAGTAATTGAGCCATTGTTGGTCGAGGTAATCCGCTCTTGAAGTTGCCCCATTTCCGTGGCTAGAGTCGGTTGATAACCGACTGCGGAAGGCATTCTGCCGAGCAAGGCTGAAACCTCACTTCCAGCCTGTGAAAAACGGAATATGTTATCAATAAACAACAGGACATCCTGATGGGCCGTATCTCGGAAATACTCCGCCATTGTAAGTGCCGTTAACGCTACCCGCATTCTTGCGCCCGGCGGCTCATTCATTTGACCAAAAACAAGCGCCGTCTTATCAAGGACTCCGCTCTTTGTCATTTCTAGATATAAGTCATTGCCTTCGCGGCTTCTTTCACCGACACCCGCGAAAACTGAAATACCGCTCTTTTCGGTGGCGATATTATGAATCAATTCTTGAATAAGAACGGTTTTGCCTACGCCCGCTCCGCCAAAAAGCCCGACTTTGCCGCCTTTTAAATATGGACACATCAAATCGAGAACTTTAATTCCGGTCTCCAAAATTTCATGGCTGACATTCTGATCTTTGAAAGATGGTGGATTACGATGAATGGGCTGATGAAGTTCATGGGAAAAATCTCCCCCCTTATTGTCAATTGGGCGCCCTAAGACGTCAAACATTCGGCCGAGGGTACATTTTCCAACCGGAACGGATATCGGCTCACCGGTATTTAACACTTTCATTCCTCGAACTATCCCGTCCGTAGGTCCCATGGCGACCGTTCGTACCACGTCATCTCCGATATGCTGAGCCACTTCTACCACCAATGGTTCCTTCTTTGATAACGGTATCTCTAAAGCGGTCAAAAGATTGGGGAGTTGCCCCTCGGGGAATTGAACATCGATAATCGGTCCGATAGCCTGAATTATCTTGCCTTCCGCTAATTTTGTTTTGTTCATGTGCTTGATCCTCACTTTCCGCCGGCAATTACTTCCGTTATTTCTTGGGTAATTGCTGCTTGTCGGGCGGTATTATATTCAATCATTAATCGATCAATTAAATCATCAGCATTCTTGGTGGCTTGCTCCATGGCGTTTCTTCTCGCGCTTTGCTCAGAAACCTGAGAGGCTAGCAAGAACGAATATAGGCGAGAGTTTATGTATATTGGAAGTAAACTAATAAAGAATTCTTCTCTTGTCGGTTCCACAATTGCTCCCGGGTGAAGATTTTCCATAGGTGACGGAGTGTCTTTTGCATTTTTTAAAGGAAGCAACTGTACGCTATTTACCCGACTTGATAGGGAATTAAGATATTCCGTATAATGAACGATGACTCGCCTATACTTCTTTTGTGCATAGGCATGCCGGATAAAAGAAGCTAAGAATCTCGTTTCATCAAAATCAATGCCTAAATCAATAAAGTTTTCAATTTTGGTATAGGGGGTATCCTGAAAGTGACGATGACCGCGCCGGCCGATGATAACAAGCGCATCCGCCGGTTTCAAAATCGGTTCCACTTTCGCATAGATGGCATTATTGAAAGATCCGCATAATCCAAGCGATGAAGTAATGATGACATGCAAATCACCTTCGGCCTCTATTTGCTCACTAAAATAAACCGAGGTGATTTCTTCATCGGTATTAATCGTATTCCGCATGAGCTCAATAAAGTCATCCGAAAAACGCTTGTTCTCCTCGTAGCGCTTCTGCCATATTTTTAATTTGGTTATCGCCACTAATTTCATAGCTTTAGTAATTTTACTCGTGGCCTTGATTGAAGTGATACGGCGTTTCGTTACCTGCATTGCAACCGACATAATTAGATTGCCTCATCATTTGTAAATGTCTTAGTGGATAACAGATCTTTTACAAATGTCACTATTTTCTCTTCTAAATCATCGACAAATTTTTTGTTTTGCATGACAGAAGCTAAATATTCCGGATGCTGTATGGTCAAGGTTCCGTATGCTTCCTCTAAAAAAGTATGAATTGAAGATAGGGGAATATTCTCCAAAAGGCGAGATTTAGCAATCAGCAATTCAAAAATTTCTTGCTCCAACTTAAAGGGGGTATATTGCGGTTGACGCAGAACTTCCATCAGCACTTCCCCGTGCCGCAGCACCCTTTTGGTGGAAGAATCCAAATCGCTGCCGAATTGGGAAAAACTTTGCAGTTCACGATAGTTTGCTAATTCGATTTTCAACGACCCCGCCACTTGTCTCATCGCTTTTATTTGGGCTGATCCGCCAACCCGAGAAACGGATTGGCCGCTGTCGATCGCCGGTCTTTGACCTGACGCAAAAAGTGAGGACATGAGAAATATTTGCCCGTCGGTGATAGAAATAACATTTGTCGGAATATAGGCCGAGCGATCGCCGGCTTGCGTCTCAATGATGGGCAAAGCGGTAATCGATCCGCCGCCGTTTTCATCCGAAAGACGGCAGGCTCTTTCCAATAACCGCGAGTGAAGATAGAAAATATCTCCGGGATAAGCTTCCCGGCCAGGAGCCCTTTTCAAAAGTAATGACAATGTGCGGTAGGCAACCGCATGCTTTGATAAATCATCATAGACTATTAAGACATTCTTTCCTTGTTCCATCCACTCTTCGGCAATGCTTACTCCAGCAAATGGAGCAATCATTTGTAGGGGAGCCAGTTCGCTGGCGGTAGCCGAAACTATCGTCGTATATCCCATCGCTCCTTCATGCCTTAAACGATCGGCAATATTTGCCACACTACTCTGCTTTTGGCCGATAGCGACATATACGCAAAGAACATCTTTTCCTTTTTGATTGATTATCGCATCGATGGCGATTGCCGTTTTCCCCGTTTGTCGATCGCCAATGATCAATTCCCGTTGTCCTTTTCCGATTGGAATCATCGAATCAATGGCTTTGATGCCTGTCAATAAAGGTTCATTGACTGGTTGCCGAAGCATAACTCCGGGAGCAATTCGCTCAATTGGTCTTGTCTTAGAATATTTAATTGGACCTAAACCGTCGATTGGCTGGCCGATAGCGTTGACTACCCGGCCGATAAGTCCGTCGCCAACCGGGACTTCCACCACTTTACCCGTCCGCTTAACTGTGTCGCCCTCTTTTATCTCATAATCATCGCCTAAAAGAACGGCACCGACATTGTCCGGTTCCAAATTTTGCACCATCCCATAAACATCGCCGGGAAAGAGAAGTAATTCGCCAAGCATCGCGCTGTCTAATCCATAGATAATAGCAATACCGTCGCCAATACTCACAATGGTCCCCACATCGCTAGCGACAATTTGGGTTTTATAATTCTTGATTTCCGCTTTAATTAAAGCGCTGATTTCATTTGTATTGATTGTCATGTTACTCCGCCTTTCCTTTGCGCAACTTGAGTAATAACTCGTTTATTTGATGACTGACCGAACCATCATAAACTTCATCGCCAATAGTAACTTTAACTCCGCCGATCAAATTCGGCTCCAGTCGATTCGTTAACTCCACCTGGTGAGCGCGAACGGCAGATAGCGCCTGCTTTAATTTTGTTAATTCGCCATCCGTCAACGGTTGCGATGAGAAGGCAATTCCCTCCTCAATTCCCTTATCCGCATTGACTAAATAGCGAAACTTTTTTGCTATTTCTTTGATATCGCGAAGCCGACGCCGATCAATTAATAAATTCACAAAATTAATCAGATACGGCATATCAAATTGTTTAAAAACCTTATCGACGATGCGATGGCGGTCTTCTCTTCTAATAAACTCGGAGGTCAAAACCGCATAAAATTGCGGAAATTCATGAAAGGCACGAAGCAGAAAAGAAACGGCTTCTAAATATTGATCAGTTCTTTTTTCTTCCTTTGCAATACCATATAGGGCTATCGCATAACGCTCGGCAATGCTTTCCATATCAGTTCTTTATATCCTTGATAAAATCATCAACCAAGCGACGATTATCCGTTTCATTAATCTCCCGACCCAAAACTTCTTTAGAAGCCAAAAGGGCGACATTAACAATTTCATCATGAATTGCTGCTTCCGCTTCCTGACGAGCCTGATTAATTTCTTCCAGCGCCTTTTGTTTTTCCTGACGAGCGGCCTCTTTGGCTTCCGCCATCATTTTTTCTCGTGCCACCTCAGTTTGCGCCTTTGCTTCCATAACTAAATTGACCGCTTTTTTTCTTTCTTCGAGAACGAGAGCGTCGGCTGCCGCCAATTTGTCTTCCATCTCTTTTTTCTGGGATTCGGCATCTTTGATATTTTTTTCAATGTAATCCGCTCGCGTTATAAGCATTTTCCTTACCGGCTTATATACGAGTTTAACGACAATAATAACAAGCACACCAAAAGCCAATAATTGCGTAACCAAAGACCAGATGTTTTCTGGTATCAGTTTGCGATAAAAATCATCGGCATTAAACGGCGAACCACTGGAAAAAATCCACATAAAACCATCTCCCTAACAAAATATTTTAGAAAACGAAAATCAACAACAGAGCGACTAAAAGTGCATAGATGGCGGTGGTTTCAACTAAAGCCACGCCAATAAACATCGTGCTTCTCAGTCTTCCTTCCAATTCGGGGGCGCGCATGATCGCTTCAATCGTCTTTGCAACCACTTTGCCCTCGCCCATGGCCGAACCGGCACCCGTTAGAATGGCGATGCCTGCGCCTAAAGCAATAAGGCCGTCGCCAACGGAGGCATCTGCTAAAATCCGAGAAAAAGAATTCAATAAATCCAATAACATATTAGTTCTCCTTTACTATAATTCTCTCTTTTTTATTAACTTCTCCTGACGATTTTGCACTGGTTGTATCCGGACTTGGATCTTCGAGTGAAATAAAAATCATCGAGAGAATAATAAACACATAAATCTGCACGGCGGACGAAAATAAATCAAAATACATATGGAGCCACGGAGTAATCAGCGGAGCGACAAAGATACTTGAAACTCCACCTTGAATCAGCCATCCAAAAAGTGCGGTCGAAAGTGATTCTGTCGCCCAATAGGCAATAGTCATTATTGACCATCCAGCCAAAGCATTGCCAAATAGACGGAAAGAAAGTGAAATGAGCGGCGCCCACATCGATATAAGATTCACCGGTAAAAACACGGCAAATGGATCCAGGAATCGCTTAAAGTACCTCCACTTATTAGCGCGGATTGCCGTGACGTGAATCATAATAAAAGTAATCAAAGCCAATGACAGAGGAACCATATAATTGGTCATCGGGGTCGGTAAACCAATAAGACCGATAGTAAAGCCAAAGAACATATACATCGCGACTGCCAAAAAATACCCCCCATAGCGATGGTATTTAGTTCCCATATTGTTCTTTACCATATTGTCAATGGAAGAAACCATCAATTCAGCAAGATGGACTATCCCTCGAGGCCGTTTCAGCGGGTCAGTATGCTTTACTTTAAAATATATGATTAAGGAAATAATCAGCACAATAAAAACAATAATAATTGAAGTAATTATTTCTCCCGGTAGATTTATTGTGGCTAACCAATCAATAATTGCCTGCATATTACTTTACCTTAAGATTTTGATCTTTGCTTTTTCCGTTCGTAGAATTCAGCAAAATACAGGCCGATACGAACGGGGAAAAAGCCTCCAAAAACAGTGAATACATTAAAGACATCATATCCTTTCTTCCATAAAAACAAGGAAAGAAACATCGCCCCTCCATAGAGCAAGATGCGAATGAAGAAACCACCGCCTGCTAACGCCATGGCCAATGGTCGGGCATCCCCACTGATTGTCATCGAAGTTTGAAAAGCGATTAGACCATAATTTATAAACCCGATAGTCACTCCCAACACCCACCCTAAAAACAAACTCATCGTGCCGATGAGCGCCCAAAGTATTCCGAAGACGATAGTCCCTAAAGCGGAGATAATTGCCGCCGCAAGAAGCGCATGTTGATTAAATGATTTATTTTCCATAATTTACGATAATTGGTCGATAACGACGAATAAATTATAACATAACCCACTATGGTTTGAAACTAATTAAACTTGATAGATAATAAGGTTTATGCTCCGGTGTATCTTTGGCATTGCCAACATAAAAACTTTGTGTTCCTATTATAAAACATCTAAGCGTAATTTATAATTCTTCAATGTTTTTTAATCCGGCAGCCAGTTCCGTCACTCGCGCTGAAGCTTCTTCTTTCGTAGCCGTGCCCCTCAAAAAATTATCGATAATCCGGGCTACATCCTTTGCCCCTTCTTCGTTTATTCCTCTGGTTGATAACGCCGCAAAGCCAATTCTGATTCCGCTGGTAACCGTCGGCCGCTCTTCATCATGAGGTAGCATGTTCTTATTGACGGTAATACCAATTTCTTCAAGCATTTTTTCTACTTTGTCACCGGTAAGGCCAAAACTCGCCTTGGTGTTTAACAAAAACAAATGATTGTCTGTTCCGCTTACCACATCTTGAAGACGCTCAAATTCTTCGGCGCAAGCTTTCGTGTTAGCAATAATTTGGCGTGCATATTCTTTAAACTCGGGTTGACTGGCTTCAAAAAAGCATTGCGCTTTAGCTCCGATTATATTTTCTAACGGTCCGCCTTGAAGGCCCGGAAAAGTAGCCTTGTTTACTTTGGCAATGATATCTTCGCTATTAGTAAGCACAATTCCGCCCCTTGGTCCCCGCAACGTTTTATGAGTGGTTGAAGTAACAATATCGGCATAAGGCAAAGGATTGGGATGCAGCCCGGCGGCAATTAGACCGGCAATGTGGGCCATATCAACCATAAAAACCGCTCCGACACTATGAGCAATCTCGCCAATTTTTTTAAAGTCAATTGTATATGGATAGGACGAAAAACCCGCCAAAATCATCTGTGGTTTTTCTTCTTGAGCAAGGTTTAAAAGTCCCGGATAATCAATATGACCATCATCTAAAAGATGGTAATGAACAAAATTATAGTATTTGCTGGAAAAATTAACTTTTGATCCGTGAGTTAAATGTCCGCCTTCATCTAAACCGAGCGATAATATTTTATCCCCCGGGTTTAAAGTGGCATAATAGGCGATCATATTCGCCTGGGAGCCACTGTGCGGCTGAACATTAGCATATTTGGCATCGAAAATTTTTGTCACCAACTCTATGGCTCGATTCTCGATTAAGTCAATATTAATACACCCCCCGTAGTAACGATGTCCGGGAAAGCCTTCAGCATATTTATTTGTAAGAATCGAACCGCAAAGCGCGCGAACTTCCTTGGAGGCGAAATTTTCACTTGCGATTAATTCCAACCCATTATTTTGCCGATTGGTTTCGGCCGTTAAATACTCTTTAATTTTTGGATCCATATTCTTAAATCCTCACTTTTATTTCTCTATTATAGATGATGTTTTAAAAAATTATTAATAAATGTAATCGCCGTCTTTACTTTAAACTCTTCTTTTATTTAATTTACCGAAAAAAACACGGATTAAAATTATCAATATAGATTTCTTCATCTTTATGCGACCAATATCAGTAATCAATCGCAAAACACAATTGACAAACATAGGCATAAAATAAACAATTAAAAAAGAAAGTTCAGGTAATTTATTATGACTAACTTCACTAATTTCTTGAAGACTCCGTTGGCCCATCGCGGATTGCATAATCAACAATTCGCCGAAAACTCTCTCGGAGCTTTTCAAAATGCCGTCGCTGCTGGCTATGGAATTGAACTGGATGTTCATCTGATAAAAGATGGAAGTCTTGTCGTTGTCCACGATAACAATTTAAAAAGAGTGACCGGTAAAGACGGCCTTGTGGAGAATTTAACTGCCGAGGAATTAAAGGAATATCCTTTACTGATTGGGGGCGAACTAATCCCCTCTTTCGATGCGGTTCTTGCCCTCGTCAACGGTAAAGTCCCACTTCTTATCGAACTAAAAGTCGAAAATGATTTCAATCCAAAATTGGTTGATCTCGTTATGAAATCCCTTGAGAAGTATCCCTTTTTGGAAAATACGGCTGTTCAATCATTTAATCCTTATGCCATTAAGTATATCCGCGCGCAATATCCCAACCGCTTTCCCTACGGACAATTAATCAGCAAGGACTTGCCCGGACAAAGCAAAATGGTGCATTTTGTTTTTAAAACCTTACTTGTAAATAAAATTTCGCATCCTGATTTTGTTTCTTACGACATAAATTTTCTTCCCTTCTGGCGCATACGCCGACTGAGGAAAAAAGGAATGCCTATTTTAAGTTGGACTATCAACAGTGAAGAGAAATTGCAAAAAGGGCGCAAATATAGCGACAATATCATTTTTGAGACGATAAAACTTTAATGCTTAGCCGCCAAATAAGTGATAATATGTTGATGAAAGTCGTTTTAAAACATAAAGGAGCATAATTTATGACAAAGTCGGATGCTGGTCACACTGCGCCTAAGCTTAATTTGAAACGGACATTTAGTGTCGGTTTCGCTTTCTTACTTATTTCGATGTTTTGGTCGGTTTATGACAATATCGTGGCGAAGATGTTAATCAATGACTTTGGACTCAACCAAACTTGGTCGGGAGTTCTCTTGGCATTGGATAATATTATCGCCCTTTTCTTACTTCCCCTTTTTGGCGCTTTATCGGATAAGACGCGTACAAAAATGGGAAAACGCACGCCTTACATTCTTATCGGCACGATTGTTGCCGCTGTTATTTTTGTCGGCTTGGCCGCTGTCGACTTTTTCCAACAGGCGGTCATCGCCAAGGAAGCCATTTCCGGAGTTTTAGAAGGAACGGATGGCTTTTATTTTACGGTCAACGGAGTAATTAGCACCTCAAATCCAGTTAAAAGTGTCGTGGCTACTGCTCGTAGTACGTATATTTTCCAAGTGATAACCACCAATTATTCCGGATATCTTGTCGCCTTCATCGGTATTCTACTGATTGTTTTAATTGCTATGGCATCCTTTAGAACTCCAGCAGTTAGTTTGATGCCTGATGTAACGATTAAACCTTTACGTTCAAAAGCAAATGCGGTGATAAACCTAATGGGAGCTGTCGGTGGGCTCGTGGCCTTACTGGCGACTAACTTCCTGGGTAAGGATTATCAAAACTACATCCCGTTATTTGCCCTTATCGGTGGACTGATGCTGGTGATGCTTTCCGTATTTATGATTCTAGTGCGTGAGGTTCCTTGGTCAAAATCGATGGAAGAAGATTCCATCCGTTATGGCATTGAAAAGAAAGAAACTATCGCTAAAGAAGATGCCGATCCTAAATATAAGGAAAAAATGCCGAAGGATGTCAAAAAATCTTTCTTGCTCATCTTAGCTTCCGTTATCCTTTGGTTTATGGCTTATAATGCGGCAACTTCAAAGTTTAGTGATTATGCTACCAACGTGGTGGATTTCTCCTCGTGGGCATTGGCTTTAATGATTGCCAATGTGGCAGCGATTATTTCTTTCTATCCGGTGGGAATCATCTCTACCAAACTGGGACGGAGAAAAACGATTCTCGGAGGAATTATTATTCTTCTCGTGGCCTTTATTCTCGGTTACTTTGTGACTAAAGAAACCAACTTCCTCATGTTTGTTACAATGGCTTTGGCCGGTATCGGTTGGGCAACAATCAATGTTAATTCCTACCCAATGGTCGTGGAAATGAGTCATGGGTCTAATATTGGCGTTTATACCGGCTACTACTACACCGCTTCAATGGCTGCGCAAATTGCCACACCGATTTTTAGCGGTATTCTTATGGATCTCATTGATCGACGGGTCCTATTTATTTATTGTGCCGTCTTTGCCGCTTTGGCCTTTGTCACGATGCTCTTTGTCCGTCACGGCGACAGCAAACAAATCAACGATGAGGTTGTGGAAATTGATTTAGATTAGTATGACACTCGATATTTTTAATCACTCGCTCGATATTATCAAAACAAAAAAGTTATTTCTTTTGGATCAAGACGGAACGCTCTATAATGGTTCCGTCCTTTTTCCTCAAACCAAAAACTTCTTAGATTACATTAAAAAGCTGGGCGCCAGATATATTTTTATCACTAATAACTCTTCTCAATCGGTTTCAAGTTATATTCAAAGAATGGATGCCTTCGGTATTAAAACGGATGCGGATGATTTCTTTACTTCAACCGAGGCTACGATAATTTTTCTAAAAAAACACTATCCGCAGGCTAAAGTTTTTGCCCTCGGAACCACTTCCTTTCTTGAAGCGCTTAAAGCGGGAGGAATTCAATTGGTATCTTCCGTTGAGGCCGACTGCGCTTTACTCGCTTATGATCGAGAATTGACCTATCAGAAGCTTGTTGACTTATGTGAACTACTATCAACCAAAGATATTCCTTACTTGGCCACCAATCCCGATTGGGTGTGTCCGATTGACTTTGGCTATATTCCCGACTGTGGTTCCTTCGCGTTTATGATTGAGAAGGCTACCGGTAAAAAGCCTTATTTTATTGGAAAGCCTCAGCCGGATATGATTGAGATTGTCGCTAATAAATATCAAATACAAAAGAAGGATGTTGTTGTTATTGGCGATCGCCTTTATACCGATATACAAAGCGCGGTTAACGCTCGGGTTGATTCTATTCTCGTTTTAAGCGGGGAAGCCTCTTTAAATGATTTAAAGGCATCTTCAAGCCAGCCAACCTGGGTTGTCAATTCTATCGGTGAGTTGATTCCATAGACTACAAGTATAAATAAGTAACGGCGATGAAAAAAAGGCTTGTTAAGATTTTAATATCCTAACCGCCTTTTTTTAATTCGTTGGTTTAGTCAAGCCCTTTCTTATACTGCCGATTTATTCTTTCAATTATCGAAGCAAATTCCTTAGGATCTTCCATATCGGTAATTGGAAGCCACAGTATATGCTTATCGTTGACTTTATAATAATCAAATATTTTTCTCAAAACCGGGTAATAATTAGTGTTATGTTTTGAAAGATAAGCTTCCTGTCCTTGCTCAATCGCGCGGCCTCTTTTTTTTACGTTACCGAGCAACTGTTCGTTGGACCGCATAATGACGATATGCACATCCACTTCTGGCAACGCTCTTAATCCTTCCTCCGCGATTTGATAGACAAGTTCAAGTTCATGCTGATCCATGTAGCCTTCACCATGAAGTTGCTCACTGAACACCAGATTGGAGAACATCGTGGAGTCACTGACCATATTGTCATTATTTCTTTCCTTGTAAAGAAGAATAAATAGTTCACTATAAAAGGCATTTTGAGCGATAAACGACATTGTCTCTTTGTTGTTATAGAAAATCGGAAGAAAGGGTGATTTAGCCACCGGCTCTTCGATTAAAGTTGCGTGATAATAGTCAGCAATTTTCTGGGATAATAACGACTTGCCCGCACCAGTCGGGCCGATAACTCCAAGTCTCATTTTGGTTGAACCTCCTTTAAGGTGGCAAAACGAATTGGGAATGTTTGAAGGAAAGGTGTTAACGGCTTTCTTCAACCATCTGACGAATACGGGCTACCAATAAATCGGTAGCCTCCTTATTATATCCCCCTTCAGGAATAATTATATTGGCATAGACCTTGGAAGGTTCCACATAAAGATCATGCATCGGACGAACGGTTGATAGGTATTGATTGGCAACCGAAGTCAAAGTGCGCCCCCGTTCATTGATATCCCGCTGAATTCTCCTTAACAAGCGAACATCAGCCGGAGTATCGACAAAAATTTTAAAATCAAGCAGATCCCGGATTTCCTTAATGGCAAAAACCATAATGCCTTCAACGATTATAACTGGAGTTGCTTTTACTTTTTGTGTCTCTTCCTTCCGTCGATGAAAAGAAAAATCATAACTGGGAATTGCAACTTCCCTGCCGGCTTTTAAGGATTTTAAATGCTTGACGATAAGCGGTACATCAAAAGATTCCGGAGTGTCATAATTGAGCTTTTGCCTTTGTTCAAGAGGCATTTCCGGAAAATCGCGATAATAATTATCAAGCCTAAGTACGAGAGTGGTATCACATTCTGATTGGGTAAATAAATTTTCGGCCAAAGTGGTTTTGCCCGAAGCGGTACCGCCAGCTATTCCAATCACGAATACCTTGCTCATGCGTACTATCTCCTTCCCCATATTAGCATTTATAAACGCTGATAAAAACCGGAAAATAAATAAAACGCTTACATCACCAAAAACATCATTTTTTTGATTATAATAAGTATGTTCACCCGGAGGACAAATATGCGCTTAGGAATAAATGGACCCAATGGTGCCGGCAAGTCACTGCTGACTCGGCAACTCGCCGCTTTTTTTAATTATGAGTTGATAAAAGAGCCGATTGAAAAAAATGAATATCTCAATTTTTTTTATGAGAACAAAGATCTTTTCTCCTATTTAGGTCAAAATGCTTTCTATGCCGCAATGTTCACTTTAATGTGGGATCATAAAGACCAAAAGAATGTGATATTTGATTCGACATTTTATAGTAATATCATCTATACGAAACTACTTCATCTTGCGGGCTATATGAATGAGCATCAATATCAGTTGTCGCTTGATATTGCCAAACAACACATTCGTCATCTGCCTAAACTCGATTTAGAAATTATTATAAAACGACCGAAGGATGTGCTTTTTCAAAATGTCCATCATCGAAATCGGGAGATGGAGCAAGGCCAAGATAATTATTTGAATTTTCACTTTGATAACTATTATCCCGTCGCTCAAGCAGTCTATCGCGAGTTTGGTATTCCTCAGAAGAACATACTGATGATTGAAGTGGGCGACTTAAAGGATTTAAACGAGATACAGCGTATTGCTAGGCTTATTGAAACTCGATATAATCAAGGCAAAGAAAACGAGTAAAATATATGTCAAAAATCAATTTACCGGCCAAAACCATTCCGATAAATCCTTCAACCATCGTGTTTTTTGTTTCGGGCTATGCCGCCGATGAAAAAGCCCTTTTTCCCCTCGCCAACAATTTGATATTTGATTCCCCTCGTCGCTATGTAAGAGGCCCGCTTCTTAATCTTGATCGCACGGATTGTGCTGATCCTAAAAAAGGCATTATTGCCTTTAAAAATGAAACGGCGGAAATCGATATCCAAAACCGTTTGTTACGAATAAGCAAATTGGCCGGCAAAACCAAAGGAAAATATATTTTGATTAATCCCCGTCTTTGCGGCCGCCATGTCGATGCCACAATTGAACTTCAAGTCTCGCGGCTAATGTATTGCATTCGCTATTTAAAACGGGATTTAAAAACCCGGGCTCGCATTGTTTTAATCGGTCATAGTCAAGGCGGAGTCGTTAATTTATTAACTGCCGTTCGATCCAAAGGCATGGTTGATCAAATAATATCCATTAATTCGCCTTATAGCGAAGTTCAACCGGTAAAAGACGCCTTTACAATGATTAGATTGCTTCACCTCGGCGATGAGGCTTTTAGAAATTATTTTCGGCAGATTATCCGTGGGAAAATCACCGATAAACAAACCAAGAACTTAATTGAAAATGCTAAAGTGTATTTAACGCCCAACTACCTGGAGCGGCTTAAAAAGAACTTTTACAAAACTAAAGATCGTCCCCGATTATCGCTTGTGGTCAGCACCTGCGGCGTTTATAACGATTCGTTGCTTGGCTGGCGAAGATCATATGATGGTTTTATTCCGGTCTCCTCGCAGATGGATGTTAAATATGACGATGTCACTTTCCTTCGGGAACACGTTTTGCCTTGCGAAAAGAATAGTCTTTTAATGAATACCGTCTTTGATCGGTGTCTCGTTTGTCGCGAATGTGGAATGCCTGAACTAAAAGGACGGTTTTTCGTCAAGGCCTTGCTTCAAAAAAAATCACCCAATGATTTAATGAATGCGATGGTGAACGGAGGATTTGACGCCATTGAGGGAAGAGAAATTAATCCTAAATACAAAGATGAACCCATCTACACCACCATGTATCAAACTTATCAATCACCTTATTCTCATCATATGATTGCCCGTAACAAAGAAACGGCATTGGTTATTAGACAATACTTGGAAAAAATCACTGGTATGCCAGTAAGGGAATAAATGTAATGGCTAATGTAACCGCATTGGCCACTAACGCATAAAGAATCGGATGACCGATGTCATCCATTTTTTCTTTACGCTTAAATAACCTAAATAGAGTGTAATATACTAACGCTTCCAGCGAAAAAACAATTGCCTCGCCGATAACTAGACCTAAGGTATAGCCAATGTCGCCCGATGTTTTATACGCATTAAAAATAAAAAAATTCAAACCAATCTGCGTAACCAAATTAGTGATGGCAATCGTCAATAGAGGGATAAATTTCCGATACTTGAATAAAATGGCGACCGCAAGTTCAATAACTATGGTAAGAATGATTCTTCCTAGCAAACGGAGAATATTGTTATTTATCGTGTCGGCATCGGGAGTCAAGATGGATGACGCTATAATATAGTTGGTTGCAGTTGAAGATAAGGTTCCAAAATCTATGTTTTGTAAATCTAAAACATAGTCGGATTGAAAGGTAAATTTAGTCAATCCCGGATTGGTCATAAGTAAACTTCCGGTGTTGGCTTCATAGATGCCCAATTTGAAATTGCTCGGAGCGATATAAGTGAATCCCAGATAATTGGTGTTATGAAAATATCCGGTTTCCAGCATAAAAATCCGCATGAAGTAATACCCGCCGTTATCTAATCCTGCCTGATAGAATCTTTGAATAATCGGATCTTCTAAATCCGCGCTGAAATAGGAATCACTGGCAGCGTCTTCATCCATTAGCGAGTTTGGGCCACTGCCTTTATCCGAAAAAAAGCCAAAATATAAATCGTCATTCGGGTTGGCATTATCAATAGTGATATTGATTTGTGACTTGGGTCCCGTATCTGCCAAAACCGGCTGACCTGGTGGAATAAGCATCAATGCTAGGCCAAAAGAAAATGCTGAGATTAGAAAAAAGAAAAAAGATTTTAATTTTTTATCCATGCTTTTAATCCCCTTACCAACATTGTTATTTTACTGAGGCAAAGAATAATTCGCAAGTTAACGAGTAATTTTCCTATTAATTGCCCGTTACTTTACAATTGATGTGAGTCTTTCCTAGAAATAAAAAGGGGGTAGCCTATAATATTCCTGTAAGGTCAGAAATCTTTACAGAAGGATTCTAAATCACCCCTGCAAAGTTTATTACATTTCCCGTGCGAGATTTAAACGCGTTATCACACATTTCTACAACCACAATGATTTAGTCAAACAAATGAAAGCTTACATAGTTCGATCAAATACTATCTGCCGTTCTTCATTCGGGTGGCTCACGCCTTTACAAAAAAGTGAACAATTAATAATGAAAGAAATGGTTGCCTAAATAATATTAGCAAATCACTCTTCTTTTTTTGAAGAAATTGGTCGCACATCATTTACAACTCTACAACGAGTAATTCGCCTATTAATCGCTCGCGCGACAAAAACCCCGTTAGCTCCAGCTTGAGCTAAACCACGTGTAAGTCCGGCCCCATCGCCACCAACAAAAAGATTCTTAATCGCAGTCTCAAATTCCCCGTTGATGTTTGGACGGGCACTATAGAACTTTGCCTCAACCCCATAAAAAAGCGTATGATCGTTTGCAATGCCGGGAGTAACACTATCAAGCGCTTCAATCATTTCGATGATGGAGCGCATCGTTTTATAGGGCAGCACGAGTCCCAAATCACCTGGCACCGCTTCTTTCAATGTCGGCTTTACAAACCCCTCCGCTATTCTTTTCGGGGTGGAACGACGATTGCGTTTTATATCGCCGTACTTTTGAACAATAACCGATCCGGCCGAAAGCTTATTGGCTAGGCGCGATATTTCTATGGCATAGGCATTCGGATCTTTAAATGGTTCATCAAACCCGTGGGATACCAGCAAAGCAAAATTTGTATTGTGTGATCCAAGACTGGGGTCACTGTAGGAATGGCCATTACAGACCGCTACTCCGTCTTGATTTTCAATAACGACATGCCCCGAGGGGTTAGAGCAAAATGTTCTTACTGTCGTCCCCATGCTGGTGGAGTAAATAAATTTTCCTTCATATAACGAACGATTTATTTCTTCCATTACGATGTCGTTAGTTTCCACTCGCACGCCAATATCAACTTTATTATGTTTAAATGCGACTCCATATTTGTTCAAGGTGTGATCAAGCCATTCTGCCCCACTTCTGCCGACACCTAATACAACATAATCACTATAAATTTTTTCTTTATCAGAAATTATAATTCCATTAACTTGACCGTTCTCGACAATTAAATCCGTCACATTACTCGCAAAGCGGAAATCGATGCGGGTTTTCAAATCCTCATAAATTCCGGTCAATACCTTTAAATTTACTTCCGTACCTAAATGACGAACCTGACTTCGCAACAACTTTAAACCATGAGCCAAGCCGCGACGTTCTATTTCCTCTATTTCCTTGGTATAAGGATTGGTCAACTGTTCGGGCGCCCCATGTGCAAGATTAACACTATCGACATAATGGATTAGATCAAGGACATCATCATCGCTAAGATACTCTGTCATCCATCCGCCAAACTCACTTGTTATATTAAACTTGCCATCGGAATAAGCTCCTGCACCGCCAAAGCCGCTGGTGATAGAACAAGCCGGGTAGCAGCCAAGAATTCCGTCTCGATTGACTGGACATTTAGAAATCTTGCCATCATGAATTGGACAATGCCGACGATAAATATCCATGCCGCGATCAACAAGTAGTATTTTTGCATCCTTATTCAGTAGGGATAATTCATAAGCCGTAAAAATACCCATCGGTCCAGCCCCGACAACAATTACATTATACTTATCCATAGTTATATCCAACTTCCTGGAAGTTTATTCCTTATCAATTATAGGGGTTTTATGCTTTTTTTGACGATTTTTTGTAGTTTTTTTTAATATTAAAAAGCAAAAGCGGTTTCAAAATATAGAGAGGAAAAAAATGCTTTGAGTAAGCTTCTATATTTGTTAAAATGCACGTGGTTTACAAAATTTAATAGATGGCAACTTATGTGTTTGTTTTATATTGAATAAGCGTCCTTTACATCAGCCTTTTATCCCAATAAAAATCTAATGCAATCGCATTATTATAAATGAAATTTTCTAAAAAAAATGGCATTTTTTATTAATATAATTATTTGTTTTTTTACTAGAGGTTAAGTATCTGTTTTTTCATTGAATTGCATAAATCAATGTATATTTACCGATTTTTTACATTTTTGGAAGCGCTAGCAAATAAAAATTAAGTTGTAATTTAAACACATGTGTAATAATATTATCTTGTTAAAGAAGTCGGCCTATACAATAAAATTGAATAAAAAAGGAGATATTTAGGATGGGAACTAAATTCAAAAAAGGCTTTTTTCTATTTGCTAGTGCCATGTTGCTCTTTGGTGCTGGCTTTTCTTTTTTAAGAGCTAACGACAGCGGAGTGGTTGGTGTTAAGGCTGCTACCACGACTGAAGTTGTACAATTCGGCTCAGGAAAAACAAATAACTGGGCAACAAGCTATCAAAACCTAGGTAGTGATTACATAGGAATTGCGACTTTATCTCACTATGCTTCGGCTACATCGGCAAATTTATTTGGCGAAGGCAATGTTTTAGCTAGCGATTTGGTGGTTGAATTCAAGATTGGAACCTATGGTGGCTCAGGACAACAAGGCGTATTCAAAGTAGAATTACTTGATAGTCAAAACAATGTTCTTTCCTCGCAAATAGGAAATACCAATCTATCTAGTTCTACTGAATCATATGCGCAAGGGCCGACAATTACTGTAGTCAAACCAGCAAACCCCGAGAACATTAGTTCGATAAAGGTGGCATTAGATAGTGTAGGAACTATCACAACTTCGAAATATGTCAGACTGCAAGAATTAAGCATTTCCTTTGAAACCGGCTCTGGATCTAGCGTTGCATTAACGAGCATCGCTGTTACAAACGAACCCACCAAAAAAGCTTATTTTGATGGAGAGGACTTTGATCCAGCGGGACTTCAAGTCACAGCTTATTTTGATGATAGTTCTTCCAATGATGTGACCGGATTAGTGACTATTACGCCTTCATCACTATCTACTGGTGTTACTTCCCTAACTGTTTCTTATTCGTTTGGCGGAGTTGAGAAAACTACTACGATAACCGGAATTACCGTTGAAGCGATTGTGTTAAACTCAATTGAAATCAAAACTCCGGCTACAAAAACTACATTTGGGCTCGGCGAAAGCTTTAGTTATACTGGACTTTCAATTACTGCTAATTACAATAATGAAAGTGTAGATTTAACTTCTGGCTTTACCGTTACTGGCGTAAATTCTGGAGTTATTGGTAATCAGTCAGCGACCATTTCCTTCGGTGGAAAAACCGCTACTTACCAAGTAAAAGTAACCAATGAAAACGCCGATGTTGGCGATGTTCTTAATTCAAGTGAAATATTTATTTCTGAATATATTGAAGCAAGTTCTGGAAACGATAAACTTGTTGAAATATTTAACGGGACGGGTTCCTCAATTGACTTACAAGACTATTCAATAAAAGAATTTGCCAATGGAGCTAATACCGCAAGTTATACATACACATTTACTGAAGAGACCATCTTGCTAAATGGCGAAACCTTCTGTTTTGTTAATAAAGACGCCACTTCTGCCTATAAAGTTGGAAAATACGTTGAGACAAGCATTACTTATTTTAATGGTAATGATGCTGTTGGATTATACAAAAATGACACTTTAATTGACGTTATCGGTGTTATCGGACAAGATCCCGGAACGGAATGGACCGGAACCGACGCCGATGGCAATGCCGGCAGTACGAAAGATATGACACTTAGAAGAGCCCCAAGTATTACTTCACCAAATACAACATTCAGTATGGGTGAATGGGTTGCTATTGCTAATCAACAATCTGACAATGTCGGAACTCATACCTTCGCTTCACATGACGTTACGGCCTTAGAACAAGCCACTGCGTTTGCCGACTATGTGATGACTGGTATCGGAAGCAATGCTGCTGGCAGCTGCCAAACTGTGTATCCATTACTGCAAACTGAATATAACTATATGGTTGAAGATTCACAGACTATCTTTGAAACAAGCAGCGATACATTATTTGTTAATGCCCGGGCTAGAATGGATCTTATTGAAGCTTATGTGGCTACGAATGGAAGTTCAACTATGGAACCGACAGAAGATAAATCTGGTAATTCTTTGCAAAACATTGTTCTTATTGGATCACTTGGTCTCACCGCTCTAGTTGGTTTCTATATCTTAAATAAGAAAAAAGAGGCCTAATAGTTTCTTAGACTAAATTTATAAAAGGCTTAGGAATCAAATCCTAAGCCTTTTTATTTTCTATAACTTATTATTATTTTACAATCACTTTATAAGGATAGGTTTTTTCTCGATGCTGATATTCAATGATTGCCTTGTTGGTTATTTTACCTTCTTCAATATCAACAGCCCGCTCCAAGGTGATATTGCCCTTATATGTTCCATTATTTATTATGTGCTTTAAAAATGGAAACAAAGCTCCACTGATTTCATATGATGCCGACTCAAAAAAGTACGTTGGTGAGTGATTAACGGCGAAATAAGTCACTTTACCAATTTCAAATGAAGGCTGGTCAAAACCGGTTGGATGTGCAAAATCAAATCCCATTTTTTCATCACTGCTAACATCAACAATCAGTAAAGAATGCTTCATTTGTAAAGCGTCATCTCGCTTTAAAAAGGTTATTGGATGAAGGGGGTTCTGTAAAATACAATTAACAATCACATCATATTCAGCCAAAGATTCACTAGCGGGCTTTTCATCCATAATCGTTTTCCCATTTCTATCTACCCGATAGCGTCTAAACTTAACTCCTGGCAAAGCATCAGTAAGCTCAAATTTGCTCCGCCGTGTGAATACTGTTATGTCATTGGCTCCTAACCCGCGAAGCGCGCTGATGGCGCCTCTGCCGGTTGATCCATATCCAATGACTGCCGTCTTGAATGCCGGACCATAAATTCCAGCGGTTAGTCCTAAGGAAGAAAAGGCGTGTATAACGGATGCATAGCCAGCCAATTCATTATTTCTAGCAAAAATATGTCTTCCTTTTTCTTCGTTTCGCCATTGGTACATATTTTCAAAAGCGATATAAGTAAGCTGTTTTTTAATTCCTTCCTCGGTAATATTTTTCCCTTGGACACAGTGCGGCCATCCCCAAATAATCTGTCTCTCCTTAAAGAAAGGAAAATCATTTTTTGTCGGCTTGGGAATAATTACCAAGTCGGCCTTATCAAAAACTTCTTTTCGACTAGCAATCACTAAACTCTCATGGTGCTTGATTTTGTCCAAATGCGGATATCCTTCCTCAAAAATGAGCTGCTTGCGTTCCTCTTCGTCCAACTCATTAATATGTTGGTAATGAAGCGGATACCTTTTTTCATTCTTTTTTGTCGAACTTGCAATAATTCCAATTAACATAAAAAACAACCTCCTTTTAAGATCATGACATCCATAAAAAGATGGAATCTACTCAATGATTATGAAATCGACCTTACCTTTATATTTTAGCGAAAAAAGCCCGATTGCGCAAATCGAGTTAGTAATCAAAAAATTGCAGTATTAATAATAGTTGCTTTACTTTTTACTTTCCCTTTATTTGCGACCAAAGAATAATTGCCACTTGAGCCGGAATGCCCAAAAGGAATAATAACCACATATTATATTGAACCAGAGTTAAATAGGCCGCGGCTAAAAGCGACCACACAAAGATTGAGAGAATAAAGAAGTTGTTACGGGTCTTTCCCCAAATGGAATTAAATATAACGCCAATAATGCAGGATAAAGGGACCGACCAAACAAAGACAATCCAGTTCATTTTTCCGGTTGGAAATTGACTTTGGAAGAAAACAAATAAAATCATCGCTATGAACCACACTAAAGTGATGGATAGCAGTGAAATAATCAACTTGTTTGCTTTCTTTTCCTTAACCTTCACAAACTGCTTTTTTTCTTCAAAAGTTCCTACATGTGTCAAATAATCTAAAGTGACACCATATAATTCAGCAATCTGAGCCAAAATTTCAATATCGGGTAGGGCATCGCCATGCTCCCATTTTGAAATTGCTTTATCCGAATAATTTAATTTAAGGGCTAGTTCGGCTTGAGTCCAATGATGTTTCTTTCTTAATTCCACGAGATTGGTGGCGATAATTGATTTTAAGTTTTCCATAATTCTTCTCCACTGTTTCGGCTAGATACATTGTAATATTTATATTTTTTTAATGCAATACACGAAATATATCCCCAATTCTACTGCCAGTAGAGAACTCTATGCTTGTCTCAAAGGAAGAGAATCGCCTCTATTATTAGGGTTTAAAACATTATAATTTGCATATTTATCAGTAGGGTGCATTTTTTTGAGTTAAAACTTAATATTAGGGCGAGGAAAAGAGTGATGAGTAAAGAAAAGCCAATTTTTATTTACGAAGATGAAGTGCATGATGAGTTTTCCGGAATAACCCGGGATAAAATTACCATTGATGAACATTTTCGCTATATTAATAACAATATTTTCTACCGCTTTTTTGCTTTTATTGTCTATCGCCTAATTATGACCCCGGTTGCCTTTATCTATTTAAAAATAAAATTTAATTACAAAATTAAAAACAAATCTGTATTAAAAAGAATTAAAAAACAACCATACTTTCTCTATGGCAACCACACTCAAGTGCCTGGTGATGGGTATATTCCCAATATGATTACTTTTCCAAAAAAAAGTTATGTGATTGTGAGCCCAGAGAATTTGGCCTTAAAGGGTACTAGAACTTTTATGAAAATGATTGGGGCCTATCCCCTTCCTAGCGATTTCCACGCCACAAAAAATTTTATAAACGGAATAGAGAAGCGCCTTAAACAGAATAGCGTTATTACCATTTATCCCGAAGCTCATATTTGGCCATATTACACCAAGATCCGGCCATTTGATTATCGTTCCTTCTCCTATCCAATTAGTTTCAATGTACCGACATTTGCCTTTACTGTAACTTACCAAAAGCGGCATTGGAGAAAGACACCCCGTATTACAATTTATTTAGACGGTCCCTTCTATCCAACACCTGACGTTAACAAAAAAGATGCTGCAATTCTTCTTCATGACGAAGTTATAGATGCAATGCGCAAAAGAAGTGAGAACAGCAACTACGAATACATTACTTATCAAAAAAAGGAGATTATCCATGATTAACTTACTCTATGGTGGTAACCAAAAAGCTTACGACGGAATGATGATTTCACTTATATCCATCGCTAATAATACCAAAGAACCATTAAATGTTTTTATTCTAACGATGAACTTAAGCGATGTTGAATCGCGCAATCAGCCAATAAGCAATATTCGGGCAGAATATTTAGAAGAAATATTGAAGAGAAAAAATGCGGCCAGCAAAGTGACTTTACTTGATATAACCGATTTATTTCGTCAAGAAATGGGCCATTCCAAAAATATTAAAAGTTTTTATACTCCTTATACTTTCCTTCGTTTATTTGCCGATACCTTACCTTTGCCAGACAAAGTCCTCTATCTTGACACCGATACAATGGCGAATGGCGATATTGCTCCCTTATTTAATAAGGATATAACCGGGTATGAATTCGCCGGAGTAAAAGATAATCTTGGTCGGTTCTTCATATCCCCCAATTATATGAATGCCGGGGTGCTTCTATTTAATCTTGCAGAAGTTAGAAAAACCGGATTATTTAAAAAGGCCCGGGAAATGTGCAATAACAAGAAGATGGCCTTTCCCGATCAAACTGCGCTTAATAAACTCAATAAAAAGAAGTGTTTTTTACCCCGCCGCTATAACGAACAATACAAGCTTCGTAAAGATACTGTCATTCAGCACTTTTCAAAATCAATTCGTTTCTTCCCCTTCTATCACACAGTAAATATTAAACCTTGGCAAGTGGATAAAATTCATGATATCTACCATCTCAATGCTTATGATGGCGTGCTCTATGAATATCTTGCTCATGTCGCCAACCTTCGCTTGAAAGGAATATATTAATTATGGATCGCGAAATATTAAATCTTGCCTATAAAATTCTTATTATTATTTCCATTGTATTTGTCGCTTTTTACCTGCCAAGAGTCATCGGATGGTTTGGGGCATTAAGAAAAAATAAGCACTATCATAACCCAATTAAAAACAGAATTGCCGTTTTAATTCCCGCTCGTAACGAAGGCGAAGCTATTATTCCTCTTCTAGCTTCCTTACAGAAGCAAGATTACGATCATGACTATTTTGATGTACATGTCATCGTTAAAGATAAAAATGATCCGGCAATCAAATTTACAAAGGATATGATCAATGGCTTCACATATGTGGCGGACGAACAAAAAAGTAAGGCCGATGCGCTTGACTTCGCATTAAAAGATATTCTTAGTAAAAATCCAGACGCTTACGAAAGTTACGTTATCGTTGATGCCGATTGTATGCTTGATGCCCATTTTGTCAGTGCGATGAATGATGCCTTAGCAACCAAGAAGGATATTATATGTGGAAAAAAATTGGTTAAAAATTATCTATTAAAACAAAAGGGTGCTTCTTCATTATCTGGTGATTGCAATGGCTTGATTTGGACAATCATCGATGAACTTGGCAACCGTTATAAGTCCGCTCACAATTTAACAATCATGACCATTTCTACTGGAGTAATGATTCATAAGTCTTTGATTCAACAGTGGGAAGGCTGGCCTTACCACCAGACAATGACTGAAGACATGGAACTTCAACGGGATGCCGCCTTAAACCACTATTCCACTCTCTATAATCCAGATGCCGTTCTTTATTTAGAAGAAGCTAAAAAACTTAATGTTACTAATAAGAGACGTCAAAGGTGGATGAGCGGATTGATTAAATCCGATCGGATTTATCGTGAAGAGATTAAGAACCTCTCCTTCAAAAGTTTGAAGGAAAAGATTAATTACTACTATATATATAGTCTCTACATCGTTTATTGGTATATCGGCTACTTACTGCTTGGAGGAATTGCCTACTCGTTTGCGTCCCTCACGTTCTTTGGTTTTTCCAATCCAATAGCCGCGGATTTTCTTACTTTGGGATTGATTCATTTTGGATTAATCTATCTCGCCTTTTTCTTCCTGACACTTGCCATCTTACTCGCGGAAGGAAAACGCAATCCCCTTCCATGGTATCGTAAACTAGTCTTACTTTTTGTTCATCCTTTGTTTTATATGGGATATATTAAAATTGTCAGTAAGGCCCTCTTCAGCCATAAAGCTGAAACGTGGGAAAGCATTGATCGCGTTAATTTTCAAACGGAAAATAGAGGCGAATAACTATGCATCTTTCTGAAACAACTCGAGAGGTTCTCGAAAAAATCAAAATAGCGGAAAAAGAAGGCCGCTTTAATGACCACTTAGATCCTATTAACTATGATAATGCCATTCCGATGACTGATGATTACGATTATAAGTACTCACTCCGTGACCGAATTAAATACGCTTTAATTCGGTTCTTTATCATTAATCCTTACTCGTGGTTTAGCAATCACCGTTATCTGATGACTTCCGTCCGCGGAAGAGAAAATTTAAAAGGCATTAAGCGAGCGATTATTACTTGCAATCACGTTAATAAGATTGATGCCCTAGCCGTAAGAAAGGCTCTTCGGGGGCACCGTCTCTACGTCACTGTCGGCGATTTTAATAACCAAAAAGGGAAACTGGGCGATTATATGCGCGCCACCCGCACGATGCCTTTATCAAATCGCCTCTCGGTCATGAGAAACTTTGACATTAAACTTTCCAGTTTGCTAAAAAATAAAAATTACGTTCTGTTTTTCCCAGAGGGATCAGAATGGTGGGAATATGAACTGCCACGCCCTTTTCAAAGCGGAGCTTTTCACTATGCCGCCAAAAATATGGTACCGATTATTCCTGTTTTCATAACTTTTTTATCTTCTAATCGCGTCGGATATGACGGCATTATGCAAAAGAAATTTGTCGTCAACATTTTGCCACCGATTTTCCCCGATGAAAAGCGGAGTTTAAAAGAAAATAAAGAGTATCTTGAAAAGGCAAATTGGAATGCCTTTGTAAACAAGTATGAAAATTTTTATCAAGAACCGATTCCAAGTACGTTCCCCCCGCTTACTGCTGTAAAAGCCAAATAAATTTACAGGGTGTTTACAAACTAACCTCTATGTCGTTCATTACTAAAGTGCCATGTTAAAATACAAAAAGGAGGATATTACTCATGGATAATTATGTTATTGTTACCGATTCATGTGCCGATTTAACTATAGAATTAGTTCAGGAAACAGGAGTGATGGTCATACCCCTCACCGTTACCATTAATAACAAAACTTACTATAACTACCCCGACGAAAGGGAGTTGAATTTGAAAGAATTTTATGGCATGATGCGCGCCGGATCGATGCCGTCGACTTCGCTCATTAATGAACATCGATTCCTTGAAGCCTTTCGGCCGATTCTTGCCGGTGGCAAGGATTTGCTCTACCTGGGATTTGATTCCACACTCAGCGGAACAGTGGGACAAGCCTTCAGTGCGGCTGAGGAATTGAAAACTGAATTTCCCGAAAGAAAAATTGTCGTTGTCGATACGCTCTCTGCCTCGATGGGATTTGGGCTTTTAGTCTACTATGCCGCCAATATGAAAAAAGAAGGCTCGAGCATTGAAGAGGTCGCTGAATGGGTGGAGGACAACCGTCTTTCCTTTGTTCACCTATTTACAGTAGAAAATCTAACCACTTTGAAACGCGGTGGCCGGATTAGCGGAGCCACGGCCATTCTGGCCAATCTTTTCGATATCAAGCCCGTGTTATACACCGATAATGAAGGCCGCCTTGTCAGTCTTCAGAAAACCCGGGGAAGAAAAAAGTCACTTTTGACAATGGTTGAATTATCTAAAGAACGACTTACCGCCGATTTTGCCAAAGACCAAGTGATTTTTATCGGTCATGCGGATGATGAAGAAATGGCTCATTTTCTCGGAGATAAATTCGCCGAAACCTTCCATCCTAAAAAAATAGTTTATGGTCACATCGGACCGGTTATTGGCGCCCACTCTGGTCCGGGAACCATCGCTCTCTTTTTTCGGGGAACTCATCGTTAAAAGATAAAAAATGGTCAATCAATTCCTTTATCGCTATAATAATGATAAAGGAATTTTTTTATGCTTACTTTTCGCAAACTGACTATTTCCGATCAAAAAACAATCGACGATCTTTTTATTAAAGCCCCCTATCTTAATAACTATCATGCTTCTGAACTGGTAAGTTTTAACCTTCTGGCTTGGAACTATCATGCCGACAACGAAATTGCCTTGATCGAGGGTATTGTTATTTTGCGCAGCCTGGATAAACGGGGATATGTTTATTTGCCCCCTCTAGCCGACAGTAAGGAAAAATTTAAACGGGGAATAGAAATTATTCATGATTATGATCCTCACGCTTTTATTCTTGGGATAAGTGAAGAAATGCTTTCCTTAGTCGATATCCCCCATACTTTATCCCTTTATGATGATGACTATGCCGAATACATCTATGACCCCAGGAACTTTATTGAATTAAAAGGTAACAAACTATATCGAAAACGCAATCTATGGCATCAATTTGAAAAAAAATATAACTATGAATTGATTGATTATCAAGCCGGGCTTCAAGAAGAGGTTCTGTCTTTTTTACATCGGTACACCAATGAAGGTGGCGCGGATGATGATTTACCTGCCATTTGTTATGCGCTTGATCACTTAAAAGAGTTATCACTTTTTGCCGATTTACTCTATGCCAATCAAACTTTAGTCGCCATTAGTATCGGTGGAATCAGCAAAAGAAATTATGGGGTGGTTCTTTTTGAAAAGGCCGATTATAACTATATTGGTTCGTTTGTCGCCATCGCCAAACTTTCATACGAGAAAAGATATAAAGATTTAGAAATAATCACCCGGCAAGAGGACATGGGTATCACCGAATTAAGAGCAGCAAAGCTCAGCTGGCATCCTATCGAGAAAGAGAAAAAATACGCCTTGGTTTTTTCGCAAAAAATTAGGGATTATTATGAGCTGTATGCCAGTTCTTTCTCCGATTCATTTGCCTATCGAGACTATATATTTCTTTATGATGCCCGCGAGCACAATATCATCAGTGTCGAACGTAATCAAAAGATAGTCAGCGGATTAATTCTAATCGATAGAACTATGCACTATAACGGCCAGAATTGGCCATTGTCGCTAATCGTCGGCATGGCCACCAATCCGGCCTACCGTCGACAAGGACTTTTAAAAGAAGTGGTAAAAAAAGCAATTAAAGAGGCAATTAATCTTAATCACGCTTTTATTTTTCTTTATCCTGTTGATTCGCACTATTATACTTCATCCGGATTCATAAATTATATTCTCGAAGCTCCGCTAGACATAAATTGGCCACATGTTGAAGTAACGCTAGAAGCGGCGGTTGTACCCGAACTTTTGGCCGATATTTATCAAGAGGCGATAAAGGGCAGAGAAGGCTATATGGATCGATCCTTAAAACGCTGGTCATACTTTATGAATTCACTGGCCCAAGATGGAACTTCCTTTGATTTAATAAAACATGAAAAGGAGGTTTACGGATACTTAGCCCATAGTGGCGAAGAAGCCGATGAGGCGATTCTGCTTAAACCTATTTTCCCCGTAAATTCTCACTTTGATTTTTCTAAACTAAAAATCCCATCTTTCGGGGGCGATGCCACCGGCCAAATGATAAGAATAACCAGCGTTCTCTTGTTTCTCGCCAACTATCGTCCTTCGGCAGAAATGATTTCTACTTTTACTCTTCGTATAAATGATCCGTTAATTGCAGAAAATAATCTCACCTTAGAAATTGGCGTTAACGATTATAAACTAAATTGGGTAATAAGCGATAAACAGCCCACCCTTTGTTTAGATATTGCCACGCTCACAAAATATGCCATCGGTATTGTCCCTAATCAACAAACGCCTATTAGTTTGTTGTTTCCAAAAAGAGATTTAATTTGCTTTGATAAATTTTGATTTTTTATTTAAATCACAAAAAAATAACTGCATGTTTTGGTTTTGTGCATGTGTTTATATAATGCATTAATTTTGTTGTTTCATAAAATTGATATAATTTAAATAGAAAGGCACTATTAATAGTGATTAAAAAATATGGATAAAATTAAGACCCAGAGTCTCCTTCGTTTCAATATTATCATGGGCGGACTACACCTTATTCAAGGGGTGCTGATGATTTTCTTGATTCCGGCTCTTTTGGTTAATATTGCCCAATTTAGGCCCACTATTGTTCAGTACTATCTTGATTATGATTATCTCACTCAATCACTGTTTTTAAATCAACGGTCCTTATTTGAGCTTCCTTTTGCCACTTTGGTGGGAATTTTCTTGCTTTTATCTGCCCTGGCCCATGTCTTGGTTGTGCTGTTTAAAAAGCGTTATATCAGCGATTTAGAAAAAGGCATCAATCAATTTAGATGGTTTGAGTATGCCTTAAGTTCATCGATAATGATCTGTTTAATTGCCACCCTGTTTGGAGTTTATGATATCGCTTCTTTAATCCTTATCTTTGTGCTAAATGCCATTATGAATTTATTCGGCCTTATTATGGAAAAAATGAATAGCGGTAAGGACAAGAAGAAAGTTACCTGGCTGCCTTTTGTCTTAGGCGCAATAGCCGGCATAACCCCTTGGTTAGTAATCTTTATCTATATGGGAGGCATTAATGACTTAAGTCTTGTTCCTTGGTTCGTTTGGCTCATCGCTGGAACTTACTTCATCGCCTTCAACACCTTCCCCGTCAATATGATTCTTCAATATCGGCAAATAGGCAAGTGGAAAGATTACCTTTATGGCGAACGCGTATACATTATTCTAAGTCTTGTCGCTAAGACCCTGTTGGCTTGGCTGGTATTATTCGGTGCTATGCAGCCATAAAGCAATCAGTCGGTTTTCGTTTTCTTAAAATCTGAAGCGGCTTTAATAAAATCACGAAATAAAGGATGGGGGTTTAATGGGCGCGATAAGAACTCGGGATGGAATTGGCAAGTTACAAACCAAGGATGGTCTTTTAACTCAAAGATTTCCACAAGCCCCGTTTCTGGATTAAGCCCAGATGCCAGCAATCCCGCTTGATTGAATGCGGCCAAATACTGGTTGTTAAACTCATACCGATGGCGGTGGCGTTCAGCAATATTCTCTTTGCCATAGGCCATAAACGCTTTGCTTGTTTTTTCTAAACGGCAATTATACAGCCCTAACCGAAGAGTTCCGCCTAAATTGATGCCCTTATATTGATTGGGAAGATAATCAATAACCGGATAGTGGGTGTTCGGGTTGTTCTCACTCGTATCGGCATCTTCCATTTTTAAAACATCGCGGGCGAATTCAATCGCTGCCAATTGCATGCCATAACAAATTCCTAATAAAGGTATTTTTTTCACGCGTGCATAATGAATGGCTTTCATCTTTCCTTCGGCGCCCCGAACCCCAAAACCACCCGGAATAAGAATCCCATCTAACTCTGAAAACTCTTCCCCTATTTCTGCTCGATCAAGATCAATCGCCGAAATCCAATGAATAATTACTTTTTTATCGTGAAAGTAGCCCGCATGATATAATGCTTGGCTTACCGAAAGATATGCGTCATGTAGTCCGATGTATTTACCAACTAGCCCAATATGAACTTCCTCATGAAGATTAGTAATTTTTGTCACCAGCGTTTCCCAATCACTCATGTCGGCAGGCGGACACTCCAGATGAAAATGTTTTAAAACAAAATCATCCAAGCCTTGCTTTTGAAAGCTAAGAGCCACCTCATAGAGAACCTTGACATCGCGCGATTCAAAAACCGCCGCTTTAGAAACATTGCAGAAGAGAGCAATTTTTTCTTTGCTGGCAAGAGGAACCGGTACTTCGCTACGAAGGATAATGATATCCGGTTGAATGCCTAAACTGCTCAATTCCTTTACGCTATGCTGTGTCGGTTTAGTTTTAATTTCTTCCGAAGATTTTAGAAATGGGACTAAAGTATTGTGAATATAGAGTGTTCGGTCATAACCAAACTCTAAACGTGCCTGACGGATGGCTTCAAGAAAAGGAAGCGATTCAATATCCCCAACCGTTCCTCCGATTTCCGTAATAATCACATCGGCTCCGCTGACACTCGCTGCATCAACCAGTCGTTTTTTTATTTCATCGGTAATATGAGGCACCACTTGTACAGTCGCCCCCAAGTACTTGCCTTGCCGTTCCTTATTGATGACTGACTGATATATTTTTCCTGCAGTAACGTTTGATTCTTTACTGAGGTTTTCCCCCAGGAAACGTTCGTAATGGCCGAGATCTAAATCGGTTTCCGCACCGTCATCGGTCACGTAAACTTCACCATGCTGATAAGGAGACATCGTACCGGGATCAATGTTGATATAGGGATCAAACTTTTGCATAAAAACCTTGAGCCCACGTTTTTTTAGTAATCTCCCCAGACAAGCGGCCGATATACCTTTACCTAAACTTGAGACAACTCCGCCAGTAACGAAAATATATTTAGTCTCCATAAAGCCTCCTAAAATAAAAAAGAAATAGTAAACATTATTTCTTTTCTTTGGGGGTGCCCTTTTTATTATGCCACAGTTAAATGGAATTGATTATAACAAAAATAAATATTTTCCAAGGAGTAAATAAAACAATAAAAATGTTGGTTTTTTGGACAACAAAAAAAGAGCATCGAGGATGCCCTTAATCGATTAGTCCAAAATGTTTCATCGCGTTTGACCAACCATCTTGATCAATGTCGTCAGTCACAAAATCCGCTACTGCCTTGGCTTCGCTACGAGCATTACCCATCGCGATGCTAATGCCTGCCAACGATAACATCTCCACATCATTCAGTGCATCACCAATGCAAAGGACGTTTTCTGGCTCATAGCCATAATACTCGCAAACAGCGAGAACACCTTTTGATTTATCACTATCCTGGGGCATGATGTCAACGGCATATTCGTCCCAGCGTGCGGTCTTACAACCCTTCAAGTGGGGAAGAAATAATGACTCGTCAAGTTCATCGCAAAAAGCAATTGCTTGATAAACAATGCGGTCATAATGATCGGGGAAAGTGCGCGGTTGGGGAAATCTTGTTCCGAATTTTTCATGAGCGGAAATAACGCGTTCATCAACCATATTAATATGGCCTTCGTTCTCTTCGATTAAAGTCAATCCAAACTTCAGTCTTTTAGCAAACTTAATCAATGCATCAACCGTTTCCGATGGTATCGGATAGCGATAAACAACTTTGTTGTTAATAATCGCATTAGCCCCATTCATCGTAATGTAGCCGTCCGGGCTGACATAGTCGAGAATCCCTGATTTCCGAATAAGGTAGCGATTACGACCTGAGGCAATAAAAACTTTTATGCCTTTCTGTTGAAGCTTATGAAAAGCTTCCGCTGCCGATGGTGGAACTTGGTTAGAAACATGTGAAAACAGCGTGCCGTCAATATCGGTGATGACAACCTTTATTTTTTCTGCTTTGATTTTATCCATCAATGTTTTTTTCTCCTTTCTTTTTATAATTATGCTACTATTGATAACGGTGATAAACATGAACTATGAAGAATTTGCTGATTTAAAGACTTTACCAAACTCCCCGTACCCTCTAATGAAAGGATACCTGCTTGAAGATGGCTCAAAATTCATTTTGGAGCCTGCTTTCTACACTCAGTTACTTCGTTTCTTTGACCGTTACCCGGAGCACATTGCCGATATTCTAAAGGAAATGAAGGCAACTGTCAAAAAAAATAAACAGGTAATTTTCTGTAGCGACTATGAAAACTGTCCAATTAGTGACAAAAGCTATGTTTTACGGGAATTAATCGACATTACCGACGCTTTAAAATTATTTGTTGATGACATTTCCCGAGGCAGTGACTACGGAGATTAAGGAGCATTCCATGCGCAATCAAACAGGAAGAATTGAAGTTATAACCGGCCCCATGTATGCTGGAAAGACAGAAGAATTATTAAGAAGGGTTCGGCGCGCAGAGTATGCCGAAGAAAATATTTTGGTTTTTAAACCCGTTATTGATAATCGCTATGCCGAAGGTGAAGTGGTGTCTCACAATAAATCACACACGCGTTCAATTAATATTTCAAAGGCAAAAGATATTTGGAATTTTATAAAAGACGATACGGATATTGTTGCCATCGATGAAATTCAATTCCTAGATGAAGACGCTGTGGAGATTTGCGAGAATCTAGCTGACCAAGGAATTCGCGTTATCGTCTCCGGATTAGATCGCAATTTTCGAGGTGACCCTTTTTCCTTTATGCCACGGCTACTCGCGCTTGCTGATCAAGTTGATAAATTGACTGCTGTCTGTGTTAAATGTCATGCTCCAGCGACTAGAACCCAACGCCTCGTTAATGGAAAACCGGCGAATTATGATGATCCCATTATTCTTATCGGGGCCACAGAGGCTTATGAGGCGCGCTGCCGTCGCTGCCACCAGGTTCCAGGAAAAAAGAAGAAAAATTAGTTTTTATTTTTCCCTAAATTTTGTAAACAAAAAGGCTAGATAAACTTATCTAGCCTTTTAATATTAGTTTTATCGCGTGACCGGCGGGCGAATCTGCTTCATCGACATCCACATAATCCGCATACCGAGAAGCATAATAAAGGCCATAGAAGCATATTGTGGCATCAATAAGCCAATGATAAATGTCAATAAGCCTGGTGATAATGTCGCCCAAAAAGAAATGGCCATTGATTGCCAGAAAGTCCAATCGCGTGTCGGAGAAGTCTTGCCTCTTGTCATAATAAATATAATAAGCCCCATCGCGAGTGAGATGGAAACATATGTTCCGGCGAACACTCCTACATTGGTCCAAAAAGTCATTGTCTTTACCGTCCGATAAGATTCAACAAAGAAATTCTTATAGTTACTGTCAACGCCCGCACGATATTGAGAAAATGTAGCGGCATTCTCATCTAAGCCAACAATTGAATTACCATTTACATCCTTGATGACAAAATCCTTGAAATCTAAATCAACCAATTTTTTGGTATATAGGCCCGCGAGTGATTTTTCATATTCACTTCCCTTGGTAACAGTAGTCGGATTATAGAGCGTTACCCGGTAAGTAGACTCCCCGAAGACAATAAAACTGATCGGCTTGGTGCCCGGGGCTTCTTCATTGGTACTATCGTAGGTCAGACCACTTAAATACTCTAGAAGAATGGAATAGCCGGATAAGCTTTCATCATCGGTGGTGGCGGGATTATCCGTTCCTAACGGAACATAGTAGACCCGTAATTTCTCGCCGTCGCTTGCCGAATATGAATAATAGTGGTAGTCGGTGCTGTTGACAGTTGTCTTATCTTCGAAAGTCGAATTCCAATTATCACCAATATTTTTCAAGCGATAGTTGACCGTGCCGTCTTCTTCTTCAGCAACCACCTTTAAACTCACGTTTTGGAGGTTCAGCTCTTTAGCAAACTCCAGTCTGCCGTTTTCAAAACTATATTGCGGCGATGACATAATATCCGCGCCACTGGTCTTACCGATACTAATCATTGATGGGGCAAGAGCTGCGGTTGTTCCCAGCACTAGCATAATTAGTGCTATATACCATGCCCGATGTCTTCCGCCTTCAACCACGGCATTATTACTAAAAAGTGAAGATAATATAACTTTCCAAGTCTGTTTCCGCGGTGTTTTCTTTGTGTTTTTCATTTTTTCTTCCTCTAACTGCGAGTTTAATTATATATAATTAACTTAACTTAGGCAAACAAATATCAATATCTACCAAATTTAATCTGTGTTGCTTTACCTTTGATGTGGCGCATCGAGGATGAAAAATAAAAAAAGGGGATTATAAAAGATTCCGTATGGCTTGAAGTATCAAACGGAAAAACGGCAAATTGATGTCAAATACGTTCCTAGAAAATGAAAGACATATCCAAGAATGAATTACCGCTATTGCCACCACATGATTATTGAAAAGGTCTGTTGTTTTTCTAACCTTACTTAGAATAAAGTTTTATTTTAAAGTTTCTTTTGTTAAACGGGTCATTGCTTAATTTGGCTGTCAATTTTTTTCTAATATATGTCTTGCATCAATTGCAAAGAAACAGCAGACTTAGATGAATATGAAAAAGGTTTTACTGTAAAATATAAAATTATGTATAGAATTATGGCAATACCAAAACATTCATCAAAAAACAAATAAAAATATCCATAGCATATTAGAAAGATATAGTAATAAAAATATTTTTTTTAGCCATTTAAGGCAATTGGCAATTCTAGGACAACAAGGCCCGCGCTTCTCTTCTTAAAGCAGCTCTACGTTGCCCATTTTTTTCATTCACAGGTTTTGCTTTCGAATTATGTTTTTTATTAATCACTTTAAGAATAATAAATATCACTAGACCAATGCCATAAAGTAAAAATGATATGATCCACCATATATTAATAGCCGGGCCGTGCTTTAATGGTATATCAAGTAAAGAATCAAATTCCGTTTCTTTTTGCCTGATTTGTGAATAATTTGCAATTGAATTGTCACGTTGGAATACCAACTTAACATAATTGGTAGTTGTCGTAACATTATAGATTGTGTCCCCTCTGCGCTTTAAGCCTGAATCCTGGTTGAAAATTTCTTGACTGCTTTGTAGCTCCCACCCGAAATCTGACCAAATAGCAATTTCTGCGTTCTCTTGTGACGGACTAACTGTAACACTTTTTGTTTCCTTCATATTTACTCCTAATGGTGTTTAAAAGCACAGGATTGTGTCTTTAACATGTAAGAAAAAAATAAAACAAATATAGCCACTTATAGCAATAAATAGTTGTTTTTTTGCGCTTAAATATGTCATAATATATGCATAAAATAAAGGTGTACCTTTATCAACTCGCATCCATAATTGGGTGCCTTTTTCTTTCTTTCAAAGGCTATTATATGATTGCTATAATGGTTAGAAAACGGAGGAAGAAAACATGGATTACGGATATGTGAGAGTGTCATCAATCACTCAAAATATTGATCGTCAGATGAATGAAATGTACCGACTTAATTTAATAGATAAGAATATTTACATTGATAAACAAAGTGGCAAAAATTTTGAAAGAAAAGCCTATCAGCAACTGAAGAAAAAATTAAGGGAAAAAGACTTGCTTATTATTAAATCAATTGACCGACTAGGCAGAAATTACAAGATGATTATTGAAGAATGGCGGTATATTACGCAGATTATCAAAGCGGATATTTTGGTTATAGATATGCCATTGCTTGATACGAGAAGTGAAACAAATAATTTAGTTGGTACATTTATTAGTGATATTGTTTTACAGATACTATCATTTGTTGCTGAAACAGAAAGAGAAAACATTAAGCTTAGACAAGCGGAAGGAATTAGACTTGCAAAGGCGCGCGGTGTGCATATGGGAAGGCCAAAATATAAACTACCAGCAGGCTTTAATGAAATGGTTTTAAGATATCAAAAAAAAGAAGTCACTAATAGCGAAGCAGCAGATCTGCTTAATATGAAGCGTGGCACATTTCTCAAATATGCTAATATGAAAGATAGTTGAAAAAGTGCTTAAAAATATTTTTCTTATAAAAGAAAAGACGGAATTCCATTTCCTTGCAATTGCTTTGTAACTTAGCCTATCAACCAAATTTAATCATTTTTATTGTAGTTAAACCGAATTATGCTAAAATGTTTTCGCCGGTATGACATGGGGATGTCATGGTTTCGACAGGGATTCGATTCGGCATCAACTGCAGCCGAGTGGTGACGTTATCACCAAACAAAAAGTATCTGGCAACAGAACTTCATCTTACGCTTTAGCTTAATTAAGCTCCCAATTTACTGAGGCCGGCATTGCCGGAAGCGCACTTCCTATGGTTTCGTCTCTCACGCATAGGATAAGTGTCATAACAAGAGAATAGGCGATAAATTTAGTTAGCGTTTATCGAAGAAAACTTTATAACCTCGCTGATGAACCGTTTGTCGATTACGTCGCATCAGTTAAAATTCAACATCGTCTAAGCTGTAGATGTTGGTGTAGGATTATCTTTGGACCGGAGTTCGACTCTCCGCATCTCCACCACGTAAGAAGCAAAGGTTTGATACAAATGTAGCAAACCTTTTTTACTTACAAAAAGGGAGATTTTTCCCTATATGTAAATTTGTAAGAACTGGTTTATAATGAAAATAGATAGTTTTTTAATGAGGTTTAAAAAAACAGTTTCACCCTTTTAACGATTCGACAACAATTTACACGATTACCTAACTTTTTACAATATACTATATGTGAATCGAGTTTTGTAATTAAATGTTGCAATAACAATAAAATAAAACATTAAATTAATATAGGGAAAGGGATATAAATATTAAATGAAAAGTAAACTTGAAACTTTTATTAGAACATCTTTGGATAAACTTTATTCAGAAGAACCTAATTTAATCAAAATAGACATTGGTGGTTTAATTGAAGTACACAACGCTGAACGTTCAATAGTTTTTAGGTTTGGACACTATATGATTAACTTGCTAGAAAGAGATAAGGATTTAAGATTATATCAAGTGGATGCTGAATATAATAGAAATATATATGATATAAAACGTATCACGATAGATGATAAACTAAAAAATGTATATCCTGATTTAGTAATACACAAAAGAGGAACTTCTGATAATTTATTAGTAATCGAATTTAAAACATGGTGGAATCCCGATCAAAATTTTGATATAAAAAAGATTAAAGCTTTCATGAAACCATCTAGTGGATATGCGTATAAGTTTGGATTATTGATTAAAATTGATAGAACTTCACCAAAGTTATGTTGGATAAAATTATAGTTTAATGAATAACTTACGGTCGGCATTAAGAAATATCGAGCAAATTACAAATTGACTCAGGGGAGAATAAATGATAGCAAAATTAGTAACATACAATGAAAGTAAAGAAGCTAGACAAAGAGCCACCAAATTAATAGAAGAGGTAAGAAAACACTCTAAAATTAAAGGACATTATAAGTTTTATCACAGATTAATTGGCTCTGGGAAAAGAAGATGCATTGTAAAAGATTCTGATGGAAAATATGATTTGGATTATCAAATCATTTTGACAAAGAATTCAAAACAAGGTGATTCTATGCCCACTCAAATTAAAGCCGACTTTCTTCAGGCTTTTTCGGATTGTAAAAATCAAAACGAGAAAGTTGAAAATTCAACTACAGTTGTCACTGTAAGAACGTCTAAAAATCAGGGATATTTTGATGCTAGTAAAGAAAAGTTTTCTTTTGATTTTGTAATTATTAGCATTGATGAATCAAAGAGGATAAGACGAAATGCTCCTAATGCTTATACCTGGGTTCAACTTCCTAGTAAAAACTCCTATATATATGAAAAATTTAATGGACTATCAGCAGATGATCAAAGACTCCTACTTGAAAAATATATTATCCCAAGAGTAATTGAAGAAAAGGATAAACATGAAGCAGATAGAATATCCTCAGTTCATATCTTCTATGAAGAAGTTAATAATCATGTGGAATAAACTTATGACAAAAGACGAATTAATGAAAAAACTATATTTCGAGCCAAATAGTAATGAAGAATATAATGATGCGGAATTTTATTTAAGAGTTAAAGGAGTTGCTTTTCATCATAAGATTATGACTTATCTTGGTGTTGATTTTCATGATGACAAATCAATAATTGAATGGTCAAAGGTATCAGCATTACTACGTTATGATAAAAAGTTGAGAGATAAAATCTACATTTATATAGCTACACTCGAAGAATATATACGAGCCTATTTAAGTAACAAATATGAAGATAATCCTATTCAACCTTTTTGGAAGGATGGAAAATTTTCTCGTTCGAAAGTTAAAACAAGAATTCTCAATGGGGAAAGTGTTTCAAAAGTGCTTCAATCAATAGATTTTGGTGATTTGATAAGTCAAATTAAAAAAATCTCCGCAGAAGACATAAATGAGATGTTTGATTGTACAATCGAAATTCAATCAAATCTTGATGCTGTAAAAGAGTTAAGAAATGCAGTTAGTCATCATGCCTTTTTAATCAATTATAAATTCAAATCGTGCCTAGTTGATGGTGTTAGCAATATTTCTCTTGAGCATAATATCAAGAATTTAAGACAACTACTACCTAAAGAGTATAGATATGGAAAAACTGGTAAAGGTGGAATTACCGCAGAGATTGAGGCTTGTAAGTATGAGAAAACTAATGTCAATGAAAAAGAAATAAGACAACTAATGAAGTTAGATTCTCGAGATGTTGTGAATATAAATTGAAGGGGATGAAGTCTTAATGGATAAGTTTGATTGGAATCATATTCATTAAAATTGTGACCTGAATGAAATCAGAGATGAGTTGTAGTATCATTCTAGATTTTTTGGTTTACGGTTCATTTATATTATCAAGATGATTGAAGATGAATATTATTTTGAATCTTTGCTACTATTCATTATGTTAATAGAACATGTCTTGTCTTAAAAAAACTAAAAAACTTAAGAAATAAGATGATTCATAGATATTTATTCAAACATTATGTTTAGTTCGACAATAATGTTTAATTTCCTTTAAGCAAAATGAGTAACTATGAGTACATACTTTATAAATTGTTTTTGCCAATCATTGGTTGCTTTAGCGATAAGTATGCTGTGAGTTCAAATATGATTATAGGAGAATATTCGGTATATGCTCTTGCAAAACAATATGGAATTTTTGACAATGATTTGGAAAAGATGTTAAATTTTGGTATTGAACCGGGGATATCAAAGGATTTAGCTAAAAAACTGAAAAGGGAAACGAAATTAATATTATGAGATATTTAGATAACTCCTCGCCAGTTCAAATGTAGAAAGGTGTTTTAAGATGTTTATTTGAGTAATAAAGACATTATGAATAACTTCATTTATATTTGGTGTAGTATGAGCAAATCAAGGAAAGGTCAATAAGTATGGAAAAAGGCGATAACATTAAATTTGGTAACTATGAATGGAATGTTTTAGACATTATGGGTGATAAAGAATTAATCATCACCAGAGAAATAATTGAGCAAAAGCATACCACAATAAACATGGGGTGGTATTCTGGGAGACAAGCTCATTAAGAAAATACCTTAACAATGATTTTTTGAACTCATTCACAAACAATCAAAAAAATCGTATTATAACCACGATAAACAAAAACAATGGTGACAGATGGTATTATCTCGGAGATGGGCAAGATACTGAAGATAAGATATTTATTCTATCTTTAGAAAAAATGGTTAGACCTTATTTTAATGATATTTTGGATTTGCTACTTAATAAGGGTAAAAATCAACGACACTGGTTTGAGCGAAAAGATATCAACAATCATTTAAGAAGATCATCATATTTTGGATATGTATGGTAGTACTGGGTTAGAAAAGATGGCAGAATGAATTTAACTGCTGTATATATTCTTGGCGATGGCAATATTGGTATACAAGGAAATAAAGCATCAAAAAGACTTCTAATACATTACATCCTGTTACAAAATCAAACGAAGGTGGCATTCGATTGGCATTATGACTTAGGATAAAATATAATCCAACAAACAATTCAATAACACGAGTGTATGTCGTCTCGGATAGGAAAAATCTATATTAGTATAAGTAATAGATATACAAAATCAAACAAATATGAGTAAATTAAAAAACAGCATATTTAAGCCGTTAAAACTGCACTAGTCAACGAAAAGTAGACACACTTTCAAATAGTTATTCTCTTTTTAACAATTGAACACCTCCCGGTATTGTTTTGGAGTCAGATAGTTTAAAGAGTAGGCTGGTCGTTGCTCATTGAAATACGTCAGGTATTCTTTGATGAACACCTCGACGTCCTCTGTTTCTTTGATATGAAAATCAGTGAACATTTCGGTTTTAATCCACCCATTGATTGATTCCATCGCCCCGTTATCTGTTGGAGTTCCTGCTCGCGATATTGAATGAATGATATTATATAAGGGAAGCAGCTCGTTGAAGCTCTTCGAGGAATAGACGGAACCTTGGTCTGTATGCAGTACAAGTTTGAGATCCTGATATTCCTTTTTCTTTTCGATTAACCGTCTTAGTCCATCCATATATGTCTCACGGTCACCCTTCTTGGAAGAAAGACCATAACCAACGATTTCGTTGTTCCATAGATCCATATATAAGGTCAACTCGTAATAGACTCCTTTGACATAGAACGCTGTCATATCCGAGGCGATGCATTCCATCCTTGAATTGACGTTTAATCCGGCCGCTAAAAGGTTGGGATATAACTTGAATGAATCCCCTGGCTTCTTGTATCGATAATGCTTGGAAACGCTGACGACCCCAGCATTTTTACAACACCAATGGGCATATTGGTTTGATATTACTTTGCCCGTATCCAATTTAATCTTCGCATTGAGCCGGCGATACCCATGCGAGGGGAATCTACCGTGATAGTCTTTGAACAAGGCGATGTCACTAGCTCGTTTAATGAGCTTGGCATTCGGATGTTCCAGTCGCCGCTTCCATTTATAGAAGCCCGATCGGTTGATTGTCATGAGTCGGCACATGCCATTCACCGGCCATTTTCCCGACAATTCCAGGACTACTTCGTATTCTTTTGCTTAAAGAAACGTATGCCTTCTTGATACCATCCCCTTTCACCTCGTATCCTTTTTTTGCTCGGGCCACCTCAATGTCTTTCAACATAAGTTGCTGGATCAATTGGTCCTTACTCATTCCCTCATAATCGGCTTTGGAATGCGCTGTGACTGATTTACCGACAACCGCCTCGCCACTAGAAACCCGATAGAGCCGCATGTAACTTACGATGGCTGAAACGCTGACATGGTAAAACGCTGACGCTTCATTAATCGTCTTTTCGCGTTCACAAACACGATGACCAATGTCTAGTCTTTCTTCGATTGTGTATTTCATATTTACCTCCTTGTTTACACATTATACTTTCCTGTCTCAATAAAAGTGTATGTGTCTACTTTGAGGTTACCAGTACAAATATTAATGCATCATAACTACTACTATGTGACAAATGTGTCTTTTTTAAAAGATAAATCTTGTGATATCATATATAAAAGTATTGTTTTAATAAACAATTATAGGGGGAAATATGGATTGGGATAAAATTCTTTGTACTGAAACAATTTCTAAAAGAAAAAAAGAACAAAAATCATCATAGGATAATAGAAATGATTTTGATATTGATTTTGATGAGGTTTCATCAAGTTCACAGTTTAGAAGATTGCAAGATAAAACACAGGTTTTTCCACTTGAAAAAGACGATTTTGCTCGAACTAGATTAACACACTCAATTGAGGTTATATCAGTTGCAGAGTCCTTGGGAAAAAATGCATGTAGTGTACTAATAAAAAGAGGAATCATTCTTAATGCTATAAAATAGTGGATGATTATTCTGCTATGAACATCTAATAAGTATAAAACTTGATTTGATTAAAGGAGAGAAACTATGGGAATGATTTTTAAACTTGAACACGCAAATATTATATCTAATTTAATTGACGGTAAAGTTGATGGTATACTGCAGTACTTAACTGTAGAAGACAAATATTATGATTTTATTAGTTTTTTAGATAATTTTGATGAATCAATCTTTACTAATAGGAGAGAAACTTATTTGAATATTGTAAATAGACTAAGAGATACTTTAAGACAAGTTAAATTTAGTGATATTGAACAGAATATAGATTTTTCTATTAATAAAGAAAATGAAGAAGTTTATCATTTATTGTTTGAAATGTCAAAGATTCTAGGGAGGTTTAAGTATAGATTTTTAATACTGGATCCAGATTATTCAAATAATAAAAGAGAAATATTGAACAAGCTCAAACACGTAATGTACCAAGATGCAATTTATTTATGGCCTGAAGATATCGACAGAAAATCCATAAGTTTATTGAATGTATTTCCTGGAATTGAGAAAGCTATAAATAGCCGTGATAAGTGGCCTTTAGTTTTGGCATGGGAAAAAGATAGATTTGGATGTGACAATAAAAAAAAGATGCATCTAATAAAAATAGATAATACTTATGAAATTTTTGATATAGCAAACTCAATAAGTAGATATGGGAGTGAAGGCCTTAAATATTATTCAATAAGACACACTATTGAGAGCGAAAAAAGGATTAATCATTATATAATACAGATTAGTGATTTGCATTTTGGAAATGGAAATTCTATCATAAAAAACGACTCTATGATTAAGGAATTAAAATCAAAGATAAAACAATTTGAAGAAAATGCTAATATAACACTATTAATTACAGGTGATTGTATTGACACACCAAATATTGGTTATTTAGAAGCATATAATGATTTTTATAATTCAATTAGAAAGCATGTTAATACAATATACTCTTTACCTGGAAATCATGATTTAAAAATATCGGGACTTGTAACTTCTACGGATTCCGATTTGATAGAAAAAATATATACTACTATTTACAAAGAAAAAATAGTTCACTTGAATGATGATGTAGTATTGCTTTTATTTGATTCTAACAAGGAATCTAGCGGTTTTACAGGGATGATTAGCAACGAACAAATGGATGAGTTTGATGTGGAATTGCTTAAAATAAAAGATTTGAGTAAAAAAAGAATCATAGTTTCTTTACATCATCATGTAGTTGTTACCCCTGACCTTAAATGGAGAAAAGAGGGATGGTTTAAAAAGTTTAAGGATAACAAAATTAGATTGAATGATTCTAATATTTTTATGAACTGGCTTAAAAAGTATAATGTTAAACTAGTTTTAAATGGGCATAATCATCAACCGTATTTGAATGATGACAATACTAGATCGTTTCCTATATTATCCTGTGGATCAACAGGAGGACACACCAAAATGTTTGGTATGAATTATAAGTGTTATAACATAATTAAGTTGGACGATGATAAAATGCTAATTGGTTTATACGCTGTAAATAACACATATGATTATTTAAATATTATTGAATCACATATTGTTTATTGAAAACAAGCGATTTATTGGTTTTTATGGTATAAGCAGGGTAGCAATATAACTGAATCATGTAATAATGGAGATGAAATATGGCTAAAAATCATTATGTGTCACAACTGATTATTAAAAGATTTTCAGAAATGAACGATAGGATAAATATATTTGATGTTGTTAGAAAAACAGTTTTAGAAAATAAAAAATCAGTTAATATTTTTTGTAGATACGATATTTATTCTGATTATGTAGAACAACAACTAAGTAGGGTGTTGGAAACACCATTTGCACAATTGCTTGATAAAAAAATAATTGATAAAGATAGAATAATAATCACTCGCTCTGAATTAATGTTGATTAAGAAATTTTTGCTTTTGGAGAGTATAAGAACGCTAGGTTCTGATGGCTACTTAAAGATTATTACAGGGTTTAGTCAAACAGTTAGAAATTACTGGAGTGTGATGGAAAAAGTAAGACAAGAAATGCCTGATTATCTACCATATCAAACTGACATCAGTGAATCTTCAGAAGAAGCTTTTGATCGAGCATTGAGAGTCTTTATAGAGACTGATAATACAATACAAATATTGATGCATAGAGATGCAACAAGAGAATTATACATTTGGGCTAAATCATTTTTTGATGGTTATATTGCATTTTGGGATGCAAATAACGAACAAGAATTTGTGTTAACTGATAATGGATTGACTACCGAATACGAACCTTCTCATATAGTATTTGAAGGATTAAGCCAATCTAAGTCCTCTTATTTATTGAGCATGATTAAAACTGCAAAATCCAATAAAGCAAAAGCGGTATATGCAGATTTATTTGAAAAAATAACGATTATGTATGAAAATTTCAGTATATTCAATTTATCTTCAAAAAGAAGTATTGTAGTTATTAATCCTTTTTTTAGATTATTTAGCAAACAAGGATTTACTATTAATAATCTTAACAATGTGATTAAACTGAATAAACCTGATATATGGCCATCATTTGTTAGCAGTAATTCTGTTGTAGTTTTTCCAAATACGATATACAAAAATAGTGGTTCATATTCTATGGATGATATCTTTGAATATGAACCAGTCAAGTTATCTTACTTAGATACCATATATATAAATAATTTATTTCTATCACAAACTAGCAAATTGCTTGGGTTTGTAACATTTGAAAAAATTAAGGATTCACTATATGCTTTTCTTACAATGCGAATGCACGATCATAAGGATGTATATGGAGATAATTATATCGAAAACCTGACCAATCTTACACAGCACATGATAAATGATGATTTTAACTATATATGGAAACATTTCAAAGAAAAAGAAAACTTGAAACCAAATTATAATCCATATGATTTTTTAGATCACTATGCTAAACAGTGTATCAATGATACGAGAAATAACCGCTACGCATTGGAATATTTGCTTTCAAATGAAGACAAGGTTAGAAAAATGAGTAACTTTAGTTTTATGGGCAGTCCAAATGAAAGAATTAAACTTATCAAAAGAGATTTAAATCGAGTCAAAAATAAGAAAAAGAAATATATAAGATGAATTTAAAGAAAGGGATATGGTTATGAGTTCAGAGTTGATTAGAGTTTTATCTAATGAAATCGAGAGTCTATCAGGTTATATTAGAATATTTGAAGATGAGTTAAAAACTGAGTATGAAAAAACAAATGTCAGAATATACTTTCGTGGAGAAAAACAACTGTATGAACAACCTTGTGTACCGTCACTTTTTAGAGAAGGGGAAAAAGACGTTAAAAAATTATCTGAGGATGAGATATACTATAGAATACTGAGAAGACAGCCAGAAGATTTTTATTGGTTTTTAAAATCTTGATATTTTAGCTAAAATGCAACATTATGGGATTCCTACAAGATTACTTGATATAACAAAAAATCCAATGATTTCATTATTCTTTGCCCTTGAAGAAAGTGAAGACTCAGTAATGCTATTTAGTAAACTTAAATTTGATATTCTTTTTGAAAATGAGAATTTAGTTTATAAACATTTTCTTGAATGAATAGGCAACTATTTTCCTGATTTTTCCGTTATTTACCCAAAAACGTCCTCTAACTACCAGTTAAACAAACAACCTGTTTTTCCACTATTTACGCACCAGTACCCACAGTTACCCTTATTTACTCAAAAACGGATTTTAACTTGCTGTTACGTTATTGTTAGGCTAAAAAACACTACCTTTTTAGTTTGAAGAGACACCATATAAGAAGCATAGGATTGACAAATTTTGTCAATCCTTTTTTTGCACCAAATAAAATCTTTTTGGACTTTTTAATATCAATTTGCCAGTAAAACGTATCGGAAAAAGTGGTAAATTTTGGTGAATCAAATTAAGTTTTACACGATTACAGGAAAAATCTACACAATTTGAGGTTACAATAAACGTCTATGGCGTGTAGCGTGACGTGTTTCTAATGCAGTATGTAAATAAGGATAGTTTCCAGATTGCATTTGGAACACCGGTTACGGAAAGTTTTTGTGCTACTTACGGAACACATAGATTAGGATTTAGTTCCTATACATGGTATCAAAATGTTGCTAGAAGGCTAATCATTAATGCAGGTTCTGGTGCTACTACTGCGGCTCCTGAGTTGGATGTTGGCGGCTCGTTGCCTTTTGGTTTTAAATATTTTCATAATTATGACTATATTCAGGGAACTTCAACTTTGGAAAAAAGCAGTTTGTCATTATTGCATCGTACTCATAGCATGTTGGAGCCTCCAAAGATGAACCGGAAAAAGTAGAGGGTTACAAAAACTATATATTCTGGTCCTATAAACGAAGTGAATACCAAAAGACAAATTGGTGGTCAAAAACCGCTTGCGACGATGTTAAAAATTTAATTACCATAAGAACGGCAAATACCATCAAAAGACTTTTAGAAATTGCAAAATCTTAGTCAAACGTTCATTAAGACCAATAAGCTTTTTGAAAGAAAAAAGCAAAGGCTAAGTGGACCGTTGATTGACGAAATAAATTGTTCTTTGCTATAATTTTTTTAATTGATTAGAAAACATCTAGATGGGGATTATTCTAAATGACTTATTTGATTCATAGGGGGAATAAAATATGAACAAAAAAGCCTATCCACTATTAAGTTTATTGATATTAAGTTCGTGTGCTAACACCACTTTAAATCTCGTGGTAAATATTCCCACAAGCAACGCCCTTCAACACCTGGATGAAGACATTGTAAAACGAACTGTTGCTCCCACTTTGGAGTCGCTTGACGATTACTTTCAAGCACCAGAGAATAAAGATTGTGTTGTATCGCCTGCCTCTTATTTATTAGCTGTCAGTGGACTATCGGCCGTTTCTGAAGGGTTCGATAATTCATCCTTTGGACTTCAAACTGATGCCTCTGATGATGTAAAAAGCTTACTTGAAGCTTGGAATTTTGCATATGACGCTTCCCCTAGCGATTCTGATTACACATATTTTCGTTCCGCCGTTTTGCATCAGCAAGTCGGACCGACCTATAAATTTGATGAGGAAGCTCGTAAACAAGTCAGTGATAAATATATTGCTACCATGGTATCTAATCTAGATAACTATTCAAGTGATGCGCAAAATTTTTTAAATGAGCAAATTGATTTAAGCATCCCTCTTCCAGACTCTGAACTTATGGATGATGGCGTAATAACCTACGGCGCAATTAAAATTAAAGATTATATTCCCAATGGTTTATATGAAGAACAAAAAGAATTCACCAGCGAAAATATAACCAGTATGGTTAATACCTATTCCTTTGGTTATTCATTTCCGCAGCCAGTACTTTATTGGGCCGGCGAAACATACCAGGCTTTTAAAATGGAAATGAATTATACCAGTTTGCTAATTATCCTTCCAAACCAAGGAGTCAGTTTGGAATCCATATCCGTCGCCGATACTTACTCATCATTTATGGCCGAAGCGAACTACGTTTCCGCTTATGGCTATATTCCCTTCTTTCATCTTGTAACCTCCAACGCTGATTTAACTGCTTACTTGCAGAATAAGTTGACCGGGCAAGAAATGTTTTTCTCCAAATTGCTCGCGAGTGATGTTTATAATGATTTGCAATTGATTTCGGTTATGCAAAACTCCGATTTTGAATTTAATAAATATGGTGTCGCCGGGGAAAGCGTGACAGCCATTGAAGCCGTTGGATCCACCGGACCGCTTGATGGTGAGCCCGTCAATCTTGAAGTTAACCGTCCTTTTTACGCTCTTTCATTAAAAGACAACTTTCCCATCTTTGTTAACAAAGTAAATCGCCTCTAAATATGATTTGCAATTTTGTTTTTGCTTGTTATCATTTATAGAAAAGAAAGAGGAAATTACATGGTAAGAGTTGAGCAGCCGTTTGATTCACGCATATCGAAAGAAATAAATAAAAGCGGCTTTAAAAAATTAAGATGGGTATACTGGTTCCTAAGTATTCTTCTTTTTGCTTTGGGAGTTGTTAGTATTCTAGTAAGCATCGGCGAGCAAGCATCCGGAGAGCCTTTGGACACGGGTTTCCTCATATGGGGCATTGTGTTAACTATTGTCGGCTGTTTGTTTTTCCCACCTCTAGCAAAAATTATTCTTATTCGTCCTCTTCAAAAAGCGATCGATAAGAAACAACCCTTAATGAATGGGGGAGCGAAAATGGCCTTTTGCTTTGACGAAAAGGAAGTAATTATTGATTCAAACAAAGGCGAATCATTTAAGGATCACATCGAAGCCGATTATAGTTTTATTTATCGAATTAATGAAGAAGCGGAATCGTGGTCACTTTTTATCAGTGTCAATCAATGTTTTGTTGTTTTTAAAGATAAAATAATCGAAGGCAGTGTTGATGAGTTAAACGCGATATTTAAAGAAAATATGCCGATGAATAAATTCAAGCCACTGAAGAAAGCCATAAAATAGCACAAGACACGTGTATTAACAGTTAGAAGTTATATTTATAAAGCAATCAACTAGAACGGGTTTTTCAACAAATATCGAGTTATAGTTAATTGCTTTTTTATTTCTTATAATATGGACATAGGCAGGTAATTAATATGACAAGCAACCATGAAGTCGGTCTATTTATTCAAAGAAAAAGAAAAGATTTGGGTTTTACGCAAAAAGATCTTGCCGATAAATTATCGATTAGTCCCCAGGCAATCTCCAAGTGGGAAACGGGAGAGACCCTTCCTGATACCAGTATGCTTCTTGCTTTAGCCGATGTCTTAGAAACAACGGTGGATAAGATTTTATCCGGGGGCATTCTAGTTCTAAGAAAAAACAAGAGAATTGATGTGAACGACATTTTAGAAGGCTTAAAAGCTCTCGACAATCTACGAAATTATTTTGGAGAAAAATCAACCTTTTATCGGGGAGCGATTGAAGGTATTAATCAAAAAATGAATATTGATTTTGAAAAGTTCATGAAAGATGACGATTCAAAAGAAATCCTCATCACCGAAATAATTATTCAATATTTAATGGACGGATACTCCATAACCAAGGAAGAAGTAAATTCCGTTGTTCAATCCGTTAAAATGCGAAATGTTATCTATAAATATATTGGTGAAGATGCGGCGATTGATAAACTGTTTTATGCAGACAATCCCCAATTATTTGATCAAATCAGATGTCTTGAAACCGAATTTATAAAAATAGATTCTCTTAACAAACTCCCCGGGGAGTATCTTCACCTTGACAAGGGAAAGGATTATTGGGCCAATCAAGTAGAAACCAATCGCGGATTTTGTTTTGGAATTGCGGTCGGAGACGGGAAAATAAGAGTTTTCACTTATGGCTTCGGGGGTGAAAATATGAAATTGGTCCACGAGGTAAACATTTTATAATCCCCTCGTTGATATTTCCTTCATTAAGATAATAGCGGGTCTAAACAAATAATTTACCGCACGAATTTTTTAAGCATGCACTATGTTTATATCTTTTTATGATTGTCAATTAAAAATAGGCAAGGATTTTTCATGAATAAGGCTGAATTATGTTTTAAGCGCTTTTAGGTCATGCTATATCTATTTTTAGGCGCAAAAGTGTTCGCTTTTTGTTTTTAATTCCTCAAAGTAAGTGAATTTCTAAACTAAGTAAACTTCTCTTGCCCCCTTATAGACTTCAAAAAAAAATTCTCATAGCCATTAGCAATATTTTTTTATACCCTGCTAAAAACATGGTGCTATAATCTAAAAAAAGAGGAAATTTATGGATTGTTCATTTATTAAATATGGTTCTTTTTTTGTATTCCTTATAGCATCCGGGTGCGCATTTGACTCTTGCTTACCGTCCAGTCAATCAAACACGGGGGAATTGTATGCTCAAAAAAACTTATTGTTTTTCCTATAATCCTGTTTTAAAAGTGAGATAAAAATGAAGAAAAAACTCAGTGAGATGTCTTTGGAAGAATTATGGCAATTGTTTCCGATAGTTCTTGTCCCTCATAAAGATGCTTGGGAGCGGTACTATCAAGAAGAAAAAAATTTACTTTTATCCTATCTAAAAGGCGTTGAGTTTATTCATATAGAGCACATTGGAAGTACATCTATCCCCAATATATACGCCAAAGATATTGTCGATATTCTCATTGAAGTAAGCGCCGAAAACTTTGCCAAGACGATTTACACCCTAAAACGTACTGACTACAAATTAATGTATTCCGAAAATGGAAGAGCGGCCTTTAACAAGGGCTATACTGAAGAAGGGTTTGCCGAAAAAGTCTATCATATTCATGTTCGTACGCCCAATGATATCGACGAATTATATTTTCGAGATTATCTACGGGATAACCCTTCTATAGCCAAAGAGTACGAGCAATTAAAGCTCTCTTTGGAACCTCACTTCCGTCATAATCGCGATGGGTATACTAACGCTAAAACCGATTTTATCAAACGAATTACCGCAAGAGCGAAAGCGGCTTATCCTCATCGTTATGAATGACTTAAACCATCAGTTCATCCTCTTTGTTGTCGGGAAATATATCATCTTTTTGTAAAAGTTTTTTATGCGTAATATCAATTAAAAAAGATCCAATCGTGGCGGTTATTAGAATTGCTAAAACCGACACGGAGAGCATTACTCCACCCGTAGCAAAGCCCATTTCAAGCGGAATGGCGCCAATTGATGCCTGAACGGTCGCTTTGGGCAAATAAGCAAACACCACAAACACCTTTTCTTTAAATTTTAACTTAGATGGCAATGTGGCAAAAATAACTCCCATCGTCCGAAATAGCAGAATAATTAAAATTAAGATAATGGCATTCAATCCGACTTCTTTTATGGTGAGAATATTAACCGCGGCGCCTACTAAAACAAATAAAAGAATTTCAGCAACCAGCCATATTTTTTCATACTTTCTTACCATTCTTGATGCCAGTCTAGGATAGAGAGTTAAAAGGGTAATTCCTAAAGCGATAACTGCCAGCAATGACGAAAAACCGATATATTGCTTAATGTATTCCTCAAACACAGTCAAAAGGATGGCCGTGGTTAAGACAATTATTACTTTCAAGGTGTCACGCATATGCATTTGCCGAAATAAGTAGTTAAAAATAAGCCCTAACCCGATTCCCAGCCCAATTCCAAGAACTATCGATTCGGGAAGATGGACGAAAGTGGCAAGACTTAAGCTGTGATTCTGCGCTAAACTTATTGCCGAAGCAAAAAGAACTAAACAATATATGTCATCCATTGAGGCTCCCGCTAAAATAAGTTGCGGTATCGATTTTTTGGTTCCCTCTTTGTTTTCCATTAATTTCAACATTTTAGGGACTATGATGGCCGGAGACACCGCGCCCAAGATCGTGCCTAAAATAAGGGAATCGACCAGTGACAATCCCAGCAATATGGGAGCAAAAATTACAACCCCCACTATTTCAAAACTGGCCGGGATGAAGGCCATTAATATTCCGGTAATTCCAATCTGTTTTAAATCTTTAATGTTTAAAGAAAGTCCGGCGCGCAATAGAATTACCACCAACGCTATCGTTCTAAGATCCGCGGAAATAGCAAGAATTTCCGGAGCTATTAAATTAAGGACGTAAGGTCCCAGTATAATGCCCGTTATCATGTAGCCGAGAATGCTCGGAATCTTCAAAATTTTAAAAATATAGGAGACGGACAGACCAACCAATAACATCAATGAAAGTGAAAGTAACATAGTTTTTCTCCAAAAAAATGACTCCTGTGTCAAAAAACACAGAAGTCATTAGTAAAAAAATTACAGTTCTCAAGTTGGACTTGAAGGGAGACATCATTCCCATTTGTTATTCTATAGCATTCAAAAAAATAAATAAATCTTTCTTTGCATAAAAGACAAAAGGGTGTTTTTATTAACACTGAAAGTGCTATCATAAAATTAATATGTACAAAGTAATTATCGTTGATGATGAGCCCAATGTCCGCAAGCGCCTCGAAGCCATTTTGGAAACAAAAAAGAATGATTTTGAAGTTCTTGGCCTTTTTGAAAATGGCTATGACGCTTTGGAGACCGGCATTCCTTTGGAACCGGATTTAATTATTACGGATATTAAGATGCCCTTTATTGATGGATTGGAACTTATCCGTCGCGCCAAGATTGAACTCCCCTTAGTCCAGACCATAATTGTGACCGGTTTCGATAGTTTTGATTTTGCCAAGCAGGCAATTGATCTCGGAGTAATTGGATATATCAGCAAACCTGTGACTGGCGATGAAATTGGTCTGGTGTTGAGCAAGGCTAAGGAAAAAATGGACAAGAACCTGCTCGTAAATAAGAACATTCATGAACTGCAAGCGCAAAATGAATCGGCCTTAAAGGCGGTTCAAGACAACGATTTGAATAAACTGATTACTCTTAAAAAAATTCCTGATAATTTTAAGGCAAAACTGGTTACCGATGGTATTGTTTTAGAAGGCCAACACCTTTTCTTCGCTATCTTTGATTCCGATCAGGAAGCAGATGAGCTATCGTTTGAAGACAGCGAAATTGTTTCTTTCTATGTCGATCAATTTTTGAAGGAGATTTTTAAAGGATATAAATTTTACACTTTCGAAAACGATTTAAACAAAAGTGTTTTATTTTTGTCGAATGTCCCATTTATCAAAGATGATATTCAAAGACGGCTTTCGCTGATTGCCGCAAAGATCCGTAAGGCCTGCGGATACTCATTATCGGTGGGCGTTTCAGACATTATTAAAAATGACACCGCAATTTCTTACCGAAAACTTTATCGCCATGCCAAATGGACACTCGAATATCGCGTGGTTGTCGGTCCTAATGTGGTTCTCTTTTATAGTGACTTGGTCAAAAAGGCGAGTAACATTGGCAAAGTTGACGATAACGAATACAAACAAATATCTTATTCACTGCTTTATGGTAAAAGTCGCAAGGTCAAAAAACAGATTGACCATTTAATCGATACCATCTCTTCAATTGAATATAAGGAGAACTATTTTTTAATTCTCAATAACCTGATCGACACGATAATCAAAAGCTGCATCGCTATTGATGAACTATATGCCATATATCATTCCTATATCGATATTGTGAACTTGATCTATGGTTCAAAGCAGACCGAAGCCATTAAGGCAAGTTTTAATAATCTAATTGACGAAGTGATAAAGATTAATCAAAAAGTCAGAAGTGGGGGAATTGAAGATGCTTATAGCCACATTGCCCACTTTATTTTAAAAAACTATGCTAATCCCGGCATTTCACTCAGTGATGTCGCTAAGGAATTGGATTACTCTGTTTCCTATATATCGGCTATTCTAAAGAAAAAAGATACTTCATTCACAAAGATGCTTACCGATGCCAGAATGGCAAAAGCCAAGGAACTATTGGCGAATCCGGGTAATAAAATGGCAACCATCGCCGATCAGATCGGCTATGAAGATCCCTTCTATTTTTCCCACTGTTTTAAAAAGCACTTTGGCTTATCGCCAATGGAATATCGTAAATCTTTATGAGAAAACCAATGCGGGCGAAAACCAAGCTTTTAGTCCCGACTTCGGCGATGTTTTTAAGTTTGACTATTTTGATTGTTTTCTCCGCGTACGTGCTTTTTTCCAATAATGTCAGAAGTAATTCGCTGAAACAGTTGCACGCCACTTCTCAGCAAGTTCTAAATAACTATGAAACATATTTTGATTCGGTAATTGAAGTCAGCAACGCCCTTTTAGGTGAATATTCTAATGAAAATGAGGACAACATATCTTCGGATATGCAGACTTATTTTGATTCAATTATGTCAATCAAACATGAAATTGAGGATATCTCCATCTACCGAAAAAGCGATGGCATTCTACTGGCTTCGAGTAGTAATTATGTTGATTTATCCACGGACATTAAACTTGAGAATTGGTTTGTCGATGCGAAAGAAAACCCTTTAATTAATATTTTTTCTCCTTCATCCGCATCCTCAACTAACACTTATCATTTTTTACTGTCCAAGGTTTTATTTTTTGAGAAAAATCGTGATTTTGACGGGGTTTTACGCGTTGATTTTGACTTTACAAAAATTGTTGAGTCCATTTCCTCCACCACATTGGGGGAAGGCGGAAGTTTTATTATTTATGACAAAAATTACAATGTCGTCTATTGTTCCGATTCAACCTATCTCGAAACCGAACTACCTTTAATTAAACATTTGGTCCTCGGTAATAGCGTTGTCAGCGTTGATAAGCATTCGCTTTATCTATATTGCTCTTCCATATCCAACACCTCATGGCGATTGGCCATTTTCATTAACAATGATGCCATTGCCAGTGCAATCTATTCCTTTTCGGTTTACATTATTGTTCTGATGGTCTTTGTAATTGCCATTTTCTTTATTTTGATGGTTATTGTGACTAACAATATCACCGATCCGCTGCAGGAATTACAGAAGGAAATGGCGAAAATTGAATCTTTTAATTATGAAGGATATCTCCATCATAATTTCTCCAGTACTTACGAAATCTCGGAGTTGAATCGTTCCTTCAATCAAATGATGACAAGAATTAAAAAACTTAATACCTCCTTAATTACCGAAAAAGAAGAGCAAAGAAAGTCGGAATTAAAAGCTCTTCAAAATCAGATTAATCCCCATTTTCTTTATAACACTCTCGACAGCATTATTGCTCTTATTGAAAAAGGAGACGATGAGACCGCCCAATTGATGATCATCGCGCTTTCACGCTTTTTCCGGATATCAATTTCCAGTGGCAAGAACGTCATTCCCTTAAACAAAGAAATAGAGCATGTCCGTAACTACCTCTTAATTCAAAAAATGCGCTTTGGCAACTCATTCAAATATAAAATCAATGTTGAAGAGGGGCTGGATGAGTATCCCGTAATCAAACTGATTCTTCAGCCAATTGTCGAAAACTCAATTGGCCACGGAATTAAGGAAGGCGAGGAAGGTTTCATCAATATCAACGTCCATTCCGAGGCGGATATGATCGTTTTTGAAATAAAAGATAATGGATATGGCATGACAAAAGCAAAAGTGGAGGAGTTGTCCACTGCGATGCGTGACGCTTCCACATATAAAGGGGTTGGACTCAAAAATGTCTATCAGCGCATTCGCATCTACTATGGTTCTTCTGCCGATGTCATCATAACCAGCGAAGAAGATATCGGTACGACGATAAGAATAATTATTCCGAAAGTGAGCATTAAAGATGAGGAATAAACAAATAACATTGTGGTTGTTGATAAGCAGTTTTTACCTCAGTGGCTGTAGCCGTCCTTCACGAACAGCGCAACTTTTTTCCTACGATGCGAATGACACCTTCATTTCATCTTTGTTTGCTAATATTGAATCAAAATTAAATGGCTATATTGACTATAAGAGTTATGATGGGAAAAGGAAACAGACTATTCAAAACGATGACTTCATCAGTGCTATCGATGATAAATCAACCAGTGTGGTAGTGATGAATACGGTCGATCGCTTCGCCTCTAGCGCTATAATCGAAAAAGGAGAGACGAAAAATGTTCCGATTATTTTTGTCAATCGTGAACCCTTGATGGGCGATCTTCTGGCAACTGATTGGTCGCAAGAAAACTGCTTTTATGTCGGAGCGAACTCTTCATATGAAGGTATTCTCCAAGGTGATATAGCCAATGATATTTTTGATGGCCCCACCTCCTATTCCCAGTCCGTCTATGATAAAAATGGTGACGGTATTGTTCAAGTGGCCATCCTGAAAGGGGAGGAAGGACATCAAGATAGCGAGCAAAGAAGTGAAAATTGTATCGCCGAATTAAGGAATCTCGGTTACCAGGTTGATATTCTTCAGATATCATACTGTAATTGGGAAAGAGAAACCGCCAAAAAGATGATGGAAAGCATTTATACAAATGACATTGAGCTTCTTTTTGCCAACAACGATGATATGGCTTTAGGCGCGATCGATTATCTAAAAACCATCACTGTCGCCAATTCAAGCCTTCCCTTCGAACGAGAATTTTTTCCGATTATCGGTGTCGATGGCACCACCCAAGCTATGGAAGCCATTCAAGACGGCACTCTTTCCGGCACGGTTTTAAATGATGGTGAAAAACAGGCCGAAGTGATTTTTGATATAATCAAAAACATTCTTGATGGTGTCGCTTTACCCGATTATGATGCCAACATTGAAATTACGAAAAATGCCTACCATATCCTAGGTGAAAAAATAACAAAAAACACACATTAAGCGCTTACTTTTGAACTTTTTATAGAGAATAATGCAAATTTTATGTAAAATCTTACATTTTTTTTGCTGGTCTAATAAGCGAAAATACATTTGGCAAAAAAAAGCATTAGTCATTTCGACAGAGCTTTAATTAAGCCATGGAATTAGGAGGAAACATGAAAAAGAAATTAATTCCTGTTGCATTAGGTCTATTAGGCTTTATCACTTCCTGCGCCCATACCAATGGGCTGACCGCTGATGTCTTCATCTATCAGTTCTCCGACACTTATATCGGTACTGTTAGAACCGCGCTTGAGACCAACCTCAAAGAAAAAGGGGTCACACCCAAATTCTATGATGCCGGTGGTATCCAAGCTACTCAGACTCAGCAAATCGAGTCTGCTCTTTCAACCGGTAGCCAGATTCTTCTAGCCAACCTCGTTGAGCAAACCGCCACTGGGGATGCGGTTGCGGAAAAAGCCAAAGCCAAAGATGTCCCGGTCATCTTCTTCAACCGTGAAGTTCCAGACAGTTCCGTGAATCCAGCCACTTATCCGGACAACGCCTTCGTTGGTACTGATCCTGATCAAGCCGGCTACATGCAAGGTGAAATTCTTGCCGGTGCCTTGATTAAAGATGGTGCACTTAACCCATTATGGGATAAGAATGGTGATGGAAAAATTAACTATGTTATGCTAAGAGCGGATGAGTCCAATGCCGAAGCAAACGGCCGGACAAGATACTCCGTTCAAGAAGCCAATCGTCTTCTGGCCGAAGCCGGACTTGATCCTCTTGTTCACTTAGGCGAAGATTACAATGCCGGATGGAGTAAAGACAACGCAAAACAGGCGATGGATAACTTCATTTCTACTTATGGTCTAACCGGTGCCAATGCGATTGAATGTGTTATCGCAAACAATGATGATATGGCTTTAGGAGCAGTCGCTTCCTTACAAACCCAGGATTATAATAAGGGTGGGGAGAATGCCTTGCTCGTCGTCGGTGTTGATGCTACCGCCGCTGCTCAAGCCGCTATTGATGCGGGTGAGATGTACGGCACCGTTAAGCAGGATGCCCAAGCCATGGCTCAATGTATCGCCGAGTTAACCGCCAACAAGTTAGCTGGTAAAGACTTCTTAGATGGAACCAGTTATGCTTGGGACAGCGCGACGGTTCATAAGATTCGTATTCCTTACGGTAGTTATACCAAGTAAATAGTCTTCTTGTTTAGGGGTGGTGTGCTCCTTTCCACCACCCCTAATTTCTATTATCAAGTTAGGAATTAAGCTATGGCAAAAACAAATGTAGATAACAAAATCAACGAATATCTCCTAGAGATGGAGAATATCTCAAAATCTTTTCCCGGAGTAAAGGCCTTAGATCACGCTCAACTGAGAGTGCGACCGGGAACGGTACATTCCTTAATGGGCGAAAACGGGGCCGGAAAATCAACACTGATGAAGTGTCTTTTTGGTTTATATAAGCGCGATGAAGGCGATATTATTTTTCAAGGCCGTTCCGTCGAGTACCACTCGACAAAAGAAGCACTTGAAGACGGCATCGCTATGGTTCAACAAGAATTGAATCAAGCTCAAAAAATGACGGTAATGGATAATCTTTGGCTTGGCCGCTATCCCGTGAGTTTTGGTTTCGCCATCGATGAGACAAAAATGTATCGCGATACGCAAAGCGTCTTTCAAAAACTTGATATTCATATTGATCCTAAAGCCATTATTTCCACTCTCTCGGTGGCAACCAGGCAGATGGTAGAAATTGCAAAAGCGGTGTCTTACGATGCCAAGATTGTGGTTTTCGATGAACCGACATCTTCACTGTCTGATGCCGAAGTGGAGCAACTATTCAGAATTATCAAGATGCTGAAAAAGAAGGGCTGCGGAATTATCTATATTTCCCATAAAATGGATGAAATTCTTCGTATATCCGATGAAGTCACAATTATGCGTGACGGCAAATGGGTTGAAACCAAATCGGCAAAGGATTGCACACTTAATTCGATAATCAAAGCGATGGTTGGTCGTGATTTAAATAATCGTTTTCCGCCTAAAACCAACAAGCCGGGAAAAGATTATTTAGAAGTCAAAAATCTTTCCTCTTTATACGGGAATAACGCCATTAAAAATGTCTCCTTTAATATTCGTAAAGGGGAAATCTTCGGTCTTGCCGGACTCGTTGGAGCCGGACGCAGCGAATTGTTGGAAACCATTTTTGGGGTCCGGACAAAAAGTGAAGGGCAGATTTTCAAAGACGGGATGTTGGTTAAAAATGACACGGCTGAACATGCTATTAAAAATGGATTCGCCCTTCTTACCGAAGAACGGCGGACAACCGGCATATTCGGTGTGCTGAGCATTAAGGATAATACCGTTATTGCCTCGCTGAACAACTATAATTCAATGTTGGGCCTTGACGGCAATAAGATGAGCAAAGATACCAACTGGGCAATTGAAGCGATGAACGTAAAGACACCATCACAAAAAACGCAAATTAAATCTTTATCCGGCGGCAATCAGCAAAAAGTAATTATTGGTCGCTGGGTATTGACCGATCCCGATGTGCTATTGCTCGATGAACCGACTCGAGGCATTGATGTCGGCGCAAAATATGAAATCTATCAACTAATTATAAATATGGCGAAACAGGGCAAGACCATTATCGTTTGTTCAAGCGAAATGCCGGAACTTCTTGGTATATGTGATCGAATTGCCGTGATGAGCAATCATCGTTTAGCCGGTATCTTAGATCAAAAAGAGGCCAATCAAGAAAAATTAATGAACTTGGCTCTTAAATACATGTAGGGAGAAACAGCATGGAAGAGATATTGAATCAAGAAGTCGCAACCGAAATTGAAATTGAAAATAGTCTTTTTGCCGAACGCAATGCTTTAAAAGCTGAAAAGCGCGAAATAAAAGGCCGCCTTTACGATTTGCAATTTGAGGACTTGGATCCGGATGCTTTAAAACTGGCCAAAGATCAAGTGATGAAGGACTACGAAAAAAAAGAAAATGATTATTATGCCCATGTTGCCGAAGTGAAAGAAGATTTGCTTAATAAAAAGAAAGCCATCACTGAACTAAAATCTTTTTATCGTCAAAAAATTGAAAATATTAGAAAAAATGAGCATGCTCTTCCCATAGACGAGGTAAAGAAGGCTCGAATTATCGCTAAAGAACAACTTGCAAGCGCAAAAAATGATTATCTCACTCAATTGACGGCTTACAAAAACAGCATTTTTCAAATCAAAACTGAAGCTAAAAGAAAAGATAAAGTTTTACGAGCCCAGTATCAAAAACTAAAAAGCGCAGCGATGAAAAGGAGCGATAAAGAGGATGCCCTCGATAATTTAAAAGGCCAGATTTATAGCAATACCGGAACTGCCGAATTGGATATTCTCGATTTAAAAAACAAAATCGCCAAACTGAAAAAGGGCTATTCTCAGCAAGTTAAAGTTATTGAAAATAATCTTCATTTAAAGACCAATCATGTGGGAACTCTTATCAAAAACGCAAAAACAGAAGAAAAAGAGAAGATTCGGGCCTTGAAAGAACAAGAGAACATTCTCAATGACAACTACTCTCCGGTTGCGCCTTTTCAATACCAAGTCGGCAGAAAATTTGTCCAGTTCGGAAACAATTTTGTGCGCAATCAAAAAATAGCATTTACAACGAAAGCTGGTCTTTCTAACTGGTTTATTAAAAGCGCCGTTTATTTGATTATTTTATTGATGGTCATTATTACCGCCGCCGTCAAACCAGCTTGGTTCTCCTTCGATACTTTGATTACGATTGTGAAGCATACTTCCTCCCTGCTGCCTCTCGCCCTCGGCGTTGCCGGTACAATTGTCTTGACCGGAACCGATTTGTCGCTCGGCAGAATATGGGGCTTAACAGCTTTGATATCCGGTATTCTGCTCGGGTATGGCAGTACTAACGGTGTCATTCTCGAATGGACACAAAACATGCCCTGGATTTGGATTATTGTCGTCCTGATTATCGTCATGGGTGTCGGCGGTTTTGCCGGTGGCATTAACGGTTTCTTTGTAGCCAAGTTCTCCATTCACCCTTTTATTGTTACCTTGGCGACTCAACTGATTATATATGGCGCCATACTTCTTCTCGGATCAAGCCTGAATAATCTATCCGTTATTTATAAGATGAATAACGCTACCGCCCAATCCTACTATAACTTTGTGAGTAGCGGTTTTTACCTTGGGGATGTGTTGGTAGAATGGTATAACATCATGGCCATCGTTTTGCTTGCCGCCATGTGGTTTATCTGGAATAAGACAAAATTCGGTAAGGCCATGTTTGCGGTTGGCTGCAATCCCGAAGCGGCCAATGTCAGCGGTATCAACGTTTCGCGTACAATTCTTTTAACCTTCGTTCTCGCCGGCGCCTGCTATGGTGTCGGTGGTTTCCAATACAACCCAATTAATGGTGGAGCTCAACTTTCGACCGGGACCGGCGGTGAGCTCGACCCGATTACCGCCGCTGTTATCGGAGGCGTATCCTTTACCGGTGGTATCGGTAAAGTGTCCGGTGTTTTACTTGGTTCATTACTATTGAAAGTAATTGATAGTTGCTTACTTGCACTCGGCGTCTCTACCGCCTATATTAATATTGTTAAGGGCAGCATAATTTTGGTTGCCGTTGCCCTCGATATGAAAAAATACATCGTTAAAAAATAATGAATGAAGATGAAAAGATCCCTAATAATAAAAAAAATATAGAACCAGCTCCAGAAAAGAGCTGGCTCTTCTTATCAAAAAATGCCGCCGGCAAAACAAAAAATATCTATATTTATCTGGTGGTTTTTATTGCCGTTGCCATTATTTTTGCCATCGTCATTTTAGGAGCACTTGGCTATTTGCCAGATATCGGTTCTTCATCAACATCGGTTTAAAAGGAAAGCAAAATGAATTATTACTGGGCAATTATCATCATTGTTATTGAAAGTATGGCTACTTTATTTTTAGCTTCCCGTTATGCCGTAGATTTAAAGCACTCTTACGATCCCGATTATAATCCGCCCTATCGCGTTAATCTGCCGGAGGTGTTATTTATCGGAGCCCTTTTTGGCAGTCTTGGACTGATACTGTCCTATATTTTCCTAAAACCAATCCGCAAAGAAGACTCACTAAATTCTCATCTCTTTTTGGGATTGAGTATCCTTTTCTTGGCACTGCATATTGGTATTTTGTACCTTTTGATCCGCAATAATGTTATCGTCGGCATCTAATGCAACATACTTCATAAACGTTCCCCGGGATATGTTGAGAATTTGAGCGGCTTCAGTGCACGTGATTGCCCTGTCGATATAGGCTGCGCGAATTTTTTGAAAACTGGCGGGTAATTTGATTCGCGGTCGTCCCATATGGACGCCTCTTTCTTTAGCTAGTTTAATTCCTTCAGCCTGTCGCTGTTTAATGTTTTTCCGTTCGGTTTCCGCGACAAAAGACAGAATTTGCAACACGATATCACTGATAAATTTACCCACCAAATTATTTGAATCATTCCTCGTGTCCAATAAAGGCATATCAATGACCAAAATATCCGCTTCAATCACTTTTGTTATATAATGCCATTCATCGATTATCATCGAGTAATCACGTCCTAAACGATCAATTGATTTTATGATTACTAAGTCTTTCGAAACTAATTTCTTTTTCAATATCTGATATTGAATTCGTTCAAAATCCTTACCGCTTTGCTTGTCGATATATATTTGATTGTCAGTAAGCCCCAGTTTATACATTTCATCCATCTGCCGGTCAATATTTTGGGTGATTGTCGATACTCGAACATAGCCATAAGTCATAGGTAGTGCCTCCAATAAAAATTAAGCCTATTATATACCCTTAAATTATTAAAAAAGCGGCCTAAAACCGCTTATTATCTTATATTTTACGTAAAAATGGTACACCTTTTTGACACTTAAAATTTTATCATATAATTCAATAAAATCATCAATTTTCATCGGTAATTAGCGAAGGTTAACTGAAATTTAGTGAATTTAGCAAAAAATGCATAAATTTATCTCTTTTTTCATAATGTAAATAAGGTGTAGGTTAATAACCTATCTAAAAGGGAGTCTGTTACCGTGAACGAAACATACATAGTTTATTGCGAAGTCGTAAATAAGCGCATGCTTGAAAGTAATCTAGGCGAAAAAAAATATCTCCAATATTATCATCGGTTGATTCATGAACTTGGAAAATGTCGAAAATACTGCACGGTGGTCGTTAAGGATAACTTAAATTTTTATCTTGTCGTTAATGATCTTCATAATGTCATAAATTGCGACCAATGTATCGATCAAATACTTTTCAAAATATCCAAGTCAAAACCCGAGGCCTTGCTGACTATTTATAAAGGTATTGCTCAGGGCAATGATAAAACCGCGATTAACAAGGCCATCCATGCCTTAGACACCGCTATTCAAAAACAGCGGCGCATTGCTTTGTCAAACACAGTTATCGAGAAGTATATCAGCGAAAAAGAAACTATCCGCAACGCCTTAATAAAGGCAATCTATGAGAATAATCTTTTACTTTTCTATCAACCTAAGGTGGACTTTACTTCGCGCAAAATCCAAGGTTTTGAGGCTCTTTTACGACTTAAAGCCGAAGATAATTCATACTTTTCGACCGAAAAAGTAATTCGCGTGGCTAAAGAATTTAATTTGATGCGGGCAGTGGATGAATTTCTTTTGAAAAAAGTTACTGACGATTACTTATCGCTGGCCCAAAAATATGATCATCCCTCTATTTCCATCAATCTAACAATCAAGGAATTAGAACAGAATTATCATCTTGCCTTACTAAAACGCTATGCGGAAGAAAAGCACTTTCCTTTGAACAAACTCTATGTTGAAATAACTCAGGACGAGGACATTGTCGATTTTTCTTTAATTAAATCCATCCTCGAAGAATTTAAGAAAAATAAAATAAAACTGTCAATTGATGACTTCGGCAGTCGCTACAATAATTTTTATCGATTGGAAAAAATCCGTTATGATGAAATTAAAATCGACAAATCATTAACTGACCGCTACATTGATTATCCAAATATTTTGGAGTACCTGCCAAAATTATTTATAAACCTCGGTTATGAAGTTGTAATTGAAGGATTAGAATCGAAAAGTCAACTTAATTATCTACCAAAAATGAAGCATCTCAGTATCCAAGGTTATTACTTCGGTAAACCGCTGAGTTTAGAGGAAATTCTTCAAGTTAGCCATTAGAAGTTTATAGAAAGCCACTATGGTATGTTTGAAAACGTAAAAACAATCTCCGCTTAAATTGATCGTCGTTTAATTGTTCCAATTGCTCCGAAAAGAATAGTCTCACCCTGTTTGGGAGGCAATTTTATACTTTTTTTATGGCTGTTTTTGCTTACCAAAAAGGTAATTTCTTCTATCTTCACTATCAACCCCGCCAAAAGTGGTTTTTTGTAACGGGTTTCACGCTTACATTTTATCAGGCTTTTGCCTCCGAACTTGATAAAATTATGACAACCGACAAAATTATGGGTATTGTATTATTCATAGAATAATAGTATTGTAGGAAACGAAAATAATTTGGTTATGCATTAACCCCTTTGCCCGCGCCTTCCTTGACAGTTGATTATCGCAAGGCTATGCTAGAGTAAACCGTGCACTTGCACAGTCATTTTTGTTTTTTGCCTAAAGTGATTTACCTTAGAGGAAGGGATGATAATATGGATGATTTAGTCCGTAAAGTAATTGAACTCGATAAAGAAGGACAAGCCCAGATTTCCGCTCTTGAAAAAGAGAAGGATGAACTTTCAAATGTCCTTAAAACCATGCGTAAAAATTTAGCTGATCGCTATGCGGCGGAAACCGAAAAAAAAGAAGCGGCTATCGAGAAAAAAATTAAGGATGATTTTTTACTACGTCAAAAAAATATCGACATTGAATCTAAGGAAAAAGAAAAGAATATTCGCGACGCGTATAAGAAAAGCAATCAAGACTGGCTTCAGCAGTTGGTGACCTATTGTTTAGGTAAATGAGATAAAACATCATGTCATTTGTAGGTAATGCATTAATTGCTAAGATTAAAAATTTACATGCGACCGATTTAACCGCCCAAGATTATCAAGAATTGCTCCGTAGAGACACTATCCCGGATATAGGAACCTATTTGAAAAAGCATCCGGCTTATCAAGATATTCTTGCCAATGTTAGTGAGGTCACCCTTAACCGCAGTCGCCTTGAGGGACTGATTAGAAGACAAAAGTTTGATCGGACAATCAAACTTGTCAATTTCATCAGCCTTAAGGATAAGAGTTTTTATATGCTCAGCCTTATAAAAATGGAACACGAGGTTATATTGGCAGTAATTCGAAGTTATATATCACACGAAGATTACGATGTTGTCGATCAAATCCCTTATTACTTCGATAAATACTCGAAAATTGATTTCGTTGCCCTAACCAAAACCGAAAATGTTGAAGAGATGATATCCGCTTTGGGCAATACCCGTTATGCGGCAATGCTAAAGCCGTATGCGGCAGTTAAAAACGACGATATCCGCTACTATGAGTTTGAGGCGTTATTCGAGAATGATTATTATAATTTTGCCTTCACTCAAACGACAAAGAATTATCGCGGTAAATTGCGAAAAGAATTGTTGGATGCATTTAGAACTCGCATTGAGATGGAGAATATGATAAAAATCTATCGGCTGAAGAAATTCTACGGAGTGGCCGATAGCGATATCAAGGCTATTCTTATTCCGTCATCGCGAATTTCGGAAAGAAAACTTGATGAGATAATCGCCATTAAAAATCCTGACGATATCTTAAAGGTAATCATCGACTCAGGCGTTGGTCCTTACATGACAAATAAGAATCAGGTCAACTTGGAGTATTATCGCGATCATATGCGCCTGTTAATTGCCAATCGCTTTATGTACTTTTCCACTCAAGCCCCGGAAGTGTTTCTCGCCTATACGTTTTTAAACGATTTAGAAGTGCAAAATTTAACTTATATCATCGAGGGTATTCGATACCAAATTGATGAAAGCGAAATTCGCACGATGCTGGTCTATTAAGGAGGTAAGCCCATGATAAGTAAATTAAAACTAATCAGTCTGACGGTTAAAGAAGAAAACTTTGAAATTTTATTGAATAATTTCGTAACCTTTTCCGGCTTTCATCCAGTCGATCCCAATACGATTATCTCTTCCGTTCATGGCACTCGCTCCTTTGAAAGTAATAATCCTTGTGATCCACTGCTTGACGAAATAAAGGAAATTGAAAACAAAATCAATCTCAAGTTTGAATCCAAGAAAATATCTTGCTTTATTTCTTCTTTAGATGAAATTCATCAATATATCGAAGATGAGCATAAGAAAGTCAGCGACCGGTACAACGAAATCAAAGTGGTCGAAGACGAGATTAAGACTTATGAACAAGCCCTGTTTCAAGTGCAAAAAGTCGAGGACATGAATATTGCCTTTGAAGATTTCTTTAATGCTAAATTTGTGTCAATTCGCTTTGGAAAACTTCCAAGCGATGTTGTTGAACGCTTGCGTTTTTATGAACAGAAACCTTTTATCTTCGTTCCATTTACAGAAGAAGGCGGATATGTTTGGTGCTTGTATCTAACCACTCAAGAATACGAGCGGGAAATTGATAACATATTCTCCTCGATGTTTTTTGAAAGAGTCTACATTCCCGAATTCGTTCATGGCGCGCCTCAGACGGCCCGAGTTACTCTCAGCAATAAAATTGATGAGGACAAAGCTAAACTCGAGTCCTTGAAAAATGAACTTATTGAATACGTTAAGAGTAATGAAAATAACTTTGATAAAGTCAAAGGCGAACTTGAATTTCTCAGTGACATTTATAAAGCTAAGCAATACGCTGTCGGTCTAGGCGAACGGGTAAGTTTGACCGGCTATATCGATAAGTCAAGCGTTAAAAAGTTGGAAGAGCATTTTGCCGGTGTCCCTTCCATTGAAATCCAGGTTCAAGACGCGGATGCGGACAAGCGTTTCCAACCACCGACTAAGTTAAAGAACAATTGGTTTACAAGACCATTTCAGTTCTTTGTGGAAATGTACGGCGTCCCCTCTTATCATGACATTGATCCAACATTGATGGTAAGTATAACTTACTCTCTGCTGTTCGGGATTATGTTTGGTGATTTTGGACAGGGGTTAGCCGTTGCCCTCATCGGCTTTATACTCTCAAAATTAACCAAGAATTCCCTCGCGCCCATATTAACGCGGATTGGATTCTCCAGTGCCTTCTTTGGAATTGTATACGGAGAAACTTTCGGAAATGAAACTTTCCTTGATCCTTTCTATGGATGGCTAAGCAAAATATTCAACACGGAGATTCACCCACTGCATCCGATGGATAACACGGTGACGATGAATCTATTGCTTGCCACGGTCGCCATTGGAGCGGCAATAATCCTGTCTTCCATTATAATCAACACGGTGACGAAGTTCCGCGTCAAGAAATATGCGGATGCGCTCTTCTCCTCAAATGGACTAAGCGGACTTCTGCTCTATGGATTTGTGCTTGCCGGCATCGTTATGCAGATGCTTCTTGGTATTAAAAATGTGTTTAATCCCGTAACTATTATCTTATTTATTGTTATCCCGATTATTCTCATCTTCTTCAAAGAACCGATTGAGCGCAAACTAGCTCATCAAGCGATGTTTCCCGAAGGGGTCGGTGGATTTATCACCGAAGGTTTCTTTGAATTGTTTGAAGTTTTATTATCTTATGTTACTAACACCCTCTCCTTTCTTCGGGTTGGAGGTTTCGTCCTATCACACGCCGGGATGATGCTCGTGGTTGCCACGTTGATGAATATGGCAAGCGGGGCTGGTAGTATTGTGGTTTCGGTTCTCGGCAATCTATTTGTTATGGGACTCGAAGGTCTTATTGTCGGTATTCAGGTTTTGCGGCTTGAATTTTACGAGATGTTCTCCCGTTACTTTGAAGGTGACGGAATACTATTTAATCCAATCTTTTAGGAGGTATTAAGATGGAATGGATTGTTTTAGCGTTTATTATCGCTGGTATTGCTCTTATTTGTTTACCCCTTATCAAAGTTTTTAAAGGTAAGGTTGCCGCTGTTTCGGCTAAGAAGCGGGTCGTGCTTCATGTTGCCCTATTCTTTACTTTGCTTGTGATTACCGCCGTTTCGGCGCCGCACGTATTAGGCGCGACTGTCAGCCCCACCGATGGTGCTGCTCTCGAACTATACAGTAAGGCTGCTGGCTTTGGCTATTTAGGCGCCGCTCTTTCCACGGGATTAAGCGCGTTGGGTGCCGGTATTGCCGTCGCCGCCGCCGCTCCAGCTGCTATTGGAGCGATTTCTGAGAATCCTAAAAACTTAGGTAAGTCATTAATCTTCGTTGCTCTTGGTGAAGGTGTTGCCATTTATGGTTTGCTTATCTCAATTTTAATTCTCAACAATATCCCAACTTTAGCGTAAGAAGGTTGATGAAAGTGAAGTTCTACGTATTAAGTGATAATGACGATACTTTAATCGGTATGCGTTTAGTAGGAATCAAGGGCGAAGTCATACATGAGCGACCGCTACTTTTGAAACGTCTCGGTGAAGTCATGCGCGACGATGACATCGGCATTGTTTTAATCACGACGAAGTTAATCGAAATGGCTCCTAATGTCATCAGTGAACTTAAGTTACGAGCAGGGCACACTTTACTAGTCGAAATTCCCGACCGCCACGGGCATAGCAAAATTGGCGAATCAATTGATGCTTATGTCAGTAAAGCGATTGGAGTAAGTTTGGAGGGTGGTAAATAATGGACGGCCAAAAAAAGGATAGTTTATATTTTTACTTTAAGAAAACTATCAATGCCGAGGTTGATAAAAGAGTTAAGGCCCTCGAAGAGGAGATTGCCTCTTTAAAACAACAAGCTCAGGTATCGATTGAAAAAGAACTTAAAGAAGAGCAAGACAATATTATAAATATTAAAAAGAGTGATTTGGAACGTGAGTATCAGTTAAAACTTGCTTCCTATCAAAGAAAATTAGATCTCGAAGTAATGGATCATCGGCAAAAGTTACTTGAGGAAATTTTCAATCGTTTAATCAATGAAATAAATGTTTTCGTTGCCAGTAAGGATTACGAAAAATGGTTTAAGCAGAGTCTTAGTGGCTATAAGCTTGCTGATTACCGCAAGATTGCCATTGATAAGAATGACAAGGTAGCCGCTAAAATAATCAAGGACACAGATTTGGAACTCGTTTTGGAAGACAACTTAATCGGCGGTTTTATCATTTATTCAAAGGATGAAAAAACACTTTCCGACGAATCTTTAAAGAATCGAATAAATGAATCTCATGCTTGGTTCTACGACAATGCCGCTTGGTTTAATGAAGGGGAGGAAAAGTAAATGAAAAACACAATTTATTCAATTAATGGCCCCGTCATTAAGGTACGTAACACCAGTGACTTCTCCATGTTGGAAAAAGTTTACGTCGGCCCCCTTAAATTAATGGGCGAAGTAATCTCTATTTCCGATGTCGAAACTGTCATTCAGGTATATGAAAGCACTACTGGTTTAAAAAAAGGCGATGAAGTTGTCGGTACTCACAGTTTGGTTTCAGTTAAACTGGGTCCCGGCATCATTAAAAATATTTTTGATGGCATCGAACGCCCCTTGAAGGAAATTGCCTCGGCTAAAGGAATTTTTATTGCCCCGGGCAGTGATGTTAATCCACTCGATGAAACTCGGCTTTGGGATGTAAAAATTGTTGGAAAAAACGGATCCAAAGTTCAAGGCGGAGACATATTAGCTACCATTCAGGAAACGGATTCAATCATTCATAAAATAATGGTTCCTCCGTTCGTCCAAGGAGAGATAACTAATATTGTAACCGATGGTCAATATCGGATTAATGATATTATTGCTACGATTAAAACTGATGATGGCAAGGATGAAAAAATTACCCTAGTTCAAGAATGGCCCATTAAAAAGCCACGGCCGATTAAAGAGCAACTTCCACTGGACACACCTTTAATTACCGGACAAAGAATTATCGACACCGTCTTCCCGCTTGCTAAAGGCGGAGCAGCGGCCGTTCCGGGCGGATTTGGTACCGGAAAAACCATGATGCAGCACCAATTAGCCAAATGGTGCGATGCCGATTTAATCGTCTATGTCGGCTGCGGGGAGCGGGGAAATGAAATGACGCAGGTTTTGGAAGAATTCCAAGCCCTCATCGATCCCCACACTCATAAATCATTGATGGAACGGACTGTTTTAATTGCCAATACATCTAACATGCCGGTTGCCGCTCGTGAAGCTAGCATTTATACCGGAGTGACCATTGCCGAGTATTATCGGGATATGGGCTATAACGTTGCCCTTATGGCCGATTCAACTTCTCGTTGGGCGGAAGCTTTAAGAGAGATTTCCGGTCGATTAGAGGAAATGCCGGCCGAAGAAGGTTTCCCGGCATATCTTCCATCCCGTATCGCTCAGTTTTATGAACGGGCGGGAAGTGTCGAAAACCTCAATAACACTAAAGGCTCGGTCACCATCATCGGTGCCGTATCCCCACAAGGAGCAGACTTTAGTGAGCCGGTTACACAAAACACCAAGCGCTTTGTACGCTGCTTTTGGGCACTCGATAAGAACTTAGCTTACCAACGGCACTATGCCGCGGTTAACTGGAATATCAGTTATAGTGAATATCTTAATGATCTATCCCCCTGGTACAATCGCCATGTGAGTCCGCTTTTCTTAAAAGATCGGGCTCGTATTCGGACTTTGCTGGCTGAAGAGGAAAAACTAATGGAGATCGTCCGCTTAATTGGTGGCGATGTTTTGCCCGATGATCAAAAGTTGGTTATTGAAATTGGACGCGTCATCCGTGTCGGTTTTCTTCAACAAAATGCTTTTCACCCCGAAGATACCTATGTACCGCTTAAGAAACAACTCTTAATGATGGATGTTATTCTTTTCTTGTATGATTCTGCCACCAAATTTATCAACGGCAGTCACGCTTTAAGTCTACTTTTGAAGACTGGCATTTTCGATGAAGTAATTAAGATGAAATACGATATTAAAAATAATGAATTGAAGCATTTTGATGATTTGAAAGAAAAAATCACCAAAACTATCGAATCCATTAAGTAAGGAGAAAACATGGCATTACAATATATTGGTTTAACTGCAGTTAATGGCCCATTGGTTTTTCTTCAAGGTGTAAATGGCGTCGGCTATGATGAAGTCGTAGAATTGCGACTTGATAATGGCGAAGTCCGTAATGGACGTGTCATTGAAATCGATGGTGATAAAGTTGCCATTCAAGTATTTGAAGGAACGCAGGGACTAGGATTAAAGGAAGCCAAAGTAAAGTTTTTAGGCCGTCCATTAGAGCTTCCACTATCTCAGGAAATTCTCGGACGTATCTTTAATGGTGCTGGCGAACCGATTGACGGATTGGGACCGGTTTTCGCTAGTGTTCGCCGTGACGTCAATGGCGAGGCCCTCAACCCAGTATCTCGGGTTTATCCTCGAAACTATATTCAAACCGGCATCTCTTCAATTGATGTTCTTACGACACTTATCCGCGGACAAAAACTTCCGATATTTACCGGGACCGGCCTTCCTCATAATGAACTGGCCGTTCAAATTGTTCGCCAAGCCAAAATTGCTGACAAAAATAACGAGAAATTCTGTATTGTCTTTGCCGCGATGGGAGTTAAGCACGATGTTGCTCAATACTTTGAGCAAGCTTTTGAAGATGCTCATGTTATGGATCATGTAGTAATGTTTACCAATATTGCTAACGACCCGATCATCGAACGGATTCTTACTCCGCGCTGCGCGTTAACCGCAGCCGAATATCTTGCATTTGAAAAAGGATACAATGTCTTGGTTATCCTTACTGATATGACCGCCTATTGTGAAGCCTTACGGGAGTTTTCTTCTTCTAAAGGCGAAATTCCCGGTCGGAAAGGATTCCCCGGTTACTTATACAGTGACCTCGCAAGCCTTTATGAACGGGCAGGCATGGTCCATGGTCGGCCGGGTTCCGTCACTCAAATTCCGATTCTAACTATGCCCAATGACGACATTACGCACCCTGTTCCCGATTTGACTGGGTATATTACCGAAGGTCAAATTGTCTTGGATCGCGAATTATACCAAAAGGGCGTTTTTCCACCGGTTTCGATTTTACCTTCCCTTTCACGTTTAATGAAAGATGGCATCGGTGCCGAATATACCCGTGAAGATCACCAAGCTATGGCCAATCAACTTTTCGCCAGTTACGCCAAAGTGCAGGAAATTCGTTCATTAGCCGCGGTAATCGGCGAAGATGAATTAAATGAAACCGATCAAACCTATATGCTGTTCGGCAATCTTTTTGAACAATTTTTCTTAAATCAAAAAGATGAAAACCGCGATATCAACTACTCGCTTGATTTAGGATGGGATCTAATTAGTATTCTTCCAACCAGCGAATTATCGCGTCTAGATGAAAAGTATATCACCCAATATTATGATCCCAAACGGGCCAGCAAACGTTTCGGAATCACCGATTCTAACCTTGTAAGCAAAATTATTAATCAGGGACAGCAGGCCAAATAATGAACACCAACGTAATTCCAACCAAAGGCAATTTGATGGCCCTCAAAAAATCGCAAAATTTAGCGATTGTTGGGCAGTCACTCATGGACCGGAAGAAGAACATTCTCGTCCGGGAAATGCTTTTACTATTGCCAAAAGTGGTGGAAATTCGTGATCAGATAAGTTCAACATACGCAAAAGCTTATATGGCTCTTCAAGAAGCCAACATTACCCTCGGTATTGTGGAAGACATCGCCAAGGCTATCCCAATTGACGAAAATGTTCATATTACCTATCGTAATGTGATGGGGGTCGATATTCCAGTCGTAAGCCACGAAACTCAAAAATTTAAACTTTCTTATGGCCTAAGAGCCACCAACACAAAATTTGATTATGCTTACCAGATGTTTCAAAAAGCACGCGATTTAACTATTACCCTCGCGGAAATCGACAACGCTGTTTATAAACTTGCCAATGCGATACGTCACAGTCAAAAGCGGGCCAATGCTTTAAAAAACGTCGTTATTCCGAATCTTACTGCCAATATTAAATATATCGGCGAAGTTCTAGAAGAGCGCGATCGTGAGGAGTTTGTTCGGATGAAAGTTATTAAGGCGAACAAATTAAATGATGGAGACTGAAGTTCTCTCCAAAAAAAGAAAAATAGTTAAACGAATTGCCAACACCCTTTATGTTGGCATTTTATCTTTTGTTATTTTTATTTTTCTTCTTACAACCGTGGTTCCAAACGGATTAATTAAAGTGTTTGGTGTCGGTTATTATCGGGTTACTTCTCCGTCAATGGAACCGACAATCCGTGTAAATGATTATGTCGTGGTAAAGAAGACCAAGCTTGAAAATCTAACCGAAGGCGAAATAATCGTCTTTGAAACTAATGCTCAATTAACGGGCATCCCGGTTACTGAGCGCGTGGTTGTCATTCATTACTTCGGATATGTCGATGATAACGGACACATTCTCACCTATAGTGAGGAAAAGAAAAATTACGAAGCTGATAATCCCGATAAATATGACACTTGGGGGACCGAATCAACTCCTTATTACGTTACTGAAAAGGATCTAGTTGGTGTATATAGTAAATTAATACCCAGCGCCGATCTTATTGATGAAATGAAAATTGTTGTGAGTTCTACTTACTTCTATTTAGCGATTGCCGGCATCGCGGGCGTCAGTGTGGGAATTTACTATCTTACAAAACATCATAGGAAAAAAGTTAATTCTAAATAAAAATGCTCCGATTGACTCGGAGCATTTCTTTTTGCTCACTGGCAATTTTGACTTCAGGCCCGTTTTCTCGGTAATGTGAGGCCAATCAAACTCACAAGGAAAACCAGCAAAGGTAATCCGAAAACATTGAGGATTGCCATTAAAAAGATTCCAAGCGATGACAAGATTGTCATGAATTGGCCAGAGCTGATTGCGGTTTGAACGGCGGCAAAGTCAATGGTAACTCCCATTGCTGATGATAAATCGCCGATAGCAAAACCTGCAAAGACAAGCGCGATTAACGAAATAACGAAGAAGAGTCCGCAAATGAGTTTTCTAAACATAAAAATCATCACCCCCGATTTTTAATGATTTCATTATACAATATGTAAAAAAAAATACTATATTTGTTTTTTTTTGCAGGTTGCATATTTTATATTTAAATATTCATATTTAATTTTTTATAAATTGGCAAAAATTCTCATTGCTTTTTCGGCATCTTTTTCCATTGCTTGCTCCGCAGCCAAAGCCAAATCGTGAAAAAAAGTAATATCTTGTTTTGAGAGAAGGTCCTTAACAGCCATAGTCCCCGCTTTCGACATGTAACTATAATAATTGATTTTGCGTAATCCGTATTTAATTCCTGTTCGGTAATCATCGCAAGAAACGCCACTTCCACCATGCATAACCAGCGGTAGTTTTGTCAACTCGGCAATTGTTTTTACCCGAGCTAAATCAAGAATTGGTTTGGATTTATAAATGCCATGTGCCGTTCCAAAACTTGGCGCCAAAGCATCAATGCCCGTATCCTTGCAGAAACTAACAGCTAATTCTGGTGAAGTATATACGGGTCCGCTTGCAGCCTGCTCTCCGTTTTCGCGCGAGGCTAAAGTCCCGATTTCGGCTTCGACTCCTGCCTTATATTTATGCGCCATACTGACGGCTTTAATCGTATTTGCTACATTGTCTTCATAGGAAAGGGCACTGCCGTCATACATCACTCCTGTAAAGCCGATGGCCAGCGCCCGAGCCATGTAATCGAGATGCTCACAATGATCTAAGTGCACACAAACAGGTACACTTGCTCTTTTGGCTACTTCTACCATAACTGGGCCGATTACATCTAAGGGAGATACTCCCTCATGAAGTTCGGCATGGGATATAATGACGGGAACATTTAGTTTTTCCGCCGCCCTTATTACCGCATTAATACATTCGAGATTCGGAGTATTGAATGCTCCAACGGCACAGTGTTTTTTTTCTGCTAATTTTAATATATCTATTAAATTAATAATCATATTCTTTACCTCATACCAGGGGGCGTATTGCATTATACACGCCCTTATATCGTTGGTATATTTTCATATATTTTTTATGCATTTCTTCACGAGGATAAAAAGTATCGCCTTTTTTGACCAATAAATCAGCGGCCGCAAAAAGATCTTTATAAATTCCAATTGCCACCCCCGTCAACATCGCACTGCCAATGGTTCCGGCATCAATATTTTTCTGAACAGTAATCGGTAAATTTAATACATCCGCCTTCATCTGCATCCAAAGTTTAGAACGAGATCCGCCCCCGGTCGCATTTAAGTGAGTAAATTTAATTCCCGCCGAAACCAGTAATTCGTAGTTCAAATACATTTCGTAGACCACTCCCTCCATACATGCTCGATATATGTCGGCAAGCGTATGACTCGTTGTCAGTCCGATAATCGCTCCTTTTGAGCCGGTATCCATATACGGAGTCGCCGCCCCAGCAAAATGGGGAAGAACCAATATTCCTGTCGGTTCATCACTTGGCAATTGATCTTCTAGAAGTTTATTGACACTGATCTTCTTTATTTCTGCTTCTTGTTTTTCTTCTTTGGCCAACGTATCTATACACCATTGAAGTAGGGCGCCACCCGTGTAGGAAAAGGCATAAGCAACATATTTCCCTTTTATCAGATATGGAACAACGGCAAATGATCCCTTACTTAAGTCTTGAATAGCGGGTAAAGAATCAAAAATGGGAGTAAGACATTCGACCGTTCCGGCGCCATCTATAGCGATGCCGCTAGTAAATGCTCCTGTTCCGACAACTGCCGCTAGTTGATCATGACTGATTGATATAATTTGGCATTGACGATTAAGTCCGGTTACTTCAGCAATCTCAGCCGTTATATTTCCCGCATTTGTACCACTGGCCACGGGACTGCTCATCATCGAAATATCAATGCCGGCCACCGAAAATATTTCTTCACTCCAAGTTAAACTTTTTATATTAAAAGCCATTGTTCGGGTAGCTAGAGAATAATCAATCTGCGCTTTTCGGGTTAAACTAAAAACAACAAAATCTTCAATTAGAAAAACGTGTTTTGTTTGGTTATAAACATCCGGTCGATGCTTTTTTAGCCACATGAGTTTACTGATTGAATACATTTCATGCGGAAATAAACCGGTTATATTGATTACTTTATCGGTTGTTAGTTTCTCACATAGCTCTTGACACTCTTCCTTTCCCCTGGGATCGGTATAGAGCATTGATAAAGACAACGGATTCCCTTCTTCATCGGTTAAAACAAATGACTCGCCAAAACTTGTTACTCCGATACCGACAATATCGTTATATTTTAGTGATAATTCTTTAATTACTGCATAAACGGCATTCATTATTGCCGATGCATCTACTTCATGTTTACTCACTGCCCGTAGAAAAGAGTAAGTTCTATATGCTTTATCAACCTGTTCTCCATGTGTGTCAAAAATAGTCAGCTTACAACCGGTCGTACCAATATCCAACCCACCAATCTTCATATTAATCAATATCCACCCAGTCGTAGTGTAAGTATGTTGTAAAGGCTTCTTTTAGTATATTTTTAACATGTCCTTCCCCAATCGCCGTATGATGTTTAAATCCGCCTTTAGCCAAAGTTATCATTTTATCCTGAAGTTCGGGTATTTCGGCAACACCGGCACACCCGAAATATCCGTTTTCAATCAAATCATTTGTAAATTTTGCTTCTGAGGCATAAATGATGATCTTTCCGTCAACGGTCTGACAGTTAGAAATTGTAATGGGCATCTCTTTAATTCGTCCCTCATTACACCCCCAACCGGAACCCGGGTCTACTTTATCAAACATCTTGTGATTAGTCACCGTTCCTTTACATGTCATTAGTCCTTGGGCAACAGGTCCACAATGAAATAAGATCACTTTATTTTCTTCATCTCCGTAATTGTTGTTCCAATCTAAAACCGTTGTTGGCCGTTCGGTTGCTAGATTCATAGCCCGCATACAAATTGCCGAACACATATCAATCTCGCATGAAGCCACGATTCCTCGGTCATTTAATTCCGATAAAATAGCACAGGGACAAATTCTTAGATGGCTTTCCATCTCATTCCAACACCTAACGGCGATGGCATCCAAATGATACTCATCAATATACTCATCCAAAACAACCGCCAATTTACCGATATTCAACATATTCTTCGCCGGAACATGTGAGAAATCAGTGTAGTTTTTAAGGTGTTCAATTTTAAGTAAGACAGCGGAATCATCATCTTTTTTGGCCTCGATTTTATCAAAAACCTCACTCAAATCGAAACTTTCGACATTTATTCCATGTTTTTGTAATGCCAGTTCATCAAACCTGACTGTTTTAAAAGCGGTCGTCCGTGCCCCAATACAGCCTAGATTAAATCTCTTCATACCATTAACAACCCGACATATCGCCGCAAATTCATTTAAGTTATCTTGAAACTTTGGGCTCAAGGGATGAACTACGTGCGGTTTAAGAACAGTAAAAGGAACTTGATACTGAGTAAAAACGTCTGTTACAGAAAACTTGCCGCAATAAGCATCCCGACGATGGGCAAAATCCATTTTCCCGATTTCGTCTGGGTAAGCTTGCATTAAAATAGGTACTCCGGCATCTTGCAAAGCCGTAATTGCCCCATTTTCATCGGCAAAAATAGGCATCGAGAAAATCACTCCATCGTATTCACCGGCATGATTTTTTAACCATTTTGCATAGAGAAGCCCCTCGTTGCGTGTTTCGATACCCCCATAGCGCGTCAAATCGGCGTCCATTATTATATAGTCATAACCGGCCTTTGTTACTGCCTTGACCATATCTTCACGCGCCCCGTAAATTAGCTCCCCGGGCATAAATCCTCGATTGCAAAAAGCCAAGGCAAAAGTAATTTTTTTATTCATCTTTCTTTTCCTCCATAAATTCAATTTTGATTCTATTAGTTATTTCGGCAAAAGCTTTTAAAACCGGTAATGTTCCGTTTTTTCGCTCTTCGTGACGGCCCATTATGAAACAATTTGTCGGTTCTAAACCCAAAACATAGTCACCACTAGCCATGCTCTTCCACTGCGATAAAATTGGGAGCGTATCCCCACTCCAAGAAATCTTCATTCCGATACCAAGGGAGGGATTTTGGATTTTCGCCCAAAATTCATCGGTCATTTTTTGGAAGAAAACCTGCTCTTTCTTGCCATCTACCGGCTTTTCGAAAGTATTGGCCAACATTAGACCCTCCTGAGCAAAATCAGTCCTGGGGATTGTTTTACGGGCAGAGGGTAAAAACAACCTGGTGTTTTCGCTTAGCAAAGGATAACCAAAATTACAATGATAGATCATCATAAGTTCTTCATCCCGAGGAGTAAGGTTACTGATTTGATCCTCCACTTCGATGGAAGCTCCCCAAATGGACAATCGAATTACACGTTTTACCTGTAGCAAATGCCCAAATAAAGCCGTTTCTTTTATTTCACCTTGAACTATAATCTCTGCATTTCGAATATCTACGCTTACGTGCTCGGCCGCTAAACCATGATAACGACCATGAAGAGGATGCCATTCTCCGTTGTCGCGATTTGCCGGCCCAGCTGAACGCAGTCCGCAGGTGTAAAGTAATCCGCCTGGAAACGTATTAACAAACTCATTTTCATAGGGCAAAATCTTACTTGGGCTGTCATATCCATTTTTACTTAACCAAGACATGTTGATTCCTCGGTATCGACACTGACCAAGATCAAGTCCTGTGTCCAAAAGGATATCGACTTCTAATCCGCCCGCTGTTTTGACCTCTATTATTTCACAGCCTTTAGCCGTTCCTTCGCTTATAACTAAGCGCCGAGCGGTAACAAGTTGTGAAAGATTCCCGATGTAGCCTTCTTTAAGTAAGTCCTGCACGGTCTCACCTCGATTTCATTTTGCTGGCTATATTCTATTAAATAAAATTCTCTAAATATATAGAGTTTTGTCTGAAACACTTTGATTTTGTTCGCCAAAATAGTAAAATTTTTAAGTAGCATCCATGATATGGAGGTAGTATATGATTTCTGCATTTGATCTGGATAAACTTTACGGATTATTAAAAGATTTTTATGAAATAAGTCATATTCGAATCACTGTTTTTGACGAAAATATGAATGAACTTGTTTCCTATCCAAATGAAGTAGCCTCTTATTGTAAAATCATTCGTGGCACGCAAAAAGGGTTTGAAGCTTGCGCCCAATGTGATATAAAGGCCTGCCTTGTGGCCGCTCAAAAGAAAGGTCCTTATATCTATCGATGCCATGCCGGTTTAACTGAGGCGGTTACTCCACTTTTCGTCGGAGATCTCTTGGTGGGATACTTATTGTTTGGACATGTGTTCTCCTACAATACGTACGATGAAGGATGGTCTTTGATTAAGAACTCCTGTTCGCGCCTTGCCATCGATGAAAATGAACTGAAAAAAGCGGTATATAAGGCCCCTATTATTGATGAAAATCATATTAATTCAGCCGCTCACATCTTACATGCGGTTGCCTCTTATTTAATTATGGAACGCATGGCTACTCTCCAAGAGGATAAATTGGCGGTTAAGCTAGATAATCTATTATCCATGAATTACACGGAGAAAATCAGCGCTTCAAAACTTTGTCAATCTTTGTCTATTGGAAAGACACAACTCTATGCATTGTCCAATCAATTATACGGACATGGCATCGCCGAGCAAATTCGTGAATTAAGAATGAATTTGGCCAAGGATCTTTTGGCTGAGGATGATGGCTTATCGCTTTTTGAGATTGCCTCTCAATGCGGTTATAGCGATTATAATTATTTTATAACTGTTTTTACGCGTGAAAACGGGATTTCTCCCCGCGCTTATCAAAAAAAACTTCTTTCCGGGATCAACGATAACGGAATTACCGTTAGCGTTCCTTTGGATTAGGCACAATGTGCCGGCGTTTTTTCCATGGTAAATTTTTAAAATATAATCACTCGCATACTCAAAGTTTCGATAACAAATTCTAAAAATTGGCGTATAGATGTTATTGTATTTTTTTGTATTTTTATGAATATGTGATAGAATATGCAAGTCTTTGCTATAATATCAATTAAAGAACGGAGTGAAATATACTTATGATTGAGTTAAAGAATGTGACCAAGGTCTATGGCAAAAACACCCTTGCCGTCGATGACTTAAGTCTGGACATTAAGGATGGGGAAATCTTTGGTTTCCTTGGGCCAATGGGGCCGGTAAATCCACAACCATTAAGATGATAACCGGAATTACTGCACCAAGCAAAGGCGAGATATATCTAAATAACAAATCGATAAAACTTGATGCACTAGTTGCAAAGCGTGAATTTGGATTTGTTCCTGACAATCCTGATGTCTTGTTACGATTGAAAGGAATTGAGTACTTAAACTTTATCGCCTCAATATATGACGTTGATAAATCAGTTCGAGATGAAAAGATTAAGTCCTTATCCGAAAAATTCGGAATGGCGGATGCTCTCGGCAGCCGTATCGAAGATTATAGCCATGGTATGCGGCAAAAAATAATCGTCATCGGTGTTCTTCTCCACGATCCGAACATTTGGATTCTTGATGAGCCATTAACCGGATTGGACCCTCAATCGGCTTTCACCTTAAAAGAAATGATGCGGGAACATGCCGACAAAGGAAAAACCGTCTTTTTCTCTACCCACGTTTTAGAAGTGGCTGAGAAAGTTTGTGATCGTATCGGAATAATTAATAAAGGTAAATTGTTATTTGTTGGCACAATTGAAGAATTAAAAGTCTATCTGCACGCTGATGAAAGTGAGAAATCATTGGAAGATCTCTTCCTTGATCTAGTAAAACATGAGTAAGATTTGGGCACTTACGAAAGTCATGTTTAAAGCCGGTGGCGCTTTTGCGGGCACCGGAGGCATGAGGCGCGCAAATGGCCGGGCGAAGAAAAACAGTCCTCTTTCTCTTGTTTTCGTTTTATTAATTCTTCTGATTGCCGCCGGAAGTTTAACCGCTTCCTATTATAGTGAAATGATATTGGCTAAAAATGGAAATTATATGGACGACTTTGCAAAAGTAATTTCCCTTGTGGGTTTTATATGGACTTTTGCCTTTACCCTTAATTTTACCGTTTCCTTCTTCTTTCTTAGTACGGATAATGACACCTATCTTCCTTTGCCGATTCAGCCCAGTCATATATTCTTTGCTCGCTTATTTGCGACACTGATCAGTGCCTACCTAGTACAGGTGGTTTTCTTACTTCCTGTCTTTATCGCCTACGATATGATAATGGGAGTCACCGTATTTGCCATTATTAATCAAATTCTACTATTTACCTTTAACCCATTAATTTCATTAGGACTCATCTTTGTTGTTTTCTTACTTATCGCTAAAGTTTTTAATATTCAAAAGCATCGCAAGATGGTCAGCGGTATTATGTTTGCAATGATGTTTATCCTCTTTATTGGCGCAGGAATGTCTACCTCTATTCTTGGAACGACCGATTTAATTGACCCGACGACTAACCTGCCTACATCCGAAGGTTATCAGCAACTGGCCAGCAATATTGCTTTAATTGTAAAATCGACTGCCTTCTTAGATTGGTTTAGAAATCCTTTTGCTCTGGCTATGCAGGGTAATGGAATATCCAGCCTTGGTTATGCGGGAATTTATATTTTGATATCAATTGCCTTCCTGGGTATTTCGCTTCTTTTGGCCCAATTATTTTATTCAAGCGTTATCGTTGGAAGTGATGATAAAGGTTCGAGACGCAAAAGTAAGGGTGTCGATGAAGAAATCAAACTAGAAAAGCCGGACAAAACTCCTTTAAGAGCTCTTATAAGTAAGGAGCGCAGAACCTTGTGGCGGAGTGGAATCTACTTCTCGCAACTCATTCTTCCCATTTTTATTATGGTGTTCATCACTCTTGCGACATTCGTAATCATAATCGTCAGTGATTCATCCACGTCCGGACAAAGCGTTAGTATTATCCAAACATTAAGACAGGTCGGCAGCAGTTTAACTACTATCGACAGTGGCGCTGTTGCTTTTTATGGGGCGGCAATCGCCGGTTTCTTCGGTTCAACCGTTCTGGTTTCTGCAACCGCAGTAAGTCGAGAAGGACCGAATGCTTATTTAATGAAAGTTATGCCCGTGTCCCCTCAGAAACAAATCTACTCAAAAATGTTTGAAGGTGTAATCCTTTCAAGCATTGTTCTTGGGCTGATAATATTGGCGGGAGTTTTCTTCTTAAACCTCAATTGGTTATATTCAATAATGCTTGCCGTCATCTGCTTTTTGAATGTGGTGATGATCAACTATGCCATGGTTCTTATTGATTTAAGACGGCCGATGCTTCATTGGACGAACGAAATAATTGTTACCAAACAAAATTTAAACACCTTCTTAGGCATGCTGATTGGATGGGTGGCCGCTATTATATATATCGGTTTAGGAACGCTTGTTCTTCTCTATGCCGGAAAGTATAGTGCTTTATACTCCATTGCCATAATGGTGGCCGTTCCGGCTTTAGTAATCTATATTTTCGATCGTCAAGTTAAAAAGAAGGGTGATTTAATTTTAAGTCACATTGAATAAACGGCTATTTATGATATGGTTCGTTATTATTTATTCTAAAAGACCGATAAAGCTGTTCTAAAACAAATACTCTCATTAGTTGATGAGGAAAAGTTAAGCGGGAAAAACTCACGCTGGAGTTTGCCCGCTTTTTTATTTCCGGCGATAGGCCTAAAGAACCGCCGATAATAAAGTTTATCGTCGATTTCCCGCGTTCAAAAGCCTCAGAAATATAAGTGGCAAAAGCAATAGAATCCATCTCTTTGCCAGCTAAATCAAAAGTAATAACATAATCGCCAGAACTAATATATTTCAATATTCTCATGCCCTCAACTTGCTTGACCTTTTCCTCTTCCAGTAAGGAGGCATTATTGGGAATCTTCTCGTCCGAAACTTCGATAATATTGACTTCGGCATATCCTTGAAGCCGCTTCATATACTCGGATATTAAAAGAGTAACCGCTCGCTCTTTTATTTTTCCCACACAATATAAATTAATTTTCATCATCGCCCCCGGAGGTAATATCCCATTGAGCCGCCGCTTGAATGCGAATGCCCGTTATGTCAACCCTTTGCCGCCGGAAAATCTTTTCATAGGCACTGAGCGCTTCCTCGGGAGTGTTCGCTTCTTCGCTAAGATGAGCTAAAACAATTTCCTGCGTATGCGGACCTAATAACTCGCTTGCATACATGGCTGAATCTTCATTAGAAAGGTGTCCTTCATCACCCAAAATACGCTGAATAAGGTCGTATGGTCGATTGGTCTTTAATAACATACGGACATTGTGATTGCTTTCTAAAATATAAAAATTGGCATCTTTCATTAATGTCTGATTATGCTCACTTATATATCCGGTATCAGTCATATATACGAGACGCTTTTCGCCATCATCAACAATGAATCCGGCGGAATCGCGAGCATCGTGGCTCGTCGGTAAAACCGTAACGGAAAAACCGGCAACATGGTAAGTGGCATAAAAATCGAGATGATTGACTGTATCGCGATTGACAGTCCCTTGGGTTGCGAAAATTTTTGAATCATCAAAGAATTTTAAAGGGCGGAGGTGATCTCCGTGGGAATGAGTATAAAATACCGCTTCAATTGCATTTTCACTGATCGGTGTCTTAGATAAGCGATTACGAAACTCGCTTAAGGATAATCCCATATCAATTAAAATGGATCGACCATGCGAAACAACAACCGTCGAATTCCCCTTGGAACCGCTGGCTAAAATATAATATTTCATTACTCGTCGTACTGCTGTTGTCCAGCCCCCATATACTCTTGCTCAAAATTCTGGGTTGGAGTATCAAATCGGCCATAAGATTTAAAGAAAATTAATGGTACGACGCCTGTCTTTCCATTTCGATTTTTTCCAATTATAACTTCGACCATCGAGTAGTCACCATTTTCGGGACCATTTTTTTCCATATCTTCTTTTTGTTTGGCGCTTCGGCGCTCACTGTCTTCCCGACTCTCGCCGTACTTGGTGGCAGGCGTTCCTTTTTGGCCGGTTTTAGTATAGTAGTCATCCCGATATAACATTAATACCACATCGGCGTCTTGTTCAATTGAACCCGATTCACGTAAATCGCTGAGCATTGGACGCTTATTAGGACGTTTTTCAACTTCCCGTGATAGCTGAGATAAAACCACTACTGGTATCTTTAGTTCCCGTGCCAACTCCTTTAAAGTCCGCGATATCTCGCTCACTTCAAGTTGCCTACTTTCGACGCTGTCTTTACCCGTGGTAATAAGTCCGATATAGTCGATAACAATTAAGGATAAATCCTCGTGAGCCGCTTTCAGTTTCTTGCTTTTGGCCACAATATCCAAAAGGCGAATTCCCGGAGTGTCATCGATAAAAAGCGGAAGCGATGCGATCGTATTTATGGCCGCTCCTACTTTTGCCTGTTCGGTTGAAGCTAGATTATTGGTCTGAATTTTACCTAGATCGACATTGCTCTTATTAGCAATCAAACGCAAAACCAACTGTTCAGCCGGCATTTCAATAGAAAATATCGCGGCCGTCTTATTATCACGTTCGGCTGCATTCATCGCCATGTTAATTGCCAATGCTGTTTTGCCGACGGAAGGACGGGCGGCAATAATAATCATATTACCCGGTTGAAAACCATGCGTATATTCATTAAGGCGCGGATAGCCGGTTGTAACTCCGGTAAGATGGTTGTCGCCGCTGGCTTTCATTGTCGCCAACGTTTCCGAAATAATTTTTGTAATCTGCTTGGTGGAGCGAAAATCACTGATACGTCTTTTTTCGGCGACCCGAGCAATCCGATCGCTGCCGATAGCAACAAATTCGCTTATGTCTTCAATTTGCCGAGTAGAGTATTCGTCCAGCACATCCTCCATGGTCGATAAAAAGGCTCTTAAAACGGTATGATCTTGAAGAATTTTAATATAGTGTTCAAGATTAGTGTAACCAAAAGAAGAATCAGCCAGTTCTTTGAGATAATCAATTCCACCAACTTTGTCAATCTCCTTCATATTTACTAATTCGTTATAAACTGTTTGAATATCTACCGAAGATTTTTGATTATGAACATTGGTAATCGCCTCAAAAACAATTTGATTAGGCCGATTGCCCACATAAAAATCATCCATCGTTAAAGACCCAAGAGCCAGAGCAACGGCTTCGGGATATAAAAGCATTGAACCGAGAACGGACTTTTCCGCCATCTCGTTATTAGGCATTTTGACACTCATGGCTGAACTATTGTTCCTCACTGACATGGACATTAACCACGCCGATTACGTCTTTATATAATTCAATTCTCAAACGGGTATAGCCGATGGCATTAACCGGATAATGATCTACAAACTTTCTTTTATCGATAACGATATTATATTTTGATTTAAGTTCTGCTTCAATTTGCTTGGGAGAAATGGTTCCAAACATACGTCCGTCTTTACTGACTTTCGCCGTAAATTCGACCGTGATATCCTTAAGCTTTAAGGCAAGTTGCTCCGCCTTTTGCTTTTCCTCAGCCACCGCTTTCGCGCGATTTTCCTTTTGGCTATTTAATATTTCTATCGAACGATCGGTATAAAGGACCGCTAATTTCTTTGGCATCAAAAAGTTATTTGCATACCCATCGCTAACTTCGACAATTTGATCTTTCTTCCCGACATTGCGCACATCTTGCAGTAAAATAACTCGCATAATTTTTCCTCCGTTAATTTTCTTTTATTCGACTGTCATTTAAATACAGCGATAATACTTGGATTAACTGTTCTTCCGCTTTATCGACCGTAATATCATTTAGTGCAACTGCCGAGGCCGCCTGATGACCGCCGCCGCCCAGTTTTTCCAAGAGCAACTGGACATTAACTGATCCGTCGCTTCTGCCACTGATGCGAATTTCTTTTTCACCCGTCCGTCCGATAACAAAGGCCGCATCTACTCCTTTTATTTGAATACACTGATTGGCAACTTTAGCAATGGTCGCCGCATCAATGATGTCTTTGGCATCGCCTTTGGCAACCACTACTCCGTAAAATGGAGTTTTAAGTGTCGCCATTATTTTTGTAACGAGGGCATATTCTTCGTATTCATCCTTTAAAAAATCATCCGCTTTACCATTATCGGCCCCATAATCTTTCAGGATCATGCACGCTTCAAAAGTTCTCATTCCGGTCGTGTTATTGCGGAAGTAGTTCGTATCGAGGAAGATACCTGCAAGCATGAGCGTCGCATATTTCTCCGGAATATCGATGTAAGGAAAATTTCCATATTCGCATAATTCGGTTACAAGTTCACTGGTAGAAGACGAACTGGTTTCGATATACTGAAAAATAGGATCGGTAATAAAATCTTCCGCCCGGCGATGATGATCAATTACCGCGATCGAAGATATCTTGTCAAGAAGCGGTGGATACATGACATATGCCGGTCGGGAAACATCAGCAATAATAAGTAAGGTATTGGTCTTGATCAGGGAGTTAGACACCCGCTCACTGGCCAACTCTTGCGGACTGACAAATATATTCTCCATCTCATCTTTGCTAAAGGAGTTAAGTAGCGCTCTCTTGGTTTTCTTTTCGACATTCTTTGAATCATAGACAATTTTTGCCTCGATAAATTTCTTATTACTCACTTCCGCATCCTTGCGTTTAATGTAATCGCAAAGGACTTTTAGCCCAAGTGAAGCCCCAATGGCATCTAAATCCGCCATTGCATGCCCCATAATAATAACGTTGGATGAGTTCTTAACAATCGCCGCCAGTGAGTCACTTGTCAGACGGACTTTAACTTTGTTGCGTTTTTCAGAAGCAACGGAAGCTCCGCCAAAATACTGATGCTCGCTGCCATACTTAGAAACAACCACTTGGTCCCCACCCCGTGACATGGCTAGATCGATTGCATTAATTGCCATTTCATCCAATTTAGTAAAGTCGGGAAAATTATAGGCAAAGCCGGCTGATAGTGTTAATGTGCTATCCTGATCGCTTTCCATTTCTCGCACTTTATCAAGAATAGAGAATTTATCTTCTAAAACCTTTTTAAAAGATTTATAGTTGCCAATAAGCAGAAAGGCATCATCGCGATAGCGGCGAACAAGAAAATCAAACTTATGTCCATATTCAAAAATAGCCGATGTTGCCATCGCTGTAACTGGATTGTTGATTTCACGATTTACACTTAAGTCCGTATAATTATCAATCATCATTATACCCACTACCGGAGATTGGTTAAGATTGGTCTGAAAGAGGTATTCATTTTCGGAAATATCCTTAAAAATAAACAAATCCGCATCGGAAAGATACTTGACCGCATAGTTACGAGAATTAATTTCCACTTTTACAACCAAGTTTTCATCTCCATCTTCGTCTTCCGCGTTATCCACCAATTTTTCCAATGAATGCTGCCATTCTAAAATATTTTGATCAAGAATATTGATCTTCCGCGTCACGAATAGTTCACTTGTCCAAATTACTTGAAAGTCTTTATCAACAACCACTAATCCAATCATTCCAAAGTCATAAGCTTCTTTAACATCACTGCCAATAATTTTAGCCGAGGTAAGTTCGCTCAAGGAATGCTTTCTCTGTACGACAAATAGACCAAATAAAATCATCAGCGCATCCAAAACAACAATGATTGTTCCCGCTAACAAAATCATCGGCAAAGTTAAAACATTCTTAAGGTTGAACCAGTCGTATATATATCCTCCTCCGACAAGGATGACAAAAATGGCCTCAATTGCAAAAAGGCCAAGGATGATATAACGTAAGCGACGAATAGTTTTTAGCATCAGACTCTCACCTCTTGTTATTTATTATATTTTACTATAATTCTATGACTATTTGTAATTTTATTAACTTCAATTAAATGCCGTTGGGTTTGCTTATTTGGTTGATAGAACTTCAAGCAATAAAAAAAGGCCTTCACAGGAAGGCCTTAATATAAATCAATCGACAAAGTAAGGGAGAAGTCCCATGAAACGAGCATTCTTGATTGCCCGTGCTAATTGACGTTGATATTTAGCACTTGTACCAGTTACCCGACGAGGAGCAATTTTACCATTAGGCGAAACAAACCGCTTAAGTAATTCCACATCTTTGTAATCAATCCATTTGATATTATTCTTGGTAAAGTAGCAGACCTTTTTCCGAGGTCTCATTTTCTTAAAAGCCATGATGTATTTATTTCCTTTCTTAGAATGGTAGATCGTTACCGACTAAATCGACAGAATCAAGATTTTGACTATTATCTTCTTCTGGCATATCGGCATCAGTAACATTTGGTTGTCCACTTCCTTTTGGTTCTAGGAACTGAACTGAATCGGCTACCACTTCAAAGACCTGAGCCTTGCCGCTGCCGTCACGTCGATCATAAGTCCGTTGCGTGAGACGACCATCGACACCAACCAGCGAGCCTTTGCGGGTATACTTAGCAACATTATCGGCCGTCAAGTTCCAAGCGATGCAGGGAATAAAACTGGCTGATTTCTCGCCGCCTTTGGTCGGACGATTGTCTACCGCTAATGTAAACGAAGCTACCGAAGCTCCATTTGGAGTTTTCCGTAACTCCGGATCGCGGGTAAGACGTCCAACTAATATAATCCGATTAATCATATAATATGCCTCCTAGTTAGTTATTCTTGATCAACAGTCACTAAATAACGGACCACATTGGCGTTGAGCTTTGCTAAACGTTCAAATTCAGCAGTTGCACCGACCGATGCGGAAACTTTGAGCACTACGTAGTATCCTTTAAGTTGACCATCAATTTCATAAGCGAAGTCGCGTAGACCCCATTCATCTGTTTTGGTCACTTCCGCGCCATTGTCAGCAAGAATTTTTGCTAAATTGGCAATCTCAGCCTTGCGAGCTTCCTCATCAAGACCGGCGGATAGAATGTACATAATTTCGTACTTTTCCATGTGTTTTACCTCCCTATGGACCTTCGGCTACCTACGGACGCGGTAGCAGAGCGGTAATGTATATATAAGTATGCCTTATATATCAGTGTGATTATAATATGTGAGCGACGTTTTGTAAAGAAAAGTCCAAAATAAAAGCCGTTATCCATACAATATATAAATTGCGTAATAACGGCGATATTGTCTAAAAATTAACGAGTTTTCATCGTTGGGAACAGGATTACTTCCCGAATATTGGTCATTCCGGTCAAAAGCATCACTAACCGATCAATACCGATGCCAATGCCACCGGTTGGAGGCATCCCATATTCAAGCGCTTCAAGGAAGTCATCATCAATTTCGTTAGCTTCCTCGTCCCCCATCTCCCGCGCTTTAAGCTGTTCTTCAAATCTCTCTCGTTGATCAATCGGATCATTTAATTCGCTATATGCGTTAGCCAATTCCGAACCATTGATAAAAAGTTCAAACCGCAGGGTAAAGCGTGGATCGGGACTCTTTTTGGTCAAAGGACTGATTTCGATCGGATGTCCGTAGACAAAAGTCGGTTGAATAAAGTCCTTTTCGCAGAATTCCTCAAAAAACGCATTAATAATATGTCCGACCGTAAAGTGTTTTTCAACTTCAACATGATGGTCAGCCGCTAATTTCTTAGCTGTTTCCAAGTCCATAGGCCGCCAAAAATCGATGCCGGTTTTTTCCTTGATGGCATCTACCATGTGCACCCGTCTAAACTCGGGCTCAACATCGATAATTTTACCATCGTATTCTAATTTCATCGTGCCGACCACTTCTTGAGCCAGTGTTCTGATCATTCCCTCGGCCAAGTCAAACATATCTTCCAAATCACCATAGGCAAGGTATGCTTCAACCGTAGTAAATTCCGGATTATGCCGGGTATCCATGCCTTCATTTCGGAATAAACGTCCGATTTCGTAAACTTTTTCCATTCCCCCGACAATTAATCTTTTCAATGGAAGTTCAGTGGCAATCCTTAAATAAAAATCCCGGTCTAAAGCATTATGATGAGTGATAAATGGTCGGGCTGATGCTCCGCCAAGAATGGGATTAAGAACCGGCGTTTCAACTTCAACGTATCCTTGACCATCAAGATAGTTTTGAATACCACGAATAATCCGGGGACGAAGAAACGCCACTCTACGTGCCTCATCGTTGGTTATCAAGTCAACATATCTGCGCCGAAAACGTTCCTCAATATCTGTCAGTCCGTGAAATTTTTCCGGTAGGGGTCGAAGGGCCTTTGTGAGATGAGTATATTTCTCTACCCGAACGGTAATTTCGTCCGTTTGGGTTCTAAAAACCAGGCCTTCCACACCGACAATATCGCCAAGATCGGCCGTTTTAAAAAGCGCATATGCTTCTTCGCCGACAACATCTCTTTGGATGAAGGCCTGCATTTTTCCTTCCCGGTCCTGCAGCGAGAAAAAAGAAGCTTTTCCCATTTTACGAATAAACATAATTCGTCCCGCAAATTTAACCATGTGCGGATTATTTTCCAATTCCTCGCGGGTCTTGCCCTCGGCATACTCGCGAATACTCTTCGCTGTATCAGTCCTTTGAAAACGTTCCCCGAAGGGAGCAACGCCGGCTTCAACTAGTTTGGCAAGTTTCCCCCGCCGAACTAATTCTTGTTCTGAATATTGTTTTTCCATCTCATTTTTTGGGGATAAATCCCCTTCTCCTTCTATCATTCTACTTTTGTAAAATCGCTAATATATTACTATATTTAGGCAATTTTATTAACTGCTTTCGCTAATTTGTTCTAAAATTGCTTCAATATCGCTAAAGCATACAATTGAATTTACAATCATTGCCTTGTAGGGCTTCATGCCCGGATACCCATTAAGAAACTTCGGCAGCAATCCCCTAAGTTGTCGGACTGCGATTAATTCGCCTTTCTCTTCTATCAGAAGACGAGAAAAAGTCCGCATGTATTCAAGTTGTGTTGTTAAAGAAACCGAAGCATCCACTTTTTTGCCTTCAACGACTTGATTAATTTGCCGAATCAGCCACGGATTTCCCAATGCCCCACGCGCAACCATAACTGCTGCTGCTTTGGTTATATTTAAAGCTTCTTCGGCCTTTTCATATGTGAAGATATCGCCGCTTATAACCAGTGGTACCTTCATCTGCAATTGAAGATCCTTCGCAATGTGATAATCAACCTCGCCCGAATAAAGCGCTGAACGCGTTCTTAAATGAAGGGCAATCATCTTTACATTTGCCCGCTCCAACACTTTGATTGTCTCACGGAAATTTATTGATGTATCATCCCAGCCAAGGCGAATTTTAGCCGTTACCGGTTTGGATGATTTTTCGGTTATTGCCGTCATCGTTTCTTCAAGTTCATCCAGCCGCTTCAGCCACGCGCTTCCAGAACCGGCACGAGTCACTTTCGGAACCGGACATCCCAAATTAATATCAAGAAAATCATATTCGGCTCCGCTTTGATTTAAAATATCGATTGCTTGAAGAAGCGTTTCCTTACTGCCGCCAAACAATTGAATAGCTAACGGTCGATCCCCTTTGCCCTTCTTCAGGTAGGAGAATGTCTCTTCATTGCCGTATATCAATCCGCAATCGCTAATCATTTCGGTATACGCTAAAGCAATTCCAAAAGGACGCATAAACTCACGATAAGCTGCGGTTGTAATTCCCGCCATCGGTCCAAGAACAACCCGCCCTTGAATTTCAGTGTCTCCAATTTTCCACATTTCAAAAAAGAAGGAGAAGTTACTCCTTCACTTCTCCTTTTTCATTATCGGTTGTCTTTTCTTCCGGCTTTTCCTCCGGCGGTAAATCGCCCTCACTTAAGCCCAAAGAATTGGGATTTGCTTCTTCGGCAGGAAGCACATGATTCTTCATTAGGTAATCGATTTGCTCCGCTGTTATCGTTTCGTTTGAAAGAAGTGTTTCCGCAATTAGCACGACGTCATCATGATGTTCCGTTAATATCTTGCGTGCTTTATCATGAGCGTCCTCAATAATCTTTCGAATAGCCTTATCAATTTCAACGGCCACTTCAGCCGAGAAATTTTTCTGCGAACTAGCATAATCACGGCCCAAGAAAACTGAGCCTGTGTCTTTTTCATATTGGATCGGTCCTAATGCCGACATTCCATATTCCGTTACCATTGAACGAGCAATTGTGGTTGCTACTTCAATATCATTGGCCGCGCCCGTCGAAACATCTTTAAAAAATAATTCCTCTGAAGTACGGCCGCCTAAATAGCCGACGATTCGCGCTTCCAATTCGTTCTTTGTCATTAAGAAACGATCATCTTCCGGAGTCATCATTACATGTCCGCCCGTACGCCCGCGCGGAATAATTGTTATCTTCCGAACTTTATCCGAATAAGGTAGGAACAAACCGATAACTGCGTGTCCGGCCTCATGATATGCAACCACTTTACGCTCGTGTTCATTCATCCCTTTAGATGATTTAGCCGGTCCGGCAATCCGCCGATCAACCGCCTCATCAATATCCGCTAGGTATATCATATCTTCATCTTTACGAATCGCCAGAATTGCAGCATCGTTCAAAATTGACTCGATATCCGCGCCGGAGAATCCCACTGTCCGCTGAGCTAAATTATTAAAATCAACATTGGGAGCAATCTTCTTATTCCGGGCATGAACGCGGAAAATAGCGGCCCGTCCTTCACGGTCCGGTAAATCAACCGTAATTTTACGATCAAAACGCCCGGCCCGTAAAAGCGCCGGATCCAATACGTCTTCACGGTTCGTCGCCGCAATAACGATAATGCCTGAATTATCTTCAAATCCATCCATCTCAACTAATAATTGATTCAGGGTTTGTTCACGTTCATCGTTGCCACCGCCTAAACCGGCACCTCTTTGTCTGCCGACTGCATCCAACTCATCAATAAAGATTAAACATGGTGCGTTTTTCTTCGCTTGATGGAACATATCCCGTACACGGCCTGCGCCAACACCGACAAACATTTCGACAAAATCAGAGCCGGATATCGAGAAGAAAGGAACATGAGCTTCACCCGCAACTGCCTTGGCAAGCAAAGTTTTACCGGTTCCTGGAGGGCCGACCAAAAGTACGCCCTTAGGAATTTTAGCGCCAAACTTTGAATACTTTTTAGGTGTCTTTAAGTAATCAACCAATTCCATCATTTCGTTTTTTTCGGCATCACAGCCAGCGACATCAGCAAACTTAGTTTTTGAATCACTGACCATCCGGGCTCTTGATTTATTAAATTCAATTGCTTTGCTATTAGAATTGTTAACTGAACTCGACATTCTTGAAAATAAGAAGAATACTAAGACTACTGTCCCAACAAGAAGAATAATGGTTGGTCCCCATGAATCCCACCAACTGGTTTTAAAAGCGTTGACAATTTGCCAACTAGACAAGGTTGTTTCATTTCTTAAAGCCTCAAGAACGAAATTATTATAGAAGGCATTATCAATAACTGCCGAAAAAGCTTGGTTATTTCCGTATACACCCTCAATATAAGTTACACTCGTCGTCGTGGTTGTTTTTACTGAAGTAATATTGTTATCCGCAATAAAGGCTAAAATGTTACTCTGATCCTTTTGGGTTATCGTACTGTTGCTACCTTGAAAAACAATGTAGACAAAAAGAGCGATTACCACCGCCATGATAATATATGGCAATAGAAACGAGAGAACGCCTTTTCCTTTATTTTGGGGATTTTGCTGTTCGTTCATGTTAAACTCCTTTTTAGTGTTATTAATCAATAAGGCCATTTACCTGACACTTAAAGAAAACTACCCCGATGGTAGATAATCCAATTATACAAACTTCGCCCTTTATTCACAACGGCAACACACTATATTTTATGCCTTCATCGATATAAAAACGCACTTTTTTCACACAAAGTTAAAATATTCATATCTTTGTCATTGCCAAAACCATATATGGCAAAAAATAATAAGTATTGATTTTTTAGAAAAAATCATTAACTCATTTTTGTTCGTCGACCGCCAACTATTTGCCGTTGAAGTTGCCATTACAAAAAAACCGGTTTTAAAAAACTGACCGGTTTTTCAACAATTCATATCGTTTTTAGTTTAGTACAACTAATGGTATCGGCGTTTTTTGCTATAAAGACCGACGACTACAAATCCTACCGATATTAAAACCATCAAAAACATAATATTCGAGTTGGCTGGCGATTCAGTTATAATTTTTCCCGTCGATGAAGAATCATCGTATACAAAATCATCGTAATTATAGGTACCGAGAATTATGTTGTATCGCGCTAGTAATTGCTCAAAAGCTGTTGATGATTTAATTAACGCTTTTGCTTCCAAAGTCATTGCTTGATACTCAACCTGTAAAGTATGCCAAGTTTCCGTTTGCACATTGGCGGCCGCACATTCCACACCCGTTAAATTCATAAAATAATCGGCATAAGCTGCGGCTTGTTCTTCGGGGGTAAACTGTAAAACCATTCCCGATTGGTAGGTGATAGTAATGTTTGCCTGAAGATTCTTATTTGACACATCCAAACGGAAGAAACTTGATTCTGCTGGCGCATTCACTGTCGTAGAAGTGTTTTCCGACGAAGATGTTATCGATTGAGTAATACTTATGCCACTGGTGGAAGAAATGGCACTTGAAGCAAAACGAATGTCCTGATGAGAACTGGCCGATCCTCCATCCAAATAATTAAACTCAATGGTTTGAATATTACCTAAATCATTAGTGTTGTATATATAGCCGTCAGTATAAATAAAGAGATTACCTGCGCTCTGCCTTAAACCCTTGGCATTAAAAACCATGTCTTGGGCTTTTATTCCCGAATAAGTAGTTCCAGTTGTTGTCAAGGTTATGTCAAAAGCATCCGCGGTTAAAGCAATTTCGCCATTAGTCACTTCCCCTCCATTTGTTGAGCCGACATTAGTAACTGTGATTTCAACTGTTTCCCTCTGCTCAAGATAACCGAACACTAATGTGCTTCTTCCTAGAATCGAAGTTCCGCCACTAGTAACGGTCAAATCATATCCATCCAAATATGTAATTTCTCCTTTGGAATTACGATATGTCGCGCTCAGGTGTCCCAAATCTAATGTTTCTTTAAAAGTGTAATTGACTTTAAAGTCATCTTTTTGGAGTGTCAATAGAGGCTCGTAAGTAATTGGAACATTGACGGTTAAAGTCAAACTATCCGTATAACTGCCATCAGCGGTGGTTACGGTAATAACGCTTGTTCCTTGCTTGTGAGCGCTAATTAAACCGCTAGAGGAAATAGTTGCCACTTCCTCATCACTGCTAGAAAAATCAACATTCTTATTTGTGGCATCGAGGGGTAAAACTTCATAAATAACTTGCTGCGTCTCTCCCTCAACTAAACTAATACTCTCACTTTGAAAAGTCACTCCGGTAACTTCAATTGGTGCTTCAACTACTTCTTGATATTCAATATCAATATCACAAATATAAATACTATTAGTTGTTGTTTTGACCTCAATTTGAATGTATCCATCATCAATGTCTTTAGGAATATATGCACTCGTGTCGCGTTTAGTTGTTCCACCAGTTGTCGTTACAGAATATGTTCCAACCAAAACACGATTACTTATCGCGCTAGCCGTAGTTCCATCCAACAAGTATACGCTTATGCTGCCTGCGCCCTTACTAGAGTTAGTGGCATATCCGATCGTCAACGATTGAATATTGTTAAAACTATGAGGTGAAATGGCGCTTGCGTCAGTAGTTCCGGTTGTTACCTGGACTCCTGAATTGCCGTAGCCATTACCATTCTTCACACTCTGCCAATTCTCTGGCATCGCTCCCCAATTTAAAGAGGAAAAAGAATAGGTCTTGTTTACTTCATTATAATTGCTTACATTGACAGCAATTGAAGCGCTGGCTGTTCCAATTTTTGCGCTTACCGTTATCGTGGCACTGCCGACGGAAAGCCCGCTGATTACTCCGGTCTCACTTACCGATGCGATATTTGAATCACTGCTCGCAAATGAAAGATCACTTAAAAGCGCATTTTCAGGGCTCAGTGTCAGTGCCAAAGTGTGGCTGCTGTTTACTGCTATGTCGACATTATCTTCATCTATAACAATGCTATCAACGTTAAGATTCTCATCGGATCCCATGACCGTTATGTCAATTTCATCTTCAAAACTACCGTCATCAGTCAGTACTCCAATTTGAGTTGTTCCCACACCCGCAGCAGTTACAATACCACTGTTTTCATCAACAATAGCAACGCTTTCGTCATTTGAAATATATATAACATCTTTGTTGGTTGCATTTGATGGCAATACACTGGCCACAACTGTCGCGGATTCTCCTACCCTTAAAACCAAATTCGACGGACTTAAAGTTACCCCCGTTACTGGGATATCATCAGTAACTAATAAATTGGTTAAATCCAATCTTCCATATCCATAGGTAGGGTCATTACCAACTGCTCCCAAATCAAAAACGCTTTCTTTTAACCGGTTTTCAATTTGAGCTGGCGTTGCACCGGAATCTTTTCCTTTGTAAAGGGCAACCGCGCTAGCAACAATTGGTGAAGCGAAAGATGTTCCCTGAGTTTCAACGTAACTTGTTGATGATCCAATATCAGCAACATAAACCGAGCCTGGGGCGACTAAATCAACATTGTTTGTTCCATAATTAGAGTAGGAAGCAATTGTTGTACTCGAATTTCGGCTTAAAGCACCCACACCAATAACATGATTGTTGCTGGCGGGATAAGAACTTTTATTTGTTTTTTCGTTTCCGGCGGCAGCAACCAATGTCACCCCTTTATTGTAAGCATAGTCAATCGATGCCTGAAAATATGTGTCTGCTCCTGATATTCCTTCTTGACGATCACCAAAACCATCAGTAAATGTTTCAGCATAAGCTCCAATTGACATATTAATCACATCGGCGCCATTATCCGCAGCATAACGAATTGCACGATCTATTTCGGTAAAGTAATAATTTGTTTTTAAAATCATCAAATTAACATTCGGGGATACCCCAGCCGTGCCAACACCATTTACCATCGCCCCAATTGTTCCTGCGACATTTGTGCCGTGCCCATTATCCAATGGGTCTTCAATTATAGAGCGGCCGTAGGTGGCAATTTTTTGAATCTTAATATTTGAATAGGTTGATCCCGTTTCTTCAATATATGCTGAGGTATCTAAGATGTTCGTATTGCTGCCATCAAAAAAATCAACATGCGAAGTGTTTAATCCTGAATCAATAATTGCGACTGTAACCCCATCCCCGCGATAAGTATCATAGATTGTTCCGCGATTCAAATGGTTAAAATGGAACTGTTTAGAAAAAGACGGCTCCGAACTTATCAAACGCGAGAAATCATCGGCAGAAACTTGCGATGTTGTCTCCACCGGTTTAACTTTAGCAGTTATAAATGGGTCCTTCTCCGGATTTCCCCAATTGCAAAAGGAAATGGCTATAGGAATCATAAGTATAGTAGCAAACTTCATCAATCCAATTTTTTTCATATAAAATCCCTGTTTTTTGAATTTTACCACGAAAGAAAACATTATTGCCACTTATTTCATTGCCAAAAAACAACCGATGAATACATTGTTTTATTATCCAGAAAAAAAGTCAAATTTAGTTTAACAAAACATCCAATGTCGAATTGGATTCCCCGCTATATTGAGAACGAAAACGAGGAATGAAGATTACTTTCCCCTTGCAATCAACAAATAGTGGCCATTGTAGACGAAGATGATAAGGGACCTTCCAATCAATAAATAACCTTTTCACTGATTTACGCTTGTTTCCAATGTAATAAAAGTCGTTATTTCTTATCGATCTTATGGTTAGAGGATAGGAAGATAAGGGAAACTGAAGTCTCTTATCCAAACTATCAAAATTGACATTCAATTGAGGAAAATGGTACTCCCCCGGTTTTTCAATTGTATACGCGTAGGGTTTTAATTCACTGTCGCGGTATATAAGTACGTAATCATATTCTTTAGCGAGATAATAATCATTTAATAGACACCGACGAACATTAGGCTTTCTAGAAACAATAAAATTTTCCAACTGACGCATTAGTTTAGATGAAAATTTCTTTTCTAATTTGTACTTTGCTAAGAGAAAATATAAAAAACCTGATTTTTGCTCTTCAGTTAATTTTAGCAATACTTTGATTGAATACTTATGCCCATCGATAAGCTGTCCGTCAGCAAACAGAAACTCTTGCTCCCTTTGCAGGTTAAGTTGATTAATTGTGGCAATTAATTCTTTTTTCCCCTTGCTTGTCATCTTCGCCACTACCTTATGCCGTATATAGTTACGGGTGTAGCGCAGATCAAAATTGCTTTTATCGATTGCAAAAGGAATTTTGTTTATTAAGTCATAATCAAGAAGTTGCTTTTTGGAAAAAGCAAGTAACGGCCGAATGACCCGGACTTTGTCAATGATTGTTTCGGCTCGAATTCCATAATAGGAAAGATATTTTTGACGCTTAGTTTGCATCAAATAAGTCTCCAGCAAATCGTCTTGATGATGGGCTGTTAAAACCGCATATAACTCACTGTTTTGAATGATAAGCTGAGAAAAAAACTGATAGCGAACGCTTCGTGCTTGGGCTTCAAAATTACCGGTAAACGCCTCGCCGTCCACATCCAATCGGTGAAATTTCAGTCCATGCGCTTCCGCGTAACGAAAAAGAGCCGCGCTTTCTTCATCCGCCTCTGGTTCTCGAACATGATAATTTACATGGGCAATCTCAAATCGATAGCCTCCTTTTAAAAGCAAACTCAAAAGAGCCATTGAATCTGGTCCATAGCTAGCGGCCAAAAGATATTTTTTACTCTTGTCCAGTTGAATTTCCATCAGTTTCTATTACCTTGTCTTCCAAAATACGATATAAATCTCCGGCACTTTTTCTTGTCGGAGTATCGGCTGTATCGATAACTTCTATCGTCAACAAATGCCGGCCGAGACGAATGTGAATTATATCGCCGATTTTGATTTCACTGGCTGGCTTTGCCTTGTGCTCATTGACATCGGCCAAACCATGTTCCAGCACTTCCTTGGCGATGGTCCTCCGCTTGATAAGTCGGCTAACTTTTAAAAATTTATCCAATCGCATATTATTCACTTTCCTTTGCCTGATATTCAATATAAACATGCTTTACAATTTCAATCAATTTCTCATAGTTTGTAAGCCAATCACCATCTTTTAATAATTGAATCCGCAGTTCCCGGCTGGCATAACGGAACCGCAAAACTTTCGATAGCGGAATAAGCGCCTGAAATAAAGCGGTCCCAATGCCATTTATTTGATTGTATTTATCCGATAATTTGATTGTCACTTGACTACTGCCATCTACGATCTCACTAAACTCTTCCCCCTGCAGATCGATATCAAGCGCCCGTTTCCGCAAAAGCTTTTCAACCTCTTCCGGTAGGCGTCCGTATATGTCACGGATTTCCGAACCTATTCTTGATAAATCTTCGCGCTTCTTTGCATTTTCAATATCTTGATATAATTCAATTTTATCGGAAGCATTTGCATAGTCCGCGGGTATATAGGCATCTATAGCAAGTGCTGGTGCCGGTTTAATCGGTATTTCTTCCACTATCCGACCGGTCTTTTTTTCTTCAATTGCTTGGTTGAGCAACTTGATATACATATCGATTCCGACCGTATCAATAAACCCGGCCTGTTCCGGTCCCAAAAGGTCACCCGCTCCACGTATCATCAGATCGCGTTGAGCAATTTTATACCCACTGCCTAATTCCGTAAAATCCTCAATGGCTTTAAGCCGCTTGCGGGCAGCATCATTCATCTTCCGTTTACTATTATAAAGTAAATATGCGTAAGCAATGCGATTACCTCGGCCAACTCGTCCTTTTATTTGATAGAGTTGGGCTAAGCCGAAGTTCTCGGCATTTTCAACAATAATCATGTTGGCATTAGGAACGTCTATACCATTCTCAACAATTGATGTACAGACCAAAAGATTTATTTCACCATTATAGAAACGCATCATCGTATCTTCTATCGAATCCTTATCCATTTTCCCGTGCACAACGCCGATTACGGCCTTGGGTATCATCCGCTGCAAGCGGTTGGCAACATTAAAAATGGTCGCCACTTGATTATGCAAATAAAAAACTTGTCCGTAACGGGCTAATTCGCGTTCAATCAATTCCTTAACAACGTTTTCTTTATACTCCAAAACATAAGTTTGGATTGGCATCCGATTTTCCGGAGGAGTGTTGATTTCCGAAAGAGACCGAATTCCCACCAATGACATTTGTAAGGTTCGGGGAATCGGCGTTGCCGAAAGAGTGAGAATGTCGATATTATTCTTCATTTCTTTGATTCGTTCCTTTTGCTCAACCCCAAATCGTTGCTCTTCATCAACAATTAAAAGTCCTAGCTTTTGAAACCGAATTTCTTTGCTGAGCAGACGATGTGTGCCGATGACTAAATCAATTTCTCCGCGTTCTATTTGTTTGATATAGTCTTTTTGAATACTCTCGGGAATTAGCCGCGAAAAAATAGCGATTCTTATACCAAATGATTGGTATCGAAGAAGCGCGTTTTCATAATGTTGACGCGCCAAAAGCGTAGTCGGACATAAAAAAGCCACCTGATAACCTGCATTGATTGCCTTAAACGCCGCCCGGAAAGCAATTTCAGTTTTTCCAAAGCCGACATCTCCGCACAGCAGGCGATCCATCGGTTTATCACTTTCCATATCCGTTTTAATTTCCTGATAGCTCTTTTTTTGATCCGCGGTTAACTCGAAAGGAAATTCCTTTTCAAATGCCACATTCATTTCGTCATCGACAGGAAAAGAAATTCCTCTTGCTTGATAGCGAGAACTATATAAAGTAATCAGCTTATCGGCAATGTCATTCACCCGTTCGCGAATCCGCTTTTTAGTTTTTTCCCATTCACTGGAATTTAAATGATTTAATTTCGGGGCTACGCCTTCGCGCCCGGAAAATTTTCGCACCAGCCGAAATTGCGATAGCGGAACATAAAGTGCGTCCGTACCCGCATAGGCAATATGGAGAAAATCTTGATGGACACCATCCACTTCTAATGTCTTAATCTCAAGAAATTTTCCAATTCCGTTATATTCATGAACCACATAGTCGCCTGGATTTAAATCTTCATAAGATCGAAGAATCGTCGCTTCCTTATAACGCGACATAAAGCGTGAATTATGCTTTTGAACGCCAAAAATCTCTTTGCTGGAGATAAATACGATTCGCTCGTCGACAATTTCAAACCCGGCCTCTAAATTATATAAATTTATTCCCACTCCCTTTTCGGGAAGCGCCAACTCTGCCCCTAAGGAATAAGGAATTTTCTTTTCTTCAAGCGCAGATTTTAATAAATTAACTTGATTGGCACTCGCTAAAGTCAAAACCACCCGAAAATCGTTTCTAATATAACTTTCCACCAATCCTAGGGCCAATTTTAAATTACCATATTGTCCTAGAAGCGGCCGAACATTAAAAATGATTTCATTTTCCTTTTCATGGTGTTCATGAAGGCTAATCATTCCACTGCCTTTAGAATAAACGCCCGTCATTGATTGATATAATCCTAAATGCGATATAGTTCTGCCTTCTTTATGGAGTTCATCAAGAAAGTTTAAGGCTTCGGTGGCCAAAAGAATTTCCGAATCTTGATTTTGATCGCGATTACTCAAAACAATTGTCGCCTGAGGGCGATAATCGGGAAGTGAAAAATATTTATCTTGAAGAAAAGCCATATATTTATACAAACTTGCCCGATAATCAAAATGTTGTAATCGATCAATATCTTCTTTAACGGCTTCTTTAAACTCCAGCATCGTCTGCGGTGTAAAGTGAGTCTTATCTTCATTCATTTGAAAAGTGATTTTTGCTTCTATTTGATTCCTTTCCTCCAAAGATAACAACAAATCACTTCCGGGAATCATAATCGCTTCATCAATCTCTTCATAACTTGTCTGCGTGGCTATATCAAAATAACGAATGCTTTCTACCTCGTCATCAAAAAACTCAATCCGAACTGGCGCCGGGGCATTGACTGAATAAATATCGAGAATGTCTCCCCGAATAGCGAATTGCAAACTTTGGTCAATTTTATTTACCCGTAAATAACCTGCTTCCACGAGAGTGCTTTTAACATCTTCAAGGTTAAGATTCATGCCTTTTTTTATTGCTAAAATATGATTCTTAAACAGTTTGGGGTCCGGCAAATAACGAAGAAAAGCAGAAAGATTTGCCACAACAATATGCGGACTGACATCATCAAGTAATTTTTCCAAAACATATAATCGCTGCGAAAGCATCTCTTTGCTCGCCGCTAAAGACTCAGAACGGAGCATCTCATCGGCGGGGAAAAACAGGCAGCTGTCTTCACCGATAAAGGAAGAAATATAGTCATAGATGCTTTGGGCACTGTAAAGATTTGGGGCTACCACAATATAGTCTTTGGGCTTTTTCTGAAAACTAACCGCGATTAAAAGGGCGGCTCCGATGGAATCATCAACCACCAAAGATCCGCTTTTTTTTAAAAAGCTTTCAACTGCTTTATTATTGGCTAAGTAAGGAAATAAATCTTCCAAAATAACAACCTCTAGTTAAATTTGCTCATCGCGTGATGAAAATCGTGTTCAATCGTCTCACGAATCGCAGCTGCAACATTATCAAGGGCCAATTGAATCTTGACGGTGTCCGCCGCATCCGGTCTTCCTAAAACATAGTTAACCGCATCCTTCTGAGGCGGCTCTCCAATTCCAACGCGAATCCGATGAATGTCTTCCGTGTGCAGCAAGTCGATGATATTCTGTATTCCTTTTTGTCCGCCGCTCGAGCCACTATCCCGTAAACGAATTTTTCCGGGATTTAAGGCCATATCATCAAAAATAACGATTATATCCTCTAAAGGGATGCGAAAGTAATTGACAATAAGAATAACCGCCTCGCCTGAGAGATTCATAAATGTTTGAGGCTTAAAAAGAATAACGTCTTCATTAAGAATTTTTCCTCTCCCATAAACTCCCTTAAAGTCTTCTTTATCGACATCTATCCGCCAAATATCCGCTAAAAGGTCAACGGCCATAAAGCCCATATTGTGCCTTGTCTTAGCGTATTTATTACCTGGATTTCCTAACCCAACAATCAATTTCATCCTCACACCTCACATAACGGTGTAATTATAACATTTTTTTCTTCTAGAAAAATGCTTATACTAGAAAGACAGGAGATTGTTTTATGAAATCGTATCTGAAAAAAATCGTCCAAGGTTTATTGCTTGGATTTGCTCTTATTTCCGGCATGGGAGGCGGAACCGTCGCTGTTCTCATTGGCATTTATGATGAGCTTATTGCCTCGATTGCAAACTTTCCTAAAAATCCCAAGAAAGAGTTAAAGGTTCTCTGGCCATGGGCGGTCGGAATGATTATCGGAATCGGAGCTTTAATCGTTCCTTTAAAACTCTTGCTTGACCGCTTTCCAATTATTACGATCTCCTTTGTTGTCGGACTAACGCTCGGAGGTTTTCGCGAATTAACTTCTATTACCAAGGGACATGCTAATCTTAAAAACATTTTTCTCGCTATCGCCGGAATTTTAATCGCGGCGTCCATCGGGGCGATCAGCTGGTATTCCAATGCTTCGGCTACATTTATTCCTCTTGATTTCCAGGAAATTATTTTGCTTTTTATTATTGGCTTTTTTGCCTCTGCGGCTTTGGTCGCTCCCGGTATCAGCGGAACTCAGTTCCTATTAGCCATTGGCTATTTTTCCGGTTTACTGCAATCCGTGACGGATATATTTAAAGGGGTAAACACTTTGACAAACATCTTGGCCCTAGGAATTTTCGCCATAGGAATCATCATCGGTTTCTTTGTTATTTCCATCTTTATGAAGTGGTGTTTAGCCAAATTCCGCGTTCCTACTTACTACGCTATTCTCGGCTTTATTGTTGGATCAATCTTCGCCTGCTACTTTAACGGCGATGTCCGCTCCAGCTACTCCAATTTCGATTGGATTACTCTTGTTCTATCACTGGTGGCCTTGACCAGCGGCTTTGCCATTTCCTTTTTTGCCCTTAAATATGCCAGTGATCATGATCCGGAAACCGGACTGGCCCCGGCGATAAAAGAGTGAGGGTCATTCTATGAATTGGGAACTTGAATTCATTAGATGGCTATGGGAACATGGTCATTTTTCGGCTATCATCGATAAAATCATGCTTTTTCTTACCATTATTGGCGATGGCTGGTGGGCATTCATTTGGATGGGACCTTTGGTCGTCTTTTTCATTATTAAGCGTAAGTTCCGACCAATGGGAATTGCTTTAGCTGTCGGCCTTTTAATTTTTGGAATTGTGGGTAACAATCTGCTGATTAAAAATATAATTGCCCGTCCTCGGCCAATTTATTCTGACCCGCTCTTATTGGATTATGCTCAAAATTTTTTCACCGGGAATTTACTTCCCTTCATTCCTAAACCCACTAGTTACTCATTTATGAGTGGTCATACGGTTAGCGTTTTTATCTTTGCAACCACAATCAGTATTTTTCATCGTCGCTTAACCCCAATTTTAATTGTTTTTGCCACATTGGTCTCCTTTTCCCGCATCTACTTTGGTTTTCATTATCCAACCGATGTAATAGCTGGCTTAATATATGGCGTTTTAGTCTCTTTCCTCGCGGTTACTATATCCAAAAAAATTACTCTTCGCCTTAAGGAGCCAAAAAATGCGCATTGACCGCTACTTGGCTAATGCCGGAGTTGGTACCCGAAGAGAAGTTCATCGTTACATTATGGATAAACGAGTGATGGTAAACGGCAATATCATCAAATCCATTTCACTGAATATAAACCCCGTTATCGATCGCGTATCCTTTGATAATGAACCGGTTATATATAAGGAATTTCGATACTTTCTGATTAACAAACCGCGTGGCTATATGTCTTCGACTATCGAAGAACGCTATCCCCCTGTTACCGGTTTAATTCCTCAATCGGATGTTTTTCGCCTTTTTCCGGTCGGACGCCTCGATGTCGATACAACCGGAACCCTTCTGCTTACCAATAATGGCAAATTAGCCCATTCGCTTCTCAATCCCCGCTTTCACGTTGAAAAAATTTATGATGCTGTTGTTGATCGCCCCCTGTCCGCTGAACTAATCGACAGTTTTCAAAAAGGGCTAAACATCAACGATGAATATATAACTTCTCCTGCCCGACTGGAGATTGTTGATGATTATCATGCTCGCGTTTCCATTCACGAGGGAAAATATCATCAAATAAAAAGAATGTTTATCGCCTGCGGCTACAATGTTGTTTCCCTCAATCGAACCCAGTTTGCCTTCCTTGATTGCACGGGTTTAAAAGAAGGTGAATATCGTGAATTAAATCCGGAAGAAGTAAATAAATTACTTCTTTTTCTGCGTTAGCATTTTCCAGGTGGCAAAATTAGTCTATAATTCCATTACAGCAAGGAGAATTTATGCCACGTAGTGCTTCGGAAAACGCCAAGATTCGCGATCAGCGCCGCCAGGACCTTTTAAATGTGTGCCTGGAACTTTTTTCACGTCAGGGCTTTGAAGCTGTTACCATTAATGACATTGTTCATCTTGCCGATTGCTCACATGGTCTTTTCTATCATTATTTCCGCGATAAGGATGATGCCTTTCTAGCCGTTATAAACATGACTTTAAACGATATGAAACAACTTTCCCCCTATCTTGAAAGAATGAAGGAAACTCCGCGGGATGGATTAAAGGATCTAACCAGTTACTTACTTGAAATCGTGTCTAAAGAGCGTAACCGTTCCTTCGTTCATGAACTGAACATCTACGTGAGTCTACATTCGTTCAAAACCGATCGAAGAACACGCTTTTACAATCAACTGACGAAAATGGATATAAAATCTCCTTATGATATTATCAAGGAAACATTTGTTCGCGGCCAGGCTCTTCATGAATTGAAAGCGGATTTCAGTCCTGAAGATCTAGCGATGTTGTATCTAAATCTGATGACCGGTCTCATCAGCAATCGTATTGCTCTTGGTCAAAAGCGATTTGCTTATCCTTCGGTCGAAGTTATCATGGCGATATTTGTTCAATAAAGGAGAAAATTATGTTTAAAATTTTAAAGTATCTCGCTCCCATGTGGTGGCGGATTATCATTGTCATAGCCCTTGTCGCTGGGCAAGCTTATCTTCAGCTTTTGATTCCTGATTATATGCAGAGAATCAGCGAGCAGATGTACGCTTTCCAAGCAGGAAATATCACCCGTTCCGTTATGGTGGATAATATCTGGCATTACGGATTGACAATGATTATTATTACTTTTGGGTTTATGATCATTGCTGTTTTAGCGCCCTTTTTTAACACACGCGTAGCTACCGAATTCGGCGCCAATCTTCGTTCAAGCATATTTAAACATGTGCAAGAAGTGTCCTTGCACGAGTACCAAAAATTCGGAACAGCAAGCTTACTGACGAGAATTGTCAGCGATGTTAGAAATGTGCAGGATGTCGTGCAGATGGGAATCCGAATCATTATTCAATCACCGATGATTCTTATTATTGCCATCATTAAAGTTATTCCCTTGAATATAGGCTACCTATGGTTGATTGGGGCCGGAGTCCCGATTATTCTTTTGGCAATTGGGATTATTTTTCATCTTGCTATACCTCTTTTCTCTGAGATTCAAGAGCGTCTTGAGCGAGTGACCCTTCTTTTAAGACAAGATTTAACGGGTGTTCGAGTTGTCCGCGCCTTTAACCAGCAAGAACGGGAAAACAAATTTTTTGACAAAGCCAATCACGCGATGACGGATACCATTGCTAAGGTGGGTCGGACCATGAGTTTTCTAAGTCCGGTGGTGATGATTGTCATGAATGTTATGTTCGTAGCGGTTTTTCTTGTTAGTTTCTTTGTCATCGATAAACAAGTCATATCCGAAACCACGATGAATGGATTTGCTTCCTCTATTTCCGTTTCTATGTATGTAAGTCAAATCATGATGAGCATGCTAATGTTAGCCGTTTTGTTCATTATGGTTCCGCGCGCAAGCGCCTCGGCAACCAGAATTAATTCGGTACTTGTAATTAAGAATTCCATTACTGACCCTGTTAATTCTAAGGACAGTGATCCGGATGTTAAAGGCCTGGTAGAATTTGAGCATGTTACCTTTCAGTTTCCCGATAGCCAAGAACCAACATTAACCGATGTTAATTTCACCGTTCCGGCGGGAACAACCACCGCTATTATCGGTTCGACCGGCAGCGGAAAATCATCCATTATTAATTTAATTCCCCGTTTCTATGACATCAGCAGCGGTTCGCTTAAAATTGATGGCGTTGATGTTCGAGAATATGGCATTGAAGTCCTGAGGAACAAAATCGGCTTTGTTCCTCAGCAAGCTCTTCTTTTCTCGGGAAGCATCCGGTCAAACATGCTTTTTGGAAACAGCGATGCTACAGATGAAGACATCTGGCGGGCTATAGAGGTCGCCCAAGCCGAGCATTTTGTAAAAGAAAAGCCGGAGGGCCTTGATAGTGAAGTCGCTCAGGGTGGTAAGAATTTCTCCGGTGGTCAAAAACAAAGATTAGCCATAGCGCGGGCATTAGTTAAAAAACCCGAAATTTATATTTTTGACGATTCGTTTAGCGCCCTCGATTTTAAAACAGATATTCGCCTTCGTTCCGCGCTTAAAAATTATACCGAAAACAGTGCGGTTATTATTGTTGGTCAGCGCGTTTCATCAATTATGGATGCCGATCAGATTGTCGTCCTTGATGAGGGAAAAGTTGTCGGCATCGGAAAACATAATGCGCTGTTAAGAAAGTGTAAAGTGTATCAAGAAATTGTGGCTTCTCAGCTTGATCCCGATGAGGTTGAAAAGACAAAATCGATGACGCAAGATTTACTTGCTGCGGAAGGAGGTGACCGTTAATGCCACCACGGATGAATAACGGACCAAAACGGTCTTATGCCGGAGCTCCGACAAAAACCGGGCCCACATTAAAACGCTTGATTAAGTTTTTTAAGCCGGTCCTGCCCAAAGTGATAGTCGTCGTATTCCTTTTAATCATCTCTTCCGTTTTGACCGTAACTTCCCCTATTCTTTTACGTAACATAATGAATAAAGCTCAATTGACTACCGATAACCCCTACTTCATGATTACGAGTGAAATGATTATCGAAGTCAAATGGTCAGTTTTGCTTTTTGATTTTGGTATTATTCTTATTCTCTATATCGTGTCCGCATTATTAAGTTGGATCACCAGTTGGATTATCGTCCGTATCAGTGCCGATTATACCTATTACATGCGAAAACTGGTTAAAGAGAAACTAGATCGTTTGCCTCTGTCATACTTTGATGGCCGAAGCGTTGGCGATATCTTATCCAACGGCACTAACGATGTCGATACGATATCCCGCTCTCTTCAGGATATAGTTACCCAAGTTGTTTCTGGTGTTTCTTTATTGGTCGCAAGCATCGCGGCAATGTTGATTGTAAGTTGGCAACTCACGCTTGTCGCTCTTTGCATCATCCCAATATCCCTCGCTCTTGCCGGCGGAATCGCGGTTATTTCACAACGGCAATTCATCAAATATCAAAACAAACTTGGCGTATTGGAAGGAAAGGCCGAAGAAAGCTTTACCGGCTATACGATTGTTAAATTATTCAATCGCGAAAAAGACGTCATCAATGATTTTGAAGACGTTAATCGTGAAATGCAAAAGACAGAATACAAAGCCCAATTCTTTAGTGCCGTCATTCACCCTTTGCTTCGTTTTGTAAATAATCTCGGATATGTGGCCGTAACTGTCGCCGGAGGTTTAATCTCAGCTGTACAAATTGGGGATATTATCGCCTTCCTCATGTTCTTGAACATTTTCGGACAACCTTTACAGAATCTTGGCAGTATCGTCAACATATTCCAGGCCACCATCGCGGCCGCGGAAAGAATTTTTACCCTCTTGGATGCGAAAGAAATGGAGCCTGATGCTCTCGATGCCATAAGTGATAACAGCAAGGTAAAAGGTGAAGTTGTCTTTGAACATGTGGCCTTCAGTTACAGCAAGGATAAACCTCTGATTGAAGATATGAATCTTCATGTTCTTCCCGGCGATGCAATTGCCATTGTCGGCCCAACGGGAGCGGGTAAAACCACAATCGTCAATCTAATTATGCGTTTCTACGAAATCAACAAAGGCAAGATAACGCTTGACGGCGTTGATATTCGCAATTACTCGCGCGGGGCTTTGCGCACCAGCGTCGGTATGGTTCTGCAAGACACTTGGCTCTTTGCCGGATCAATTAAAAACAACATCCGTTATGGTCGGGGAGATGCGACTGATGAAGAGGTTGTGGCCGCGGCCAAAGCCGCCCATGCCGACCACTTTATTCGCACTTTACCCGAAGGATATGATTTCATTTTAAATGAAGACGGAACTAATATTTCTCAGGGACAAAGATAATTGATTACCATTGCGCGCGCAATGCTTGCTCGACCGAAGATTCTTATTCTTGACGAGGCTACAAGTTCGGTCGATACGCGAACCGAGGCATTGGTTCAAAGTGCGATGAACCGGATCATGGAAGGACGCACCAGTTTCGTTATCGCCCACCGCCTATCAACAATTAAAAACGCTAAAACCATTCTTGTAATGAAGAAAGGCCGCATTATCGAATCCGGATCTCATAACGAACTTCTCGCCGCCCATGGTTTTTACGCCGATCTATATAACGCCCAGTTCCTTGGAACCAATCCTATGGAACAAGAGGAAGGCGCGAACGAAGAAGTCGAATCCTAATTTCCCTTTAATAAGCAACAAAAAAAGTCTCAATCGTCTGATTACCTCAAGTTAGGTCTTGCCCTGCTTGATACATCTACGTTTGAGACTTATTTTTTTATTCTTCTACTTCTTCAACTTCCTCTTCATCACTCGGGTCAACAACCGCGAATGATGATAAAGCTTCATTGTCTTCAAGGCGAATAATTCTTACTCCCTGCGTATTTCTACCGGTACGTGCGACTTGCTCAAGCGAAATTCGAATAACAATTCCCGCAGCCGTAATAATGATTAAATCTTCGTTCCCATGAACGGCTCTGATACCTACAAGCTCGCCGTTTTTCTCCGTAGCATTAATGGTAATAACTCCCTTTGCGCCGCGCTTCGTCTCCCGATAGTCAACGAGAGGGGACATTTTCCCATATCCGCGACTGGTGACGGAGAGAATATACTCTCCTTCAAGCGAAGTGGTAAATCCGACGAGCTTTCCTCCGTCGACATCCATTCCCTTTACCCCCATTGCGTTACGGCCGATAGAACGAACATCGCTTTCCTTAAACCGGCAAAGTTTCCCTTTGCTGGACGCAAGAGCAATTTCCGCCTCTCCGTTCGTGTGCTTAACCGCGAGCAACTCATCGCCTTCAGCTAAACTTATGGCAATTTTACCGTTTTGGCGAATTGAAGCAAATTCCGAAATGGAAGTCCGCTTAATGGTGCCGTTTACCGTCGCAAAGAAGAGATGATCTCCTTCGCTGATATTGGTCGAGTCAATGCTAATGATCGAACGGACTTTTTCATCTTTTTCAAGTTGAAGTAAATTTTGAACCGGGATGCCTTTGGATGTCCGGCTAAATTCGGGTACCTGATATCCCCGCAACCGGTAAACTTTTCCTCGGTTTGTAAAGAAGAGCACATCCGAATGAGTAATGGTATGAATAATAATATCCACCACATCATCTTCCTGTGTCGCCATTCCCTTGATTCCCCGTCCGCCGCGGTGCTGAGTCCGGAAGGTATCCGGTGACAACCGCTTAATGTAGCCGTTCTTTGTTAAAGAGATAATAACATCCTCAACAGGTATGAGATCTTCATCGTCGATACTGGCAAGATCATTGCTGAGTTCAGTGCGGCGATCATCTCCGTATTTAGCTTTAATCTCTTCTAATTCACTGATTACTACCTCTTGAATATTATCGCGACTTTCAAGAATATGTTGGAACTTGGCGATGTTGGCTTCTAAACCATTGCGCTCATTTTCCAATTTTTGCTCTTCTAATCCCGTCAATCGCCGCAGAGTCAAAGAAAGAATTTCTTTTGTCTGTAATTCAGAAAAACCAAATTGACTCATTAAAGCCGCTGTGGCTTCATCGGGTGAACTGCTGTCTTTAATAATCTTAACGATTTCATCTATATGATTAATGGCTTGCAGTAATCCTTGAACCAAGTGATGCCGAGCCATCGCTACTTGTAATTGGTGATTGGTTCTTCGCCCAATGATCTCAATTTGATAATTTAAATACTCTTTTAACACCTCGTTGATCGGCAGGACTTTAGGTGCATTGTTTACCAAGCAAAGCATGATGATGCCAAAACTTGTTTGTAATTGCGTATTCTTGAACAATTGATTCAAAATAACTTCGGGAATAACATCCCGGCGTAATTCAATAACAACCCGAATGCCCTCTTTGTTACTCTCATCACGAATGTCGGTTATTCCTTCGATAACTTTGTCTTTGACAAGGTTGGCGATATTTTCAATCATCGTTGCCTTATTGACAATATATGGAATCTCCGTCACCACGATTCGGTGCTTGCCGTTATCTAATTCCTCAAAATGTGCTTTTGAACGGATGACAACACTTCCTTGCCCGGTTTCATAAGCTTTCCGAATTCCTCCCTTGCCAAGAATAATGCCGCCGGTTGGAAAATCCGGCCCAAATAAATAACTCGTCATTATCTCTAACGGCGAAAGTTCAGGATCGTGGGCAATGGCGATAACCGCATTTATTACTTCCCGTAAATTATGAGGAGGAATATTGGTGGCCATACCAACGGCAATACCGCTGGAACCATTGACTAAAAGGTTGGGAAAACGCGAAGGAAGTACCTGCGGCTCCTTCTCCGTACCGTCATAGTTATCCATAAAATCGACCGTATCTTGATCGATATCTTTTACCATCTCTAACGCGATCTTGCTCAAACGCGCTTCGGTATACCGCATAGCAGCGGCTTCATCACCATCTACACTACCGAAGTTACCATGGCCATCCACCAACGGATAACGCATGGAAAAAGGTTGCGCGAGACGAACTAATGTCGAGTAAATAGCCGAATCACCATGGGGGTGATATTTTCCCATGACGTCTCCGACAATACGCGCTGACTTCTTATAGGGTTTATCCGGAGTCATTCCGACTTCATTCATGCCATAAATAATCCGGCGGTGAACCGGTTTAAACCCGTCACGGACGTCCGGCAAGGCCCGCGAGACAATAACCGACATTGAATAATCAAGGAAGGCGGAGCGGACTTCGTCACTCACTTCCACATTGCTTATTCCTCCGACAATGCCGCTGCGAATCGCATTGCTGACCGCATCCCCAAGATGCTCTTCATTAACATTCTCGCTATCTTCTTTTTGGTCTTCGTCCTTATTTTCTTCGTCTATCATCTCTTCTTCATCTTGAACGGGCGTTTCCAAATTTTCTTCGTCTTCGTCCGTCAAAGGCTTCTTTTTGTTCTCTTCATCCATTGTTATAGCGCTCCTTTCTAAATATCAAGATTTTTGACAAATTGAGCGTTAGCGTGGATAAATTCCCGCCGTGGTTCAACATTATCGCCCATCAAATCATCAAATATTTGGTCGGCCTCCATCGCATCTTCAAGCGTGATCTTAACCAGCTTTCGATTGGATGGATCCATAGTCGTTTCCCATAACTGCTCCGCATCCATTTCGCCAAGACCTTTGTAGCGTTGGAACGGATACCCGGGACGTAATCCCAATTGTTTCTTTAAATCATCAAGTTGCCCATCATTATAGGCATAATATGGCTTTCCCTTATACTCAACTTTATAAAGCGGCGGTTGCGCAATAAAAATATGTCCTTCGCTGATTAACTCCTTCATAAAACGATTGAAGAAAGTTAACAGCAGAATGCGAATATGCGAACCGTCAACATCAGCATCGGTCATAATCACAATCTTATCGTAACGAATTTTGCTGACATCGAATTCCGGATCAATACCGGCTCCGATGGCGGTGATCATATTGCCGATTTCCGCATTGGCATAAATCCGCTTTTCTTGTGCTTTTTGTACATTGAGAATTTTTCCTCTCAAAGGAAGAATGGCCTGCGTTTCACGATCGCGTCCGTTTTTGGCCGAGCCACCGGCCGAATTACCCTCAACGATAAAGAGTTCACATCGACTCGCATCTTTACTCGAACAATCGGCAAGTTTGCCAGGAAGCGTCGTTATATCAAGTGCCCCTTTACGTCGAATGTTTTCTTTTGCGGCCCGCGCGGCAACGCGAGCGTTCGCAGCTAAAACAATCTTGTCCATCACTTGTCGAGAAATCTTTGGATTTTCAAGCAAGAAGCGTTCTAATTGCTCACCGACAATTCCGGAGACAATTTTTCTTACTTCCGAATTTCCTAATTTAGTCTTTGTCTGCCCTTCGTATTGGGGATTGGGATGTTTAACCGAAACAATCGCGGTTAAACCTTCTAAAACATCTTCGGTTTTAAAATTCTCATCTTTTTCTTTTAGATACCCGTTATCGCGAGCGTACTTATTTAAGACCCGTCCAATAGCGAGTTTAAAACCTTCTTCGTGAGTTCCGCCCTCATGGGTATGAATATTATTGCAGAACGAATAAACATTCTGGGTGTAACCATCAAAATATTGAAGAGCCACCTCTACAAATATGTTGCCAAACTTACCGGCGCCAATTTCCGCCTCTTCTCTTCCTTCGCAATATATGACATTGGGAAAAAGCGGTTCTTTATTTTTATTTAACGCCAGGACATACTCCTTGATTCCGCCTTCGTAGCAATATTCGGCGACGATTGGTTCTTCTCCGCGGTCATCGGCAACAACAATTTTAATTCCCCGATTCAAAAAAGCCATCTGCCGGCAACGTTCACGAATCGTGTCATAGTCAAAAGTTGTCGTTTCGGTAAATATGGTCGAATCCGGTTTGAAAGTAACGGTCGTTCCACGATTAACAGAATTTCCAGTCTTCTTTAATTTTTCCGTCGGATGGCCGCCGTTTTCAAAACGGATAAAGTAGAGTCCGCCATCTTTTTCAACTTTAACTTCGAGCCATTCAGAAAGGGCGTTAACAACACTGGCGCCAACGCCGTGCAGTCCGCCGGATACTTTATAGCCTCCGCCTTCGCCAAACTTGCCGCCGGCGTGCAGGACAGTATAAACCGTCTCGACCGCGCTCACTCCCGTTTTAGCGACTACATCAACCGGAATCCCTCTTCCGTTATCGCTGACGGTAATCGTGTTGCCCTTATTTATGCTTACTTTGATCGTGTCGCAGTAGCCCGCCAAGGCTTCATCTATCGAGTTATCGATAATCTCCCACACCAAATGATGTAATCCGGCTGCAGCTGTAGTTCCGATATACATACCCGGACGCTTCCTAACCGCCTCCAAGCCCTCGAGAACTTGAATGTTAGTCGCCGTGTAATTTTCATCCGCCCGCTCTAATTCTTTCTCTCTTTTCAGTTCTTCTTGCTGTTCGGCTTCCCGCTTTGCGTTAGCTTCCGAGGCTTTCCGCTCTTCTTCTGCTTCCAGCGCCAACTCTCTCTCGGTTTTTTTCTTATCTTGAGTACTCATAGAAAATTCCTCCTAACAATTTTTTGAGTGGGTGTTACTTCATATACATTCACGTCACGACTATTGAAAGTGGTGGCGGTAATAAACACTTGTGTCCAATTTTTCAGTAAAGCTATCAGCCGCTGCTGGTGATCGCCGTCAAGTTCGCTCAGAACATCATCTAAGACCACTATCGGCCGCTTTTCCTTATTCTCGGTCAAATAGTAAGGCGCGAGTTTTAGCGCCAGCGCAACCAGCCTTTTTTGGCCTTGTGAACCAAATCGATCAATCGGCTTTCCACGAAAGTAAGTAACGATATCTTCGCGTTGGATTCCGGCCCCTGTCGTTCGATATCTTAAATCGTTATCCAAGCTTTTTTTATAGACCTCTATCGCTCTTTGCTCATATTCTCCGTTTACTTCGACGAAAGGCAGATATTCTATTTTTACCTCGCCCTTCTCTTTAACTTCAAGATTTGCCATTAGTGAAGGCAAAGTCTCGTTTAACGAATCAATGAAGTTTTTTCGATACAAAGATATCTGCTTAGCAAAGGTTATCATCTGCTTTGTAATGACGTCTATTGCCAATAAATCGGGATGATTTAACTTTAAGAGCCGATTTCTTTCATCCAGAAGCTTCTCATAGCGACTAAAGTAATCGAGATAATTACTTGTCAGTTTGGATAGTGAAGTATCGAGATAGCGTCTTCGAATTCGTGGCGAATCATTAAAAAAAAGCACATCTTTAGGCTCAAAGACTAAAACATTAACAACATCTTTCAGTTCACTGATTCTTTTAAGTGGAGTTCCGTTGAGGGAAATTTTCTTTCCGCCATTGACAAAATCAATTTGAAGCGTTTTTTTAAAAGGACCGTCATCTGAAAGAATCGCCTTAATGCTAGCTCCGGCTTCGCCATCTTTAATCAATTCTTGATCGTTGCCAGTCCGAAAACTTCGGGCCAGCGATAAATACTGAATCGCTTCGACAATGTTGGTTTTACCGGCTCCGTTTGGGCCAACAATAACATTGAGCCCGGAAGGAAATTCAAGAGTCAAATCATCATAATTACGGAATTTATGAAGAGTTATGGTTTTAACGATCATCCGCTGTTATCACATAGCTTGAGGAATCAACTTTGACGCACATCCCCGGAAACAACTTCCGACCACGTCGCGCATCAATCACTCCATCAACAAAAACAGAATGCCCTTGAAGGTAAGTTTTTGCTTCTCCGCCGGTCGCAATCAGATTAACTTTTTTAAGCAGTTGACCGAGAGTAATATACTCGCCTTTAACCAAGACATTTTGCGTGTTGTCAGCCATATTTTTTCCTCATTTCCCGACTTCTAATATTTTACCATTTTTCAACAAAAAAGGGAATATGTAATATTCCCTTGATAATCGACCTGTCAAAATCAATTTTAAGGCTTAATATGTGCGAACCGGCGTGACAATTTGAATCTGTGAATCATCCTTATCGTTGCGAACGCTAAACGGCTTCATTTCGCCTAAAAAGCCCAGCATAACATCTTGACTCTTGCAAGCCCGAACGGCGCTGGCGACAAATGCGGCGTTAAATGATATTTCAAGTCTTTCACCGGTAAAGTGGAAAGTCTCCAATTGCTCGGTTGCACTTCCGTTTTGGGCAGACTTGGTTGAAACTTGAACCCCGTCAGTTTCGCTCATTGTCAGTTTTACAACATTTTCGCGGTCGCTGCTGCTAAGCAACGCCACGCGATCCATGGCCTTAAGTAATTCTTCCGAATTAACTTCAAGAAAATAGTTATAACTTCTTGGAATAATATTTTTGGTAGAAGGATATTCCCCGGCGATGAGTCGAGAATTTACGACCGTGCCATTAAAAGCGAATAAGATTTTTGTTTCTGAAATCGAAATAGTAACTTTTTCTTCATCCAAGCAAAGGCGGGAAATTTCTGAAATAACCTTAGCCGGGACATTGGCATTAAACTTAACTTCTTCATCAATTGTCGTTTCTTTGTGCGCAAGACGGGCACTGTCCGTAGCCACAACCACCAGTTTGTTGCCTTCGGTTGAAAAATTCACCGCGGTTAAAATCGGCCGCTGTTCCTTTTGTGAAGCCGCAAAAGCGGTTTGGTCGACAATCTCGGCTAGTTTTTTACCTGCCAGGCTAAAAGTAACTCCAGTCGGATCTAAATCAATGTCCGGATATTCTTCCGGTTTAATTGAGTTCAAACGAAAGTTTGATCTTCCGTCATTTATTTCAACGATTGTTTCATCAATTACTTCTAAGGTGATTTCATTACCGTCAAGTCTTCTTGTTATTTCAAAAAGAATTTTAAAACTTACCAGTGTCGCTCCTGGTTGATAATTACGAATAATTTCGCTACTCCCAATCATGAACGGAACGACTGTTTTAATTGTAAGTTCGTTATCGGTACCGATAAGTCCCAACCCTTCGTGGTTTAATTCCAATTTAACATTGCGCATGATGGGAATCGGATGCTTGTCATTAATCGATTTCGAGATTACATTAAGTCCTTTTAAAAGTTGCTCGCGATTAATCGTCAGTTTCATTTATGTATTCCTCCTAAAGAAATAACAATAATAATAAGGGGTGTGAATTATGTGGAAAACTTACATTTGTACCCGATATTCAATACTCTTATTCTACCATAATTAAGTGTTGATTGATACAGTCTTTATTATATAAAGACTAGTTTTTTAGACGCTTTTTTAATTCGTTAACAGCTAAAGAAAAATCGCTATTACTTTTCAACTGTTTTTCCACTTTTTCAATAGCGTTTATCACCGTCGAATGATCTTTACCCCCAAATGATTGACCAATCTTTTGAAAAGGGACATCAAGCAAGCTTCTAATCAGGTACATTGATATATGTCTAGCCATAGCAATTTGGCTGGTCCGACTACGTCCGATAAGTTGGGCGGGAGTTAAGTTGTAGTAATCAGCTACCGTATTAATTACCTTAGTTTCGCTCAGTTTTGTTTTTGCATCGCTGACGTTAATAAGCGACTGGACGGATTCTAAAGCGACATCCATGGTAATTTGACTGGTTTCTTTGATGTTAATAATGTAAAAAAGAAGGCGATTTAACGCTCCTTCTAATTCCCGAATGTTGGATGAAAATTTTTCGGCAAAAAAGCGTATAACTTCGGGATCAAAACGATTAAGATCCAAACCGTTTGCCTCAATTTTCTTTTTAAGAATCTCCTGTGACGTGCTTAAATCAGGTTGCGAGATATTGATTGCAAGCCCACTACCGAAACGAGATACAAGCCTTGATTCAAGACCTTTTAATTCACTTGGATGCCGATCACTTGTCAAAACAATCTGCTTATCGGAATTTACTAGTGCGTTAAAAATATGGAAAAACATTTCCTCAGTTTTTGTTTTATCGGCTAAGAACTGAATATCATCAACAAGAAGGACATCAATTCCCTTGAAAAAATCCTTCAGTGTTTCTGATTCCTTATCGCCATGGACATAGCGGATAAATTCGTCGACAAAATCGTCGGTTGTTATGTATAAGATTTTTAAAACCGGGGCGTGTTCCCGAATGTAATTCCCAATCGCATGTAAAAGATGGGTTTTTCCTAAGCCACTCTGAGAGTAAATGAATAGAGGATTGAACATTTTTCCAGGATTAGAGGCAATCATTAACGCAGCTTGAGAAGCTTCAAGGTTAGAAGGTCCGACGACAAAATTATCAAAAGTATACTTGGGGTTAACGTAAGAGGTCGAAAAGAAACTTGATTTTTCTTCAACAGGCTTATCGTTAATGCTAGGAATGTCGTTTTCCTGAACAAATTTCAACTTGAAAGTTGATTGGGTTACTTCGGAAACCGATTCATTAATTAAGTCGGAATACCGTGTGCTTAAAAGATTTGCCGCCAGACCGCTGTTGACGACGATAAGCATCGCATCGCCATCGATTCGATAAATATAACTCCCCGAAAAAAACGAGTCATAAATATGTCGGTCACTCAGCTTTGCCTGAATGTGGGATAAGATTCTTTCCCAAAGTTGGGCAATCTCACTGATTGATTTAACCATATACATACCTCTTTGTTTGCAGGTAAATTTTAACATATCCACAATAAGAAAATTCATACATTTGACAATAGATTATTTTATCCACAAAATTTAACCTAAAAACGGCAGTAAAAAAGCACTTTTCCACAGTTTCCACAAAATTTTATTGTGGAAAACTTTGTGGAAAACTTTTACACGGTGGACTTTGTGGCAATTTTTATATTTTTTCCACAGCATAAAACTTTTTCCACACCGATAAAACACTGATAAATAAAAGATAATTAAATGTTTTCCACCGGAAAATTTTTTTGTTTCTTCAGACTGTGGAAAAGTTGTTTTTACACTTTATATCGTGGCTTTTTACCACGAAAAACACACTTTTTAATAAAAAAACTCAAAAAAAACGCTAAAATTGTGAAAAACAAATATGGATATGCATATTATTTCTTTTTCCAATGTTCACTGATAAAGTCGTTTCTACTGGAAAAAGCTTCATTTTCTTCAAAACGAAGGGGATTCTTTTTATAGAAATCTTGATGATAGTCTTCGGCAAGATAAAAGACGGTCGCAGGAAGAATTCTTGTTACGATTGGACATTTGAATAAACCGCTTTCGGACAAAGCTTTTTTTGATTCATTAGCGATTTCTTTTTGCGACTCTGAAGTATAAAAAATGGCTGATAAGTAGTTGCTTCCTCTATCCTCAAATTGTCCTCCAGTGTCAGTTGGATCTATTTGTCGCCAAAATATGTCAAGAAGAGTGGAATATGCGATTTGCTCATTGTCAAAGGTAATCCGCACAGCCTCGACATGGCCGGTCTTTTTTGAACAAACTTCCTCGTAGGTTGGATTGATGGTATGCCCTCCCGTATAACCGGACTCTACTTTTATTACACCCTGGTAGCGATCAAAAGGCTTTACCATACACCAGAAGCAGCCTCCAGCAAAAATTGCGGTCTCAATCATGAAAATACCTCCCAAAAAGATATTAAAGTCAGTAATTGTTTGACTTTAGATATTATTACATAATATAATTGCTATCGCGTAATAGAAATAAAAATGTTTTATATCGCGGAGGAATATATATGAAAAGAACATATCAACCTAGTATCATCCATCAACAAAGAGTTCATGGATTCCGGGCACGGATGGCAACACCAAATGGCCGCAACGTCTTAGCGCGTCGTCGGGCCAAAGGTCGGAAAGTACTTTCGGCTTAATGCACTTGTTTGCCACCTCTTACTTTTGAGGTGGCTTTTTTAAAAGGAGATGTCGGTGATGAAGAAAAAAAATCGAATCAAAAGGAATCGTGACTTCGAAGAAATCATCGACCAGGGTATTACCCGCAAGAACAGTTGTTTTGTAGCGACAATTAAATCAAATAAATTGGAATTTGTTCGAATTGGAGTCTCGGTTTCAAAACGTCGAGGCAATGCGGTTATAAGAAATCGCATCCGTCGGCAGATCAGAAGTATTTGTGAACAGAAAATTAATTTTCAACAAAATTATGATTTGGTTATTGTTGTCCGTAAAGATTACGATCTTGAGAATTTCTCTGGAATGCAAGAACAATTATTGACTCTTGTTGCGATACTTGAAAGGAACATTCATGGCAAAGAAGAAAAATAAAGTATTAAAAATTGCTGGTTTGGGATTGTTTGTAACCATTTTTGCCGCCTCATGTACGGCTAATTTTTGTTCTCCTAAAGACCAAGCTTATATGCTTTACCAAAAAGATAGCGGAATTGTTGCTATCAACGAGGACTCACCGCTTACTTTTTCAAGCGGAATGGAGACAATTTTAACTAATGCGGCTAAAGCGGGATATGCAATTCCTAGCGACCAATTTTTTGTGGAACTCGATGCTAAAGTTATCGACTATGCCAAAGTGGTTTTTACCGAAACTTATGGCGCAACTGCTACCCTGCCAAGCGATGACAGCGTGCTTTTAAAAGAATTTGGCTATGTAAAATTTCTTGGTTCACAAAACAGCGATACTTTATCTACTGACAAGTATCTTTTTGGAAACTGGAATTATTGGGTTAGCGAACTTTCTATTGAACTTGGTGTGAGCCAAGTGCCGGATAGTGATTTTTCTTCCTACTACCAATCTCAGCTGCAAAAAGAAATTTCGTCTCAACGGGTATGTATCGCTCTTAAAGATGGCGAATATGGTCCAACGGGAGAAAAGATTCCCGTCGAAGGTAAAACTTGGGGCGATGCTTTTAATAAAGGCATTGTTGAGGGTTTATTAGTTTATCCGGTTGCTGCGGCTGTGGAATTCTTTACCAACGTTTTTGGCGCAAATGGCTGGGGACAGGTTTGGGCAATTCTCATTGTGACGCTTATTGTTCGTGGCGTCTTGATTGCCGCGACCTTTAAGTCAACGATGGCGCAGCAAAAAATGCAACTTCTTAAGCCGGAGATTGATGCTTTGCAGCAAAAATATCCAAATTCGAATACCAATCAATATGAGAAGCAACAGTTGGCAGCAGCGCAAATGGCTCTTTACAAAAAGAACGGAATAAATCCGTTTAGCCAAATTATTATTATGCTTTTCCAATTTCCGATTTTTATTGCTGTTTGGGGAGCGATGACGGGAAGTGCGGTTTTGGCTTCGGATAGCGTTATGGGACTCAACCTCAATGCTTCGCTAGGAACGGAGATGCTGAGAAATTTCTTCAGTTCCGGCTGGTGGGTGGCGGTCTGCCTCTTTGTCTTGATGGCAGCAGCCCAGTTTATTTCCATGAAACTACCGCAGTGGATGACGGCAGGTAAACAAAAGAAAATTACTCGGATGGGTAAGAATCCGGCTGAAAACAAACAACAGAGTCAAATGAAGATGATGATGACGGTTATGTTTATATTCATTATCTTCATGTCTTGGAGTTTGCCGGCCGCGATGGGAGTTTATTGGTTTGTCGGAGCGCTTGTTTCCATTGTTCAAACCGTAATTACGCAGAAAGTGATGGCCAAGAAATAGTATGAAGACATTTAGTGCAAAAACAGTTGATGAAGCGATTAGTCTTGCGCTTCTTGATTTAGGCGGACAATCCGTTGAAGACATCATCTATGAAGTGATCGAGGAAAAGAAAGGGTTGTTTTCCAAAAAAGCGACCATTCGTGTCTATGAGGTCAGCGACATAATCGAGTTTGCAACCGAATATTTGAAGAAGGTAATTGAATCATTTGAAATTACGCCTACATTCACCCCGACTTTGAAAGATGATATCGTTCGAATTACAATCGACAGCAATCACAATTCAATTTTAATCGGAAAAAACGGTCGGACTTTACAGGCTTTAAACGAGCTGGTAAAACTTGCCACTTCAACCAAGTTTAAGAAGCGGATAAGAATTCTTCTCGATATTAATGATTATAAAGATGGGAAGTATCATAAGATTATATCAATTGCGAAGCGCACGGCGCGTGAAGTCCAAAAGACGCATACCGATGCGACGCTTGAAGCAATGCCGGCGGATGAAAGACGGATTGTGCATAATACGCTTGGCAAAATGCCTCACATCAAAACCGAATCTGTCGGTAATGGTCATCATCGCCAGGTTATGATTAAGTATATTGATTAAATAGTACTATAAACTAATAAAGTAAAGAGGAGCCATTGTTGGCTCCTTTTATGTTAAAATTATGCGAGGAGAAACAGCCATGCTTGATACTATTGTTGCCTTAGCAACAGCACCGATAAAAAGCGCCTTAGGAGTTATTCGTCTTTCGGGACCGAAGGCTTTTATTTGCTTGCAAAAGATTTTTAATTCATCCAAGCCTTTTTCTCGTGAGCGAAACATTTGGCATGGTTTTATTCACGATGATGAGGAAATAATCGATGAGGTCGTTGTTTTAACTTACACGGCCCCAAAATCATTCACAGGCGAAGATGTGGTGGAAATCATGTGTCATGGATCACTTTTGATTGCCAATGAAATAATAGCTTTATTAATTAAGTATGGTGCACGCATGGCCACGCGGGGAGAATTTTCCAGTCGGGCGTTTATGAATGGCAAAATAGACTTAGTTCAAGCGGAAGCGATAAATGATATGATCAACGCTACGACGAGTGAAGCAAAAAAATTATCGCTTTTTTCACTTCAAGGTGATACCAGCGCCAAAATCAAGCCCTTAAAAAAATCAATCGCGGATCTGCTCGCGCTGATTGACGTCAACATTGATTATCCGGAATATACCGATATCGAAGAAGCTGGCAAAGATCAGATTATGGCTGATACTGAAAAGATGCTTAACGTTACGGAAGGTTTAATTGAAGAAGGTCGCCAGGGAAAAATTATTCGCGAAGGAATTAAAGTGGCAATCATCGGCAAACCCAACGTCGGAAAATCATCGCTTTTAAATGCTTTATTACGAGAAGATAAAGCGATTGTGACCGATATTGCCGGAACAACACGCGATATCGTTGAGGGAGAAATCAATCTTCATGGAATTATTCTTCATCTTTTTGATACGGCCGGAATTCACGATGCGCGCGATCTTGTCGAGAATCTTGGTATCGATAAAGCGAAAAGGCTTATCGACGAGGTGGACTTAGTTCTCGTGTTGCTGGATGCGAGCAAGAGCATCGATGATGAAGATAAGAAATTACTTTTGCTTGCTGAAAATAAAAAGCATTTAATTATTTACAACAAGGGAGATCTTATTAAAAAGAAGGATGAAGATAAACTTTATATTAGTGCGCTTCAAAAGGATACGAGCAGTCTTGAAAAGGCAATTCTTAATCTTTTTGCGATCGAGGAAACTTCTTACGCGCGGCCTTCGCTTAATAATGCCCGGCAATTAGGATTATTAAGAAAGGTTGCTCTAGATTTAAAACAAGCACAAGCCGATGCTAAAAACGGATTACCCCTGGATATAGTTGCCGTTTCGCTTCAAAACGCTTATCAAGCGGTAAGTGAAATTTTAGGCGAGAATATTCAACCGGATTTTACCGACGAAATTTTTGCTCGATTCTGTTTGGGAAAGTAATAAAATGTACATCGATACTCATTGCCATCTTAACGATGAAGCCTTTATTAATAAGGAAGAAGAATATTTGAATAACGCCCGTCAAGCGGGGGTAGGGCTTATTTTTGTTGTGGGATGGGATTTAAAGAGTTCTATTCGAGCGATTGAATTATCCAATAGGTATAGCGAAGTTTATGCCATTATTGGGCTACATCCGGAAAACATCGATTCTTATTCGGATGATATTTGGGACAAGATAAGGCAAATGCAAAGGGAAAATCATAAAGTCATAGCCATCGGGGAGATTGGACTGGATTTTCATTGGACTAAAGATCAGAATATTCATCAGCGGCAAGAGGAAATATTTATTCGGCAGATTGAATTGGCTAATGAGTTAAAACTGCCGATTTGTGTTCACAGTCGGGATGCGAGCGCAAAAACTTTAACTATTTTAAAAGCACATCCTCCGTTATTTAAAGGCGTGATGCACTGTTACTCCGGATCTTTAGAAATGGCAAAAGAGTTTATTAAACTAGGAATGGATATATCGTTCGCAGGGCCGGTAACCTTTAAAAATGCCCATGAACCCAAAGAAGTTGCCGCGGGTATACCCAGCGGATCTTTACTGGTAGAAACCGATGCCCCATATTTAGCGCCTCACCCGTTGAGAGGCACAATCAACGAATCAAAAAATATCCCATTAATCGTTAGGGAAATAGCTCAGCTACGGAATTTGAGCGATGAGGAAGTAAAACAGATAGTAATGAACAATGTAGCAAATCTGTTTCATGTGAAACAAAATGGATAACTACGAGAACTCCATCTTTGTGGTGGAAGGCACCACGGATGTTAATTTTTTGCAGAATTTTATTAAAAGTGAATTTGTAATCACCAATGGGAGCGAAGTTTCACGTGAAACTATAGAGTACTTAAAAGTGGCTTCAAAACTGAAAAAAATAATTGTTATGACCGATCCCGATGCTCCGGGATTAAGAATTAGGAGCATTATTGAAAATGCTATTCCCGGGGTATCTCATGTCTATGTTGAGCGTCAACAATGTATTGGCAGGCACAAGTTGGGAATTGCCGAAAGTAATCGCCAGGCAGTTCAGGAAGCATTGAGAAATATTGTGCCTTCAAAAGCGACAAAGCGTGGGACTTTAACCAGCAGCCAGCTCATTTCTTTAGGCCTCATAGGTGAAAGGGAAGCAAAGATTAAGCGCGATAATATTTCTAAGATATTTCATCTTGGGGTACCAAACGGAAAAACCTTTCTTTATCGGCTTAATTCGTTGGGAATTACATATGATGAATTAAAGAAAATGGTTGAGGAAAGCAATATATGAAAGTAGCTAAAAAAGAAACAGTAATTAATCTTCTGTCTACATTAATGATCCGGCCATTAAAGCGCTACGGGCAAAACTTTCTTATTGATGAAGAGGTGGCAAAGGATATAGTTGAACAATTGTGTCTCACTCCGCAGGACAATATACTTGAAATTGGCCCGGGACTGGGAGCTTTGACTCATTATTTGGTAAACAGTCCCGTAAGACGGGTGGAACTGGTAGAAATTGATCGCACGACGGCCAATTATTTGGCTTCCACCTATGAGAAAGATGCGCGTGTTAAAGTCAGTACGATGAATATTTTACGCTATGATTTTTCCTTATTGGCTCAACCGACAAAAATTATCGGCAATTTACCTTACTATATTACGACCCCGATTTTGGAAGAACTGATGAAAGCGGGGCCGGCGCTTAAAAGTTTCACAGTAATGATTCAAAGTGAAGTTATCGATCGACTGCTGGCTCCGGTTAAAAGTAAAGACTATGGCCCGTTGCCGATTATGATTGCCTTATTCGGCGAAGGGAAAAGAGTCTTCAAAGTTGGGCCGAACAAATTCTTTCCGCAACCACATGTCGGCTCAGCCGTATTTTCATATTCCTTTTCCCAAAGCAGGGAAAGAAAATACCTTCAGGACTTTTTTCGGTTTTTAAAACAATTATTTAATAATCGCCGTAAAACTATTTATAATAATCTTTATGGGTATCTCCATGATGAAAATAAGACTAAAAATGTTCTTATAGAAAACGGCCTTGACTTGCAATTGCGACCGGAAGCTATTACCCCACTACAATGGGAAAAACTATTCAACACCATTCGTGAATTATAAATTGAATGGGATAACTACTTGATATAAAATATCTACTTAGAAGAGGAACTAATAATGATTGTCAAGGCCCCGGCCAAAATCAATGTATATTTGGACGTAATCAACAAACGAGACGATGGATATCATGACTTAGAATCGGTTATGTTGCCTTTGGAGTTGCACGACTCATTGGAAATTATTCAAATACCGGCGAATAACGATGATTTAATTACCTGCGATGATTTTTCTTTGAGTGTCAGCGAGTATAATTTAGCGGCCAGAGCTTTGAAGGCAATGCGCGATAAGTATCATTTTAAAGCTAAATTCAGAATAAAAATTCATAAGTCCATTCCGATGTCGGCCGGACTTGGCGGCGGTTCCAGCGACGCGGCGGCGGTTATTCTGGGAGTTTCAAATATGTTGAAGCTTCATCGCCCGGTGGAAGAACTGGTTGATTTAGCCAAGAAACTTGGAGCTGATATACCCTTTTTTCTTTTCGAGCAACCGGCCTATGTTGAAGGCATCGGCGAAGAGGTGACCCCGATAAAGGTCGCTAAGCGTTATGATGTATTAATCGTTAAACCGGAAGCGGGATTGTCGACCAAAGAGGTTTTTAGCGCTTACGATAACGAAGAGCCTGTGCACTCAAAACCGGATAACATACTTCTAGCCCTAACCAAAGGTGATGATGAACTTCTTTCCGCCAACCTCTTTAACGCTTTAGAAAAGCCGGCATTTCGTCTTTTGCCGGTTGTGAAAGATATTAAAAACGAATTGAAGGCAATGGGACTAGACAAAGTTATGATGAGCGGCTCCGGTTCCGTTGTTTATGCTTTGAGCGATAATCACCATCTTTTAAGCCATGTGGCGGCGAAAATGGAAAAGCAGGGGCATCTTGTCATTTTGACGGCCACCAAAGGTCTAAAAAAATAAATTATTAATATTATTTCGTCTATAATGTAGACACGGAGGAAACCTTTTATGAAAATCAATGCCGTTATTTTGGCAGCCGGTAAAGGCACACGAATGAAGTCCATAGATCCGGAGCATTCAAAAGTATCTTATCCCATTCTTGGAGTGCCGCTGGTTCGCTATGTGGTAAACGCCGTTCGGCCCTTGGTCAATGGAAAAATATATACGATCGTCGGTTATGGAGGCGAAGCCACCAAAACCATCGTGGAAGATCTAACCGGCATTGTCTGGCAAAAAGAACAAAAAGGAACCGGACATGCTGTTTTGCAAGCCTCACCCTTTCTTAAGGATGAAGATGGTGTCACCTTAGTTTTATGCGGAGATACACCATTACTTACTACCGCCACCTTGGAAAATCTCATACAGGATTTTGAGAAGAAGGGCCATGATGCAACGGTTATGACCTGCGTAGTGGACAATCCTTTTGGTTATGGAAGAATTATCCGCAACGAAAAAAATCTCGTGGAAGGTATTGTCGAACAAAGAGATGCGAGCGATGAGCAACGGAAAATTCGGGAAGTCAACACCGGGGTTTATGCCTTTGATAACCGCAAACTTTTCCAAGAATTAGACAATTTAACCGCGGATAATGCGCAGGGAGAATTGTATTTAGGCGATGTATTGACTCTTTTTCGTAAGAAAGGTTATGTCATCGGAGCTTCAATCCTGGAAGATCAAAAAGAGATGCTGGGAATTAATGATCGGGTTCAATTAGCAGAAGCGGCTAAAGTGATGAAATTGAGAATAAATCGTAAACTGATGTTAAACGGTGTCACCATTGAAGACCCGGATAATACTTATATTGGGCCCAATGTTACCGTTGGGCAGGATACGATTATCCGGCCCAATACGACGATACTCGGCTATTCGACCATCGGGCCAGTTAATAGGATCGGACCCTCAACTTACCTCGAAAATGTAACGATTGGGGAAGGCAATAGCATTGTCTCTTCCTATATTACGGATACTTCAATGGTAAACAAGAATGAGGTCGGCCCGTTCAGTAAAATTAGGTCTCATACGCAGATTGGCTCCCACACGCGCATCGGTAACTTTGTTGAGTTAAAGAATGCGGTAATTCATGACGGAGTCAAAGCAGCGCATCTCAGTTATCTTGGCGACGCATCAATCGGAGAAAATTCCAACGTCGGATGTGGGACAATAACGGCTAACTACGATGGGAAAAACAAATTTCATACCGAAGTCGGCAGGGATGTCTTCTTGGGTTCAGGAACTATTCTTGTTGCTCCAATTGAAGTTGGCAATCGATCCATCACGGCCGCGGGTTCGACAATTAACGAACCGGTAATCGAGGATGAATTAAGCATTGCCCGCGCACGTCAGGTTCATAAACCCGGCTACGCAAAAAAATATCAGAAGAAAGACTAATAGGCCATAAATTGGCCTATTTTTTATAGAAAGGAAAATAAAAATGCCCCAAGATTTTCGCGGCCACAACGTTTACGTCGATAAAAACTTAGTTGGATATGTTGACCATGAAGGCGGCATATACATGCTGGGCAAACTTGTTGCAACCATTGATGATGAGGGTTACATCTATTTAAAAGGGAAAAATGTCGGCTATATCCAAGATGAAATAGATATTTTCCTTGGTGATGTTCACGCCGGAGAAATTAATGCGCGTCGTGATTTAGTGTTTGATGGTAAAACCATAGATAAGTTAATTATGTAGACGACAATCCAATAAAAAAGGTCACTACGGGAATGAAGTGTATCCCCAATCCCGGACAACCAGAGAAGTGGTATTTTCATGAAATACACAAAAAAATCAAACTTGATTATGTTTATGCGTCTGGTGGAGAACACCATTTATTTGCATTGAACAGTGAGGTTGATGATTAAATGGTAAGTCTATTGAATCTATATAATCTTTTTTAAAGAAAAATAGATGACTAGGATCATATTCTAAGATGTGATTTCTATTTTTTTAGATTCTTTTAAAGCGTTCTTGATTAAAAATGAATATAAAGTTATATTGTAAATAATAATGAAGGAAACATTACTATGAAAAAAACCGAGGTTTGATGAAGCTTATTTTTGGTATCTTGATACTTGAAACTACCTTGGGGTATGCGTCATGCCCGTCTGAAGATGACCTAAATCAAGAAGTTAGAACTGTGGTTTATGGAGAAAAGATTATAAACAATGAAGGATTGTTTGACGAATTTGATTCTCATGTGTTTTTGGAAAATGAGGATGGGTTTGAACTGATTGCAGTAAAATCCTACAGTTCCTCTATATTTGAGGAAATAAATTTAGTTAATGCTGACAATAATGAGTATGTTGATATTGATTACTCAATTCAATTCATTGAATCACAAAGTAAATTAATTCTTAATATTAAAACTCAAAATGAAAGTATCGAATTAATAGAAACCGTTGAAGGTATTGTTACCTTTAATGAAGCGGATGAAGTGGATGTATTGTTTGCAAACGAAGAACAAGTTTTGTGGCTTTCAGACTTTCTTGAAGATGGGGTTGATTAACCAAGTTGGATTTTGGGACTGGCTCAAAGGGATTGCGGATGCGATTGTCAATGTTATTGTATTAGGCTTCCGCTGTGCTGTTAATATAGTGGTTAATATTATTGGGCTGGAAAATGGAGCCAAAGTTTTATCAATGTATAAAGATACATATGGAGATTACCATGCTGACTTTGATGCATGGCAATCAATGGGTGGATATAACGATTTGTATGACTTTGTATTCAAACTAGGTTCTAGTATGTTACCAAGTAAAAGCCCTTTCTATGATGAAAATAAGGATGGCTATGAAGACTATGTTTTATGGGCATGGAAAGGTGATTACTGGTCGTTAGGAGCTGGAGCAGAGTTAGGAATCTACCGAAGACTAGGAAAGTCTGAGATTTGGTATGTTGATAAAAACTTAGCGATAGATATGACATTAAAACTTAAATATAAAAAATACACTTCATCTACACCGACTACGATCATTGATTGGAATCCTAAGACATATTTTCCTAACGATTGCAACAGGCAAAAGCAATGGTGGATCACTGGATTTGATCCAGGTTACCTGTATGTAAGCCATTCTCAGTTAGAAGCAACATTTGAAGCAAAATTTATTACTAAAGGATACAGTTCAACCATTGACAATAATCTTAGAAACGAGTTTAAAAAGCAGTGGGTAGACGAATCAAGGAGATGGACATACAACTCATCATCTCAAGTCTTTTCATTCACGTTTTAAGTAGATTTCAGGAGATGTTGAAATGAGAAAAAAATTATTATTAATCCCCTTGATAGTTGTTACTAGTTTATCGGTAACGGGTTGTTTCATTTTTGATAGCGATTCACATGTTGCACGGGAGAATTTTTTGAAGATACTAGACTACATAGAATCTGATGAAAAAGAGAAACTCAAAGATTTGTTCGCACCAGTTGTCAAAGATGAAGTTTCATATTTAGATAGTCAGATTGATGATTTATTTGAATACTATATTGGAGAGCATGTCTCAACAGCCGCTCGCGGTCTTGGATCAACAGGGCCAATTGAAAATGGAAAAGTCATCAAGATTTTTGAAATGTTCTATACTGCTATTTCAAGTGATTTTGCTTATTTTTTCAAAATTCAATGGTGCATTAGGGATGATTGGGATTCTAATAATGTTGGCATATGGTCAATGATTGTTGAAAGATGTGAAGATTTTGAGGCTGTGCCAACCCCACTTGAAGAATGGACTAAAGGCATCGTATTGATTTAAATGAAAAAAAGCAATTTAAAACCATGGATTTTTCAAGCAATAAACTTATTGCTTTTTTTGTTTGTAGGAATCTTTGTAATTGTGAATGCTTTTATTCCTAAAACACCAAGTCCGAATGAAGTATTCAAAGAATCTCAATACTCTGTTGTTGAACTGAAAGTGCAGACAGAAGATAACATTGTTGCCTATGGTACTGCTGTATTCATTGAAGAAGCAGGGATGCTGGTTTCAAATGCTCATATGGTAAGTTATAAGTACTCTGGCATATATAGAGAATATGATTCATTTGAAATTCGCTTTTCTTTTGAAACATATTATAGAAAAGCATCATTAATCAAATACGATCTTATTCGAGACATTTCAATTCTTAAATTAGATTCGATTTCGAATGCGAAAAATAGAAAAATTATTATTGGAGATAGCTCTAAAATAAACTCTGGAGATATAGTGTATGCCATTGGTAATGGTATGAACCATGGTATTGGAATAACTAAAGGAATTGTCAGCTTACCGCAAGTTAATATCACTTATGATGGAAACATAAGAAATGTTATTCAAAGTGATTTGATAATAAACGAAGGTAATAGTGGAGGTGCTCTTTTGGATGAAAAGGGTAAACTTATCGGCATTACTACTTTTAGAACAAAGGATAATTCTGGAAATATAATTTATGGAATTGCTTATGCTATTCCGGTAAATATAGTTATAGAATATATAAATTCATAATATACGTTATCACAGCAATATTTAAGCCTTATAAATGATTAGTCAATAATTTATTTGTTCCGTTTCACAATGGCTTTTATAATTGAAAGACTCCTTTTATAAAATTCTACCATTGGACTAATTACAAAATAACTGTCTGTTTGGAAAATGCTATTTATCTCCGATCGTTGATATGTTCACCGATGAACTGATCGGTTTCGATTTATCTCTATTTGCAAATTATTAACAAACAACGAGAATGCTGGATGAAGCGTTTGCCAAGCATCCAAAACTTGAAGGCCCGATCTTTCATAGCGATATGGGCGGGCAGTATTAAATGGAAGATCATTCGAAACGCCTAAAAGACAAGGGGACTGTTCAATCAATGTCTGGAAAAGCAAATTGCTAAGGCAAGTGCCTTCTTTGCTCATATGAAAATTGGAATGTTTTATGGACATGAGAAGGAGTTCAAATTATTCAAAAAATTCGAAAAAGTAGTAGATGAATATATATTTTATTACAACAACGAAAAGATTCAGTCCAAAACAAAATGGATGCCCCCTTCATTATTTAGGGAAGCATCCATATCTACCTTATGATATAGTCTAGTTAACTTGTCCAGGAAACCGGGTACATATCATTCCCTCAGTGACCTTTTTATTTAAATAAACAAAGAACTATTTGCTAGCCTTGGCCCGCTCTTCTTTAATCGCGGCTTGCGCTGCCGATAAACGAGCAGTCGGGACCCGGAAAGGTGAGCAGGAGACATAGTCCAATCCCGCATTGTGGAAGAATTCCACTGAATCAGGATTGCCGCCATGTTCACCGCAGACACCAACGTGAAGTTCAGGATTGGCAGCCCGACCTTCAGAAGTGGCAAGTTTAACTAACCGGCCGACACCCTCTTGGTCGATAGTGGCGAATGGATCTTGTTCAAGGATCTTATTGGCGTAGTAGTCAGGTAGGAACTTAGTGGCATCGTCACGGCTGAAACCAAAGGTCATTTGGGTTAAGTCGTTGGTGCCGAAACTGAAGAACTCAGCTTCTTTTCCAAGCGAACCAGCCGTAATGGCGGCTCTTGGAATCTCAATCATGGTACCGACATGATACTTCATTTTGCTACCAGCTTTGGCGATAATCGCATCGGCGGTTTCGGTAATAATACTCTTAACGAAACGGAATTCCTTAATACCAAAAGTTAATGGAATCATAATTTCCGGTTCGATATCTTTTCCTAAATCTTTGCTTGCCTGTAAGGCCGCTTCAATAATCGCGGTTGCTTGCATCCGGCCGATTTCAGGATAGGTGACATCAAGACGGCATCCACGATGACCCATCATGGGGTTAAATTCGTGGAGGTACTCAATCCGCTCTTTAATGTGTTTAACAGTGGTGTTGAGAGCCTTGGCCAATTCTTCAATCTTCTCTTCCTCTTGAGGTAGGAATTCATGAAGCGGCGGATCAAGCAGACGGATATTGACATTAAGTCCACCCATCGCCATATATAGTTGATAGAAGTCATCGCGTTGGAAAGGAAGAAGTTCATTTAAGGCCGCTTCTCTTACTTTCACATCTTCCGATAGAATCATCTTCCGCATAAAGAAGATCCGATTGGTATCGAAGAACATATGTTCAGTCCGGCAAAGGCCGATACCTTGAGCGCCGAAGAAAACAGCTTGCTTGGCATCACGAGGAGTGTCCGCATTAGTCCGAACTTTTAACCGCCGATATTTATCGGCATAGCCCATAATCCGGCCGAAGAAGCCACTGCTTAAATCAGCAGGAACGAGTTTAATTAATCCGGAATAAACACTACCAGTAGTGCCATCCACTGAAATAATATCGTTTTCACCATAGACTTTTCCGCCTAAGGTTAAGGTTTTTTCCTCTTCATTGATGACAGCGGCTGAGCAACCGACGACGCAGGTCTTGCCCATACCACGAGCCACAACAGCCGCGTGAGAAGTCATACCGCCACGCATGGTAAGAATAGCTTCAGAACTAGTCATACCGACGATATCTTCCGGTGAAGTTTCTGCCCGAACAAGGACCACTTTTTCACCCAAGGCATGACGCTTTTCCGCATCTTCGGCGGTAAAGGCAAGTTTGCCTGAACCAGCACCTGGAGAAGCAGGTAAGCCAACACCGATTGGGGTTAATTTTTTGAGTTCGGCAGGGTCAAATGAAGGGTGAAGTAAGGTGTCAAGTGTCCGTGGATCAATCCGAAGCACGGCTTCCTTTTCATCAATTAGACCCTCATCAATTAAATCGCAAGCAATTTTTAAAGCGGCATTAGCCGTCCGTTTGCCATTACGTGTTTGTAAGAAATAAAGTTTTCCTTCTTCAACGGTGAACTCCATGTCTTGCATGTCCTTGTAATGACCTTCCATCGTGGTGATAACCTTGATGAATTCTTCATATACTTTCGGCATTCTCTTTTGAAGTTCTTCAATGTGTAACGGAGTCCGAATACCGGCAACAACGTCTTCTCCCTGAGCGTTTGGAAGATACTCGGCATAAATCTTCTTTTCACCAGTCGATGGTGAACGAGAGAAAGCAACACCGGTACCAGAAGTTTCACCCTTGTTACCAAAGGCCATGGATTGAACATTGACAGCGGTTCCCCAGTCGTAAGGAATGTTGTTCATCTTCCGATAAACGTTGGCTCTGGGGTTATCCCAGCTCCGGAAGACGGCGGTAACAGCTTCGGTAAGTTGAACTTTTGGATCGGAAGGGAATTCCTCACCAAAAATACCCTTGTAATATTCTTTATACTTTTTGACTAATACCTTTAACTCTTCGGAAGTAACTTCGGTATCAAGTTTGTAACCTTTTTCTTCCTTGAGTTTTTCAAGCATTTTGTCCATCTCGGTTCTTGGATGTCCTTTAGCAATATTGGTGAACATCAAAATAAACCGCCGATAGCAATCGAGAGCAAATCTTTCATTTCCCGTTTCGCGCGCAAGGGCGGCGGCGGTAACGTCGTTTAAGCCAAGATTAAGAATTGTGTCCATCATACCAGGCATCGAAACCCGAGCACCGGAACGAACGGAAACTAGTAAAGGATTATGGTCACCGCCAAAATTTTTGCCGGTTTCCTTTTCGACATCTTTGACAGCGGCAAACACTTGGTCAATGATGAATTGTGGTAATTTCTTTCCACTTTCGTAATAGAGCGTGCAGGCATCGGTTGTAATTGTGAATCCTTGCGGAATCGGAACCCCAATATGGGTCATTTCAGCCAAGCCGGCACCCTTACCACCAAGAAGCTCTTTGCCTAAGCCATAAGCATCTTGAAAATGGTAAACATACTTCTTTTCTGCCATTTTTATTCCTCCTGAAATATTTCGTGTGTGAATGGTTTTACACACTCGCGACTATAATAATATCATAGATATTATATTTTTTGGTAGAAAAAAGGCTCAATAACGACAAAAAGATATCGTTTTTTGCATGAGGTTGAAAGGTAAAGATAAATAACTAAATAATTAGATTGGTTTTTACTCATTCAAGACAGAAACCTCTAATTTAATGAAATCAATACAAAAAACGAATTCTAAAAACAAACGATTTATACACTCTTGCCTATATGTCAAAATAGAGTAATATATTAGCGAAAGAAATATAAAATTAAATTTATGAAAAAAACGGATATTGTTTATGCGACACCATCGCAAGTAAAGGTGGTTCCTCACTTTGATTTGATGAGCCATCCCCGCCGTTGTCCATGGTATCTTTTGCCGGTTGAATGGTTATTGGCCTTGCCTGAAGCCCTTCATATTGTTAAGAAAATTCATAAAGTAAATATGGAACAATTTAAGTCTCCTTATTTAATACTAGGAAATCACAACAGTTTTTTTGATTTTAAAGTGTTGACTAAAGCGATTTTTCCCCATCCGTCAACTTATGTCGTTGCCATCGATGGCTTTATTGGTTTGGAAAAGTTAATGCGCAGGGTAGGATGCTTCGGCAAGCGAAAGTTTGTTAATGATATTGTTCTTGTTCGTCATATTGCTTATTCATTAAAAAAGTTAGGTGTTAACTGCACAATTTATCCGGAAGCTCGTTACTCCTTAGTTGGGACCACGGCGATACTTCCAGAATCTTTAGGAAAGATGATTAAAATGCTCAAAATGCCAGTTGTAACATTAATAACAAATGGCAACCATCTTCGCCAACCACTTTGGAATCAAAGTCATAAACGCAAACTAAAAACAGAAGCTACCATGACGGGACTTTTCTCGTTAGAGCAAATTGAAAAAATGAGTGTTGATGAGATTAATGCCAAACTTAAGGAAGCCTTTTTCTATGACGATTTTGCTTATCAAAAAGCAAATAAGATTTCTATCACTGATCCTCATCGGGCGGAAGGACTCGAGCATGTGCTTTATAGATGTCCAACCTGTGGGGCAGAATTTATGATGGAAAGCGATCATGATCGGCTATGGTGTAACCATTGCCACAAAGAATATATTATGAGCGAATATGGCGAACTTCTTGCCGTCGATGGCGCGAATACTTTCACCCATATACCGGACTGGTATGAGTGGGAACGAGAGATGGTTCGTCAAGAGATAATTGAAGGAAAATACTATATTGATATTCCGGTTATTATCGACAGTTTACCCAGCGCCAACGGTTTTTATCGTTTTGGCGAGGGTCGTTTAACTCATGGCGAAGATGGCTTTGTGCTCTCGGGGAATTTTCGTGGAGAGCCGTTTGTATTTAGACGGCGAGTCGCGGATAATTATTCCGTTCATATTGAATATAACTATGCTAACAAAGGAAATTTTGTCAGCATATCCGACAATGATGATACCTACTATCTTTTTCCTCAGATTACTCCGGACATTGTAACTAAAATTCATTTTGCGGTTGAAGAATTGCATAAACTTTACCAAGCACGAGAAAAAACCGACGAAAAATAATAGATTATCCGCTAAAAGAAGCAAACAATGCTAAAATATAGCCGAGGTAGTTTTGTTATGAAAAAAAATAATCCTTTAGCCTTAGTTATTGACTTTGGAACGCAGAGCGTCCGAGCCGTTATTTTTGATCAATCGGGAACGACTCTAGCTATGGAAAAATCCCCTTATGGGCAACCATATTTTTCATCGGCGCCCGGATATGCAGAACAGGATCCGAATTTTTACTGGGAGCATATGAAAAAGGCCACTTTGGCATTGAGTAAAAGTCAACCCGAATTACTGAAACAGGTTGTGACTTTTTCGATAACCGCCTTTCGGGATACGCCGGTTTTTCTCGATGAGAACTGTGAGGTTGTCCGTCCTTCGATTCTTTGGCTTGATCAACGTCAAGCCGAATTGAAGAAGAAACTCTCATGGCCACGTCGTTTTTTATTTTGGCTGGTTGGAATGAAAGAAACAATTCGTCTAAACATGAAGCGAACTCCGGCGATATGGCTGCAGGAGAATGAACCGGAAAATTGGTCGCGCATTCATCATTATGTGGCCTTATCCACCTACCTGACTTATAAGCTATCGGGACGATTAGTAGACAGCCCCGCGAACTATACCGGGCATTATCCGATACATTTTAAAAAGCGGAAGTTTTATCAAGACAACGCCTTGAAAGGTCAGATCTTCCGCATACCCCATCGTTTGCTACCTGATTTGGTTCCGATCGGCTCATTGATAGGCAAGATCAGCGCTGAAGTGAGCAAAGATACCGGAATTCCCGAGGGACTTGAGTTTTATGCTACGGGAACCGACAAAGGCGCCGAGACTATCGGCACCGGTTGTACGATGAAAGATATGGCATCCATTTCCTATGGGACGGCCTCAACAATCGAAGTGAATAATTCTAAGTATATTGAACCGGAACCATTTCTCCCCGATTATCCGGCGCCAATTCCAGGATTCTATCAAATGGAAGTGCAAATATATCGCGGATATTGGATGATAGGTTGGTATATGAAAGAGTTTGCTGGCGCGGAAACGGCGGAAGCGGAAATTGAACATTTGGCGGTGGAAGAAGTCTTAAATCGCAAGATGTTGGCGATTCCCCCCGGTAGTGAAGGATTGATTCTTCAGCCTTATTGGGGACCGGGATTACGGCGACCTGAAGCACGCGGGGCCATTATTGGCTTTAGTGATGTTCATACGCGGGTGCACATGTACCGAGCCATAGTCGAGGGTATTGCCTTCGCTTTACGTGATGGACTTGAGGGAATTGAAAAACGTCAGCACCATAAAGTTAAGGAAATTCGCGTTTCCGGCGGGGGCTCGCAAAGCGATGCCATATGTCAAATCACCGCGGATATTTTTGGAATTCCGGTCTCAAGAATTCAAACCTATGAAACGGCATCCTTAGGAACGGCGATGGCGGCTTTTATTGCCCATGGTGATTTCAACGGTTACGGCGAGGCAATAAAGTCAATGGTTCACCCCACCGACCGCTTTGAACCAAATATGAAAAACCATGAGCAGTATGAATATTTATATAAAAAAGTTTATCGTAAAGTATATCCTCGACTGGGAGATTTATATAAGCGATTAAGGGAGTATAGCAATGTCTATCCGGTGGCTAGATCCTAAGCGGTCCTTGGTTGCGGTTTCCAACTCAATCTTAAAAAGATTTGGACAGCCGCAATTTAATGACTCACTTTTAGATTTGGATAGCATTCTTTCTCAACACAAAAAAATAGTTTTTATTCTGTTGGACGGATTAGGAAAATCGATAATCGATATTAATGTTAATAAGCGAAAGTCTATTTTCACTCATAATGATATTATCGGGATTACTTCGGTTTATCCGCCAACAACGGTAGCGGCGACAAATGCCTTTTTATCCGGTCGTTTTCCTTCGGAAACAGGCTGGTTGGGTTGGACGCAATATTTTGCCGAAGACAACCGGGCTCTGAACGTGTTTCAAAACTATGATCCATGGGAAAATAAACAGATTTTAGGAGAAAACATTATGAGCAAACGCTATGGTTACCAAAATGTTTTTTCAATTGTTAAAGCAAATTGCCCAAAGATTGATGTTGAGGAAGTTTGGCCTTCTTTTCGGCCAAAGGGAGCGAAGAACATTTTTTCTTTTACCCGCAAGATTGGTAAAGCAATTAAAAACAAGGACCAATCTTTGGTTTATGCTTATTGGATAGAGCCCGATCATACAATACATATGGATGGGGTTTCGGGCAGGAAGACACGAAGAGTCATTCGAAGAATTGATTTTTTCCTTCGGAATTTAACAAAGCACAACAAAGATACGCTTTTTGTATTAATGGCCGACCATGGGCTGACCGATGTTCACTTCTTTGATATTCAAGAACATGCCGACTTCTTTTCTACATTAAAACGCCCATTCGCGCTTGAACCACGGACAGCTACCTTTTTTGTCAAGGAACATCATGAGGAAGAATTTATTCGTTTATTTAAAAAATATTATGGCCAATATTTTCTTCTCAAGAGCAAAAGTGAAGTTCTGCAGGAGAATATTTTCGGGCCAAAACCGATGAAAAAGGATATTCAAGAATTTTTAGGTGACTATGTTGCACTTGCGACAGATAAATATGGGTTCTATTATAGTTCATTAAAAGAAAAGCCGTTTATGAAAGCTCATCATGCGGGCTTGTTGAGCGAAGAGATGGATATAAATTTAACCTTAGTCAACAAATAGGGCTATTTTTCTTTTGGAAAGCACCAACTGATGATGAGCAATAGAGGTAAGAAAATCAAAAGTATCAATGTCGAATAGACGGCAAGATGATTGTGGTACGAGGAGTTATTATTAATCCAGTAGAGAATAACGGTAACAAGCGAATATAAAGCATAACCATAATAAAAAAAGTTTATTATTATCGTGGGCAATGTAATTTCATTAATGGGTTGACGATAATAAATCATCAGTTTACTTAAGCGAAAGTTCTTAATTATCGTTACCTTGCGGTGATGTTTCTTTAATTCGCGATCAAAAATAATAATTGCAAGGGCAACAATTAAAACAATGGCAATATATAATAACGTGACATCAATAGCGTTTTTCATACACAAGTATTATAGATTACTTGACCCGACTTTTTTAAATTATAATATCCATATTTTTCATTACGGAGTTAATAAATGCGAACAGTACTTAATTTTATGGCTTTTATAGCAGCAATAACACGGTCTTTAATTGAAAAAAACTTTGTACTAAGATAAAATATAATTGTTCAGGGAACAGGCTTAGTAGTCTTAAAATCAATCCAAGCGAATGACGGACAGTGTGAGCGTCAATTGATAAGGGATGAATTCCACCTGCGAGAACGAGATTAATCTCTCCGCGGCTAGCGTTATTAGCAATATGAGATATCGGTGAATATATTCATTGATAATTTAGGTGGTACCACGTTAAATACGTCCTTTATGGACGTTTTTTTATTGAAAGGAAAAAGGTATGTTAGATATTAATTTAATTCGTGAAAACGGAGAACACATTAAGGAACTTTTGGCGCGTAAAGGATGGGAAGTCGATTTTACCCCCCTTCTTAACGATGACAAAAAACGGAAGGAACTTCTCTTGGAAGTAGAGGCCAATAAAGCCGAGCAAAATAAACTTTCTTCTTCCATCCCGCAAGTAAAAAAAGCCGGCGGCGACGTAAGTCCTATTTTTGAGCAAGTTAAAACTCTTAAAAAGGCCAATGAAGATAAGGAAGCATTGTTAAGGGAAATTGAGGATCGCATTCAAAAGTTTATTGAGGTTCTCCCCAACACTCCAGATGAGGATCTCCTTCCAGGCGGTAAAGAAAACAATCGGGTTATTAAAACAATCGGTGTTAAACCGGAATTTGGTTTTAAGATGAAAGATCATGTCGAATTGTGTGAATCGCTGGGACTCATCGATTACAAACGAGGAGCAAAAATCAGCGGATCAGGCACTTGGATATATACCGGCCTTGGAGCGCAATTGGAGTGGGCACTTTTAAATTTCTTTATTAGTGAACATCTAAAAGACGGATACACGATGATTTTGCCACCGCATCTATTAAACTATGAATCCGGCTATACGGCCGGGCAGTTTCCTAAGTTCTCAAGTGATGTATTTTGGCTTGACGGAATCGAACCCCATCGGTTTATGCTTCCGACTGCTGAGACGGCTTTGGTTAATCTGCACCGCAATGAGATTCTTTCGGAGAATGAACTGCCTAAAAAATATTTTGCCTATACTCCCTGCTACCGTTTAGAGGCGGGTAGCTATCGCACTGAAGAACGGGGCATGATCAGAGGCTACCAATTTAATAAAGTTGAGATGGTTCAGTACACGACCGAAGAGGGCAGCGACGCTGCGTTTGAGGAATTAGTTAATAAAGCCACCAGTCTTGTCGATAAATTAGGCCTGCACTTTCAAATAAGCAAATTAGCCGCCGGTGACTGTTCTCATTCGATGGCTCGGACCTATGATGTTGAAGTTTGGATTCCTTCAATGGGAATATATAAGGAAGTAAGCAGTGCCTCTAATGGCCGCGACTATCAAGCGCGCAGAGGCATGATTCGATATCGGGATCAAAAGAGTGGCAAAACAAAGTATTGTCATACGCTCAATGCCAGCGGCTTAGCTACTAGTCGACTAATCCCGGCAATTGTTGAGCAATTTCAAACAGAAGATGGAAGTGTGATTGTTCCAGAAGTGCTTCGGCCTTTTATGGGGGGCATTTCCATTATCAAATCGAAAGATCGCAAGTAATTAAACGCAAAGGAAGATGGAGTTGATGCCTCTTCCTTTTTTAATAACAAGAAAAGTATTGTAGGCTAAAAGGAAAGCAAAAAATGAGCATTTACTTATCTACATAGACTAAATTATCAAACATTGTTATAATTACTTCGCCATCGCGATGGAAAACTTTCGAACCAGGTCAGGACGGGAACGTAGCAGCCTTAAGATCGGGTTTCATGTGCGGTGGTTTTATTTTTCGAGTAAAGGAGCAATATATATGACAAGAACACCGGAGTTTTTTATGCGTGCCGCCTTAAAAGAAGCCGCTAAAGCCGAACTTATGGATGAAGTGCCGGTTGGAGCGGTAGTCGTTCTTGATAATAAAATAATTGCTCGCGGCCATAATTTAAGAGAAAAGAGTCAGGATGTAAGTGCCCACGCAGAAATTATTGCTCTGCGAAAGGCAAATAAAAAAGTTCATTCCTGGCGTCTTGAAAATGCCGATATATATGTAACTATTGAGCCATGTGCCATGTGCGCGGGCGCCATCCTTTGGTCGCGAATTCGTCATGTTTATTTTGGAGCAAAAGAGCCGAAGGGCGGGGCATTGGTGTCGTCCACTCATTTGTATGAGGTTTCGGGAATTAATCATCGACCTGAGGTGACGGGAGGGGTGCTGGAGGCTGAGTGTAGCGCTATCATCAGTATTTATTTCCAAAAAAAACGCAAAAAAATGTAAATTAAAATAATTTTTAATATAATTCTAATTAGGACGGGAAAACTCCATAAATATAATTTTTTTGTATTTATTTGTATTTTATTTTGAATCGCTTATAATTAAGCGAACAATACGTTTCTTTTGTAGGAGGAAATAGAATGTTACAGTTAAAAAATATCGTTAAAGATTACTATGTTGATAAGCGGCCTCTTCATGTTTTGAAGGATGTGTCATTATCATTTCCCAAACAGCAATTTGCCTCTATCCTTGGCCCCTCCGGATGTGGCAAAACCACAATGTTGAACATTATCGGCGGCCTTGATCATTACACGGATGGCGATCTTGTCATCGATGGAAAATCAACTAAGGATTTCAATGATGAGGATTGGGATGCTTACCGCAATCGCCGTATCGGATTTGTTTTTCAATCTTACAATTTAATATCGCATCTTAATGTGGTTGAAAATGTCGAAATGGCAATGCAATTGGCGGGAGTAAGCGCCAGCGAGCGGCATGAGCGGGCACTTCAAGCCTTAAAAGAAGTGGGACTTGAGGGCGAGTCTCATAAACGCGTCAATCAATTGTCGGGTGGGCAGATGCAAAGAGTGGCGATTGCTCGTTCCTTAGTAAACAACCCGGACATTATTTTAGCCGACGAGCCGACCGGGGCATTGGACACCAAAACCAGTCGCCTGGTGATGGATATTTTAAGGGAAATATCCAAATCGCGACTTGTTATCATGGTTACTCATAATGAGAAAATTGCTAAAGAGTACAGCAATAGAATTATTCGGATGCTAGACGGGGTAATTACCGATGATAGCAAACCCGAAATAGAAAATGAAATCTCAAAAGGCAAAGAAAAGAATAAACGGACATCTATGTCCTTTTACAGTGCTTTGAAGAGCTCGTGGAAAAATATCAGAACCAAAAAGGGAAGAACCATCATGACTTCGGTTGCCGCCTCCTTTGGCATAATCGGCGTCGCTTTAGTCCTTTCAGTAAGCAACGGATTTCAAAACTATGTTAATCGGGTAGAATCAGGAACGCTTTCTGTTTATCCTTTGGGGATATACACCAATGCGATGATGATTAATACCAGTTTTGACCGGAGCACTCCGAATCCTTTTCCGGTCGACGAGGAGGTTATTGTTAAGGACGATACCGACCAAGCATCTCCGGCGATTACCATTAAACGCAACATTATTACGACCGACTTAATAAACTATATTGATTCGGATATATTGACTCCTGGTTATGCCTCCAGTGTGATTAAGAATTATCAGGTGGATTTTCACCTTACAACTGAGGATCCGGATGGTGATGTCATCGCCGCCGGAAATACAAGCCTTTCAGACTTATCTGCGGTTCCGGCGGGAAGTTTCCATGAACTATTGGGCGATGAAAATTTTGTTCGGGAATACTATGAGCCAATCGGAAGCGAATCCAAATATCCAAGCGCCAAAAATGAAGTGGCTTTAATCATCGATAAGTATAATCAGATTAATAAATCCACACTTGTAAAATTAGGAATAATTAGCGAAGACCAGAATCTTGAAAAAATCGATTTTAACGATTTAATCGGTAAGAAATATAAGATTTTCACCAATGATGAATACTACACAAAGAAAGATTCGGTTAGCGCAAGCGATGTCTATACCGGAGAAAATAAGGAAATTACCCAGTATGCCGTACCTACAAGCACGCAACTGGCGGGTCTTTATAATGACGACAGTCAGGGACTGGATTTATCCGTTGTCGGTATTCTTCGGATTCGAGAAGATGCTCCTTACAGCAACTTGATGGATAACGGCATTGGTTACACCAGCGCTTTAAGCGATTATGTTTTCGCGGAAAACAGTTCCAGTCAGATCGCTCAAGATTTGGCATATAATTATACAATTGATAAAACGCAGGCTGAATTTCAGGCGATCGTGAGCAGCATTCCCGAAGGAATTAACGCCCAAACTTTCTTGACGCCTCTCGTGGACCAGTTTTTTACTTTCTACAGTCCGATTGCAGAGTCCGATGGAATTCCTACTAAAATCAAATTTACCAATTACCTCAGCGAAGGAACAAAACTTGGGGCGACATTTACCAACCATTACTTTCTCAATTGGTTTGAGGAGTTTTTACCAACCGGGCTTACGGATTTAACCTACTTGGATATGACCTATTCGCCATATTATAGCGTGGCGGTTTTTCCAAAAGACTCAAAAGGGAAGGATGCAATTAAGGATGCAATTGACCGTTATAATGCGATTAAGGATCAAGAATGGCTAGATGCCAGTCAAATCGGCGACTCTCCCTACCATGTTTACTATACGGATTTGATTTCCAGCGTAACAGCTACCATCGGGACCCTGATCAATGTCGTCAGCATCGTTTTAATTATATTTTCTTCCATTTCCTTGGTTGTTTCTTCGGTTATGATCGGGATATTGACGTATACTTCTGTCATTGAAAGAACTAAGGAAATCGGTGTTCTTCGGGCATTGGGAGCACGAAAGAAAGATGTTGGGCGTCTATTTGAAGCCGAGACCTTTATTATCGGCATTTTCGCCGGGCTGATTGGAATCGGAATCACCTATCTATTCTCATTCCCGATTAATGCCATTTTGAACAGCTTATATGCAGATGCCGGACTGGGAGCAATCGCATCCTTGAATCCGCTCCATGCGCTTATTTTGGTTGGTTTAAATATTTTGTTGACAATGGCCTGTGGCATTATTCCTTCTCGGGCGGCGGCGCGGAAGGATCCGGTTGTAGCTTTACGTACCGAATAAATTTCGCCTAAATGGATAAAAACTCGATTTTAAGTCGATAAATATTCATTTAATTAAAAAAACTATCACCAATGGTGGTAGTTTTTATTATATAATAAAATTATTACAGAAGAGGCCTCGTGTATGAATTTGAAGCGACTTTCCAATCGACGTAAATATAAAAAAAATGTCGATATTGTCCGTTACACGGTCGATTTTTCCTATGGCCTCAATCAGGAACAACTGCAAGAAAGAAAAACTAACGGTCTCGTCAATGCTTCGCAAACACGGGTTGGCAAGTCCTATTGGAATATAATTTATGCCAATGTGTTTTCCTTTTTTAACGTTCTTCTCTATATCATCGCGGCCGCGATGATTATCGTCGGTTACTTCGGAGGTCTTTTTTTCCTCGTTATATTATTTTCTAATATGTTTATTGGCCTTTATCAAGATATACGCGCTAAGCGAATGGTGGAGAAGCTTCAGTTGGTGACTTCCCCGAAGGCAAAAGTAATACGCGAAGGGAAACAAACTACCATTTCCGTCAGTGAAATTGTTCTGGACGATATTATTCTTCTGCAAAACGGCGACCAAGTATCCGCCGACGGAATTGTGGTAAATGGGGAGCTAAGCGTTAATGAATCACTGCTTACCGGTGAGTCCTATACGGTTAAAAAAAGTGTTGGTCTTCAAGTTCTTGGCGGCTCATATGTGACGGCGGGCAAAGCCTATGTGCAAGTTAATCGCATTGGTCGCGATACCTTTATTAACCAGTTACAAGAAAAAGCGAAAGCCTTTAAACGCCCTAAGTCAAAATTACTGGGAGCGATCAACGGACTTTTTAAAACCATCGGTGCCTTTGTCTTTTTGACGGGGGCTTTAATGATATTGAGTAATATTTATCAGGGGATTGATGTAGTTACGAGCGTAAAGGCCGTGTCAGGTTCGTTAGTTTCGATGATTCCGTCGGGAATGTACTTATTGACTTCAATGACTTTGGCCGTCGCGGTTTTTAATCTTGGCAAGAAGCGCACTTTAGTGCAGGAGATGTATGCGATAGAAATGCTGGCCAGAACGGATGTTATCTGTATTGATAAGACGGGAACGATAACGGATGGAACGATGGCATTAAATGAAATAAAAATAATCGATGACAGTTTTGATAAGAAAAAAATTGAAGTATTGTTGGGCAGCTTTTTCTTTGCGACCAAAGATGAGTCGAGTACGGTCCAGGCAATCATTGATACTTGCCCGTTAAATGACACTTATAAATCGACCGGAGTTATTCCTTTCAATAGTGCGGACAAACTCTCGGCTGTTACCTTTGAAGGGGCTGGCAGTTTTGTTGTGGGAGCGGCAAACTTCGTTCTCGATAAGAAAGAGTATGCCAAAATCAGCGACTTGGAGCGCGAGTATATGAGCCGCGGACTTAGAGTTTTACTTCTCGCTCATAGCGAAGATACCATCAAGGGAAGTCGCCTTCCTAAAAAAATTCTCCCCGTCGCCTTGCTTATTATTAAAGACCGAATAAGAGAAGACGTTTCAACAACCTTGGAATGGTTTAAAAACAACGGGGTACAAATAAAGGTTATCTCGGGTGATCATCCTACGACAGTTGGTGAGATTTGTCAGAGCGTGGGAGTGCTGGGAGCGGAAGATCCGGTTTCTTTAGCCGGACTCAGCGATGAAGACGTCGGCATGATTGCAATGACAAAAACTGTCTTTGGACGTGTAACTCCGGAACAAAAAGAAGTTATCATCAATAAACTTAAAAGCGACAATAAAACAGTGGCGATGATTGGCGATGGAGTGAATGATATTTTAGCTTTAAAACACGCCGATTGTTCAGTGGCGATGGCCAGTGGGTCGGAAGCTACGCGCCATGTTGCTCATATGGTATTGCTTGATTCTAATTTCAACGCGCTCCCTTCGGTTGTTCAAGAGGGCAGAAGAGTTATAAACAATCTGCAGCGAACATGGTCTTTATTCTTAGTAAAAACCATCTTCACCATCACTTTAACTTTAACTTTTCTTATCGCGGCGGTGGTTACTCCTCGGACGACGCAAGTATCATATCCGTTTTCAACCCAAAACATGTATGTCTGGGAAATAGCGACGATTGGTGTGGCGGCATTCTTTTTGGCCATGCAACCGAATTACGCAAAGGTTAAGGGAACTTTTATGAGCAATGTCATATTGCGTGCCTTTCCGGCGGCGATTGTGATGATTCTCCAAGTTTTAACTTTTTTTGCGATGTATGCTTTTGAAGGTATATATCATGGTACGACCGATGTTGTATACAAAGAAACTGCGGTGGTAATGTCATTTTTGACAATGGACTTCTTTAGTTTTGTTATTCTTTTCCGCGTGTGTTTCCCTTTCAACCGCTACCGAGTGATTCTCTTTTCAACCTTATTCACTCTTGCCGGCGGAGTGGTGGCGCTTAGTGCCTATATGCGCTGGAATCTATTTGATGTCGACTTCCGTTATTTAGAAGCGATAAACATTCGACAATTATTGTTTATAAATATTGGAGCAATACCAGTATACTTATTGTTGGATTGGGTCTTTGGTCGTCTGGCCCGAAGTCGAAAATACTATTAGGAGTGTAAATTATGTTAAGAATTAATCCCCAAGTTAAAGCCGCCATTGAAAATAAGCAACCGATTGTTGCTTTAGAATCGACAATAATTTCGCATGGAATGCCCTATCCAGCGAATGTCAAAACCGCTTTGGAGGTGGAAGAAGTTATCCGAAAGGCGGGAGCGATACCGGCAACCATCGGAATTATTGATGGCGTTGCCGTTGTGGGCATGAATAAAGAAGAGATTGAAGAATTTGGTAAGCGGCAAGGAATTGTCAAAGTTTCGCGGCGCGATTTCCCCTATGTTATTGCTCATAAATTATGGGGAGCGACCACGGTAGCGGCAACGATGATGGTTGCTAAAAGAGCCGGCATCGAAATTTTTGTCACCGGGGGCATAGGCGGTGTTCATCGCCATGGCGAAACCACCTTCGATATCAGCGCGGATTTGGAAGAGTTGGCTAAGACGGATGTAACGGTAATTTGCGCCGGGGCAAAAGCCATTTTGGATTTGGGACTTACCCTGGAATATTTAGAGACGCATGGTGTTCCGGTATATGGTTATCAAACGGATGTTTTGCCGGCTTTTTATACCAGGACATCTCCTTTTAAAGTTGATGCGGCAATCGCTTCCCCATCGGAAATGGCGGCGGTAATTTATGCGAAAAGAACAAATCATTTAGCGGGCGGTATTTTGCTGACCAACCCGGTTCCCGAAGCCTACTCAATGGATCCGAATGAAATTGAAATTGCTATCCAAAAAGCGTTAGCGGAAGCGGATAAACTTAAAATAAAAGGTAAAGAGACCACACCCTTTTTACTGAAGAAAATTGTTGAGATTACCGGTGGACAGTCACTTGAGGCGAACATTGCCTTAATTAAAAACAATGCCAAATTAGGCGCTGAAGTTGCACTTGCCCTGACAAAGGAGCAAAATAAATGAAGACGGAATTGAAATTAGGCGAAGCGCTAAAACACATGATGACGGTCACGCCGCTGGATGAGATTACCGTTAAACGTTTGACTGACTACTGTCATGTATACCGGCAAACATTCTATTATCACTTTCGGAATATATATGATTTGCTGACGTGGATTTATCTCAATGAATCGGTTGAAAATCTCGATCAGGTCACCAACTGGGATGATGCTTTAAAATTCATATTCCAATATGTCAAAGAAAATTCGGCTTTTGTGCAAAACACACTCAGTAGTGCCGGCCGCGAGTTATTTATCGAATTTCTTTATTCAACCACTTTTTCCACCCAATTAGAGGTTATCAATAAATTGCCTGGAAACGAATTACTCAGTGAAGATCAAAAACGTTTTATTTCCAATTTCTATGCCCCAAGCTTCGTTTATATGGTAGTTAGATGGATTGATGGAGGAATGAAAGACGACCCCGAGACGTTGGTCCGGGAATGCTCTGTCATTGCCGATAACTACTTAGAGGATGCGATCAACAAATTTACCTCTAAAAGGAAGGATGAAGATGCGGGAATTTGAAATTTCAACTCCGACGCGTGTCATATTTGGTCGGGGAAAAGAAAATGAGGTCGGACGGATTATTAAAGACTATCGTCCCCATAAGGTTCTAATTCATTATGGTCAAGGGTCGGTAATTCGTTCGGGATTGTTAGCTTCGGTTGAGCATTCGCTTCAAGAAGCAAAAGTGGACTATATTAAACTGGGCGGAGTTGAACCCAACCCCGATGTTTCTTTGGTGCGCGAAGCCATTCAATTAGTAAGAAAAGAACAAGTTGATTTTATTTTGGCTGTCGGTGGAGGTTCGGTTATCGATTCGGCTAAACTTATTGCCGTTGGTGTCGACTATGACGGCGATCCTTTTGACATCAGTCTTCATAAAGCTGAACCCCAGAAGAGACTACCTTTAGGAGTCATTCTTACCATCGCTGCCGCCGGGAGCGAAATGAGCACATCGTGCGTCATCTCCAGCCGGGAATTAGGAATTAAAATGGGCTTTAATTCGCAACTCAATCGCCCATTGTTTGTTATTGAAAACCCGGAATTGACTTACAAAGTGCCAAGCTATCAATTGGCTGCCGGTATCACCGATATTATGATGCATACGCTAGAACGGTATTTTAATCAATCGGATGAAATTGAGTTTTCCGATTTTATAGCGGAAGGGTTGTTAAGGTCGGTGATTGTTGCCGGCCGAAAAGCCATGCAAGATCCCTTTGACTACAACGCGCGCGGAACATTGATGTTGGCGAGTTCATACTCGCATAATGGAATTACTTCCATGGGAAAATTACCCTTGATGCCGGTTCATCAAATGGAACATATATTGAGCGCTTATGACCCAAATATTACTCATGGGGCCGGATTAGCGGTTTTATTCCCGGCTTGGGCAAAATACTATCAAAAAATCGATGGCAAGAAGTTTGCTCAATTTGCTCACAATGTTTTGAATGTTAACACAAACGATATGGAGCGGGATGGTATTGCTGCGGTAGATTTCTTCGCCAACTTTTTTCACGAATTGGGAATGCCGACCGGTTTAAAGGATTTTAAAATTACCGAGAAGGAAATTAATGTTCTGGTTGAACATTTATTCAAAGGAAGAACAACGCCGATTTTTCATTTTTTAAAGCCGATGGATGAGGAAGTAGCTAAAGAAATATATACTTTAGCATTATAGGAGAAAGAACAATGACAAAAGACGATTTATTAACTCTGATGGTATATGCCATTATGATGGTTGCCGCTATCTTTATCGGGATTCAAGTAATTGGACCCGCTCTTGATGATTTGGGTCTGCTTGCTACGAGTGAAAGAGTGGGATTTGCCCTCATCACGATTATTATCGGCGCAGTCTTAAATATTTTCCTCTTTGAACTTGGCCATGTTATCGGTGCCAAACTTGGAAAATATCAGATTATTTCCGTTAATTTTGCCGGTATTTGTATTTATCGGACGGAAAAAAGATGGAAGGTTCGGTTTCAAAGTTTCGACGGTTTGACCGGTGAAACCAAAGTGATGCCGAAGACGGCAAAATCGAATCCTAAACCCTATATTTGGGGACCAATAATGCTGTTCGTGATTGAATTTGCCATTTTAATTTTTGGGGTTTATAGTTTTCTTCCTAATGATAATTTCATCAAGCAAGGAGCAATGGTTGTTGCTTCGGTAGGGGCGATGCTGGCGATTTATGACATCATGCCCTTCAAATTGGATACGCTTAACGATGGATATCGTTTGGTTTTGATTTCAAAACCCATCAATGTTGAAGCCTATAATGAGACAATGCGAATTCAGGGCTTAAACTATCAAGGGATTGAAGTTAAAGATATTCGCGTCTTCGAGGAGATCACTTCGCTTACTGCTAGTGTCAATCTATTAAAGGTATACGACTTTGAGGATCAAAAAAACCTGATTGAAGCGGAAAAACTTGTCGATGCCATTATTGCCAACAAAGATAAGATTAATACCTCGACTCTGGCTCGGGCAACCGCACAAAAGATATATATTATGATAAATAATAAGGTTGCAGATGAAGAAATAGAAAAGTATTGGCTCAGCCAAGTCAATGAAATCAGAAGACTTATCGGAGCGGATTGGGCCTTGGAAACTATTCGGGTATATCTTCTTTATTCGGGAATAGTAGCCAAGAGCGCGACGGAATGTGCCTACGCGATTAATCGCAGACCAAGAGCGGTAAAACGCTTAGAAACGAACGCGCGTTTGACCAAAGAAAACATTTTGTTTGATGAGGCTCTCGCCAAAATTAAAGCCGCGAACCCCGATTGGGAATTTGAAATTCACTAGTTTACGAATTTAAAACTCGAAAGTCAGCTCTGTTCTTAGTTGTTATTAATTAAGGAATGAGGGTCTTTGCTTTTCAATTTTATTTACAAACAAAAATATTAACCTTATAATTACAAGGAACTCTTTCGAGTTTCCTAATAGGGGAGTAGTTACCATCTTATCGCCAACATTACGGAAGCAATTCCTGGTTGATAGGACCCGCGACATCTTTCGGGAACCAGACCTTTAGTACCGTTTTTTTGGGACTAAAGGTTTTTATTTTAGTCCAGAGGAGAAAAATATGATTGAACGAGAAACGCTTAAAAAGGTGTTTGATCAATTTAAGACAAACCCAACGCAAGGACTGAGTGAACAAGAGGCAAAGGAGCGGTTGAATGCAAACGGACCGAACCTTTTGCCGAAGAAAAAAAAGAAGACTTTGATTGGAGTCTTTTTTTCGCAAATGAAGGATGTCACTATCTATATTTTGCTGGCGGCGGCGGTTATTTCGCTGGTAATAAGTATCCTGAAGAAGGAAACGGACTATCTTGATACGATAATCATCATGTTCGTGGTGATTGTTAATGCCGTAATTGGCACGGTCCAAGAAATGAAGGCCGAAAATGCTCTGGCGGCCTTAGAGAAACTTTCGGCCCCAACGTGCATCGTCCGTCGGGATGGAATACTGAGTGAAATAAAAGCCGAAAATCTTGTCGTGGGAGACATAGTTATCCTTGAAGAAGGTAGAACAATACCGGCGGATCTAAGACTAATTGAGGCCATTAATTTGAAGGCTGGTGAAGCGTCGCTCACGGGCGAATCGGTGCCGGTGGAAAAAGATGCGGCTTTTCTCCCTTCGGGCGAAGTTCCGCTCGGTGATCGTCAAAACATGGCTTATATGTCTACTCCCGTAACTTATGGGCGGGGTGAAGGTGTGGTTGTCGCAACTGGAAAAGACACAGAAATTGGCCGCATAGCGGAGCTTATTTCGGCGGAAAAAGATGAAGCAACCCCTTTACAAAAACGTTTAGCCGACCTTTCAAAAATTCTTGGAATATTGGCTATCAGCGTAGTTACGCTTCTTTTCATCGTGGCAATTATTCAAAAGCGAGACATTCTCGATATGTTCTTGACCTCAATTTCCTTAGCGGTTGCGGCAGTTCCCGAAGGATTGCCCGCGGTGGTAACCATCGTTTTGTCGCTTGGGGTGCAAAAGATGGTAAAGGTAAACACTATCGTTAGAAAACTGCCGTCGGTAGAAACCTTAGGAGCGGTAAGTGTTATCTGTTCAGATAAAACCGGAACATTAACTCAAAATCGGATGACGGTCGTTCAAGCTTACGTCAACAATAAAGCGGCCGATATATACGGGTTTAAAAAGAAAGAGTTGGATGAACTGGCGATGGGAATGTCTTTGGCTAGCAACGCCAGTGTCGACAACGGGGTTTATGGTGATCCGACGGAGATTGCGCTGGTGGAATTTGCTAATGTTTTTGAATATCGAAAGGCCTATTTGGAAAAAGAATTTCCCCGTATCGGAGAACTGCCTTTTGACAGCGTCCGAAAAATGATGTCCACCCTCCACGTTGTTAATGCGAATAAAATAATCTATACCAAAGGCGCGCTGGATTCCATCCTGAAAAGGGCAAACCGTATCGAGATTGACGGGGATATTCGTCCGATTCAAGAAGAAGACAAAAAAGCGATTATGAAGGCGAACAAAGCGATGTCTGATCGTGCCTTGCGCGTTCTCGCCTTGGCAAAACACGAATATAATGGGCAACAGATTGAAGAAGAAAATCTCATTTTTATCGGCTTGGTGGGAATGGTTGATCCGCCACGTCCGGAAGCAAAGGATGCTGTGGCAAAATTAAAGAAAGCCGGCATCGTTACAATTATGATTACCGGCGATCATGTCGATACGGCATTTGCCATCGCGAAAGAATTAGGTATAGCTGAAAATGCCACGCAGGCAATAATGGGTGAGGCTATTGATAAATTATCGTTTGAGGAATTGCAAAATAAGGTTAAGAACGTTCGAGTTTTTGCTCGGGTGTCGCCGGAAAACAAGGTGCAGATTGTAAAAGCTTTAAAAGCCAATGGCGAAATCGTGGCAATGACCGGAGACGGAGTAAATGACGCGCCTTCTTTGAAAGCCGCGGATATCGGCATTGCTATGGGCATTACTGGGACTGATGTGGCTAAAGGCGCGGCCGATATGGTGCTGAGCGATGATAACTTTGCCTCAATCGAAAAAGCCGTGGAAGAGGGTCGAGGTATTTATTCGAATATAAAGAAAACGGTTTGGTTCCTTTTAAGTTCAAATTTCGGCGAAGTCTTTGTTATGACTTTGGCGATTATTCTTGGACTTCCGGTTCCTCTAGTCGCTGTTCAAATTCTCTTTGTTAATCTCATTACTGACTCCTTACCCGCCGTAGCTTTAGGGGCGGATGACAAAGATCCGGATATTATGGGCGATAAGCCACGTAATAGCAAAGAATCACTCTTTGCCCACGGCGGTCTTCAGGTGACGATTGGCTACGGTCTTTTAATCGCCGTGACCACCTTGCTGGCTTTTCTTTATGTGCCGGTTGTCAACGGAGGCGCGACCTCATTATCGGCAATAATCACTTTCTTTAACGATAATCCCTTGGCCTTGAGCAAAGCGGAAACTTTTGCTTTTACCGTTTTAGGCATTAGCCAATTATTCCATATGCTGGGTATGGCGAACATACGCAAGAGCGCATTCCGTTTGTTCCGCCCGCGGGAATGGCTAATTTGGGTGGCTTTCATATTAGGGCTTGGACTTCAGATATTAGTTACCGAAGTACATTTTTTAACCCTGGCCTTTAATACCGTGGAATTAAGTATTACCGAATGGTTGATTCTAGCTCTCATTTCGAGCGCGCCGCTAATTGTTCACGAGATAATTGTCTTTGGATTGTTCATCAAAAATAAGGCTAAAAAACAAATATAATATTAATTTTATCGATAATTGAAACTTCTCAAGATAAAAATTGAGAAGTTTTTTTAATTTAACCGAAAAAAAACGAGTAAAAAACAATATTATTTTCTAGGGGGATAGAGAGGATAACATAATGGATTTATTTACGCTTATCATGCTTGGTTCAAATGTCATATCGCGTCTTTTCTGGGGAACAGTACCCACAGGATTAGATATTTTTCAGCAGATGACAACGAACGAAATAAAACAATATGTTGCAGCGACAACCGATGTATTTGGCGTCCGCAAACCGGAATGCTTTCAAATGCTTTTAGACTCCAGCCTTAATGAACCTCGATATGTGGCCACCGGCTTTAAAGATGGAGGGTACTCCATCTTTGACTTAGAAGAAGGCTTATTTACCGAGTATTCGCTTACCGCGGATAATCCTTATATCTATACCAATGTCGATACCGGTTCTTTTGTTTATCTTGGTCCTACTGAATACCTTCATTCAGCCAACAATGAAGAATATAGCAATCCATTAACCAATGAAAATTTTGATCGGGAATGGATTGATGATCGCTATCAAAGCGAACAGGAAAATGCCGAGATTATTGAGGATGGAGTGATACCTCCAAGTGAATACACTGATGACGAGGACTTACCATCAATGAACGCAACATTGATAGCTCCGGCAAATGATGTTTTTGATCCCGTTGTGGTGGATGGTATTTATACCTATGTCGCTAACTATCAATATTTTTCTCGCTTAAGTGACTTTGGATATAATGCAAAAGGATCATGTGCATACATTGCTCTTCAAATGTATTTGAGCTATTTAGACACATTCTATAACGATAACATTATTCCGAATTCATATAACACATTTAAAAATTTTACTGCCTATATGCCTTTTTCAATCGCTTCTTATAGTTATTCACCGGGTTCAACCGAAGCCTTCCATCAAAGATTAATTGATGTTGGCGTTGGACTTGGATATGCTGATCGCTCAACTGACTACTATAGTCTTAATGGAAAACAAGTTCCAAAAGTATTTGAAGCTTATATGAAATCGGTTGGTTTTATTTCAGCTTACTACACATACCAATATATTGAAGGTAACCTTTGGGATACCTTAACTGGGAATGCTTACAAGCGGGCCAGCGAAAGACTTAACTGGGGAAGTCCTCAATTAATTGGATTTGCGCTTACGGCCGACATTGATCATGCAGTTATCGCTTATGGGCAAACTGATACTTACTTTTTAACAAATTATGGATGGGGCGACGCATATCGTAATGTTTCCGTGTTAAAGCAAAAAGTAAAGACAACTTTTGGTGTAGATGCTTGGAAAAGTGTCTATGTTCCTTCGCAAGGATACCAGTATTGTTTACGTCCTTTAGATCCGATTGTTGCCTTGAATGCTCAAACGCCATTAGCCGTCTCTAATACATTCCTAAATTTGGCATCTTAAGTTTATGAAAATAAAACTTAATGATATCTCAAAAATGTTCGGTGATGGAGAAGGTATTGTTAAAGCAATTGACCATGTAAGTTATTTGTTCGATGATACTGGACTATATTTCATCACTGGCAAGTCGGGTTCTGGTAAGTCGACTCTCCTTAATATCATTGGTGGCGAAGAGGAGCCGACGAACGGAACAGTCGTGTTTGATAGATCTGATTTCGATCCTACCAAGGAAATTGCTTATGTCTTTCAAGATGAGAATTTAATCTTCTCCTTGTCCTTGATTGACAATCTACGCATTGTTTCTGGTTCGGATGCTGAAATAAAAAAAGTTCTTAAAGAAGTTCGACTTAACAAACCATTTGGTACCCATGTTAACCTCCTTTCAAAAGGTGAACGTGCCCGATTATCAATCGCAAGAGCCGTTCTTCAAAAGACACCGATTATTCTTCTTGATGAGCCAACAGGAAATCTTGATGCGGAAAATTCGCGGCAAGTATATGAAATTCTTCGTGGTTTAGCCAAAGAGAAAATAATCATCGTTGTTTCTCATGATGAAGCGACGGCAATGAAGTTCGGTGATCGAGTTATCATCCTGCAGGATGGTCATTTGGTGGAAGAGAAGGTCTTGCACCAAAAGGGAGGCCGTGATGTCGGAATAAGTCCATGGGGGGAAAAAACCGACGGACAGCTCTCAAAGCGAATAATGTTCAAATATATCTTTAGTAGATTTGGACAAAAAAAATATAAATTAGTTTTCTCTTTTCTTAGTTTATTTATTTCTTCTATCCTCTTGTTTGTTAGTTTTAACGTTGTTTTTTATGATCAAGAGGGTCTTTTGAAACGGGCAATTGATGCGTCCGATGTTAATCTATATCAAGTGTTTCAATACAATCAGGATGATAATAGTATTCCTTTAGGCAATGGTCGGGAATTCTTTATTAGGCTTACCTCTCAAATTGACGAAGAGCCATTAAAGTCATCTCTTATTGAGGCAGATGGCAACAACCTGCAGTTATTTTTCGGGTCAGAAATTAATATATTTGATCAAAGCATCGTCCTTTCAGATGGTGAAATTGGCATATCCGATTATGTGGCGGATACAAGCAACTATGCTTTAAATCAAAATGTAACCATTCTTGGAAAAAGTTTTGTAATATCACATATAGTGCAGACGGATTACAAAGTAAATGAAGCAAAGTATTCACATTCTGAATTTATCGATTTAGCGGCAACTGATTATAGTTTCGCCTGCATTAATGATTCTCAATATGTTGAATTAACAAAGCTAACCGGAATCACTGCTCTCGACTATGTATCATCAATAAATAGCAGTCATATCGTTAATTATTCTTTATCAGGAATGGAAGATTATGTTGATGGTAGAGCACCGCTTGAATCCTCTGAAATAACTGTTTCGCAGAGATATGTCGATAATTATTTTTCTGGTAATAATGCTGCTGTTCTCAACCAAGATTTTACCTTATCATCTTCTCGAACGATGAACTATGATTTGAGTGCTTATTTTGCCAAATTTAAAATAGTAGGAGTTTATGATGATGATCAGCAGGATAGCACAATATTTGTTAGCAACTCATTTTATAACCGAATTGAAATTCCAATTTTATATGATGGAGCGACTCAATTTTATATCCGTAACCAGGATTTGCCGTCGGTTGTAAGCGAAATAGCGAGCGGAGCCTATATTTTAAGCGCTCCTTCAATTGATCCAATTCAAAATGGAATGTATGTCCTAGGCGTACTTCATAACATATCAGATATTTTTATTTCCATAGGCTTTGCCTTATTAACTTTATCGTTTGCCATTATCTTAAATTACTCGTATGGAAACATTAAAACGAGTGAAAAAGATATATGCTTACTAAAGACTTTGGGTGTGAAGAAGTGGGTTATCCGCGGAATATTTGTTACGATGAACCTTTTAATCTCCTTGGTGGTGTTTGTTCTTGCCACTTTACTTGGTTCATTCGTTACCGTCCACTTAGCAAATTATTTTGCCCGAACCTACTTCCTCACATTCTCGGTACTTACAAACAGCCTATATTCGTTTCTTTTAACTTTCATTTTGCTGCTAGTCATTCCCTTTTTAATATCGATTTTATCGGTTAGAAAGATAGATAAATGCACAATTGCTAATGTTTTTAAACGAAATTTAGCATAAGTGGTTATTTTGTCAGTATTATTTACTATAATATTGGCATTATGAAATATACGAACGCGCGGTTGGTGAACGATATAAAAAAGGGAGACGAAAGTGCCTTTGATTATATTTACCTTGAATATGGCCGTTTGGTTTTCCATGTTGTTCTTCCTATCGTGGGCAATTATGAGTTAACGAAAGACTTGGTTCAGGAAACCTTCACTAGGTTTTATGCCTCGCGCGAGTTGTTGAATCCGAAGAAGAATGTTAAGTATTACTTATTGGCGATTGCTAAAAATTTGGCCTTAGAAATAGTAAAAAGCAGACGCGAACAGGAAGAACTCAATGAGGAAGAGATTGAGGATGGGGAAAGCGGCATTCAACGTTACGAATCCTTCGATGAAATGATGGATAAGTTTCGGAAAGTGCTGACGGATGATGAGATTGACATCGTGGTTTTGCATTTAAGCGATGACATGAAGTTTAAGGATATCGCCATGGTAAAAAATGCGACGCTTAGTTCAGTTACAAGCAAGTATGATCGGGCGATTAAGAAGATAAAAAAATGCAATGAAAGGGAAAAAATCTATGAATAAGAAAGTAAGGGACTTTCTCGACGATTATAATACGACATTTGCCTTTGAGCCGGATTTGGCTTCGGTAAAAAAAGGAATGACTTTTTCCAATCCTCCGAGCAAAAAAAAGACGTGGCCTTTAATGGGGAAAATCGGTCTAGCCTTCGCTGGCTTGGTTGGAGTGTTTTCGGGGGGATATTTTTTAGGACAAGCTTTTGCCCCCACACCGATGGCTTCTTCACGGGCTAGTCAATATCTGGCAATGAACTTTGAAACCTACCTGGATAAACCGATTTATAGCGTTCAAAAAGATGACACTTACGTCAGTTTATATTTTGCAAAAGAAGATAGTCAGTATTTCCTCGTATTTGATTTTTATTCGCCGTTATTGGCGACGGCCACCTTTTCTTATGATGCGACAAGTTATCAGACAAAAAGCAATAACGAAATAAGCGAGCTGGCCATCGAAGAAAATGACTTCAATATGAGCATCACTTTTAAAGAGAGCATCACTGTCTTTTATACGAGCAGTTTCGCGTTTGTCTTCGGCGATTATTCGGCTTTACTTTGATCTTTACTAGAAGCGGATTCTCCATCCGCTTTTTCTTTTAGTAAATCGCGTATTTCTTGAAGCAGGATAACGTCCTGAGGAACGGTGGCGGCATCAACTTTAATTTCCTCTTCATTAAGCGTTTCTCCGGCTTGCTTTTTCTTGTTGATTTTAGCAATCAGTTCGGCGCGCTTGTTGGCCGAAGCAGTTGCCACTTTTATGATTACAAATAAAACAAAAGCAATCATCAGAAAATCGATAATCGACTGAATGAAGATGCCGTATGTAAGGACCACCGCCGCCTTATCAATGATTACTTCCGCGCCTTCAAGGTGCGTAACCGCCGGCCGCAATGTCACCGACCAATCGGTTACATCCGCTTTTACCAACAGCGAAATCAAAGGGGTAATAATATCGGTTACAAATGAAGAAACGATGGCCTTAAAAGCGGCGCCGATAATGACACCGACAGCCATATCCAATACATTCCCCCGTGAAATAAAGGCTTTAAAGTCCGACCAAAACTTTTTCATATTTTTTCCTCACTTATTACTATTAATTTTACTTTAATTTCCAATTTTGGAAAACATAAAAAAACGCGGTTTCATAATTTGACCGCGTTTCTTTATGCTTAATTATCCAATCCGTTTTTGACTTTACGAATGTAGAGGATACCAATCGTTCCGACTCCACAATGACTGGCGATAACCGATCCCGCTTTAGAGCAAACGATAGTTTTGGGGTCCACCAATTTAGAAAGTTCCTCAAAATAGTATTTTTCTGCCTCTTCGGCAACCACGGAAGTAATGATTACCCGTTCAGGACGAATCCCCTCCGCTAAATGTTTTTTAAAAATGTCTAACTGATGGTCAAGAGCCCGAATAATCTTTCCTTTTGGGGTAGCGGCAACATCCATCTTTCCGTCATTAACAACAATGAAAGGGTGAGCGCGAAGCATTCTTCCAAAGAAAAACTTTGCCCCGCTTAAACGTCCGCCCTTATAGAGGTAATCGAGATTATCAACGATAAATTGCGCGCGGACATTCGGTACCAGTTCTTCAACGGAAGAAGCTATTTCCGAAAGCGTTTTTCCTTCTTCCCGTAAACGGACCGCCTCTAAAGTCAAAAGTCCGCTGCCACTGCTGAGATTCTTTGAATCCACCAAGGCAATTCGTCCTTCGGTAAATTCTTGTCGGGCGATGGTTGCGCTTTGGAAGGTGCTAGAAAATCCCGAGCCAATACCGGTGTAAAAAATATCGTAATCTTCATCAATGTACTTTTTAAATACTTGATTAAAAATCTCGGGTCCGGTAGCACTCGTTTTGGGCATAATGCCGGTGGCTTTTTCTTTGGCGAATAATTCGGGTACAGTTATTTCTACGCCATCAGCGAAGGTTTCCTCACCGAAAGATACATATAAGGGAACGATAGTAATATCGTATTTTTGAATAAGCTCAGGTGGAATGTCACAAGTAGAATCAGTAATGATTTTAATTTTTCGCATAGATCCGCTCCTCAAGATAAAAGTATTATATCAAAAGTCACTCATTTTTAATAAATAAAGCGTATTGTTTTTTCAATTATGAGAAAAATCCCCGCCTTAAATTAGACGGGGATCAGTTTTTATTTTCCGGAAATGGCTAGTTTGCTGACAAGAATTGATGGGGTGTTGGTGGAACTAAGTTGAAGCTCGCTGTTATTGGCTACCTCTTTGACGTTCTTAAACATCTCCACTAAATTGCCGGCGACGGTAATAAGATTAACGGGTTCGGCTAATTTGCCGTCCCGAATCATAAATCCGCTTGCTTGAAGGGAGAAGTTTCCGCTCCGGGGGTTGAGACCAGCATGTAGTCCCTGAACCTCAGTCAAGTAAACACCCTCTTTGATTTTGCCTAAAACCTCATCTTCGCTCTTTCGGCCGGGTTTAATGGTTAAGCCAAAGAATCCAATTCCGATTTTTGCCCCGCCCTGCTGACCGTTGCCGGTGCTTTCAACGCCGTCTTTGGCCGCGGTACCTAGATTATAGGCAAATTGCTTAAGAACACCTTTATCAACGAAGGTCTTTTTATAGGTAGCAACGCCCTCGCTATCAAAATAGGTATAGAAGACATTTTTGGCTAAGGGATCTTCAATAATGGTGATTTTTTTGGAAGCGACAACTTGGTTTACTTTACCTTCAAATAATGAAGTGTGCTTTTGTACGAGCTCGGCACTGGCATTACTCATATATGCGCTGAGAAGACTCGCCGTTACCCGCGGATTTAACACAACCGGGTATTTTTTGCTCTTACAGGGCGCTCCGCCTAACTTGCTGACGGCATTTTTAACCACTTCGGCGACAAATTGATCAAGATCGAATTCTTGAGGATTGTTGCCGAGATAAATCTTATATCCGGTTTTAGTATCACCCTTGTCTTTGACAATAACCGAAGCATAAATGACAAAGTAATTTCTTTTTTCTTTCAGCTTCAAGCCGAAGGAATTCATTTTAATACTCTCGTCCATCGACTCGGAGTATTGAACTTCCTCAACATCGCTGATCCGCGAATCGGCTTTTTTAAGATGATCTTCAATTTTGAGTAAAAGCGCAATCTTATCTTCGGTTGACCACGCTTCAATCGCGGGATTGAACATATTCTTCCGTTTATATTGTTTTGATCCAGGAAATATAATCGCAGGCGTTTCCTCTTCGTTAACTTTAGCGTTTTCCTTTATTTCCTCGACGAGATAAGCTGGGGTGCAGGCTTCAATTTTTTCCGATGAAGCCGAACCAAACTTGCCGTTATAGATACCCCGGGCCGCGATTACCTTCGCATCAGCGACGGAGAATTGGGACACTTCACCATGAAAAACCGAAATATTCAAATCCCGTCCGGCATGATAATTGAGTTCCAATGAATCAAGCCCTTGGGCCTGACCGATTTCAAAAAATTTCTTGAAGTTCATTTTAACTCTCCTCCGTTACCACCGACGGTAATTTCATTGACGCGGATTGTCGGCTGACCGACATCAACCGGAATTGAACCGGATACCGAGCCGCACATTCCTTGAGCCCGCTCAAGGTCATTGGCGACCATATCGATATGCTTGAGAATATCGCTGCCGTTGCCAATTAGAGTGGCCCCCTTGACCTGTTCGGCAACTTTGCCATCACGGATGATATAGGCTTCATCCGCCGCAAAGTTAAAGTCACCAGTCGCGGGATTTACTGAACCGCCGCCAAGTGATTTGGCATATAAGCCAAGCTTGACCGAAGCAATAATCTCTTCAGGGGTCGATTTGCCACTGTCGATATAGGTGTTTGTCATTCTTGATGTCGGCTCATAACGATAACTTTCTCTACGGGAAGAGCCAGTTGATTTGGCATCCATTCTCCGCCCGTTGAAGGGGTCGACCATATAGCTGGTAAGAATTCCATCCTTAATAAGGACATTCTTTTGGCAAGGAGTTCCCTCATCGTCAATATTTCCGCTTCCCCAGCCATTTTCAATCGTGCCATCATCAATGGCCGTAACTACCGGGTTAGCAATCTGCTCGCCCTTCTTACCGGCAAAGATCGAAAATCCTTTTGAAACCGAAGTGGCTTCCAACGGATGGCCGCAAGATTCATGGAAGATTACCCCGCCAAAACCGTTACCGATAACCACCGGCATTTTGCCACTTGGACAATCGACGGCTTTCAATGTTTTAATAGCTTTCTCAGCTGTTTCCTCGGCTAGCTTTTTTACCTTTACCACATCGGTAAAATACTCAAAACCGGCCTGCGCGCCCGGCCCGCTGAAGGAAGTTTCCATACCATCAGCGCTACCCGCGACCGCAGCCATAGTGAAGCGATTTCTTTCCCGAGAATCGGACAACTCCTTACCATCGGAATTAAAGATGGTAACTTCTTTATGTTCTTCAACCAAAGAAGTGATACTTCTCACGATTTCCTTCCCGACTTCGCTCATAATATTTGAGCATTCTTTAAGCAAAGAAATCTTTTCTTCTCGACTCACATCTTTGGTCGATCTTCTCGGCAGATGATGAGTTTTACTGCGAACTTTTTTAATTTGGCTTACTGAGACTTTCTGTTTTTCATTAAAAGAGGCGGCGAGAGTTGATGCTAGATCAACCAAGCCTTTCTTACTAAGATCGTTAGTAGAGCCGTAGACACTTTTGAATCCGTTTAATAGACGAATCCCCGCGCCATATGTCGTATCGGTGCTTGTGCCCTGCGTTTTACCGTTTTCCACCCGAAGTACGCTGCTATTTACCTCTTCAAGATAAATCTCCGCGAAATCGGCGCCGGTTGCAAGACCTGCATTCAATACTTGGAGCGCTAATGATTTGGAAATCATGAATTTTCCTCCCGTATTTAATCCATATTTTTACGATTTACGTAGTATTTGAATTATATTACAAAATAATAAGTTGATAAAGTATAATATCGGTGAGGTAAATATGAACTGGGAAGAACTTTTGTCTTCACTTCGCGCGGACTATCACGAAAAACAAATTCGTTTAACTCCCGATGAAGTAAAATTTATTGCCAATAAAGATAGTCGGCAAGGCAAACTCATCGGCGTTTTTACGCGCGATTATTATCAACGGGAAAAACTGATTCGCGAAGGTGAGATTGTCTATTGCTATACCTATAAAACGTATATTCCCGAAGGAAAAGCATCGCGCCCATACCCAAGTTGGTGTCTATTTTCTCCTTCCAAGAAGTTTGAATCGGAGCCGCTTCTTCTAGAAAAAGTGGCGGCCCGCCTTTTAGAATTTGCCGATGACGAATCACAAAGGGGAATTAAAAACCATCGTTTGCAAACGATGATAAAAGGGGAACTAAGCGAGCCGGCATATGTGACCCTTCCTTTGGAATTAACCGACAATCAGTTAGTATATTTACAGTACGTGAGTGTGAAAGAACAACATATTTATGATTTTTCACTGGGAATCAACCTTTTACTTATCCATCCGGCGGCCTCCAAGGAAGCAATTTATTTGCCCCGCCGTTACTGGACGGAAGAATATCGTGCATTCTATCATCATGAGGAGAGTAACAAACAACATGAGCAAGAAGGTAATTAGTGTCTTAAGTCGAGCCGATTCAGTTGATGGCCAAGGGGTCGGAAGCGCCTATGTGGAACAGGTAAATCTGTTGCAAAAAGGGGCTGGTGATCTTTTTGAAATGCGGATAAATAAAAAGGGAAAAGCGGATTTAATTCACGTCCATACGGTAAATCCGGAATTCTATCGCACTTTTGCCCGGGCGAAATGTCCGACGGTGATGTATTGCCACGTACTTCCAGATACGCTGGACGGGTCAATTAAACTGCCTAAACTTTTCTTTGGGATTTTTAAACGCTATTTAGTTAGCTTTTATACTCATGCCGATTACGTAGTCGTAGTCAATCCGATTTTTATTGAGCCATTGATTAAATTGGGGGTTGCCGGTGACCGAGTTGTCTATATTCCCAATTTTGTTGACCACGATACTTTTCGCCGCTTACCTGACGAGGAAAGAAACACAATCAGAAGGCGGTATGCGATTGATGAAAAGGCCTTCGTCGTTTTGGGCGTCGGCCAAGTTCAGACCCGCAAAGGGGTGAAAGATTTTGTTGAAGTGGCCAAAATGAATCCGACGATGCAATTTGTTTGGGCGGGGGGCTTTTCCTTTAAAGGTATCACCGATGGTTATAAGGAATTGAAGGCAATAATGGATAATCCGCCATCGAACGTGAAATTTCTTGGCATTGTTCCAAGAAAAGATATGAATGAAATATATAATTTAGCCGATGTCCTGTTCATGCCGTCTTATAACGAGCTTTTCCCGATGGCAATTCTCGAAGCGGTCAACAGCAATACACCCTTGCTTCTGCGTGACTTAGATTTGTATAAGAATATTCTTTTTGGCGATTACCTTTCGGGAAATACCAATGAGGATTTTGCTTCTACTTTGAACAAGCTGGCTTCCGATTCTGCTTTCTTTCAAAAAGCCGAAGAATATTCAAAAAATATTGCCTCCTACTATACGGCTGAGCATGTGTTAAAGATTTGGATTGATTTTTATACCAAAGTTATCAACGATAAAGACAATATTTTAAAGACGAGAAAAGCGAGAATAAAAAAAGCCAAAGCGATTCAAAGACAAAATAGGAGAACTAAGCAATGAAAAGTTCGAAAAAGATCGGTCTATTAATTATTGGCTTAACCTATTTGCTTTCCTTTGGACTTCAAGCGGGTTTATATTTTCTTTTTATTAAATCCAATCCAGTATGGCTTTCTATTCTTTTGGTAGATGTAATAGCTACCTTCTTCGTTTATCTCGTGGGAACTATTTTCCAAAATGCAACAGTTTATGACCCTTATTGGAGCGTTGAACCGATGTTTGTGTCATTATTTCTTGTCATATTAAATAAGAACTTTTCGGTCGGTGCGCTTCTCACCTTAGCCATTATTTGGATTTGGGGACTACGATTAACAATCAACTGGATAATAACTTTTAAAAACCTTAGCCATCAGGATTGGCGCTACGATGAATTAAAGAAGAAAAGTGGCAAACTTTATTTTGCGGTCAATTTTTTAGGAATTCATCTGACCCCAACTTTAATCGTCTATTTAGCGATGCTTCCGTTTATCTATTTGCTTGCTAATAATCTAGCTTTTAATCCGTTGGCGCTTATTGGCGCCTTTGTCTCCATGCTCGGGATCTATTTGGAAATCCATAGCGACATTGCCATGCATCACTTTCAAAAGATTCGACAAGGCAAGGGCGATATTATTAATGTCGGTCTATGGAAGCATTCCCGGCACCCCAATTATCTAGGGGAGATTTTGTTTTGGTGGGGACTGTTTTTTATAGCGGTAGCGCTTGCGCCTTCCCTTTATTGGACCGGAGTGGGAGCCATTGCCAATAATCTTATGTTCGTCTTTATCTCTGTCCCGATGGCAGAAAATCATATGGCCACCTATAAGACCGATTTTGCCTCTTACAAGCAACGGACGCATATGCTCTTTCCCATACCGAGAAAAGGCTGATGTATGCTGTCTTTGGAAGATAATAGAGCCAACATAATCGGCGCATTCAAGCGATTGATGCAAACCAAAAAATATGAGGAAGTTACGCTTAAGAGCATTTTGAGTGAAGTGAAACTTTCTAAATACGCTTTTTATAAAGTTTTTTCCGCTAAGCAGGATGTGGTGGCGACTATTTTTCAACAGGAGATATTGGAAGATACGCTTTATCAGATGAATAAAGATAATTATCGGGATAGAATGCAATCTTTTATTGCTTATTTAAAAAGGCATAGGGAATTTTATGTTAAGGTGTTTCCGCTTGAACGCCAACAAAAATTAAAGCATATGTTTGACTTAATTATCGAAAAGCAAATCAGCATTTTAGCGATGACTTTTCTTGACGGAAAGAGATTGCAATACAACGACCAGCGTTATATTAATGATTATTTTACATCCGCCTTTGCCTATTTGGTCAATGAATGGATAGGCGGGCGATATAGATTTGACGGGCAGGAGTTTGTTGATAAATGGGTTTTATTGATAAATGCCGGACTAAAGGACTTTATCTTTAGTTATCGGGTGTAGTTAGCCTTTTGTTTCTTAATAAGTATTGAGGCTTTTATACTGTTTTCGAGTATTACCAGAATGGTATTCAAAATAAAGCCGAATTGGCATTAAAATGGTTGCGTATTAACTTTGTTAATGGTAATATTTTCTAGCGATACTTTCTTTGGGTCCAAAAGAGGCTCAAGGCGGAAGGAGATAGTCTTATGAAAAAAGGAATTCACCCTGAATATCATCGGTGCACAGTGACATGCGTTACTTGTGGCAGCACCTTCGAAACCGGTTCGACCTTAAAAGAAATCAAGGTTGATACATGCTCGAATTGCCATCCGTTCTACACCGGTAAACAACGCTTTACCCAAGCTGATGGCCGTGTTGATCGTTTCAACAAGAAATACGGATTAAAAAAGTAAACGGAACGCCGCCATCGATTTGATGGCGGTTTTTTCTATTCTTTAAAGGAGATTGAACCATGAAGAACAAATTTTACATTACAACCCCGATTTATTACCCCAGCGCCAAACTCCACATCGGTCATGCTTACTGCACGACGCTTTGTGATGTATATGCCCGGTTTCGGAGAATGCAAGGTTATGAAACCTACTTTTTGACGGGAGCGGATGAACATGGGCAAAAAATTGAAAAGAATGCGCAGATAGCGGGTAAAACTCCCCAGGAATTTGTTGATGATATCGTGGTTGGTTTCCATAAGTTATGGTCGGCTCTTGAAATTACCAATGATGATTTTATCCGTACCACGGAGAAACGGCATTATGAAGTGGTGCAGAGAATCTTCTCGCGAATGATTAAGCGGGACGATATTTATTTAAGCAGATATGAGGGCTGGTACTGCACTCATTGCGAGGCTTTTTGGACAGATACCCAGGTAGGGCCGAATCATCTTTGTCCCGATTGCGGTCGGCCGGTTGCCCGCGACAGTGAACCGGCTTACTTCTTCCGGACGGGTAAATATCTCGACCGCCTATTAAAGTTCTACGATGAAAATCCTAAGTTTATTACTCCCGAAAGTCGGAAAAATGAAATGATCAATACATTCATTAAACCCGGCCTGGAGGATTTGAGCGTTTCGCGGACATCCTTTAAGTGGGGTATCCCCGTTTTAGAAAATCCAGACCACGTTGTCTATGTTTGGCTGGATGCTTTGACCAATTATATTACAGCGCTCGGATATGATAGCGATAACGACGCCCTCTTTAAAAAGTTTTGGGCGGATGAAAACACGGAAATCATTCATGTTATCGGTGCGGACATTACCCGGTTTCATACAATCTATTGGCCGATGTTTTTGATGAGCGAAGGATTAAGGCTTCCCGACCGGGAATTTGTTCACGGCCTCTTGATGATGAAAGATGGCAAGATGAGCAAGTCCAAGGGCAATGTGGTCGATCCATATCCGTTATTAGAAAGATATGGGGTGGATGCAGTTCGTTATTATCTTGTTCGCGAGACAACTTTCGGCAGTGATGGTCAGTTTACGCCGGAACAATTTGTCGAAAGAATTAACGTTGATTTAGCCAATGATTTTGGCAATCTTCTCAATCGGACGATTGCGATGATTATCAAGTACTTTGATGGGGTTATTCCAGAATATAAGGGCGATGTTACCCCCTTTGATAAAGATTTGCGTGAATTGGCCGAATTTACAGTTAAAGAATACGAGACGCTTTTAGCAGATCTAAAAATCACCGATGCATTTGTGGGCGTCTTCAAACTCATCAGCGCGGCGAATAAATACATTGATAATACCGAGCCTTGGAATCTAAAGAAAAATGGGGAAGAAAAGCAGTTGGCAAGCGCGATGAATCATTTAGCCAATGTTCTTTATGAAGCGGGTATTCTCCTACAGCCGGTTTTAACGCATGCTCCGAAAAAGCTCTTTGATGCCTTAGGCGTCAGTGAAGAGAAACGTAAATATGAACACGTTCGTACTTTTGGGATATTGGGCGGTGAAAAAGTGGAAAAAATCGAGCCTTTATTCCCACGGTTAGATGTGGAAGTGGAAGTTAATTTTATTAAAGATTTAATGACAAATAAAAAATAAGTAAAGAGGGGCGTATCCAATGAAAGAAAAGATGAGTAATATTCGAGTCGGTTCTTTATTTCATGGTGTCTGCCACGGCTATACTTACGACGGCTTGGGCATCCTTGATACCAAAGAAGGCCTGAGCTTTTTTGTTAATGGCCTGATTAAAGGTGAAGAAGCCGAGGTAGAGGTTACCTTTGTTTCGATGAAAGCCAACTATGCGAAGATAAGGAAAATCACTTTGCTTTCTCAAGATCGGATTACTCCGCTTTGTCCGGTGGCGACCGCCTGTGGGGGCTGTTCGTTTCAAAACTTAAATTATCAAAAGCAGTTAGAATTTAAAAAGGAAAAAGTAATCAACGCCTTTCACAATATCGCGCGGATTAATTTTCCGGTTGAAGATTGTGTGGGTATGGATGAGCCATACTTTTATCGCAATAAGACCCAGATGCCGTTAGGACTAGACCGCAAGGGAAGACTCATCAGTGGCTTTTATCGGGCCAAGAGTCACGATATTATCGCTGTCGATAAGTGCGTAATCGAGGACAAAAAAGCTTCGGGAATATTAACGACAATTAAGGGCTTAATGACCTCAATGAAGATTCTCCCTTATAACGAAGACACTCGGGAAGGAATCATCCGGCATATCCTTATCCGTACCTCTTTCCATTACCCCGAAGTGATGGTGGTTATTATTACCAATGCGGATAGTTTTCCAAGCCGAGGTAATTTTGTTAAAGCGTTGAAAAAGGCTCATCCAGAGATTACCACCATTGTTCAAAATGTTAATAAGCGCGATACAAATGTTATTTTAGGCAATCAAGATAATGTTCTTTTTGGCCCGGGCTTTATTAAGGACGATATTTTAGGTGTTCGTTATCGGATTTCCGCCAAGTCGTTTTATCAAGTAAATCCTCTTCAAACGGAAAAGTTATATTCAATAGCAATTGAAAAAGCTCAATTAACCGGTGAGGAAGTGGTCCTAGATGCCTACTGTGGCATCGGAACCATCTCTTTAATCGTGGCTAAAAAAGCTAAAGAAGTCATTGGAGTCGAAATTGTAAAAGAAGCAATTATTGATGCAAAGAATAACGCTCGGCGTAATGACATTAACAATGCCTCATTGTATGTCGATGATGCCGGAGAGTTTATGCTCGACTTTGTTAAAAGTGGCAAGAAACTTGATGTGCTTTTTATGGATCCTCCCCGTAAAGGCGCGGATGAAAAATTTCTTTCGAGTGTTTTAGCCGCGAAACCAAATAAAATAATATATGTGAGTTGTGATCCGGCAACTCTGGCACGAGATATTGCTACTTTAATTAAAAGCTATAAAATAGAATCAATTACTCCAGTCGATATGTTTCCTCAGACCTTTCATGTCGAGACGGTCTGTGCTTTAAGTTTGAAAGAGCATTAGTTCGACAAAGTTGAGCATAGTTTAGCAATGATAAACGGAGCAATTTTCGTCATATTTTGTTAGAATAATGGAAATAACGCCAAAGTATTCAATGATACTTACTTATTTTGATAAAGAGCGAGTTTGGGAACATAAACGATAATGAAGGAGCACATTTATTATGAAAATTCAAATTCAAAACTATAATAATATTTCGAATTTAACATATGAAATTCAAAACAACCATATTAACTTTTTGTTTGGCATTTCTGGTTCTGGCAAGAGCAGTATTGCCTCAGCGTTAGCAAATCAAGATGAATTGCCTCACTTACAAATAGGCGCAAAACCTGGAACTATGAATGTCTTGGTTGATGGTTCTACTGTTTCGCATGACAGAATCAAGATTTTTGACATGAATTATTGCAACGATGTTCTAATTGAAAAAACAAAGAAGAGTGATATTTATTCTATTTTGTATGGTGAAGGTGGAAAAATCGAAGAATGCAAAAGTTCTTATTTGTCAGCGATTAATGATTTGCTGCTAGTCAAAGATAAAGTTGTTTTCACTCTTTCTGACATAAGAGACATAGTGGATGAATTGAAAGTGGCTTACAAAAAAGATAAATATAGTTCTGCTTGTTTAATACATAAAATGACGAAGAACGTGGAGTCTCTTCCAAATTATCGGAATGTAATTACGTATTCTTCAAAAGAAATTAAATGGGTTCTTGATGGAACGAAGATGTTACCTTTTGCCGATGGCAAATGCCCGTTTTGTGGCTCTAAACTAAAGAATCGAAGAAAAGAACAGATTGAATCAATTATTTCTTTTGACTCAAAAACTTTTGAAAAAATCAATTCAAAAACTGATGCTTTTTTACATCTTGGAATCGTTCTTCCAGATTGGAAAAAGAAGAGGGAAATTGCCCTTTTTGATAAACGGTTGAAAGAAATGTTTGCTTTAAAACCAGAATTAGAGTCATTTTGTTCGTTCTTAGATATCTCTTCTATTAATAACGCTCAGTTTTTTTCGACATTATCGGTTCCGACCCCATCTACAAGGTGCAAAAAACTTTTTCCTGAAATTTATGATGCATTTATTGCTTTTTCAGGCAAAGCAAAAGATGTCAAAAGGACCTATGGAGCCTTAAAAGCCGAAACAGAGAAGACGCTGAATAAACATTCAAAAATAATAAATGAAAAATTGAATATCCTTGGTATCCCTTATAAGTTCTGCAAAACATTATTCTCTGAAGACGAAAAAGAAGCGGAATATGTTATTGCCCATAATCAGGATATTAACGAAGTCAATGACATGTCGTTATCCTTATCATTTGGTGAAAAAAATCTGATATCATTGCTTTTATTTCTTTTAGCAAATAGTAAATATGAGATGCTTGTTATTGACGATCCAGCAAGCTCTTTTGATGAATATAGAAGAAAAGTAATTTTTGATATCATCTATGAACTTCATGAGAATTCTACAGTTTTGGTTCTTTCACATGATTTAGTGTTTGCTAAGTTTGCAGTTTTTCATAGTGAAAAATCAATTAAAGAGATTAGTTCTCATAAAGATGTTTCTCCATTACAAGCTAGATTTGCAAACGATACTGGATTTATTGATTACCTGGAAACATTTGATAAAGATGAAATTAGGCCTATTAAAAGTTCCGACTTTGATTCATTAGAAAGTTTTATTGATAAACGTTTATCTTCGTTTGCTGGAAACATGAATTATCAAATTTCCATTAATTTGAGGTTATATTTTGAAGTCACTAATAAGGTTTCTAAAAATTCAGTAATTTATCAATACTTATCCGCAATTATTCATAAGACAAAATATGAAGAAATCATTGAATTACTAAAAAGTAAAAAAACGAACGAAAATAAAATTTTGAAACAGATTAGAGATAAATCAGGCCATGTTTTCGGACCTTTGAGCATTACATATAATGAAGAAATAGATACAAGCGCATTTTCTAATTTTGAAAAAGTCTTTTTGGCTAGAGAATCGCTGGGGCGCGGGAAACACCTTCAAGCTATAAAAGATGAGCTTAACAATATTGTTCATTTAAATTGTGCTTATGCTATTTGCCTGAACCCTTATTCCTTTTCTTATTTTTCAAAATTTGTTTATGACTATATTTCGAAGATTTAGTAACAAGAAGTAATCAGTGTTACTTATGTTTCACTAACACAAAAGATAACGAACTATTACTTTTTGGACTATTAATTATCAGAATAGCTGCTTAAATAATTTAAGGAAGGGAAATATGACTTTAGAAGAAAAATACGGGATAGTGTATGTGAATGAAAAAAGATACTATCTTTTTGATATGACAGAATCTTTGCCAATTCTTGACAATGCAGTTCCGTTTTATTTTAATTATGACGGAATTGAGGTAAACGAATCTTCTTGGAACAAAATGGCTCTTGGCATTTTAGAAGCAATCGATGAAAGAAATCCAAAATCATCAGAAGAATTATTATCTCTCCAATATACGTGGTCAAAAACCGCGCCTTTTAGCTCGGCCAAAAGAACAAACTATACTCCATTTAAAGAGATCTATCTAAATACGAATCACACTTCTACGCATTCTATGATGAGCATTCAATGCATTCTTAATGCGTATGGTATTGATGCAACGAAATGTTACTTTTTGATTAGACGCCATTTCATTTGTGAGCCATCAGAAGTTAGAGAGTTTGTCAAAAATAAAACCATCAGGGAGTTTAGAAACAGCCTTTTAATAAGTGATTTTGAAAAAGATAGGACAGAAACGATTATCAAAAATTTCGATATTATCAATAAATATTTATCGAAAGTATCTCCAGGCTTTGACGACTTTTTCCTATTTGATGATTATTCGTACTTCACGAATTATCGTTCAAAAACTCTTGAATATCTTTCGAAGAAACATCTACAAAGTGATAAAAACTTTAAAGTGATCTCAAGGTGTTTAACTTATTTGGATACATTTTATAAAAATAGAGATTTTTTTATTTGGACTATTAATAATCCGGTGGATTCTTCTTTACTAGACGAAATCAGAAGCGAGTTGTCATTGTTATTCAATAAAATGGATTCCAAAATTATTCTTTCAAGCAAACTGTATTCAAGGATGTCAATCATACATAAAACAAGTTTGGAAAAACTTGGGAAATACAATAATGCTGAAGGAATTTACATTATTTGCTCGGTTTTCTTGAGAAAAGAATATTTCTACTCATTCCCATATATTTCTAAAGAACAAATCGAAAGCATTACTAATGATCAGATAATTGAGGCTTACGCTAGGACTTTTGATTTCTTTTCGATAGACGATGTTAATCAATATATTGAAAGCATGCACCTAAAGAAAATGGACAGTTATTTGGATTTTATCTTTATGCTGTCAGATGAATATATACAAGTTTCACAGGATGTTCTTGTGACAAAAGACAAAATGAATATCGATAATTCGATTTTAAACGAGATTAAGAAGGATCTTGTGTTTTACATCAATAGTTTTGGGCCAATCGATAGTGAAACCTATCAAGGCTATTCATCGTTACCTTCTATACCAGATTATGAGTGGAATAAGTTTCTTCTTTCCGGAATTGCAAATGCATATTATAAAGACGAATTAGTTGTAAAACCATGTACAAATAACTATAAAAAGTATTCTTTTATTATTGAAAAAAAGGAACAAAAAAACTAAAAAAAGAAAATAGTTAAAAAATATTACTCAACTATTGTGTATGCGTCTTTTTTGTTGTATGATATTTTGAGTTGAAAGGAGGAGTGTCTATATGGAAAACAAAAAGGAAAACTTTAAAAGAATATCCGAAAACAGAGTATCTAAGATTCTCACGCTCCTGTCGCAACTTACAAATTTGAGTAATTCATCGTTCTACGAATACACTGATGAAGAAATAGAAAAAATCTTTGATGCGATAGAAACAGAAACAAAGAATACTAAAAACGCTTTACTTAAAGCAAATGGGAAAAAGAGAACCAGTAAAAGGTTCGAATTATAGGAGGAAAATTTATGCAAGAAAATCAATGGAGATTTCCGGCCAGCGGGCATGGTGAAAGAAAAGGAATTAGTAGTGGAGACACTGAGGCTTTCAAAAAATCACCTTTCCAAGCATTTGCACGAGAAGTGCTTCAAAATTCCATCGATGCAAGAGCTACAGATGAAGAACCAACAAAAGTTGAGTTTTCTATTTTTGAAATGAACACTTCTGACATTCCTGGTTGTCCTGATTTAAAAAACGCAATAAGGAGATGCAAAGAATTCTGGGCTCACAAACCAGATTACGTTAAAGAATGTGATGATATGCTTGAGGTATTTAACAAAGGGACGATTAGGTGCCTAAGAGTAAGCGATTATAATACAACTGGCTTGATTGGAGTAGATTCGAAAGATCAAGCAAATAATAAGTTCCTTGCTTTAACAAAAGGAACTGGAGTATCTGAGAAAACAGGCAGCATGGCTGGAGGATCTAAGGGCGTTGGCAAGAATGCAGTTTTTCTAATGTCTGCTTTGCGAACGGTATTCTATTCAACAATTGCAAATCAAGATATTAATGGATGTGCGGGACAATATAGTGGTTCGATTGGTGTTGCTGAATTGGTTTCTGGCTATATAGATGACGTCATAATTGAGGATCGAGATTATACTCAGGGAACTGGTTATTTCGCTAGAGACAATGTCAATTCTGCTATGACTGATTTGTTAAAACTGGGTACACACCAAGAAGAAAGAAATGGCAAGCCAGGAACCGATATCTATATTCTTGGTTTTATTCCTGGAGACGGATGGGAAAAAGAGGTCATTAATAGCATCTTAGATTCCTTTATGTCCACTATAGTAAGAGGTGAGCTAATTGTTAGGTTTAATGGCCTTGAAATATCAAAAGAAACGGTTGGAAGCATTGTATACGATGATTCGATAATATTTAAAAATCAAAAAGCAAATATTGTTTCTCAATACCGTCTCTTAACTGACGGGGATAACGTTAAACTATTTGATATAGATACAGATTATGGCTCATGTCAGTTAATGATTCTTCCTTATAAGAAAGAGGAAGATGAATTAGCAACTCATAAATGCGCAATGATCAGACATCCTTTAATGAAAATTAAAGATGAGCCTTTAGGATCTAGCTTTAGAGTTTCTGCTATGTGCATTATAGGTGAAGGAACGCTAGGAAAAGCCCTAAGAGATATTGAAAACCCTCAACACGTTGACTGGGAACCAAAACGAATAAAGGACAAATCTGTTCGTAAAGAGATTGAAAATGTAATTAAAGAGATTAAAGAGCAGATTAAGCAAAGAGTAATTGAATGTCTTCAATTAGGAGATGATAATCCATTAGACCCAAATGGTGCAGGTGATTTTCTTCCTGACGTTGAAGTCGGTGACTCAAAAGCAGACTCTAACGGAAATCAGTTACCAGCTGAAGCGGTCTCTGTATCAAAGCCAAAAGATAACCTGACATTTGAAAAGAATACTAGAGATAAAAGCGACGACGGAACAGGACTAGAGCCCGATATCGGTGAAGTCGATGACAGCAAAGAAGGCAATGTCCAGCATCCTGTTGGTGAGAACGATGAACAAGGCGGTGGAAGGCACCCAGGGAGTGAAGAAAGCGGTGAAAAAGAAGGCGACAACGTCATTTTCAAACGCTCAAAACTAGCAGGCGTTAGATATCGCGTTATTTCTTTGAATAAAACTGAGGGTAAAATCAGAATTCTCTTTATGGCTCCAATTGATTACGAAAACTGTTATCTCAGCATCTCAATACTGGATGATGTGAATAATTCGACTCCTATCGCTATTAATTCGTTAATATGCAATGGTGCAAACATACAATGCGATGATTCGAAAGAATTCGGTCCATTCGCTATTAAAACGAACCAAAAAATACAACTCGATGCTACTGTTGAAGCAACTGGTTATTTTGGAAGCGAGGTTAAAGTAATATGCAAGTAAAAAGTAAAATTTTCCCATATCCGATAATTAATCACAATAAAGCTTTTTCTTCTTTTAAAGAATCTGACTTTGTTATCGTGTTTGAACCTCTTGAAACGGATACTTCTTATATTTTAAAGGGGTGCAGATTCGAAACAGAGAGTGCGTTGATTAACAGATTATTCGAAGAAAAAAAGATAGACATTACGTTGATAATTGAATGTTCGGATACTGTTTACAGAGAGTCATTTTGTTTAGGCAAAACAGGTCAAGACATTGTTTTAATGAAAGTTAACTTCACAGAAAAAGTCGATATTTCCATGTTTGCTTATGCAAAAGAGAATTTTATTATGGATTCTGATGAATTTGCTGAAGATTATAATGGCATTTCATTTGAAATTGATAAATATGATATTGTTGCCGCTAATGATGGCTTCAATTTACGTTTTAAGCATGAAGAAGCGGAAGATAATCTAGTACAATCAATATTCTCAGTCATTCCAAACCAAGATCTTGAAGATGGTGCTTATGTAGTTGAATGTAATATGGGTAAGAAAATAACAATTTCTCTTTCAATTAACGACCACAAGAACTATAAGATTATTTATACTGTTCCTGCATATAAAGAGGTCTTCTTTAATATGATTTTAGTTCCTTCTCTCATCGAAGGATTGTCATTATGCAAGAACGTATTAGAAGATGAATCAAAAGATCTAGAGGATGTCGGAAATCAATATATTTGGTTTAGGTCAATTCAATCTGCTTATAAGAAATTATTTGGAAATGATTTATCTGTACAAGATTTAAAGGGTTATTCGCCTGTAACACTTGCGCAGCTCCTTTTAGGCAAACCATTAGGACAAGCACTTGGGAAACTGGTGGTGGAAACAAACAAATTAGAAGATGGAGGAAATGAGAATGAATAGAATTCACATTAAAATAATGAGTGAAGATGCTTTGGCTTATCTCAAAACAAATGCTGAGTATGTTGCTCAAAAAATCAAGGAATCAGAAAGCAATGAATGGATAATTAACACATTTCCTCAGCCGATATTCGTCGAAAAGAAATCTTTGATAAATGATTTTGAATTAGTCTCAAATCCAGATTCCAAAAACAGGGAAATTGATTTTGATAACTCTAGAACACTTTTTGAAAACCTAAATGAATTACCTAGATATATTCTTTGTGATGAAAGATTCTGGCTTTGGCTTCATTTTGACAAGTTTTACTCTATTGTTAGAAATATGATGCAAATAAATGGTAAATCCACAGTTGAAAACATGTGGATGCATACGCAAGGAACAAGAAGAGGCTTAATGTTTGGCGTTTTGTCTAGATGCTTCTTTAGGGTTTTTTTGTCTGTCGATGATTCACTTGAAGATAAATACGAGCTCACTAAATGGGTGATTGAGAATCCTGAGAGATACAGAAACTTGACATGGAGATCGTTTTCCTCTGAAACTCATTTAGTAAGAGGAATTTTAAAGGGTGAGAAAAAAGCCATAGATGAAAATCCAAGCAAAGAAAGAACTGCAATTTATCCTGAAATAGGAAAATATGTATCAGTCATTGGAAGCGTTCGTCTTCTTGATGCGATATCTGAAGAAGATATTTCAGCAATGATTTACGGAAAAGTAAAAGAGCTAATTGGGAAAGGTGCTGAATAGAATGAAGCCTTTTGTGAAATGGGCTGGTGGAAAAAGGCAAATCCTAACCAAAATTAATGAATTTATCGATGATTCTGCCGATGGAGATGATTCCTATACATATATTGAACCATTCTTGGGTGGTGGAGCTGTTTTCTTTAGCAAAAGACCAAGGCGAGCAATTATCAACGATTTGAACGAAGATCTTATTAATGCCTACAGAGTTATTAAATCAGATGACTATTTAGAACTGATTAGGCTTTTGCGCATTCACAGCGTGAATTATAAAGAAGGCCCCGATGATTATTATTATGAAGTTAGAGGTTGGGACAGAGAAGAAGGATGGCCTACAAATCACAATAATGTAGAAAGAGCTTCTCGAATGATCTTTTTAAATAGAACGTGTTATAACGGCTTATATAGAGTGAACGGGAAAGGTCAGTTCAATACTCCAATCGGAAGATACAAAAACCCGACAATCTGCGATGAACCTAATATTGTTGAGATACACAATTATTTATCATCAAGAGAGAATGACATAAGGATTATGTGTTCTTCATATGAAGAAGTAGTCAAATTAGCTAAAGATGGAGATATTATCTATTTGGACCCACCTTATGATTATGAGGATGATGATGGCTTTACGAAATACCAGTTGGCCGGTTTTGAGTTTGAAGATTTTGTTAAGCTTAAAGGTGAATGCGATAAAGCCTTAAATAAAGGTGCTTTTGTTGTTATAAGTAATAATGCAACACAGAAAGTTCTTCATTTATTTGAAGAGGATCCAAAATATAAGATTTTTTATGATGTTAGCGAATTTCCAACGCTTCGCTCTATTAACTGCAATGGAGCCGAGAGAAAAACCGGAAGAGAAGCTATTTTTTGGGGTATGGACAATAACGTGCCATTTCCACAAGCGAATAATATGGAAAAAATTATTAGATTGGTCCTATATGGTCCAGAAATCTTGGAGAATAAAGAGAAAGCAATGGAGATCATTGAAGTCAGCAGTACTAGACAAGTTGCTTACTATTTTTCCGCACTTCAATTTTTTAGGTATCTAACCCACGATAAAAAATTCTCTGAAAAAGCTCTCTCTCTTTACAAAGATAGAGGTTTACTTATTGATGACATTTACTCTCAATTATTGTTGGATAAAATGTTTGAAAGTTTTTATGAGCGTTTCAAAAACGAAAAAGCAGTAGACATATCGATAATCAAACAAGTCATAAAACAGAATAATAAAAAGCTCTCAGAATCAACAATTAATAGAAGATCATCAACAATTAAAGCATGGGTTGAATGGATGAAATCGATTGATTCAAAAAGATAGAGGAGATTTTTGTAACGTTTTCTATGAGAAATAATATATGTTACTTTTGTTTCACTAATACATAACATAGTTAAAGAAAGAGCAAGGAGCGTCAATTCTTGCTCTTTTAGGTTACTTGAAACTTTTACTAAATTAGGATGATTTTATAATTCAATTTATAGGTTTTGGTGTTGAGTTTTCTTTCGTAGAAACTACTATGTATTTTAAGCTTCTTGATGAGCTCTTTTCTTTTGGCTTTTATCTCCGGTGTTGATAACTCTTTCTTATTAGGAACCAGATAAATGATGTGCGCGTTATCGATAGCTAGAATCTTATTGATAAAGGAAAGGAGCAACGCGCCAGTTAATTCAAGGTTGCCATTTTCATATTCCTTATGTTTTTCTTTTACTAGTTCTAATCGTGACTTACTGGTGACCTCGCTAATATCTAGGTCGGCGTATTTATCTAGTTCTCGGTTAATCTTGCCTAGGTCGTCCACTTGAGACTGGTATTTCTCATCATAGAGCTTTGTTTCGTCTACTGATTTTGAGTTCAATTTCATATCAAGAAGTGACGACATCTTTGAAACAAGAATAGCTTTCTGCTCTTTCAATGATGCAATCTTGATATCGACATTATTGGTTTTGACAACCTTTCCTACGATATCGGTTAATTCCTCTATGATGTCTTTTCTATTATCAAATATCTCTTTGATTACTTGCTTGAAACATTCGGTTAAAGCGGTGAGATCGATTGAACCAGTATCACAAGATGGTGAATCATTAATATGCTCGCGCATTGAAGGACCACTCTTTGAGAGGAATAACCATAGTTCCAATATCTTCGTTATAAGAAGCACCACAGGGCATGCACATGAGGGGTCCAGTAAATGGATACTTATTTAAGTATTTAGCAAATGTTCCGGTATTTCCTAATTGATTATGGAATCTTGTTTTTCTTATTTCCTTTGCTTTATCCCATAGTTCTTCGCTAACGACAGCTTCATGATTATGCTTGATTAAAAATTGTTGCCTTTCGCCTCTATTTATTGCACGCTTATGGGTCATCAGTGGTGACTCCTTCGGTTTCAAACTTCACATAGATTCCTAGCATTTTCAGTTCTCTAATGGATTGAACAGTGGTGATGGTGCTTCTAGCAAATCTCGATACCGATTTAGTGATAAGAAAATCAAACTTATGTTCTCGAGCATCTCTCATCATTTCATTAAAACCCTCTCGCTTTTTGGTATCAGTTCCGGATATTCCATCATCAGCGTATATCCTTACAAATTCCCAATCAGAATTAGATTTGATTTTTTCTGTATATTCACTAACTTGAACCTGATAATAGTTCTTTTGGTCCAGATCATCAGTGGAAACTCTGCAATATGCAGCTACTCGTTTTTTGCGTTCAATAAAAATGCCAGTTTCACTTTGGATTCATTCTTTCTTAGCTTCGATGATTTCAACGTTTGACATCGCTGTTTTTCTCCTTATAACCCCTACCATATACGTTGCTCTTATGTGCGCATATATCAACGTTATCAGAGGATATAGGTGCTTTATTATCTGAGTATTTCTCTTTGATTAATTTGATGACTTCAATGTGTTCATCTAGTCTTAAAATACCAGACTGATAAATCTCATCTAGAACCAACTTTGAATAATGATATTTAATTGTCTCGATTATGAATAAAACCTCCCGTGTTAGAGAGGCTTTTGTAAATCTTCATGGAATATAGAAAAGAGGCGAACAAGATGAGGTAAATTTATGGCAGGAAGACCTAAAAGAGGATTAGATTACCACGTGAGTTCAGTTAATAGATTACATGATAGTAACTACGCAATTTTAAGAAGCAAATACAAAAGCAATATCGCTATTGGAGCGTATGAATCCCTTTTGGATGATATCCTCGCTAACGGGTATTATTTGAAATTTCTAAGTTTAAAGAATCTCTGTTATATCGTGATAAGTTATTCCATGTGTGACAGTATCGAAACGGCAGAAGCAATAATCAATGATTTAGTGGAACTTGGTCTATTTGATAAGGATTCATTTGATAACGGATATCTCACTAGCACACCCATACAAGAGCAGTTTCTATTCGCCACGAAATCTAGAAAAAAACATGATCTTATCGAATGCTGTTTACTAACTGAAGAAAGAATCAAGTTCATTCTTGATGGCGCTAAGCAAAAAGCCATTTTGAGTGGTGATAATTCCATTTTGGGTGGGCAAGATGAAGATTATCTAAACCAACGTACACAAAGTAAAAGAAATAGTAACAGTGGTAGTCAAAGAAAAAGAAATAAAAAGGATAAATTAGATATAACGGATTTGTCCTTTAATCCAAATTATTATTTGATATGGTTCATAAATGAAGGAATCGTATTCTGCGATGATATTTTCATTAATGAACTCAATGATTATCTAGAATCTGTTCAAAGTGAAGATAGTGAAGGAATACTTAAAGACATTATTAAGTACGCTATCTACAGAATCAGAAGCTCGAAATGGATGGACGAGGATGGCTATTCAATTGAAGATAAGATGAGTAACATATCAGAAGGACTATTGATGATGGAATAAGTCATATTAGGCATCTAAATGAACTAAACGCTCATGGTGGTGTATTTGGTGTTTTTTTCACCGATAAGTAATTATTTACAATATTCGTGCTAAGAAAAGAGATAATAATGGCTAGAAACAGAAAAAGTGACACAATTGATCTTTGGAAGAAAAGTGGTTCTTTAGAATCGAAGCTTTCTCTTGTCTCTTCCTTGGTTTCTCATCGTTCATCTCAAATCGTAATTAGTGAACAACTGGGTATTAGTCCAAAGACTTCTACAATGCTTAAAAATAGACACCTCGAGATTCGAAAAGCGATAGAAGAAGGCGAAGAGACATTAAAGAATGATCTCATTGATGTCGTCTATAAAAGAGCGGTGGGGGTTGCAACAACTGATGAAGTGATACCTTTTGAAGCTGTTAATGATAAACAAAAGAAAAGAATTGTTAAAACCAAGAAGGCATATCCACCGGATGTTGATGCTTGTAAATATCTCTTAACCATTAAATTTGGAAAAGAGTTTTCATCAAAGAGATATGAATTAGAAATATTAGAGAAAAAAATTTTCTTAACGATAAAGAATCTTGGGATTCGGATTTAAGAAAGAGGAGAGACAAAGAATAAGAGTAGGAGAATTCGTAAATTATTATGATGATATGTTCATTCTCTTTGATACCAAGAAAGAAGATTTTGTTTATGATGGCGATGGCTTGAGCTATCGAAACGATACTTAAGTTCAAGAATTATTTAACGATTACAAAATTGAAAAGATTGAGTTAAGCGGTATGAACCTAACGTTATACGCAAAGAAATAATACAGTTATACTCCCCTCGCCTTCGGATTTTTGCCAATTTCCATAGTACCGTTCGCCCCACCTCTAAAATGTGTGGGACAAGATTTCTAAGTCCTGGAAAACAGTTTCAATAAATGTCCTAATTTTGGGGAGTGAAAAGTTGGCATAACTTTGTTATAATCAATATTAAAGATATGAATTACCCGAAGTTGATAAAGCATATTCGTGAGACTCTTTTACTTTCACAAACAGAACTGGCTGAGGTTCTTGGTGTTTCTTTCGCAACGATTAATCGTTGGGAAAATGGGCATCATTTGCCAATCATGAGAGACAGACGGAAGATTAGAGAATTATGTTTAAAGAGCGGAATCAAAGAGGAATAGATTATGGCAAATGAACTGAAAATTGCTTTTAATGAAGATACACGAGTGAAATTCCCTGCAACGATTCACCTTCTAAGGCTTGGCTATAAGTATGTTTCTTATACCACTGCTATTTCTAATGGTAATATCGACAAAAGCACCAAGATATACTTGCCATCATTTAAAAAGGCTTTATCAAAGATAAATGGGAAAGAACTGTCCGATGAAGATGTTACTTTGTTAGTTAATAAAATCAATTCTGTGATTAGTAACAATGATTTAGGAAAAGAATTCTATCAGTGGTTAATTAACCCAATTGATAAAGTAACTTTAATAGATTTCAAGAACCCAGAGAACAACATCTTTGAGGTTTTCAATGAATTTCGTTTTGAAAAGAATCCTGATGAACCTTCTGGCCATTTTCGCCCTGACGTAGACATTTTCATCAATGGAATCCCTTTAGCATTTTTGGAAGTTAAGAAGCCAGATAACGAAGGCGGAATCCAGGCAGAATTCAACAGAATGGTCAATGAGCGTTACAAAGTTGAGGAGTATAAGAAATATTTCAACCTATTACAGCTCACTTGTTTTTCCAACAACATGGAATATGAAACGAATGATGATAAAGAATTAGAGCCCAAAGCTGGATCGTTCTATTCAACTCCTAACGGAAGCCAGACAACCTTTAATTTCTTTAGAGAAGAAAAAGCGGCAATTTGCACTTTGGATGAAGATGATGATGAAGAAATAAAGAAACTACTATTAGATAATGGATATTCACCAGTGGTCATGAGTACCCCTGAATATGAGTCAAATATCGCGATTAATACTCCTTGCAATAGATTCATTACATCCATCTTTTCTAAACAAAGAATTCTGTTCTTCCTTCAATATGGAATCATGTATGTGGATAAGGACATAAGAGAAAAGCATATAATGCGTTATCCTCAGTTCTTTGCTTCGCAAGCAATATTAGAGAAGATACGTAAAGGTGATAAGTCAGGTATTATTTGGCATACTCAGGGTAGCGGAAAAACTGAACTATCCATGTATTGCAACCGAATACTTAAGGATTATTTTGCTAGCAAAAAGATTAACGCTAGATTCTTTTATGTTGTCGATAGACTCGAGCTTCTTAATCAAACGAAAATCGAGTGTACTTCTCGAGGATTAGAAGTTGCAACAGTAGATGATAAGGAAGCTTTTGTAACAGAACTTCAAAGAAATATAGATATGTTGAACAACCCACAAGCCATTGGCTTATGCACTGTTGTTAACATTCAAAAATTTTCGGATAGTCTCCCAGAAATCACAAATGATTATGATGCCAATGTTCAAAGAATCTTCTTTGTCGATGAGGCACATCGTAGCTATGCAAAAGGTACTGGTGAGTTCTTCAAGAACCTTATGCTTGTTGATAGAGATGCCATCTTCATTGCAATGACTGGAACCCCATTGCTTTCAAAAAAAGAAAGAAGCAATCTTAGATTTGGGGATTATATACATAAATATTTCTACGATAAGTCCATTCTAGATGGTTACACTCTTCAAATTAAGAAAGAGGAAATGGCCACAGTAGCAAGAGCGGACATTAAAAAGAACCTTCAGTTTGAGGGCAAGACCGCTAATGAAAAACAGAAGATTTTGGAATCTGACGAATATATCACTGCGCTTGGCGACTATATTGATAAGGATTTCATCAACTTTAGATACATTAATGATAACGATAAAACTATCGCCGGAATGATTGTTTGTTCTTCAAATGAGCAAGCTCGCAAGATGCAGACTTGGTCTGAAAAGAACTCGAAGTTAATCACTAGAGTGGTTATTCATAACAACCCAAGCGATGTGAATAAAGAGATACAAGAAGACTTTAAAGATGCTAAGAACGGAATCGACTTATTGATAGTCCATCTTATGCTTACAACCGGTTACGATGTTAAGCGATTGAAAAAGATGTACTTATTAAGAGTCCCGCGAGAGCATTCTCTTCTTCAAACGATTTCAAGAGTCAACAGACCATATAGGAATCCTGATGGAAAGGTCTACAAATATGGATATATCTCTGACTTCGTCGACATTGATGAAGAATACGATAGAACTGTAGCGGCTTATCTCAAAGAGATAGAAGATGAGATTAAAGACCCAGATAATCCAGATCAAGAAACTGGCAGTAAACTGGTTTTTGATGTTAATGCCATTCAAAAGAAATATGAAGATGCTTTGTTGAAATTAGAAGATATCTATGACCATGACAATGTTGAGGACTTCAGATTGTTCCTTGACCGAATTGATGATAAGGGGCCTTTGTTTAAGATTAGGAAGATTCTTCAAACTATTTTGGATTGTAAAACCGAATTCATGCTTTCACGAGATGACGAGAAAGCAAATCAAATTGATAAAACGCATTTCAAGAAACTGCTTAAGGTAGTTCAAAGCAGGATTGATTTCATTAATCTGTCTGGCGACCCTGTTAATTCGTTAGCGGTTTTGTCAGAAAAAGACGTAGTGGAGCTTATCTTTGAATTCATTAACATTAAAACAAGAATTCTCAATATGGAGAAAACTCCTGAGATCGAAGGGTGGATGCATCGCCTATCCGAAGGTACTAGAACATTGCAGGGTGAAGTTTCTGCAATTCAAAACAAAGACGATGAACGTGTAATCAAACTTAATGAACTTATACGCAGTGCCTTTGACAAGATGAAAGTTGTTAATGGTGACAACTTTGAAGAACTCGACAAAGAAATCAAAGAAGCAATCTTGGAAGCGAAACGAATCAACGAAGAGAACCGCGAACTTGCTAAGACATTCAATGGCCACTTTGCTTATGTAAAAACATACCAAGACTATAAGAAGGACCATCCTGAAATTGACGAAGATTTGTTTATTGAATTACTAAAAGTAATTGATGAAGCAGTGATAAAGATAAATGCCATCAATAATCTTGTTTTAACCGGCAGACACAATTTTATGGCAAATGTTAAAAAAGAAACTAGTGCCGCTCTTCTCAAAAAGGGATTATATAAGGAGTTAAACTTGAAAGACATCTTTGATGACGTTCTTGCAAGAGTCTATGTTAATTTACAACTATATTAGGAAGAAGGAATATATATGGCAGATTACGCACAACTAGAGGGAAAAATTGAATCAATAATCGATGATTTAAAAGGGATTTGTAACCAGTCCGGGTTAGGAAACGCTGGTGGGGAAGAACGTGTTATTACGACTGCTTTCTTATACAAATTCCTCAATGATAAGTTTATGCATTGTCTTAGGAAATTCTCAAAAGACATCGGATTACCGATTAAAGATATTTTCGCAAATAAAAATGATGAGCTTGATGCGTTCTATGATTCTTATAGTGGATACGTTGCTTTTAACAACGAAGACACAATCGAATATTTAATCAATCTTTCTAGCAACGATAAGTTCTATGAACTTTTTGATAATGCACTAGAAAGAATATCCAACAACCCAAGAAACTCGAACTTTAACATCGAAACCAGCGATGGAACAAGAAAGCCTTTATTTGAAGGTATAAGCAAGGAAGTGGAACAGTCCGCAAAGAATAACTTTGTAAGAAGTGTCTTTAGTGCCATTTCAAAACAAGCATTAGATTTTTCTGGCGTGTTTGATGAGAACTTTGATTTCTATTCCAAAATATTTGAATACTTAATCAAAGATTACAATGTTGCTAGTGGTAAGTATGCTGAGTATTTCACACCTCAGGCAGTTTCCAAGATCATCGCTAAGATACTTGTCGGAATGTCTGATAAAGTTACTGCTAGCGAGATATATGACCCATCAGCAGGATCTGGTTCTTTGATCCTTCATTTAGCTAATGAATTAGGCAAAGATGGTGATTATGGCAGAGCCATTGTTTATACGCAAGACATCTCTCAAAAATCATCTAGATTCCTAAGAATTAATCTTCTTCTTAATGGATTAACCGAATCACTTAATCATGCTATTCAAGGTGACACTCTTTTGAAGCCAGCACATTTTAAGGTTGATAGCGAAGACACATCTGGTTTAAAGCAATTTGATTATGTTGTTGCTAATCCACCTTTTAAGCTAGACTTCTCATCGACTAGAGACAGCATTGATTCAACATGGTCAAACATTACGAACGAAGATGGACTTAAGAGATTCTTTGCAGGTGTTCCAAAGATTCCAAATAAGAAAAAAGAATCAATGCCTATCTATCTGCTTTTCATTCAACACATTATTTATTCTATGAAGCCAAATGGCAAAGCTGCAGTAGTGGTCCCTACCGGTTTTATTACTGCTCAAAGTGGTATTGAATACGCGATAAGGAAGTATGTGACTGATAAAAAGATGCTTAAAGGCGTTATTTCGATGCCATCTAATATTTTCGCCAATACTGGAACAAATGTTTCTGTTCTCTTCTTTGACAAAACAAATACTAGTGATGAAGTAATTCTAATCGACGCTTCTAAACTTGGGACAAAAGTTAAGGAAGGAAAGAATCAAAGAACCGTTCTTAGCGAAGAAGAAAACAATAAAATTATTGATACTTTCATCAAGAAAGAGGCTATTGAAGACTTCTCAATTCTTGTGAAGAATGAAGCAATTCAAGAAAAGAATTATTCTTGGTCAGCCGGTCAATATTTTGAAGTGAAAATCGAATATGTTGATATCACACAAGAAGAATATGAAAAGATGATTGATGACTTCAATAAAGACTTTGAAGAATACGCTAACGAAACAACTAAGTTTCAAAAAGAGATAAAAGAAGTTTTGGAAGGGCTAAAAATCCATGATAAATAGAGTAAAGCTCGGAGAAGTTCTTGATATAAAACGAGGTGCTAGTTTATGTGGCGATTTTTACTCTACTCAAGGGGAGTATATCCGTTTAACTCTTGGAAATTTTAATTATCCAAATGGGGGTTTTAAAGAGAATACAGCAAAAGATGACATCTATTTCTTAGGGAAAGTTAGAAAGGAATTCATTCTAAACAAAGGCGATATTATCACGCCTTTAACCGAACAAGCAGCAGGTTTACTTGGAGAAACAGCACTTATTCCGGAATCTAATAAGTATATACAAAGCGGAGATGTTGGTCTTGTTTTGCCAAAAAGAGGCAAATTGGATTCATCATTTTGTTATTATCTTCTTTCTTCCCAATCAATCAAAAAGCAGCTAGGAGCAGCAGCTCAACAAACTAAGATTAGACATACATCGCCAGACAAAATAAAAGACTGCATAGCTTTCATTCCGGAAATCGTTCAGCAAGAAAAGATCGGAAAGATACTTCTTAGCATTGATAAACAGATACAAAGAAACAACGAAATGGTTCAAAAGTTACCATTAATAAACCATGCCGCTTTCTTCTCAAAAGGAGGGACGACATATGTTTGTTAAACTTGGTGATATTGCTGAAGTCTTACTCAGTAATGTGGATAAAAAAAGTAAAACAAATGAACAAAAAATAAAGCTTTGTAATTTTGTTGATGTTTATAAGAACTACGCAATAACAAAGAAAATGATTCCTTTGTTTTTAGAAGCCACTGCATCTCCACAAGCAATCAGAAGATTTACCGTCAAGAAGGGGTATCTTGCAATAACAAAAGATAGTGAAACAAGAGATGATATCGGTGTTGGCACTTATTTCGCTGATGATTTTGATAATGTAATTCTTGGTTATCATTGTGCCTTAATTAAACCCGATACAAAAAAGGTATATAGCAAATATTTGAATGCTTTTATCCAATCTTATTTCACAAGAAAATACTATGAACAGTCTGCTTCCGGAAGTGGTCAAAGATACACACTCACATTGGAAATAATCCAAAACACTCCGATACTTTTACCCGATTATGAAAAGCAAATAATTATTGGAGACTTATTGTCAGGACTCGATTTTCAGATTGAGAAAAACAATGAAATGGTTACAAAGTTACAAGATTTGGCACGCTTAATTTATGAGAGGTTTTTCTATCATTTTACTTTCCCAAATTTCTCATCAACTGATTTCTCTTTTGACCCAACTCTAAAACGGACCATACCAAAAGATTGGAAAGCTGTAAAAGTAAAAGACTGCATCGATCATATTGTCACTGGTCTGAACCCAAGAGATAATTTCATTTTAAACGATGGCGAAATTAAGTATATAACAGTCAAAAATATTACCACTGAAGGGCAATTAGATTTTTCCGATTGTGACACAATAAATGAGAGCACGAGACAATTGATTAGGAAGCGTTCAAAACTTTCTAGAGGAGACATTCTTTTTGCTAGCATCGCTCCATTAGGAAGATGCTATCTTGTTGAAGATACACCATATAGTTGGGAAATAAACGAATCTGTTTTTTCTATTAAGCCCAATTCTTTGAACGTATCCTCCGAATATTTGTACTTGTTTTTCATGAGTCGTTATTTCATCAAAAAAGCAGAGCACGGTTCTATAGGAAGTGTTTTCAATGGCATAAGGATTTCATTTTTGGAAGAAATGGACATTCTTATTCCGCCAAAAGAGATAATGACTTCCTTTACTAAGGCTGTGTCACCCTTGCTTCGCCTAAAGTATCTAGTTTCTCAGAATAATTGCGAGCTAAGTAAGCTAAAAAACAAGCTTATGCCATTATTAATAAACCAACAACTATTGTAATTGCCCATTGATAAGCAATGGCAAAAGTTTTTCTTTCTCTTGAATTAATCGATAAGTCTGTTCTTCGATTGTTGTAATAAAACGATATAACTTTTCGGTTTTTTGATGAAAATTAGCTAGTTTGTCTTTGGGTGGAAGATGTATTGATAACGAAGTCAAATCTTCATTGTTAATTGCTTCTTGTGTGGCACCATGTGCCAATTTGTCTTTTGTGATTTCAAAGTAAGGCAAGGATACGTAATTGAGAACATATTCAAACGAGATTGTGTCACATTTAATACCACAAAACCCGGTTGAAAAAACAAATTCATTTGTAAGATAATTAGCTGAATCAGACAGGAAAATGTGTTTTACACTATTTTTCATTTTTGCAAACCAAACGCTATTCTTTATTGGTTGCATATTAGCTCGACTTTCTCTATTCTCATAATCAATGATGGATGGATTCATGTTCACAGAGGCATTATCCACGTCAGCCGTAGCTAAATATTTTTTCGTTCCTGCGAATCTTTCTAGGCCCGGTTTTATCAATCGAATGTATGGGAATTTCAATAGAGAAATTTGCTCTTTTTCGTTCGCAAAAAGCTGACAGAAAATGGTGTGACCCAAATCTTGTAACTTATGGTTCTATTTGATGGCTTTTCTAGCTCTGACAATCGACGATTTGCTTATTCCAGTTAATTCGACAACTTCTTTATATGTATGAGTAATCAATAGATCGATAGCAGTGGTTAATTCTTCGTGAGAATACTTAGGTGGTCTTCCTTCTCGATAATTAGGGCTTAGTCTTGCTAATTCTTTTCCTGTTTGAGTTCTTTCAATAATTGTATTTCTTTCTAGTTCAGCTACAGCGAGCATTGTTGTTAAAAAGAATCTCCCCATCGGTGTATCTTCTAAAAGCCCAATGTTAAGAATGTGAATTGCAATCTTTTTATGGAACAAGTTTTCTACTACTTTTATTCCTTCAACCGTGTTTCGAGCGAATCTATCCAGTTTTGAAACAACAAGAATATCGTTTGGCTCAAGCTTCTTGATTAATCGTTTAAAAAGAGGCCTATTCAGTTTAGTACCTGTATATTGTTCTTTTACGATTATGGCATCTGGGTATTTTTGTGTTATTTCTATTCTTTGAGTTTCCAGACCATATCCATCTAATTGTTTTTTGGTGCTTACTCTTGTGTATCCGTATATCATGGCAATCCTCCGTGCTTATCGCAGTAATAACATTATCTAATGTAAAGAGCACCAAAAGCCATTTTCATCATAGCCAAAAGATTAACAAGCGTTTCTTACTGACTACATTTTCTGTACAAATGATTTCAATCATAGAGGTCGTTATCGCACGTCTAGATGGTATTCTTTTTGTCCCACCGAGAGCCTGATGATTACGTTAAGTTCAAAGTAAAAGATAAAAACACTTCTTTAGCAAAAGCAGATAGCAAAGCTTCCTATCTAGGTATCAAAAGCTATATTCTAAAGAAACATGGCGTTCAGGTATCTTCCTCGAATATTATTCAATGCAAAGAATAATACGGAACCAAGGAAAGACAATGCGATAGCTTCCCTAAGAACGAAGATTCCAAGCAGCTGAGTCTCGCAAAAAAAAGAAGAATACATTTTGGAAGCATTCAGACATTTCAAGATGTTCTAAGGGCAAGACGATGAGCTTGCCTTTTTTAAAAGAAGTTGAAAAAACATTGCAACAAAAATATGACGTTTGTACAAAAAATGTTATAATGAAATAAATAATTTTAAGGGGTGTTAGTCTATGGACTGGCCTAAGAAAGTAAAAGAGATAAGAGGGACTCTATTGTTAACACAAACAGAGTTCGCCGATAAACTCGTTGCGTCTTTTGCTACGATAAATAGATGGGGAAATGGAAAAAATACACCTACGATGTTACAAAGAAGACAATTAAAGAAAATATGCGATAGAAATCAGATTGAATGGAGAGAAGGATAAGATGACCAACTGCTTTAGCTTTTTTGGATATAGGTACCATATGGGTTTCACAATTAAGTTTAACGATTATCAGTATTAGTGGAACCCAGATTCTATTATCCAAAGAAAACATCAAAGGGAGTCTGATTGCTGCAATAAAGCCGAAAAAATCTATGTAGGTGTCTTAGAACATCGGGTTAACTCTTAGGAATTTAGAAAATTGTTTAAGGAAGAAAATTATAAACGCGTTGTTTCTGAATATAATGAATCGCACACGAAAATTTGTACGATTCGCGTGCGAAGTTAGTTAAACATCAAACCTATTCAGGTCATTCTAGGAATGTGGTAATTATTCAAAAAAAACAATGCAAACACACTGAACATATTCCAAATGGGAAATTGAAATAAATGAATTTAGACGGAAGTTAAAACATAAATACAAGCGAATTACAAAAGCAAACAAACAAAAATGTTCGGGAGAAGACAAACCTTATTTAGGATATCGCTAATTATTTAGTCAAAAACTAAAAAACCACGCGAATATGAAAAAGGCATCATTCCGATGAAAGTTATCAATCGCTTTGATAATAACCTCGACACACAAAGAAAGCAGTTGTGGAAGAAACTGCAAAACTTAAACGGCGTGGAATCACCTACTCGGTGAGAGAGGCTACTTGCAGAGACTTGATGCTTAAGTTCACGATGGCCCATGGTTTTATTGCTTAATTAGTCAGGATTGATGACGAGAAATTGTTTGAAGAATACTTCTTCGTTTCAAGTCTTACGCACATTTTGCCTAAAAAGAAGATCGATATAATCAACTAAACTTGAAAGATTACTCTAGAATACGCACAACTCAAAAAACCTTCCATAGTGCTATTTCTCTTGAGAGCGGTGAAGGCCAGATAACCAACGGAAAGAAAAAAGATTCTTCAGTTAAAATAAAGAAGACCAATTTAATGTATCGGCTAGTACCATTCAGAAAGTTCTTAAAGAGTTGAAGGAAGAGGAAAGGATACAGATCATTCCTATCTATATCGGCATTGTAAAGTAGGGGATATCCAGATAAACCTATTACGGTGGTCTTATGACCATTGAAGAAAAGGGATTTATCTTGGAAAACCTAAAAGCCGTTGATAATCCTTATAATCTCAGCGACTTCGATTGGCATGACTCCCGTTATGTTCCGGATGTATCAACCAAATACTATTATGACTTACTTCAATGTGAAAGAAGCTTGATGAAGCAGAAAAGAAAAGATTATATTGATTAGCTAAACAAAGAAAGTAGGTAAAACGTTATGCCTAGTATACCTAAAGTATTTCATACGCTTGAACACCGGGAGATGACGATTCAAGAATATGAGCACTATATTAGTGAGCATCCACAATGGTGCAACATTAAAGCTATAATCTGCGTTGAATGTGGTGATGAAATAATTTATTGTAACGGGTTGCATAATACCTCTTTTTTCAAGCATATTCCTACTCATGAAGGACATAGTTATTGTTCCTTTTATCATGAAGGGCAAGAATCGAAAACATGCGAAGCTTTATTTAGAAAGAAATTATTCAGAGACAAGGACATATCTTTAAACTTTGAAATTAGATATTTTGGCGACATATGGACTAGTTTGATAACAATCCCACCGTTGAAAAAAGAAGAGATAAAAAGCAATCAGCAAAACGACTCTTTGTTATCTGTTTCGACTTCTTACCGGGGATCACTTTCATTACCAATCGACGAGGGCCATTTTAGTTCGGGTGAAATTAAACGAATTAGTCTAGAAGGGTTTCCTAATTCTGCGCGCATTTCTATTACCGGGAATGGAAACTCCCACAATATCTCATATGATTTTGAGTGCTTTCGTCCGGATTTTCAGATATATTCAAATCTGATTCTCCAAGAATATTTTTCCGAAACAACTGGTGATCATAGTCTAAAAAACATCAAATCGTTCGCGTGCAAAAGAGTGAGCGGAAAAGTATACCTCGGGAAACATTATTTAGTATTCGCTTATGAAAACTGTTTCAATTTATCCGAAAGCGAAGCTACGGTTAGAAGAATCATTTTCAACAAGCAATTGAATGCTGATTATCAAGTATATTACGCATTTGATATTGTTTTTCATAGGCTAACAAATAGCACAGAAAAATTTTGCTCATCAAGGAATTGTACATTAGTAGAAAAGAACAATGCAGTGATTATTTGGCCCCCAGTCAATTCGGTTGGCAATTATAAATATTACAAAAAAGATAAAACAAATATGTTTATGGCTTTTGAGAATAATTCTCGAGTAATCGATTTATATTCGCATTCAACTGACATGCTTTGGTTTAAAATCAATAACGATAACGTTGATTCGTTTTATGTGACGCAGCAGACAAAGAAGCCTGAGCAAAAGTCTGCATCTAGTATTGTCTATTTAGAAAGCAATAATGCTACAGATGATAGTGGAAAAAATTATTTATTTGAAAATGGAGTATTGAAAAAAAGAGTCGATAGTATTGCCTCTTTAAAGCCAAAACAGGAAGTCATTGTTATTCAAGATAGATTGAACAGAATGGTTTATTCTGCACCGCAAAGGCAAACGCCTGTATTAGATCAAAACGAGTTATTAAATATCACTAGATATTCAAGGCCATATTCACAACTGACAGATAATGAATATCTCATCTTATATAAAAAATACAAAGAGAACCAATTAATTGTTGAATATCTGGGAATGTGTCTTCGACAAAAAAAAATCAAAAAGCTTGCTAAACGGTGGCTTATGGAGGAGGGATTATGAAAACGAGTTTATTAGATTTAACAGAGGAAGAATTAAAGACATTCTTAACTTATGGAATTCCTAAAAATTTCCTGAGGAGTCTTTATGTTAAAATTTCTAAACTTGCAGAAAAACTTAAAGGGTTTCGCTCCCAGAAAGCCCCTCATGAAATGCTTGTTAACACATCGTGCCATTTAATAAAGCGCGACAAGGACGCCATTCTTCTTAAGGAACTTGCAAGGTTTTACGATAATTACTTAGCTAATATGAATCTTAAAAAGCAGTCACTGATAGAAGATGGATACAGTGAATCCATGGCTTCTTCTATTGTAGTGAATGAATCATTGAATGAGGACTTTAGACCATTGTTTTATCGTCTTGAAAATATTGATGAAAAGGCCCAAAAAGAAATATCAGAAAATATTAATCTTCTCTCTTTAATAAAAAAGGAAAATACAAATAACAGCAAAGAGATTACGGAATACATAGATAAAAAGAACGAAAAAATAAATGACGACATGCAAGCTATTAATCGCAGACTTGGCGAAATTTCTGAAAAACTCGCCGAGATAAAAGGTCAAGTAAATAAAAACTTAGAATGGCAAGATAAAAATGCCAAGCTCATACAGGCAAACGCAGATAATTTAGTGGATAAAGAATATGTCGATTCAAAGATATATGAGCAAAAGAAATGTTTAAAAAAGGAAATTGAAATGAAGCTTGAAAATGTAGACAAGCCTCAATCAATCTCTGAATTAAAAGACAAAATTTTAAGACTAGAAAGCCAGATGAATCTTTCAAAAACAGCTCGCTCAAAAGATGGATTTAAGATCTCAAAAGTCACTCACGATGATTATGATGTGATGGATGATGACGAGTATATCGATGAAGATATTGGGGACGTTATTGAGAAAATCGCCACAGGAGACAAACTTAATATCTTTAGAGAATATTTAAAAGAAGCCATTTATTCAAATAAACCCGTTCTTGTAGCTTCTAAAAATTCCGATTCAATTGCTTCTGTAATCTCATCAATTGTGAGTGGTGGAAATTACTGTGCTGTAACAGCAGGTGAATATTGTGACATTGATGTTCTAATAGCTAAGATAAATACGATAAAAGTTAGCGGAATAACCCCGGTATTCTTAATAAAAAACGTTATTGGCGTTGTCGACTCTTATCATTCATGGCTAACTAGCATTAGAACGGAAGAACCAGACTGCAAATTTATCTTTGAAATAGAATATGAAAACGAGTTGAAGTTTCTGCCTGAAGAGACCATAGATGATTTTATTTTTTATTCCGGAAAAATGAATTCATCCTATATTGAATATCGCTATGTTCATCCTATTAAAGAAAGACAAAGAATTAATAACAACGAATTTGCAAATAACCTTGAGTTATTAGAAATAAATATCGAGGATAAAACCCTAGCAAATGTCAAATTCTACGGGCTATTAGCTTATTCTCTAATTCCATTTAAGGCAATTCACGATGGAATAAGCAAAGAAGACTTGGTTAATAAAATAATTGATCCAAAACTTAGAAGCGCATGTGAGGTGTGCCTCGATGATTAATAATTCTTCTTTAAAAGATTTATTCGGAACGATTTCGAAAGACCTGCTGATTGACCCTTTTACGGGTGAATCAGAAGATAATTTTCATAAGAGACTAGTCTATTCAGCAATTGCAAAATGGATAATACAGCTTTTTGCAGATCGTGATTTTGAAGAAGACTGTACAATTCGAGTGTCTAAATCCCATGTTACAATTTCCGCAAAAAATGTTTTGGAGGCATACATAAAAATTGAACCGCAACTAAAAGATTATTTTTCAAATGAAGATGAATTTGTTGGAAAAGTTGAGTCTATATATCTAAATTTAGGTTACATTAAATCAGGTTTTTATTCGTTTAAATATCCAACAACAAAACAAACAGTAGTGATTGGAGAAAAAACATTGATTATTAATTTAGATACTAGCGTTAAAAGGATGATTGGCTTAGGAATTTGGAGAAAGCCGAAAGAAACAGATTTATCTTTAAATGAGTTTTTGATGATTCAATATGATTCAATTACATATTTCGAAGGAATGCTAAAGAATCTGAAGTTCGATTATTTTAATGAAAACAGCAAAATTGAAATCTACAATATTGAAAAGAACAGATGGGATTTCTTCAATGATAAACAAGCATATAAATATCCTTATTCAATCTTGAAAATCGATAATGGTTTAGATTACCAAATTTTAAAGATTGTAGATCATAAACCGTATGTCTCTTCACTGCCAGCAATATATTCAAAAACTGAGAAAGACGATAATTTTATAAGAGAAATTTGGAGAATAATATTGGGCCTTTGTGGCTATTGTGAGAACTCTGCCTTGTGCACGATAGAAAAATATTGTGATGATGCGATAAAGATTTCGTTAGGTGGGTACGTTTTGCCTTTTAATGAGTTTGCGCTTTTTAAAACAATGTGTTGGCCATTAAATGATTGCAATGAAATCAATGAGTTTGTTACTTATGAATATATGAGAAAGCCAATTAAAGCGCTATTAAATCATTTGTCGATAGGAATAATGGAGGACTAAGCGGATATGAAGAACGTTTTAAGCATAAGAAAAACTCATGATTTGATGAAAGATCGTTTTGTCGATTACATTACAAGCCAGTATTTTGGCGAAAATCAACTATTGTTAAATTCTGCAGATGAGCTTTTAAGAAACAACACCAATCTCTTTCAGAAACCGTTTATCGAATCAACCCCATCATATAAGAAAGTAAAAGATGGTATAAAGAATTCCAATATTGATGAAAAGGTTAAAAAATTTTTCTTAGCATTAATTGATAAGAAACTTGGAGTCTTTGAAACTCCTTTTAAACATCAGGTTGATTCTTTGGAACAATTTGTTGAGGGAAGAAATTTGTTCGTGGCAACAGGAACTGGATCAGGTAAAACTGAATGTTTTATGTGGCCAATAATTTATAAATTGGTAAACGAAGCTATAAATGCGCCAAAGACATGGGAAACGAGAGGCGTTAGAACAATTGTTATTTACCCGATGAACGCCTTGGTTTCTGATCAAATCGCAAGGCTTAGATCTATTATCGGTGATCAGAAAAATGAGTTTGTAAAGTTTTTAAATGCATTTGCCCCTAATGAACGAAGACCACAATTTGGCATGTACACTGGTAGAACGCCATATTCCGGGAATGGTATTTCAAAGAAAAACAACAAAGAAATCGCCGATTCCTATGAAAAGAGCTATTTAATCGAGGATGCTTTAACCGAGGAAGAAAAAGTTGAGAAAGAAAAAGATATTGAAGGGTTAAAGAGAATAAATAAATATCCTTCTATAAATATGAAAACCTTTGTCAACGCTTTAAGAAGCGATACACCTGGAGATTATGATTCTTCAAATGATGCTGAACTAATGCTTCGATACGAAATGCAAAGACATTGTCCAGACATTTTGATTACAAACTATTCTATGCTTGAATATATGCTTGTTAGGAAAGTTGAAAGTAATATTTGGTATAGCACAATTAATTGGCTAAATCAGAGCAAAGACAACAAAATCCTCATCGTCATTGATGAAGCTCATATGTATTCTGGCGCGAGTGGTGGCGAGGTTGCTTTCTTGATTAGAAGATTACTCTCTAAACTTGGAATAAATAATGATAGAATTCAGTTCATCATGACAAGCGCCAGTATGCCACACGGCAGTGAAGAGGATATGGTTTATATTCGAAATTTTGTTGAGGCAATCTCTACTTGCAGGGATGACACTTTTGAGTATAACTTTGGTGAAACTGAAGATGTTGTTTTAAACAATCCAATAAAATTCGACGTTAAAGCGTTAGCAGATCTTGCCTTGAAAAATGATGTTTTATCTGATGAAACTATTGCTCAGAATATAAGAATATTTGCCAAAGAAATATTTGGCGAAGAAATAAAAAACAATGAGCAGTTATGGTTATACAAAAACATTTCAAGATATGAGCCCTTTGTAAAATTGCTCAATTTATGTAAGGGCAACGCAGTTTCATATAATGAAATGCAGGATGAGACCATCGGACAACTTGATGAGCAAGGCAATAAAGCATTTGAAAATTTACTTCTTTTAGCACCTCTAGCAAAAGATGACGGAGGAAATGTTTTATTCCCGGCTCGGATTCATTTGTTCTTTAGAGGATTGAACGGAATATATGCTTGCTTGAATCCGGAATGTCACCACCCACATGCAGGAGACGATGTTAAAATCGGGGCGCTTTTCACAAGAGAGAAAGAGCAATGCCCATATTGTCATTCAAAAGTTTTTGAATTAATTAATGATAGGCGTTGTGGCGCCTTATTTATCAAAACATTTATTCATAAAGACGCAATAAATGCAATCGAAGTGAACTGCTGGCCCAGAAAAGGGATAGATGAGAAAGAAGAATTAATGGAATGTCCCTTGTTTATTCTGCCTCCAAATTATGATTTGGAATCTAGGCCTAAAAACACAGAGCTAGCTTACTTTGACTTTATGTCTGGAAAACTATATTCAAGGAACATCAATAAGAAGACATGCATCCGAGTGTTGAAAAGCAGTGTATTTGATACGGATGAGGTTCATTTCGAAGCATGTCCTAAATGTGGAAAAAGATTCAAATTCATTGGTCTATCAGACTTTAAAGTTAAGGGCAATCTTCCTTTTTACAGCATCATAAAAGCTCAGTTTGATGCTCAGCCAATGACGAAAGAACCATCAAAATTTCTTCCCAATGGCGGTAAAAAAGTATTGTTATTTTCAGACTCAAGACAATCTGCCGCAATTTTAGCAAGAGACCTCACTAAACTATCGGATGCTGATGCATTTAAAAAAGCAATTTACCTTGCTATGGGAAAAGTGTATTCATCGGTAGAAAGCAATGAACTGCCAATGAATTATCTATATCCTGCTTTTGTTGAAACATCTATTGAAAACAAATTACGATTCTTCTACGGAAAAGAATTAGATAAATTCGAAGAAGATAAAAAGAGATTGGCCAGATTGCTAGAGAGAAATAAGCGACTAAACCGTAAAAATGATTACTCTAGGATGCAAAGCGAATTAAATACGCCCTGCGCGATGTACCAGGCTGATTTAATCGAACTTTTTTGCAGTCCGACAATTAGTTTCCACAATCTAGGCTTAGGATATATCGCTCCATTAAAAGAAAAGCTTGAAGATGCTTTGTTGGATATTGATGAGCCCAGATTAACCGAAGATGAGTTCATCAAAATTTTCTTATCATTTATCTGTCAAGCTTTTACGGATTCCTTTGCCTTTGATAATACAGTTCCTGAAAACATAAGAAAAGAAGTGAAGTATATTAAAGGAAATCGTTATGGCTTTAACAAATACGATTCTTATATCAATGAGAAAATTAAAGAAAAATATCCGTTAAGTTATTCGAAAATATATGACGCAATCGTGCAAAACTTTTTTCGCAAAGAAGATGAGTATTATTTTTTAAATCTACAGACCGCGAAGATTGTTTTAACGGATGCTGATTATGCTAAGTGGGTTCGTTGCAAGAGATGTGAATCAATTCATCCATTTTCAATTGAAAATCGTTGCTCTATTTGCGGCTCTAGCAACATAGAAGAGAGAAACGTTAAGGATCTAAAGCAAATTGATTATTGGAGAAAACCCATTGTTAGTGAAGAAATAATAAAATCATTAAACACCGAAGAACACACTGCTCAATTGTCTTATAAAGATCAGAAAATCGAGACTTGGGCTAAAACCGAAGACTACGAGATGCGTTTCCAAGATATTAATGTAGAAAAGGAAAATGCCAATCCTATTGATATTTTAAGTTGCACAACAACCATGGAAGTTGGTATTGATATTGGATCTTTAACTGCTATAGGCTTGAGAAATGTCCCTCCTTTAAGAGAAAATTATCAACAAAGGGCGGGCCGAGCCGGTAGAAGAGGAACCTCTTTGTCAACGATTTCAGTATATGCACAAGGCGGCCCCCATGACACTTATTACTTCAACAATCCAGAAAAGATCATTAAAGGAAAGCCGAGAAAACCCTGGATTGATATTAAGAGCGAAAAAATTATCTGCAGACATTTCAATCTGGTCGTCTTTACCAGGTTCTTTGATACAAGGGTGGATTCATTATATGATTGCACGACTAAAGATTTTGTGTCTCAAATTTCAATATTTGAAGAGTTTGTCAATAGAATAATCTTCACCGAGGAAGAAATTGATGTTTTGTTTGTCAAACATGAGACAGACGCCTTCAAGACGAAACTTCTCAAAGATATTGATAATTTTGTTAATGCTTTTGATGGTGATGATAAGAAGAAACTGTTTGATGATTTATTTACAACAGGTATTTTACCAACATATTCATTCCCGTTAGACGTCGTCGAATTTAATATTGAAGGGTTTGACGGATCAACAAAATTATCTCCTCAAAGAGGAATTGACATTGCCTTAAGTGAATATGCTCCAGGGAGGACCATAGTGGTGGATAAGAAGACTTATAAATCCGGTGGCATTTATTCGCCAATGATACGTAAAGACATTGAGAATTTTTATAAACCGGCACTGCCTTATTTCAAAGAAGAAAACGGTTTTTATAGACATGTTTATATGTGTAAAAACCCTTTGTGTGGCTGGTTTGGAAAAACAATGCCACAAAACAACGTCTGTCCGTTCTGTGGAAAACAACTTGAGGAAGATTCGGAAAGAAACGTTATCAGACCGTGGGGGTTTGCACCTATTAATGCAAAAGAAATTTCAGAAAGCGAATTAGACTCTGAACTCACTTATACGGATGAACCTTGTTACTCAGCCACCCCATCAATTGATTTGAAAGAAACAAAATATCCGAACTTAAGGATTTGTAATAGAACTAACGAAGAAGTAATTATCCTAAATAAAGGAAACTATTCTGAAGGTTTTGATATTTGTAGAGATTGTGGAGCAGCGCAACCTCATAATGATAAATCATTAAAGGAAAATGGTATTGGTGCGCCTTTTACATACAAAGGATCAAGAGTTACATGCAGTCATAGAAACACAGAAGAAGGTGTCTTTTTAGGGACAAGTTTTCGAACAGACATGTTTTTCATGCAAATTTATATTGATGTAAACAAAATTACAGATGATGATTTGATTTTGAAATCAGCCGCAATTACTTTATACGAAACAATGAAGTTGTCCGCTAGTAGAATACTTGATATTTCTTATAACGACTTAGCGATAGGAACTAGAACTAGAAGTGATGGAACTAGCAAGTTTGTTGATATTTATTTCTATGATAGCTTGTCAAGCGGTGCTGGATATTCAACTCAAATCGAAGCAAATCTTGATGAAATATTTAAAGACTCTGCAGAAGTTTTAATGAATGATGACAATCAAGATATATGTAATTTCTGGAATCAGAGATTACAGCATTTCTTTAATAAAAAGGTTGCTTTAGATTTGCTAACTTGGATTACTAAATCAAAATTACATGAAGACTTCTCTACAACCGAAACTGAGAATATTTGTGTTCCGTTGACAAATATTTTGAGTAACGAAAATGTTGGAACCTGGTCCATAGCTGACGACATGTTGACTATATCAGGCAATAAATTCAAGATTTCACACGCGTTCTTAAGAAAGAAAACACAAGGATATAGTGATTTCGAAATCACATATTCGTTGCCTAATGTCATTGAGCAAATAAAGAGGATTATTTAGTATCTTTTTTTCGAAAGCCAAATAATCTATATACCCTTAAATTTTAAAATTATTCAAAATTATTTTCTTGTTTTGTAATAACATTTTTTGCTAAAGCCGTTTTTTTGAAAATTATTCATAATTTTTGGAGTGGAATTTACTATTATAAGTGAGGGGACATCGTCTGGTTAAAACAGCTTTTGTTCATATATCTTTTGTGATTCTTTAGAAAAATTTTTTTGATGTAAGAAGAGTTTTTCTACATGCGAAATTTCAAATAACTAATTTGGATTTCAAGTATGTTGCTTTTTGTGATTCAAACAAATCTCTTATCTTTTTGACCTTCTTATACATTCAAAGGCAAGGTGTATGTCAATTAGAGATAAGAAATAAGCAGCAAGAAATTTAGAAAATGCAATTAAGGAAGACAAAAAAATTACTATGCCACTAGATAAATATAAGAAATCTTCAAACAAGATTTTTTTCAATTTAAAATTTAGTTCATTTATTGGCGCTAATTCTTGCCATTTTAGGCTGTTTGGTACGTTTTCAAATAAAGATGATTTTGTTATTTAATTTATGGATTTTGGCGTTGAACTTTTGTTCATAAGAACCGCTATGGATTTCGAGTTTCTTTACTCACTCTTTTCTTTTTGCTTTTCCCTCTGTTGCCGATATTTTTTTTAGAAATCAAGTAAACGATACGTTCATTATCAATCGCTAGAATCTTATTGATGAAGTCATTGAGCAGTTCACCTAATAGGTTAAGATTGCCATTTTCATATTCCTTAAGCTTTTCTTTTATGGACTTGAATTGTGATTTGATGGTGACCTCGCTAATAATGGCTTCATGATTATGCTTGATGAGAAATTGTTACCCCTATTAAGAACATGCTCAAGTTGATTAAGCATGTTTCAAATTATCGCATATATAAAATATGTGTTTTATATAGACTAATTAGATACACGTAAAAGCAATTCCGAATCATGTGGAAATAATTGTTTTTTTGCTTAAAAAGAGTTTATTTGATTTATTTAAACATCACGAAGTAACATAAATTTTACAAATATTGTTTTTTTTTGCTAAAATAATTTGACACAAATAACAAGTGAAGGTAAAAGGGGATTTACTAATCAAACAAATATGATTGAGAGTATAACGTATTTTTGATGTTTTTTATTAAAAATATAAAGATTTTTAGTCACAGGAATTCAATTCCCTTTATTCGCGAATAAATTCCCGTTATTAGTTATTTAATTTTTCCCCAAAAAAGTGAATATATAGGAGAGGAGGTGATTGGCGTGACACTAGGACAGAAACTCAAAAGCTTAAGAATTGAAAAAGACTTAACACAAAAGGGACTAGCAGAGCAATTGAATGTCTCTTTTCAAACCATTAGCAAATGGGAAAATGATGAAAATGAGCCTGATATTACGACTTTGAAGACACTTACCAAAATTTATGGTTGTTCGTACGATTATTTATTTGAGGATGGAAATAAGGATAACAAAACAATCGACGACGAAAGTGAAATTGTGCTCGAACAAGAAAAAAATAAAATCAGCACGTGTTGTGATTGCGGTAAAGAGTTACTTCATAATGATATAGTTCATAATATTGAAAGAAGAACTTCTTCGGGTGTAAAAGAGATGGTTACAATTTGTGACGCATGTTTTAAAAAACATGAAGAAGAAATTGATAGACGCACTCAGGAAGTCGAAGACTCTATGAAAGCAAAACCTTCAGATATCAAAAAAGATAAAGGTATTTTTCATAAAATAACTGATAGAAACGATAAAAAGCCTTTGATTTGGGCGATTATATTTGGAATATTATCGCTGGTTGTTACGCTTATTATTTGCCTTGTGAACTATGAAAGTGTGGGAATTGTTTGGACCATCTGCGCTCCTCTCATTATAGGATACACATTTGTTTCAACGATATACTGCATTTTTACAGCCTCATACGTAAGTGATGTCTTTATGGAAGTGTCTTCATGGTCCATCCGTTTTCCTGGGCTGATTTTTAGTTGGAATTTAGATGGCTTTATATGGTTGATTGCCATGAAGATTTTATTTTTAATTCTTGGATTTTTGTTTGGGGTTGCAGTGTTCTTGCTGGCGCTGGGATTATCCGTAATTTTGTCGGTTTTTTCTTTTGTTCCTTTACTCATTTATAATAAAACACATTATTAGGAGGGGTTTTTATATGAAAAAAAGGTTTGTGGTTATTCCGTTGGTGTTGGTTCTATTATTAGCATCCTGCGACACTTCATCAAACAATTCTAGCAGTTCGGGTTCTAGCGGCTCGGGTTCCAGCAGTTTGGAACCGGCAAAGGAAGATTTTAACGACGTTTTCTTCGATAGTGGCACGTTTATATATGACGGCGGCTCCCACATTCTTTCTGAAGTGAGGGGTGTGCCGGACAATACAAATATTGTTTATACAGGACGAGAAGCTTATACCGATGTTGGAACATATCCGGCAACGGCTAAGTTAACAAAAGAAGGCTATAATGATAAAACTTTAAATGCCAGTCTTACGATTAGTCCCGCTGATTTTAGTGGCTTGGTATATGAAAGTGTTACCATAACATATGATGGGAAAGAACACATTAATGATGTCAAATTAGTGGGTGTTCTTCCTCCCGACACCTCAACGGAAGAAACAGTAACAAATGCGGAGGGTGAACAAGTTACCAGTGCGATTGAAGTCGGAACTTATACATATGAGGTTGTTATTACAAATAAAAATTATACTCAGTTAACAAAGAGTGCGACTTTAACCATAAAAGCCCAAAAGAAAGATATGCCAGTGTTTGTTTCTAGTGATGGGAAAACATATTTTTCAAATGGTTTACATAACTCTTATCTATATTCTTGGGATTCCGCTGACGGCTTAAATCTGATTGATTATTCATCGCCTAAAGAATTTAACAAATATAGTAGCACAGAAGCTATTTTTATTACTGGATCGGCCTTTTTAAATTCGGCCAAACAAATTAAAAATGGTGACGTTAATGTTTTATATACTGATGGAAATATTGACGATTTTGTAAAATATAGTGAATCCGTATATTACTACTCAAGCAATTCATTAAAAGCGGATAAATCTGGAATTTATAGGGTAGATTCGACGGACTCAGATGCGGAACCGATTGTGACAAAAGTCTTCACCGGAAAGAGTGACAATCTCTCCATCTACGGAAATAGTCTTTATTTTTCCAATGGCAATGACAGCAAACATTTATATAGAATGAATTTATCCACAAACACGATTTCATTAGTACTAAATGAAAAAGTACATGAATATGTTATTGATGGAAATAGACTTTATTGCACGGTCAATGGCTTACTCAACGATTATATTGGATATGTAGACTTAACAGACACTAGTTTTGAATTAACAAAAATTACTGATTATGCAGGTGAGTACCTAACAATTAAAAACGGCTATCTTTACTTTAATTGTACTGATTTAGTTGCCCATATTGATTCTTCGATTAAAGGCGTGTGGCGAATTAATCTATCAAGCCTGGCAAAAGAGCATATCTTTGCAACTGAGGATGTGAATGGTTTTGATGTAGACTCCTTATCTACACTAGTTTATATCGATACTGAAGATTATCATTTATATCGTTATGATATTGATTCAAAAGCCAAAGTAGACTTGTTAGCAGACTTTGTTGCTCCTGAAGAAATACCATTAAATACTGGCGGAAAAACTATTTCCATAGGTACCAAAACATACTTTTTAAATATGTATGCCGGCAAGACACTATATGTTTACGATGAGGTAGCAAAGAAAAGTTCTCAACTTACTTCTAATAAAATTGCCGACTTCTTTATTTATGACGGCATTATGTACTTTAACCAAGTAACAATGCTAACGAATAATGATTTATACACTGTTAACTTATCAACTGGTGGGGAAGCGACAAAATTGAGTCCCAACGATGTTAGAAATATGGTTTCCGATGGAACCTATATCTACGCTACCCATTATAATTTTGCTGGTGCCAGCGGTGGCATTTCAAGAATGAAATTAGACGGCACTGATTATGTGAAATTTTCCGAGTGCAATGGGGCCAAAAATTTAACTATTAGAGACGAAAAACTCTATTATATCAACTCCTCAACCGGCCAGGACAATGGTGACATCGAATTTATTTCTCTAAATTCAATTACCTCTTCTTCAGAAAACCTAGGGGGGACAAATCTTTCTCAAGATATTAAGAACGTTAAGCAGTTTGCATTTGATAACGATAATATCTTTTATATCTATAACGGAACAATCGAAAACTCTGTCAGAAGGACTGATTTCGCATCTTTAGACGCGGGGATTAAACTTGCAAGCAGTAAAACAAATCCGAGCGAGATTATCTTAAGTGGTGAATACGTTTATTATTATTCTTATGCCGCTACTGCTTCAGGCAGTGCAGGATTTTATAGGGTTAGAAAGACGGCATCAGGTGATGGAACGCAAGAATTAATTCTCGGGTATAATAATCTATATTATGCTTCTAGTCTATCAATTTCAGCATCGGGCTATCTTTATTTTTTGAACTATATTCCTAAATTAGTGCTTGGGAATGCCCATTTTTATCAAATCAATCTAGACACTAAAGCAATAAGCGAAATAAATTAGGAGTGCGTTTATGAACATTGAAACGAAAACCATCAGGTATGGTGTCGATGAATATTTGAAGTTTGGCTGGAGCCACACCGAGGAAGTTAGGAGATTAAGTGGAAGGTCTTACTATAGTGAATATATTCTTGCCAGAGATAAAGACATGCAAAATTACAAACTTGTTAAAGCTCTCGAAAGCAAGTATTTTGATCTTAAAAATCAAAAGAAAAACTACACACCCATAGATGGTTTGTGGTGTTTTATTGCATTTGCTTGTTTGATTTTTCCCGGCATTGTATATGTAGCATTTAAGTTGAATCAAAAAACAAGAATAGAGGCTTTTAATGCGGATGTTCAGAGTAAAATGGATGCCGTTGTAAAGGAAGTTACGCCTTTAATCTAGAACTGATTACCAAAGAAAACTGATAATTTGCATGTTTTTTTGTGTTTCCGGTGTTAGCACTAAACCAGTGAAAAAATCTTGTATAGACTACTGGAGGCGACGTTTTATTCTGTTTCAGTTTTAATTTCTAGGATATCGAGGTACTTATCATATTAGTAGGTCACAATCTTTGTTTTTCCTTATTGGTGGAAGAAATAATGACCATATCAATAGAATCTTGGATGAGTTTTTTGGCGGTTTGTTTACTGATGTCGAGGTCACTTATCGCATCATTAGAATTATAATTACCAAACGAGAAGTACATTCAATTAATATCTTATGGTCAAATTTTATAATCATAATGTTTTTTAACACAAATCTTTAATTTTTCTCGCCTAACAAACTATATGATTCCCTTTGCATCTATCTATGTACTGAGATTTGAGACCGTTAATTATCGCAAATCTTTTAGACGATGATTGTAAGGGGAATTATTCGCATTTACCATAAGATAGATATAAGAAAATAATTTTTATTAAAGTAATTTAATTAAAATATTTTTTTGTCGTACTTGTTAAAGACAGATAGGGCTATAATAAATCGGGAATAAGTATTATGTTAAGAATTATTAAAGAGACAAAAAAGTATTATCATCAAGCGGAAGAATGCATTCAAAGGGCCTTCTGGAATGTTTATATGCCTGGTTGTGAAGAACATTATTTGGTGCATAAAATGAGAAATTCACCGAATTATATTTCTAATTTATCGTTTCTTGCTCTAGACAATGATTATGTTGTGGGAGCGATATATGGGAGTATAGCTAAATATAATAGTGATGATATCATTACCTTTGGTCCTTTGGGCGTAGATCCTAAGTACCAGCATCAGGGTATCGGGGGAATGCTAGTACAGGAATTTATCAAAGAAGTTAAAAAAATTGGCTATAAAGCTGTTGTGATAACGGGTGTGCCGGAGTATTATCCACGTTTTGGGTTCCAAGATTGTTATAAGTTAGGAATTAGGATGGACGATGGGACTCAATTTCCGGCTTTGATGGGCCTAGAATTAGAAAAAGGATATTTTGATAACAATCCCGGCATTTTTAAAGAAGCAGCGGTGTTTTTTGGCTTGGATCGAAATGAAGTCGAAAAATATAATAGCCTCTTTCCGCCTTTAGAAAAAAAGGTTTTACCTGGCCAGTGGAAAAAGTAAATAAAAAGGTCGTCTAAGATATTTTGAGTTTTAACAAATCGTAGGTATATAATGAATAATATTTTTTAAGAAGGTTGTGGATGAAATGGTTAAATGGATTAGGCTTTATAAAAGCCAATACTTAGGATTCTTTGCTTTAGGCCTTCTTTTATTTGCCGTTCAAGAATTGCCCTATGGGATAATGCCCTTATTTCATCTTTCGGCGAATCCAATTATGGAAATGACGGAAGCATCCCCGTTTCTAAACATATTAGAAAAAGTATTGGGAACATTATCAATCGCCGCCCTAATTCTTGTCGTTGAAAAAAACTCAAGGTGGTTTTCCTTATCATCAAAAAAGGAACTTATTTTCTTTATTCTAGCAATGGTGATGTTAGGCATAAATTTTGGCGGTTGGGCATTTTATTTTAATGGCTATCAAAGTAAAGCTCTTATGATCGTATGTCTGGTTGCCGCGGTTCCTCTATATTATGTATTTTTGGGTTTATGGAGAAAGAACTATATTCTAACCATTGCCGGGATTTTGTTTTTTATTGTGCACGTAAGTCATGTTTCAATGAATTTATTGATGTAAAAAAGGAGAACGACATGTTAAATGAACAGATTAAAGCCATTTTGGACGAACGATTTAAAAAAGACTCGCTGCTGGCTTTAGCAACCATAAACGGTGACTACCCGAGTGTTAGAACAGTAAATGTCTATTATGAAAATGAGTGCTTTTATATTATTACGCACGCCTTATCCAATAAAATGAAGCATATTGACCATAATCCACATGTTGCTCTATCTGGAGAGTGGTTTTCAGCGCATGGAGTGGCTATTAATCTAGGGTATTTTGGCAAAGACGAAAATAAAAAATTAGCCAATAAACTAGCGAAGGTTTTTTCTTCGTGGATTAATAACGGGCATAACAATTTTGCCGATAAAAATACCATTATTCTCTGTATTAGATTAAATAATGGGGTTCTTTTTAGTAATGGAACCAGATATGAACTTACTTTTGGGGTATAAACAAGCAAAGCTTAATTAATGGCAAAAAGCCTTTAAATCAACATTTACATTATTCTGTGTTGTTCGGTTCACTTAGGATGCATCCTATATTAAGGGTGTAGTCATTAAGGAGGAGCAGAAAATGAATACAGATAAAATTTATGCCGAGCATGTCGCTCAAGAATATTCGATTAAAGATGCGTCTAAGGTAATCGCGCTTAAAAAATTAGATAAGCGAGCCAAATTGCCCGCAAGTATCTTCACCTACACCTTTGGCATTTTTTCTTCATTAGTGTTAGGCGTTGGCATGTGTTTGTCAATGGAGGTAATCGGGCCCCAAACCCCCGCCATGTTTATCCTCGGAATTATAATAGGATTACTAGGATTCGCTGGCTGTGGATTCAATTATCCGATTTATAGCAAGATCTTAGAAAAGTCAAAAAGAAAATATGCCGCGGATATTATTGCCTTGGCTAATGAGATTACCGACTAAATAAGAAGGGAGCAGTATTATGAATAAATCCGAATCGAAATATTTCAATACTGCTCGTTTTTTTGACGAAGCGCTGATTAATATTTTGAATAAAAAGGAATACCAATTTATTACAGTTAAGGAAATATGCAAGGAAGCTGGAGTTAATCGCTCGACTTTCTATCTGCATTATGAAACGATTAATGATCTTCTAGAGGAGACGATAGAATACTATGAAAATAAATTCTTTTTCTCTTTTCAAAATCAGCAAAGTGACTTTGTCAATCAAATCACTACGATAGAATTTGCGAAGTTGGATTTAATCACTCCTGCCTATTTAACCCCCTATTTGACCTATGTTAAAGAAAATAAAAAACTATTTAAAGCATTTATCGGTCACCCTAAGACAATGAATGCCGATAAAAGTTATCGCCAATTAAGCGAAAGAATATTTATGCCGATTCTCAGCCGTTTTAACATACCTGCCGCAAAACAGCCATTTTATATTTCCTATTTTATTCACGGCATGATGGCTATTATGGAGGAGTGGATCAAGGAAGGATGCATGACGCCAATTGACGAGGTGATTGAAATAATAACTAACTGTGTTAAACACACCAATAACGGCAGTATTATTTAATTTAGATCAAGCGAATTAACCCCTTCGGTAAATAGGTTGCCCGTCAAGTTAATTAAGTGCTGAATAGAGATTTTCTTTCCATCTTTTACCCATTGTCGATATATGTTTACGGATGATAATCCTAGAAATGTATTGATAATATTTTGCTCTTCTCGGCTATATTTTTGGTAAGGATTATAAAGGCTTCGATTGCGCTTCAGCATTACTTCAAAGAAGCGATTAGAGTAAACTTGATATGAATCGGAGCAAACTAATTTCTCCATGTAAGGTTCCTGTTTGGCCATAAACTCAAAAAACACCTTATTCGTGTCCTTAAAAGAATGAATAAGGGGATACTGATCCATAAAGGAGGCATAATCAGATACCAGCTCTTGGAATAGATCATCAAACAGCGCTTCTATACAACTGAAGTGCAGATAAAATGTCTTGCGATTTATCATCGCTTTTTGAGTGATTCTCTGGACGGTTATTTTTGAGGCATCAAGTTCCATAATCAACTCTTTAACCGCGGATTTAATACCGGACTTGGTTCTGATTACCCGCAAGTCATTTTTGTTTTCTTTTGGCATATTCAACCTCCTTCAATTACCAGTTTTACATAACTGGGGTATAATTCCCACATTGGTAATATTGGCAATTGTTTTCCCCTATTACTTAAATTATCGTAGAAATGGAAAGGAAAGCAAGTTAAAGGAAAAAGGAAATGATAAAACAAGATGCCGGTCGAAAAAGTCTAGGAGATTTTGCCCCCGCTTTTGCTCATTATAATGATGACATTCTCTTCGGTGAAAACTGGAACGATTCCGGGATTGATATTAAAACCCGCTGCATCGTTACTTTGAGTAGCCTGATTAGCCAAGGAATAACGGACACATCGCTTCAATATCACATAAGCAATGCTAAGAAAAATGGAGTGAGTCTGAGCGAATTTGCCGCAATTGTTACGCATATCGCTTTTTATGCCGGATGGCCTAAGGCCTGGGCGGCTTTCAATATAGGCAAAAAAATATATACCGAGGGGCAAAAATAGTATGAAATATATGGTTAAAAGTGATTTTGAGCAGAAAAATGTGTTTGGATTAGGGATGCCGAATGTCAATTATGCAAAGTATTTTATTGGCAATTCCTATCTTAATCCGTTGACTGATCCAAAGGAAACCCCGCTATTTATGGCTAACGTAACATTTGAACCCGGATGCCGAAATAATTGGCATATACATCACGCCAAAAAAGGCGGCGGTCAGACGTTAATCTGTGTTGCCGGCGAAGGCTGGTATCAAGAAGAAGGGAAAAAGCCGATATCCCTCGAACCGGGAATGGTCGTTGAAATAAAGCCGGAGATCAAGCATTGGCATGGAGCTAAAAAAGATTCTTGGTTTGCACATATCGCGATAGAGATTCCCGGGGAGGACACCAGTAACGAATGGCTGGAACCGGTAGATGAAGAAGATTATAAGCGCCTTATTTAGTTGGGCATTTGTCGTCTGCTTTTTACTTAGTGGCTGTGGGGATAATGTGCAAAATAAAGGAAGTGAAAATTCTATTATGAATATAAGCGCAAACGGATATAGTCTGAATGTGGATCTGGTTGATAATTCATCCGTCCGGAATTTAATTGAAATTCTAAAGGAAAAGCCTCTGGTTGTGCCGATGTCAGATTATGAAAATTTTGAAAAAGTCGGGGATCTCGGTCACGAGTTGCCGCGAAATGACGAAGCAATTACGACCGAACCGGGGGATGTTATCCTTTTTCAAGGAAGATATCTGGTCATCTACTATGGGAAGAATTCCTGGTCGTTTACGCGCCTGGGAAAAATCAATAATACTTCCAAGGAAGAATTATTAAGAATTTTTGGGCCGGGTGACGTTCAAGTTACCCTTTCCCTGTAAGAAAGAAGGAAATTAATATGTTTAAAGCTGAAAATTTGGTTTTAGAGCAAAATTGGGATAAAGTTTTCCCCAAGAATAGTATGGTTGATCATCAAAAAGTGACATTTGTTAACCGGTTTGGAATTACCTTAGCAGCGGATGCTTACACGCCGAAGAATTATAAAGGAAAACTTTCGGCGCTTGCCGTTGCCGGACCTTTTGGAGCGGTTAAGGAGATGTCGTCCGGACTTTATGCGCAAGAAATGGCAAGCCGTGGCTTTTTGACATTGGCCTTTGACCCCTCCTTTACAGGAGAGTCGGGCGGTTTACCGCGCAACACCAATTCGCCCGATATTAATACGGAGGATTTTTCGGCCGCGATTGACTACCTGTCTACGCTTGATAACGTCAATCCGGAAGCGATTGGCATCATCGGGATTTGTGGTTGGGGAGGATTTGCGCTTAATGCGGCGGCCATCGATACACGGATTAAAGCAACAGTAACTTCCACCATGTACGACATGTCGCGGGTTACAGCTTATGGCTACTTCGATAGTTTAGATGAAGATGGACGGTATGCACTAAGACAGAAGCTTAATAAGCAAAGAACAGAAGATTTTAAAAATGGTGTTTATCAAACAGCTGGTGGACTGCCGACGGTAGAGAGTTTACCCGCCAATGCGCCGAGTTTCCTCAAAGATTATGTAATGTATTACATGACTAAACGGGGCTATCATAAAAGATGTCCAAACGCTAATGGAGGCTTCTTAGCAACAGCGAATATGTCTTTACTGAATGCGAAGTTACTTTCGTTTGTTAGTGAAATTCGTAATCCTGTTTTAATGATTCATGGTGAAAAGGCACATTCGCTTTACTTCTCGCAAGCGGCATTTAAGCTCCTTAAAGGCGACAACAAGGAACTGATGATTATTCCGGGAGCCGTTCATACTGATCTATATGATAACTATGAATTTATTCCGTTTGATAAAATAGAAAGCTTTTTTAAAGCTAATTTAAAGTAAGACATTCTTTCTAAGGCAATGGCGACAAAGGGTTTTAATTTCAAAATTAAAGCCCTTTTTTATTGTATTTAAAAATAGTGGCGATTATTAAATTAGGAACAAAATGATGAGAAAAGAAAAAGCTAAAGAATTCATCAAGAAAAATGCGCGGCCAATTGATTTGGCTGTCTACTAATTTTTTTATAAAAGAAAATAAGCGAGATATAATTAATGAATTGACGAAGTGTCAAAATAGCGATGAAGGATTTGATATTTTCTGGAAAAGAAGCACTCCATATACTGAATATGAACTTGCTCGTACTTGGCGGTAGGCCAAGATAACCATTGATAAGATTTTCTTATGAAATTTTAGTTGAAAAAATAAATACTTATATTCTAATTAGGCATATATTTGCTAAAAGCGCAATTTAGATATAGACTGTGAATGGTTTTAGGGTGTAAAAATGGGATTATCTACTTTACTAAATAGATTTATGAATATTTATCTTAAAAACAAAAGTCATCGCGTTGATGCCACAAGCGAAGATCATATTTTGATATGCAATAAAATTGTCGATGAACTAAATAAGCGGCCCACTTTATCTCACTATTATATTAAGGGCAGTGATGGTATCGGAACCCGGACATTTTATCCTTGGGTTTGTATTATGAACAGTGATATTACAAGAACTCCGCAGAAGGGATTATATATCGCTTTTTTATTTAAGAAAGATATGAGTGGATTTTATCTTGCTTTGAATCAAGGAATAACATTTTTTAAAGAAAAATACAAAAGCAAGGGGTATGCGAAAGCACAGGAAGCGGCTCGTTATTTTAAGGAAAAAATTGTCTCTCGTGAATTTGTAGATACAATTCATTTAGGAGGAATAAAAGGTGATAACGGCTATGGTTTTGAGAAAACAACAGTAATCAGTCGCTTATTTGCCAAGGAATCTTTTTCAGATGAAGAAATATACAAGGACTTAGATGAATTGTCTGCTCTTTATGATGACATTATTGCCACAATTGATGGCTATTCATACGAAGGAATAATTCCAAACATTTTGGCCGATCACACTATTCAATTTGAGAACGCAGAAAAAGCAATTGATGATATTAAGAATGTTATTTATCAAGCGTTAAAGCCTCATCCGCAGAAACTCACAGAGGTGACTCCTAAAATTGATCGTCCGACTCGCTTTAAAGAAATAAGCACGCCATCTAACCGTAAAATCGATTATTTAAAACGAGCTAAGGAAAACGCCGAAACTGGTTTGCTAGGAGAAAAACTTGTTCTTGAGTTTGAAATTGATCGCCTTAATAGACTTGGCCTTGAAGAATACGCTAAAAAAATTGAACATGTTGCTATAAACAATGACGTTCTTGGCTACGATATAAAATCCTTTGACATCGATAATCGAGGGATTCATGAGATATATATTGAAGTTAAGACATCGGCCACCCAAAAAGATGTGGATTTTTTTGTTAGTAAAAATGAGGTTAACCAGTCATTAAAATTGGAAAAAGATTACTGGCTATATAGAGTATATGACTGTTCAACTTCTTCTAACATGCCAAAATTTTATCGCGTGCAAGGCGCTATAGAAAATAACTTTTATTTAAATCCAGAAACCTATAAAGCGACTTTGAAAAAGGAAGCTAAAATTGTGCAATCAGATTTTCCATATTTGAAGCAATTGATTGCCCCTAATTCTAATCCTTAAATATATAAAGCAGACCTAAAAAGTTTATTTTTTAGGCTAAAAATGCTAATCTATACACTACAAGGGGCAGATCATGGATAGCATAGGACATACTATTTCTACGGCAATAAAAGAAGGTAAGTGGATTGCTATTGAATATCTTAATAGCCAAAAAGAGCGTACTTCATTTTGGTGTGCCGTATATGACATAGATATTGAAAAGAAAGTACTTTGTGTTAAAGCTTTTAATTATAATAAAATTGACGAAAACAATAGTGGATTAATTGATAAAATGGTGTTTCTTTCCTTTGAAAAAATAGAGAGTGCCCTTATTTTGAGTGGAACGACATATGAGGTTCCCGATGAATTAATCGATAAAATTGAAAGCAATATTTTGAGTCTGCAATGGCTCGATTATTCTTATAGTAATGAGAACATCATATCTTATCTTAAGGATTGCATTGTATTTGACACCAATCCTTATATTCAAGATGCAGTACTTATTCAAAAGATTGATGAGCAAGTGCTTGCTAGAAATGGAGTATACAAACTTTCGTTTTCTCAACTTGAATCAATGGCTCAAAAATTCGGGAATCTTAATAATTTAGTTGAAAATAAAATGCGGCATATACAGGAGTATATTTTAAATGATCTCTCCATTGTTACTAGCCAGGGATTTTATGTTGTTGCCTATCGTAAAGTTTTGCTAGATCCATCAACTAGAGAATTGGTTATCGACAAAGACATATATTTTAATTACACTTTTTCCGCGGACGAAAAGGAGGCGTTTGTCCATAACCTGCAAAACTATCTAGACGTTGGAGTTGATGAATTTCTCGACTTATATCGCACCAATAGAAGCGAAGCAGTTGATATGCTTAAAGATAGTTTAAGAAAAGGAGAAATTCTTGATTCAAGACCATATTTTTTCAAATTGATTCATAGATTTATTTCAGCCTTTTTAGAACAGCTTAATGGCGTCGAAACTCAACTTAAAGAGGAAAATTCAGTTCCTTTGCTTTCTTTATTTGGTGGTATGAGCACTAATAGATTAGGGAAAAAAGATAAGTTCGAGATAGTGACTTTAAATGAGAGAGTAAACACAAGTCAGTTACGAGTAATTTACAATGCACTTAAGCATCCAGTAACGATTGTTCAAGGGCCTCCTGGTACTGGGAAAACGCAGAGTATACTGAATTTACTAATTTCGGCTTTATTTAATGAGAAAACAGTTTTGATGGCCTCAAATAATAACAAGCCGTTAAATGACATATATGATAAATTGATCAATCTTAATTATCGCAATAGAGTTATTCCGCTACCGGTTATTAGACTTGGTAGCAGTGAGTATGTCAATCAAGCGCTGGAGCGCATTTTAGAAATCGAACAACAATATAGAGCTGAATTTGATCGCCCAAATGAAGAAAAATTGCTGAATAAGCACAACCAAAGTCAAACATATTTTCAAGATATAAATCAAATGATTAAGTTATATGAGGAAAAGGAAAATATTAAGGAAAAGATTGACGCATTGCAAACAGTAATAAAACGCTTTGATGGGAGCCTGAAAACAATCCCTTTAAGTGATGAGTTTAATAAGCTTTCGAAGAGACTTCACGAACTGGATTTGCTTGAAGTGGATAATCCGGAACATCACATTAAACGAGCGAATACCGATTTACTAATGTGGCTTTATTATTCATCATTAAGTTCTTATAAGCATCTTTTTAATTCGGAACGTTATAAGGAGTTAATTGCAATTTTAAATATAAGCGAAAAGAGTGACCGGGTTCAACAATTTAACAAGTATCTTAGCAATCAGGATAATCTAAAAAGATTCATCAAGATTTTTCCAATTATTATAACAACAAACGCCTCAGCTTTTAGACTGGGAACTCCAGAACCAGAGTTTGATATGGTTGTAATAGACGAAGCGGCTCAGTGTCCAATAGGACCAGCGCTATTTAGTATTGTGCGTGGAAAAAAGATGGTGTTAGTCGGGGATCAAAATCAACTTAAACCAGTAATTTCACTTAATCGGTTTTTGAATGAAAAACTGATGCGAAAATATGATATATCAGAGACTCAATTTAATTATATAGAAAATTCTATATTGCGGCTTGCGCAGCATAATGATACAATTTCCCCTTTTATTTTACTCAATCAACATTATCGATGCGCAAAAAAAATAATCAATTTCTCTAATTATAAATATTACAAAAAACAATTAAAATTAATGCGAGAAAATGATAGAGAAGATGCGCTTGTTTTGCTTGATTTAAGCAGGAATATGATGGATGCAAAGCAAATAGAAAGAAATACATCATTATCAGAAATAAGTGCGATTATAGATCATATACAAACGAACAATGTCAGCAATTATGGAATTATCACTCCCTTCAGACGACAGGCGGAATTATTTAAAGAAGTATTAAAAGATAAGAATATGGATGCGAAGAATGTTGGAACTATTCACTCCTTTCAAGGCGACGAAAAAAAGGTTATATATTTTAGTCCCGCAATTACTCGTCAAACTAACAAAAAAACTTTTGGATGGATAAAAAATAATGTGGAGCTTATTAATGTTGCTGTTACAAGAGCTCAAGATCAATTGATTATTCCTTGCAATGTTAATTGGATTCATCAATTATCGGAAAACACGCCTAATGATTTATGCGAATTAGTTGATTATGTCAAAGACAATGGAATAACGGATAAGCTAACAATGCGCGATGATAAATTAATCGTTAATGCGATGAATTATCGACAATATAATACTAAAAAAGAAGAAGAACTTTTTGACACTATTTTTCATTTTACTTCGGTTAACAATTCATACATTGTTGAAAGACAACGCAAAATGTCTGATGTTCTGGAGAATTTTACCAATACACGGAAGTTTGATTTTGGAACAAAGTCTACTTTTGATTTTGTTCTTTATAGTAAGACAACGAAACTACCGGTTCTTATAATAGAACTTAATGGCCATGAGCATTACACAAATGCCAAAAGAATAGAACTTGATGAGTTAAAAAAACAAATATGTCGTGACAATAACATAAAGCTTTTGACAATTGATAATGATTATTCCAGAAGATATATTTTCGTACGAGACCAAATTATAAAATTACTTGTAGAGTTATAATTTAATGAGAATGGTTGTTTCTGCTTTCTTGAACTAAAAAAGTAATGGAAGATTAAATACTTTTTGGACGGAAAATTTACCTATGACATAAAAACTTTTAATGTCATTAATAAAATTTAAACAGCCGATACTTTCATTATCTTAAAGATCGAATCAGTCATTCTTTTATTCTAATTCAAATGGCAATTTATATGGCATGTACTTTTATTTCTGCTACTACGCAAGTCATGCCCATAAATATATTACTAATAATAACTTACACGTTAACTTGCATGTTAACTTACATGCTTTTATATTGACTTGAAAAAAATAGTGCATGAAATGAAAAATAAAATATGTTAATGAATGCAAACAGGCGTGGTAAAATTATTTAGCAAAAAAATACAAAGGGAACAATTTATTATGGAATTGAGAAAAATTTTCAGGGATTTTCGAAGTTTTAATTTTGTGCTATTTTTTTCACTATGCGCATTGAGTTTGGTGCCGGCCGTCTATATGTCCGTCCGTACTTTTTTAATCTCAGTAAATACTTCAACTCAAGGTATTGATGTCATCGGACAAATGGAATGGTTTGACTAAATTGATGAGACTATACGTGCTTTCCTCATCATACCTCTTTATTCGATTTTAAATAAAATATTCAAAAACGATAAATTGAATTTTCCCTATCATGTTTTTAAAACGGGAGTCATAACGATTTTAATCTATGCCGTTTTTTCTATTATTGTTTTTATTTATGGCCTTCATTTAGTGGGATTTATGAATCCCAATTCAGTTGACATTGCTGAAGTATTTTCTTATTTAAGATTAGAGACAATCTCTTTTATGATTGGCATTATAATGAGTTTCATTAATGTGGTGTTTGTTGTTATTGGCAAGGCAAAAAATGTTTATATTTTTATGATTGTTCAAATTATATTGGGTATTTTAACGGATTTTATTTTTATTCCAAATTTTGGAGTAAACGGGGTAGCCATCTCTAATATTATTACTAATTCCATAGTCGCGGTTGTGGGCATAATCGTTTTGCGTCTGGAAGGATTTTTAAAATTAAGTTGGTTTAAAAAAGATGATTTAGCAAATGGTTTAACTTGGGCAAAAGTTGGCTTGTTTTCCGGTGGACAGCAATTTGTTGACAACATTGTTTATGCCTTAATGATTGGCAAAATGGTTAATATGGTGGCGGAGCAAGGCAATTATTGGTCGGAAAACAATTTTATTTGGGGATGGCTTTTGATTCCAATCGCAGCCTTAGCGGAAGTGATAAGACATGACTGCAAAGATGGCTACTTTAAGTTAGAACAAAAAAATTATTACCTTATTGTTTTTTTCTCAGTATTGATTTGGGCGATAACAATTCCAGTTTGGATTCCATTTTTTCAAAATGTGCAACAATTAGAAAACTTCCAAGCAATCTACTCGATTACCATTAAACTCACTCCCTTTTATATTGCATATGGACTCACGATTATTCCTGATTCAATTTTTATCGGCATGGGTAAAACGATATACTCACTTATCTGCTCCTTAATAGTTAATTTCCTATACTACGGAACATTCTTTGTTCTATATTTAAATAGTGCTATTGCTTTTAGCATGGATACCATCATTTTAATGTTTGGTTTCGGCATGGTGATTCATTGGGCAATAAGTATTATCGAAGAAAAAAGATTTTTACGAATAAGGGCGTTAAAAGAACGTAATCATAATAAAGAATTAAATATAGTGGGGGGAAACTAGTTTAATGGATATCTACATAAATCTTTTAGGAGGGATGGGCCTTGGTATGTAGAAAAAGAATAAGAGTATTTCTTTTATTTAATTCGACTGCCAAGTATTTTGAGTGATATAGAATTATAGATAAGTAGTTCGATAATTGTTTTGAAGCCTTTGAGTGATTTAGTCATTTTTCATTGATTAAAGCTTTACTTACATTCTTTTATTTTGCATTTAAGTAAATGTTTACTATTGAAAGTTTACTTATAATGCATTATGATGTGGTTAAGTAAAGGATGGGATGAGTATGAAACTATATAGCGAAAGAGCGGGAAAAATATATCATGTCCAAAGCGACTATGATTGCTTTGTTCCTACTTCTTTATTTAATATAAATATTAACAATGACAATGAACTCTCTTCTTTATTATCGGAAGCTAGCCTTCTTCTTGGCCAATTAGATGGAATTGCCACCTCTCTACCCAATCGTGATTTGTTTCTTTCGATGTATGTTAAAAAAGAGGCTACTGTATCGAGTCAGATAGAAGGAACTCAAACTTCTTTAAGTGATTTCTTGCAAGTTGAAAAAAAGGATATCAAAAAACGTAAAGATACAGAAGAAGTCGTTAACTATGTGCGCGCGCTCAATATGGGAATCTCTCTATTAGACACTCTTCCTATTTCTTTTAGATATATTAAAGAGCTTCACAAAGAACTACTAAAAGGGGTTAGGGGCGAAAGCAAGAACCCGGGGGAAGTCCGTCGCTCGCAAAACTGGATCGGACCAGCAGGAGGCACATTAACTAATGCCACCTATGTTCCACCATCAGTGGATAAAATGGATGATTGTATTTACGATTTAGAAAACTATATGAATTCTACGATTGAGGTGCCATTCTTAATCAAAATTGCCTTGATTCATTATCAATTTGAAACCATCCATCCGTTCCTTGATGGAAACGGAAGATTAGGAAGACTTCTTATCCCATTATGGCTAAAAGAAAGCAAGGTACTTAACTATCCGCTTATATATTTAAGCCTTTATTTTAAAGAAAATAGGCAAGAGTATTATTCACTCCTCATGGATGTGAGATTTAAAGGTCGATATGAAGAATGGATTAAGTTCTTTCTTATCGGCGTAACTTTAATGAGCAAGCAATCCATCAAAACGATAGGCGAGTTATCTAAAACAAGAGATGATTGTATTAACCTAATCAATAGAGGTGCTTCGCACGCCAAAGGAAATCAATTGCGTTTATTAACTCTTCTTTTGAAACACCCATACATTGATTCTACTGATGTAGTAAGTGGACTCGAAGTAAGTAAACCGACTGCCGGCAAACTCCTTCAAGATTTTGTTGATATGGGGATTATTTCTTCCATTGATAAGAGCAAACAAAGATATGTGACCTACCGATTCGATAAGTACGCCGATATCCTAGAAAGTGGAACTGAAGCAAAATAAGGCGTCGCTTCTAGTAGTCATATAAGATTGTTTCAGGGATTTAGATTTTTATGTTTTAAAAAATGGGTGGAAGATTTACTCTTTCCTCTAGAAAAGGAAATGCTTAACGATGAGTAGAAAGACGATAAGAAGTCTTATGTGTTTCAGTTTTAAGAGACTTATCAAAATTGATTATCTATATTATTTGCTTTGAATAAATGTTCTATATTGATATTATTAGAAAGACAGAGGTGCGAGAAAATGGAAGAGACAGAATTTCGTTACGATACGCAATTATTGATTGAAGGACAAAACTTATCTGAGGATACCATTATCGACTACATTCAGGATAATTTCATTGGCGATTGTTTACTGGTTGTGGGCGATCCTGAACTGATTAAAATTCATTATCATACGAATGAACCTTGGAAAGTACTTGAGTATTGCTCTTCGCTAGGGGAAATATTTGACATTGTTATTGAAGATATGATTCGGCAATCAAATGGATTAAAGGGATAAGTTTTCAACGATATTTTATTAAAATCAGATTATTCTATTTATCATTAAAAAAATAATTAAGTTCTGAAAAAGTGGCTTTAGAACTTAATTTTTTTTATTACTTTTTAGCATTATTGCCACTAAATATGTATACATTAACGTTAATGTTTGATATTTTATTGACGTGAAAGGGCTTCCAGTATGATTAAAAATAGTATAGGTCTAAAAACGATTGCTAGCGAACTAAATTTATCAATTAACACGGTATCGCACGCACTTCGCGATTGCGATGATATATCGCAGGAAACTAAAAAAATAGTTCGGGCAAAGGCTGTGGAATTAGGCTATATACCAAATTCAATTGCTCAATCACTACGCAGTGGAAAGAGCCAAATTATCGCCATAGTTCTTGACAATATTGCCTCCCCATATTTTGGAATGATTGTTGAAATGATGATCAGAGAGTTTGCCCAGCGCAATTACTATGCCATGGTGGTCCCCGCCACGGGTTATAAGCTATCAGAAGATCTCATTAAAGAGTGCATAAAGATTAAAGCCGATGCGGTTGTAACCTTTATTGTTCCGGAACATGAAGCAGTGATTATGGCGACGCTTAATAAGTTACCCTTGCTTTTATTCGGAAGGACATCAAGTGAGCCGAACTTAAATATTGTTTATACCGATGATATTCAGGGTGGGGAACAAGCTGCAGAATACTTAATAAGTAAAGGATGCAAAAACTTGGCTTATGCTGAGGTCTCCACTATTGAATGCAGCATTCCTCGGCGAGATGGATTTATCAAGCGTTCGCAGGCATTAGGCATAAAAAATGTCGCTTCGATTGATGCTACATATTTTGAACAAAATGTAGAGAAAATAGTAAGCAGCGGAGTTGATGGCATATTCTGTTTTAATGATCAATTAGCTTCAAGAATAATTAATAAAATGCATGATAATAATCATTATGATTCGCAGAGGATAAAAGTTATCGGTTACGATGCTGTTAGCCGAATTCTCGATTACCCGTTTGATATAACTTCTATTCAGGCCGATTATTCAAAGATGGTTAAAGATGCAACAGAAATTTTGCTTTGTCAGGTGGAAGAGAACAATTCTCTTCCTTCAACAGTAAAAAAGTATGATGTGCATTTATTTTTAGGGAATTCATAGAAATTCAAGGAGGAACTATGAAAAAGAAATTTACTTATGTGTTAACGCTTGTCGCACTTCTAAGTTTGACTGGTTGTGGTGGCAAAGAGGAAAGTATTAGCGGTGGGAATTCAACCACATCCTCGGGAAGCATTTCGCTCCCGGTGACGCTTGACGCTCCTCAAAATCTGCAATTTGCTAATGGGGTAATCTCGTTTAATGAAGTTAGTGGAGCCGAGGCCTACGAAATAGAGATTACGAAAGAAGATGCAGTTGTTTTTAATTCGACAATTGATACAACATCGTATGATACTGATGGCTTAGGGCTTGAAGGAACGAATATGCTTTCTGTTGTTGCGGTGGCTAACAATGGCCGAAGTGAAGCAGCAACTTTAGAAATCGAAGTTCTTATTTCCGAAAAGGATGTCATATTAGAGGCGGAAAATGGACTTATTGGTTTTGGTGATAAAAATAATTCGACATTTCGTAACAATGATTTGGCGCATGGAGGAGCGTATGCCGGAGGAATAGACAACTGCGGCCAAGGCGTTCATTTTGAGTATTACTCTTACATCGCCGGCGGTCATGATTTCGAAATTTACTATACTACAGGCGTTGTTGGTTCCTACCACAATGTTTACGTTAATGGCGTAAATCAAGCAACCGCCGTATATGAAGAAAATACCGGATGGGGCGGAATCGGCAGTTATAATGCGGCTGAAGTCACAGTAACGATTAATTTAGTTGGTGGATGGAATACGATAGATGTTATTAAAGACGGCACCAGCGCCGATGATCCATCATATGGAGGGTGGGCCGAACTAGATTATTTTGTCATAAAAGGAACGGGCGAAGAGTATAATCCGGATGATTTTATTGTAGGAAACCCGGTCTATAAGTTAGAAGGAGAATTAGGCACGCAGATTAAATGGAATGGTGATGCCTGGACTACATCGAATCCGGCTACCTATTCTGAAAATGCAAGCAACCATTATATTCAGGGTAATATCGATGCTGTTGGCGACGGAATTGAATGGCATTTTAGTGCACCTAAAACAGGAACTTACCGAGTTGAATTGGCATACGCGCACGCTAATACTGAAGGGAATACATTTGCTACTTTTACTACCAGTGAAGACCGGACGCCAATCATTATGAATTTACCTACTACCAACTTAGGATGGGGAAATCCGGTGGTAAATTCGAGCACAGTGGAGATTACTCTTAATGCGGGCGATAATTTTATCTACTGCAAAAAGAACGAAGGATCTCAATCATTCCAAGTTGACTATATTACGCTTTCATTAATTGAAGCGGAGTAAATAATATGAAAAAAGGAAAACTAACATTTGCCCTTTTGGCTCTGTCTTCGCTAGTCCTTGGTTTCTATGTAACACAAAATAATTCGGAAGATATCCTTTTTCCTAGAGCTACAGATACGGCATATGAAATTAATTTAACTTCAAGCAATGCGCCAAGTGTCTCGCCAGATATAATAACTGACTTCTATGAAAATGCAGTTGCTACGCCATTAGGGAATCCTATTCATTATGAATACGGACAAGTTAAAAGCGCGGCCGATCAGCATGCCTTCTTGGGCTTAGACGGTTATATTAGAAACCTCGATGCCATATCCGGTATCGGCACTATCACAGTCATTTATATAAGTTCAACGCCAGTATCGTTAAAAGCGGGATATACAGCAGATGATTTCACACTTACGGATACGCTTCAAAGTGGCATTGCTTATTCCGTTAGCCCATCAATGAACTTCTTTAAAGTAATTGCCAATGATGACACGCAAATTTACTCAATTAAAATTGATTATACATGTCAAAGAAGGCCCGTTGAAGAAGATGCACTAGTGGAAGCTGAGACGGGGCTTATCAATCAAAATATGTACCGGGAAAATAGCCTTGCTCATGGAGGAGCATATGTTGGCGCTATCGATAACTGCGGGCAAGGGGTGCAAATTGACTTTTATTCATATATACCCGGGGCCCATGATTTTGAAATCTACTACACGACGGGTTCGCCCAATTCCTACCATAATGTCTATGTTAACGGCGAATATTCTGCTAAAGCCGTATATTCAGTAAATACTGGCTGGGGAGCAGAGAATAGTTATAATCCATCATCGGTGACAGTATCGATTAATCTTGATGAAGGATGGAATCGAATTGCAGTCATAAAGGATGGAATCAGTTCTGATAATCCAGCCTATGGTGGTTGGGCTGAACTTGACTATTTTGTTATTAAAGGCACGGGAAATGATTACGTCCCATTAGAAAGCGGGCCAATTTTTACCAGTACTAAATTGGAAGGTGAATTAGCTAAAGTCAATAATAGTGGCGATGCGGCTGCCTATAATGCAAATGCGAGCAATCATTATACTCAAGGCGGAATAAACGCAACTGGGCAAGGGGTGGATATTTGGGCAAATATTGCTCAAGCCGGTACCTATCGAGTTCAGATTGCTTATTCCCATACCAATGGGGACAATCAGTCAATTGCTTCTATTCGAGTAAATGAGGAAACAATTATGCAGACGATTGCTCTTCCCTATACGGGGGGTAAGGCATGGAATGATCCGGTTCTGGCTCCCGATGAAATTGAAATCGTATTAAATTACGGCCGCAATCATATTTATGTCACAAGAGAAGATGGCAGCAACTGGTTTACTGTTGATTGTTTAGTTTTGACGCTTATTAGTTAAAAAGGAAAGGTAGAGGCGGCTTTGGCCCCTAATACATATTTATGCAAATGCAGGATTTAAGTTTTATCCCTCAAAATGAAGTGTTTACGATTAATAAATATCATGCTACAGTGGAAATTTTTTCCTTTGATAATCTTTTTACCATTGCGCCGAATACGCTTATCAAAAATCATGATATCTTGCAATCCCATACAATTTTATGGGGTGATGATCAGACAGTTGAGGGGTCTAAAGTAAGCATTCAGATCAATGAAGTAAGCCAAAAAAATAGTCAGATAAAAATTGATGCTTTACTCGATCAGCCGATCAGATGCCTTAAACTTTCTCTTTTAGATTTACCGCAAGGGAAACTAGTATCACTTCCATCCGGCCCAGTTGAGATTACAAATTATGGCAATCTATATCACTATCCCGAAGGCTGGAGGTCAATAAATACTCCCCAATTAATTTTTGCTCTTGCCGATGGCGGTTACCTTTACGTTCGCTCGCACGATAAAAAAGTTCGGGAAAAAAGATTTTTTTTAAAAAGCAATGATGACGGAACAATGCGGGTGGAGTTGATTTTTGAAGATTTAGCTACCGACATCAAAAATGCGATAGATGTTCCCCTTTGGGAAATAGGCTTTTCTAATTCAATCGATAGTATATTTCGCGCAATGGAATCTATTAATTGCCAGAATTATCACTTAGTTCCATTTGATGAACGCAGCGATGTGCCATCTTGGTTTCATGATATTTCTCTGGTCGTAACATGCCATATGGAACATTGGACAGGGAAGATTTTTCACACATATCAAAGTGCGCTTGACGACTTAAAAGCACTATGTCAGTACATTGATGGCAAACACATTTTATTCTATATTCCCGGGTGGGAGGGTCGCTATTATTTTAAATATGGAAATTACGTTGCTGATGATCGACTAGGTGGAAACAAAGGACTGAAGAATTTGGTCGATGGTGCCCATAAATTAGGAGTCAAAGTGATGGCGATGTATGGCATAAATATGGCCAATCACAATTTGAATGATTTTGGCATGTGGGGGCCTCAAAGTGAATTTATTTTAGCCAGCGGCGGCATGATGAGAAATGGATCCGTAGATTGGGATTCGGCCCGTCATTATGATCATAATGTCAACTCTCAACTTAACCCGGGTGCTCCTAAATGGCAAAATAAACTATTTAATGAAATAGATAATGCGACAAAGATTTATGGTTTTGATGCCGCTTTCCTAGATATTGCCGCCTGTTGGGTGAACGATCGGCGATATGATGTTGTTCCGGGAGTGTATGAACTTTGCCGGCGATTAAAAGCCGGAAGGCCTAATTTTCTAATCTCGGGTGAAGGCTGGTATGACGGACTGACGATGGCTATGCCCCTTTTTCAAAGCGGACATACGGAAGGTCGGCTACATTATCATGATCAACCCAATGAAAACATCTTTACAAATTATGCTCGCGAATTTGCTCACCTATGTCTAGGCGATGTTGCAAGAGGATCAACGGGTGTTCATGAATTGGGAATCAACGATGAAGTAATGGTGCCACTAAGAAAAGGAATAATACCGACGATGGCCTTAGTTGATGGCACTATAAAAAATGGATTACCTAAAATTATTAAAATTATTGAGCAAGCGAAAAAATATGAGGAGCTCTACTTAAATGACTAAGCGCGAAAAAAAGGAGAATCGAGTTGGCTGGATACTCATTGCCCCGCAGGTTTTGGGATTTGTTTTATTTGTTGTTTTCCCTTTAGTTTTCTCTTTGTATTTATGCTTTGCCCAGTGGAATTTTATCGATTTTCCGACATTTGTTGGTTTGGATAACGTCAAAGCAATTTTTAGTGATCGGGTATTTTGGAAATCAATCGGCAATACATTCATCTATTTAGTGTTAGCTGTTCCTTTGACTATATTCACCAGTCTGACACTAGCTATCCTAACTAATCGAAAATTGCATTTTCTAAAACTATATCGAGCGGCTTTTTTCCTTCCGATGGTTACTTCAACGGTAGCGATTGCGATGGTTTGGTATTTTATCTATGAACCCAATGGAGGAGTTTTAAATTCTCTATTAATGGGATTAGGAATAAGCAATCCTCCAGCCTGGCTAACCGATAGTCGATATGCCCGTTTTGCGGTAGTGGTGGTTATTATTTGGTTAAAAATGGGGTATTACTACATTATTTTTGATGCCGGATTAAAGAATATTCCAGGAGACTTGTATGAAGCAGCCGAAATTGACGGGGCGAATGTTTGGCAAAAAATTAAAAAAATCACCCTGCCATTATTATCCCCCGTTATGTTCTTTGTTATGGTTATGCTTTGCATCGATGTTTTTAACATTTTTAATGAAGTTTACATTATGACGGGAGGCGGTCCAGATTATTCAACATATACCCTTTCAATGTATATATACTTTCAAGCCTTTAGCGAGTTTGATATGGGAAAGGCTTCCGTGGCTAGTTGGGTGCTGTTTATCTTTGTTGGTTTTGTAACACTAATTCAATTCAAGTTTAAGAAAAAGGTGGTGTTTGAATAATGAAAACCACATTAAAGAACAAGAAAAAAAAGATAAAAGCCTCAAATGTTGTAATAACCATCGCCTTGATATGTGTGTCGTTAATTGCCATTTTTCCTTTTTACTGGATGGTGTTAAATTCATTGAAATTACCTAATGAAATTTTCAAGACTCCAGTGGATATATTTACATTACATTTGTCCTTAGACAGTTATATCAGCGTGTTTTTAGCGCAAAATGGAATGTTGTGGCGAGCATATTTAAACTCGCTTATTATTTCGACAACTTTAACTATCGGCACTCTTTTTACTTCCTCATTGGCCGCTTATGCATTTGCTAAATTACGCTTTAAAGGGAAGAATGGAATTTACGCTCTTTTTATCGCTACTTTAATGATTCCGGGGCAAGTGACGATACTTCCATTGTTTATGGTGTTTGCCAAAATCGGATGGACGGACACCTTTCTTCCCCTTATCATTCCGGGGATATTCATTAATACTTACGGCGTCTTTATGCTTCGCCAGTTTATGGTTTCAATACCAAACGAACTATTGGAAGCGGCTGAAATTGATGGCTGTGGATATTTCCGCAAGTATTTGCATATTATCCTACCTCTATGTAAACCGGCATTAATCATTCTGGGCTTATTTACATTTATTGGATCTTGGAACAACTATTTTGGTCAACTAATCTATTTGTCTAGTCCCGATAAGATGACCATAGCTTTATTTATCGCCAGTCTCAAAGACACGCACGCTAACGGTGTTCAATGGGGAATGATTATGGCGGCGACGACTCTTTCGATTATTCCTATTTCCATTGTTTATTTAAAGTCGCAAAAATACTTTGTTCAAGGTATCGCAACGACGGGAATCAAGTAAAAAAGGAGGAAACTTGAGATGGAAAACAAAAAGATTAAACGTGTGATGTTACTATTGTTACCGATGCTACTAGCAAGTTGTGGAGGTGGAAGTTCAAGCGAAGGGGGGCTTACCATCGTAAAAATGTCGCTGATGAACTCGGTCAATGAAAATGCGGGATGGTTAGCAATGATTGATGCGGCTAACGAAGTCCTAGCCGATGATAACATAAAAATTGAACCGGATATTATTCAAACCGATGAGTGGGATAAATACTACACAAAGGTGGCTTCGAATATGGCCGGGGGTATCGGTGGAACAATCGGGCGGATAGCCGAAAGTCATATCCCACTGATGATTAAACGCAATCAATTGCAGGATTTATCCGAAGTATATAATAGTCTTAACATGGACGACTATGTAGAATCAGCTTTCGGTGGAGTCGCTTATAGTAACGGGAAATACTATGGGATGCCGACGGGGATTCAGCATATGGTTCTTTACTATAACAAAGATTACTTTGACGCCTATAACACAGGAAAAGATGAGAGTTTAATGATTAATTATCCTAGCAGTGATTGGAATAATCCGGCCACCTTTGAACAGATAAGAGATATGGCGGCTAAACTGTCATCGGGATCGCGACCAAATCGTGATTTTGGTTTTTCTGCGGGACCGTATCTCGCCTATGCCGGAATGTACGCCAAATCAGCTGGGGGCGATAACGTTTTTAATAGTAGCGGTAATAGTGCGATCAAATCCGAGCCGTTTTATAAAGTATACGATTGGTTCGATAGTATGATCCAAACTGACAATTCAATGCCGAAACCATCGGATACTAGTATTGAAACGGCCATGGATAAGTTTCAAGCCGGAAATATGGCCATGATTGTTGATGGTGCTTGGTGGATGGGCGATATGACAAACGAGAAATTGGTTCAATTTAATGTGGGGGTAGCGGCAACTCCAACTGGCATTGAGGGACAATCAGCTTATAGTTCAGAATTTACCGACTGTTTCTTCGCTGTAAGAAATAGTAAGACCCCAGTTCAAGATAAAAAAGCCATCAAAGCTCTTCTTTCTCAAGAAGCGGTTGCCGCTTTGAGTGCTACTGGAGTAGGAGGTATTCCCGTTCGCCGTGATGCTTTATCCACCTATGAGAATGCTTTAGACGAAAAATTCACTGCCTCTGATGTTCAATGTTTTGTTGATGGATTAGATCATGGTTTGCATGTGCCGTATACGACCTACTACAATTCAGTTGATCAAATAATTAATCAAAAAATGTCAGTGTGGTTGAGTGGGCAAATGACGGCGCATAATTTTGTCGATTTTATGGACCAAACGATGCAAGAAGCCATCGATAACGACAATTAAGCAGGAGGATAAAATGAGTAGAGCAAAATTAAACTCAGTTCCATTTCTTTTAGCGACATCTCTTTTAGTGGCATGTAATGGAGGCGGATCATCATCTGCGTCGATTGACACTTCCTCACTCCTTATTGATCCTCCAGTAACGATGAAAACAATCAGTAAGGAAGATTATTATAAAAAGACACTTGGCGGGGCTTTAGGACAAATAGCAGGCTTTTTGTCTGGCTATGAGTTTGTCTGGGATGGCCCAGATCCATATGTAGGGATGCCTCAAAGTTGGTTCAGCTTTATCAACGGACCATACGCCGGTAATTACGAACATTACCAACCGGGAATACTGGCCACTCCTGATTATCAAAACGTTTATAATCGCTTGATATACAATTCATCTACTGGCCATTATGAAGTAGCTAATGACGATGATTATCATATTGATTTTTTTAATCAACTTATTATTGACCACTATGGTGTATCAGCTAAAGCCATTCATGATGCTTGGCTGGATTACAGTGTTAGCGACTGGGGAGGTGGCTTAGACGCGATGAAACTTATTCGCCAAAAAGATCTCTTGCCACCTTTTACTGGAACAGTTGAAGCCGGCAATCGCTATGCTTGGTGCACGGAGGCATATATTGAAAATGAAACTTTGGGCATGAATGCTCCAGGCATGCCGAATTTAGCCACAGATTTAATTGATACATTTGCCAGTAATGTAGGTTATCTTGACCCGGTTATTTGGGCTAAGTTTTATGGCGCGATGTATTCTTTAGCCTATTTTTATGATGACGCTTTGCAAGTTATGGAGGAAGCGGCGAAAGTTTTGCCGGAAAATAGTTGGCCTTATCGTATGTATCAATATTCACTAGCTGCCTACCATAAATATCCTCAAGATTATAAACTGGCCGCAAGCGAAGTGGCTAGTTACCGGCGGAATGTTCTCGGCATAGATAATATTCAAACAGATCCGGGCGTGAATGGAGCATTCGCAATTCTATCAATACTATATGGGCAGAACGATTACCTTGAAACTTGCAAGTATGCGAGCATTATGGGATTTGATGGCGATTGTACAGCCGCGATTGTCACGGGATTAATGGGAGTTATCAAGGGTTTTGATGTCTCTAATCCGGAATATGAAGAAATTAACAATCGTATTTATTATGACGGTGAAGGAACATATTTAAATTTGCGCAATGGTAATTATCCGCCCTATATTAATGGAGAGTATCCAGAACGGCAACTTATAACGGATATTGTTTCCTTGTATCAAAAAAACTTTGAAAAGTTATTACTGGAAAATGGCGGTGAAATTGATGGTGATAATTATTTAATCCCGACGACAAGTGTTCGTTTAGATCGGTCAAAACTATTTTCAAACTATGATGTTGAAGATCGAACAACCTCTAATTTTGTCGGTAGCAACGGAAATCTTTCATTGGTTGAAGAAGGAACCAATATGTTGTCTCACAGTGGCTATCGAGCTTTAAAACTGATGGCCGATGACAGCAGTAAAGATGCCTATGCTTATCATGTTTATACGGGATTAAATGTAGGGAGTTATTATCGAGTATCCACTTTTGTTGCCAGTTCCAATCAAGTATCCGGGGCTTTAGTCGCTATGGATAAGGCAAGCAATATTATCTCCAGAGAAGATTTCTATAATATTTCTAGCCCGATTAATAAAGTTCTTGTTTTTAAAGCAACTGAGTCGGCGATGCGCATCGGAATTCGATTGGATAAAAATGCTTATCCAGATAGTTATGTAGTAATGGATGATTTGATGATGGAAATGATTTCCCAATCAGAAATAGCCGTTATCCGCGATGGCGATATGCAAAAGTTTTTAAACAAGTATACGTTTTCTTTTACATCTCCAATCAAAGGAAAAGAAGTGATGATTTCCTTAAATTATCGTAATGGTACTGATAATATTATCTATGCCAATATTTCCAGCAATGGGCAATCACGAGGAAGTTTTGTTATGTCAAAGACTTCCAAAGATAATAATTCAGGTCAGGGGATGGTTTATATTCCATACGTTTTTAGTGAAGATCAAGAAACAATTACATTGAGTTTTATCGGCGCCAGTATTTATATGGGGAAGATATCTGTTATTGAAAAAGAACAATATATGTTTAGATAAATAACTTAAGACTCGGTTATATAGCCGAGTTTTTTATTTTATTTGGTGTTAGGTTTTCCAAGCGATATTTTTTGGGGCTAACTCCCACTAGGGTTTTAAATACCTTAGAAAAATAAGCCGAATTGTTAAAACCGGTTGCCGAAGAAATATCAAGAATTGACATATCAGTAATTCGCAACAAATTGCAGGCTTCTTCAATTTGGCATTTTAGCTTGTATTCGATAATAGTCATTTTAGTTTCTTCTTTAAACCGATGGCAAAGCAAAGAGGAAGAAATCGATAATCGATGAGCAAGGGAATTAATACTTAAATTGGAATAGTAGTAATTGTCAATTATGTTTTTGGCATTGCTCACGAGACTGCTATAGTTTTCTTTCGCCGTGGAAGCAAAAAATAAATTGCTATTTCGTTGAATCAAAGTTAATAAGTTTTCATAGGTGGACTCGATAATATTGGGTTCACTTTTTACTTCCGACTCGTTAAAAATGATTTCATATAACGCTTTTACTTTCGTAAATTCGTCATCGGTTAACGAAAAATAAAGAATTTTTTTGCTGTAAGCATCATTTAAATATGCGTTTAGTTGATTTACGCCTAAAGCTAAGAACTGGCAATTTGAACTAGATACTTCACAATGGTTGGAGTTTGTGTTGATTATTACTAGATCATTTTTCTTTATGGAAATTGTTTTATGGGTGGTGAGAATTTTTCCTTCTCCGGCGACGAACAAGAGAATTTCTAAGTTAGGATGCGAGTGAAAGCTTGCTTTAAAATCATCGCTAATATCGGTCTTTGATATATAGAGAAGTTTATTGTTGGTGTAACTCGTCAAGGGAATTCTTTGATGCATACTAATAATATACGCTACAAAATAATTATATAAAAGTGCAATATTGTTATATTTTGCTCTTATTTAAAAATGTAGTATATAAACGGGTAAAGAATATGAAATACTATTTAGCAATTGATATCGGGGCATCTTCCGGACGCCACATCGTCGGTTGGAAAGATGAGCAAAACCACTTACATACACAAGAGGTATATCGATTCTCAAACGGAATTAATAGAACTGACGGCCATCTTGTGTGGGATATTGAACATATTTTTAGTGAGGTCAAAGAGGGAATAAAAGCGGCTTTGGTTTTATTTCCGACAATTGACTCGATGGCAATAGACAGTTGGGGGGTAGATTATGTTTTGCTTTCTAATGATGAAAAGATAAGCCCGGTTTATGCCTATCGCGATTCCAGGACTAAAGAGGCTGTCGATTTAGTCCATTCGATTCTCCCCTTTTCTTCCCTTTATGGAATAACGGGAACTCAGTTTCAACCGTTCAATACGATTTATCAACTTTACACAGATAAAATTACTGGTCGCAGTGAGAGAGCCACGGATTACCTAATGATACCCGAGTATTTAAATTTTCGATTGACAGGCCATAAATTGCACGAATATACAAACGCTTCCACAACCGGACTGCTAGATATAAAGACAAAAAGATTTTCTACAGATGTTATTGATAAGCTAAATTTAAATAAGCGCTTTTTTGAAAGAAGTTTATATAAACCAGGTACGGTTGTCGGTAATTTTTTAAAAGAGGTTCAAGATGAAATAGGCGGTAATATACTGGTTAAACTATGCGCTTCACATGATACTGGAGCTGCGGTTGAGGGTATTGATATGACGACCATAAATGCCCCCTACATTTCCAGTGGTACTTGGTCCTTATTGGGCATTAAAATGGAAAAAGGAATTACTTCTTTAAAGGCAATGAAAGCAAATTATACCAATGAATATGGACCGGACTATATTCGTTTTCAGAAGAATATTATGGGACTTTGGATTATTCAAGAATTAGCCAAAGATATCAATAAAAGTTTTAGCGAGATGGTAATAATGGCACAAAGTAGTCCTTATCAAGAACTGTTTGATGTCAACGATCCGGTTTTTTTAGCGACGACGGGCATGAAAAAAGAAATCATGGATTGGTTTTATCATCACAACCGCCCATTGCCTTCAAGCGATAGCGATATCATTAATGCCACTTATCGTTCGCTAGCTAAATCCTATCAGACGGCAATGCAGGAGTTAGAAGCAATTACAAACGAAGTATATGATTGCCTATATATTGTCGGGGGTGGCGCTAAAAATCAATATTTAAATAAACTTACGGAAGAATTTACAAAGAAGAAAGTTATTGCTCGACCGCTAGAGTGTGCGGCTATTGGCAACATCTATAATCAAATGGAGAAAGACAAATGAGAAAAGAAATCAGATTAAAGTATCAAGAATTAGGAATTGACGTCAATGAAGCGATAAGAAAACTAAAGAAAGTAAAAATTTCTCTTCATTGCTGGCAGCTGGATGACGTGTCTGGGTTTGAAGGCAATGAAACCCTGACGGGAGGGATTCAAACCACCGGAAATTATTTAGGCAAGGCGCGTAATTTTGAAGAATTAACCTCCGATTTGGACGAGGCTCTTAAATATATTCCCGGAAAGAAGAAGATCAATCTTCATGCAATCTATCAATCGGATGAAATCGTTGATCGACGGGATATCTCCGGTCGCCAGTTTAAACGTTGGGTCGATTTTGCCAAAGAAAGAAATCTTGGACTCGACTTTAATCCGACTGTTTTTTCTTCTCCCAAAATGATTGATGGAATGAGCCTATCTTCCGTGGATGATTCGATACGCAAGTATTGGATTATGCACTGTATAAACTCCATTAAAGTAAGCGAATACTTTGCTCAAGAACTGAAGCAAAAATCGCTTTGTAATATATGGATTCCCGACGGCTTAAAGGAAAGCCCTGCCGATCGAGAAGGTCCGAGAAAAAGGCTTAAAGAGTCATTGGATGAAATTCTAAAATATAAATACAATCGGCGTTTGGTCGATGTTGCCGTTGAATCAAAAGTGTTTGGAATCGGGCTCGAGTCTTATACGGTTGGCTCGCATGAGTTCTATATGAATTATGCCTCCAAGAATAACATTCTCTGCCTGCTTGATACTGGACATTTTCATCCCACCGAAAGTGTAGCGGATAAAATATCCTCAATGCTTTTGTTTTATCCCCGACTCGCTTTTCATGTTTCGCGACCGGTCAGATGGGATAGTGATCATGTTTTAAAATTAAACGATGATTTGCAGGATGTTGCAGATGAGTTAGTGAAATGTCAGGCACTAGATCGTTCCTATATTGGTCTTGATTATTTTGATGCATCCATCAATCGGGTTGCGGCTTTAGTCATCGGAGCCCGCAATATGGAAAAAGCCTTGCTCAAAGCTTTACTTACACCTTGGAATTTGTTAAAAGCGGCTCAAGACAATTATGACCATACTCGGGTTTTGGCCCTTCAAGAGGAAATTAAAACATTGCCATGGGCGGATGTCTGGGAACAATATTGTCGTGAAGAGGGAGTGTTAGACGAAAAAGGCTGGTATGAAGAGATAAAGAAATATGAAACGCAAGTTTTATTAAAGAGAGGTAATTAAAATGAGCTGTGTAACGGATGTGGCCGAGATTTTAGATTTGCTGTACAAACATGGTTGGGATGAGCGTAATGGTGGTAATTTATCCTACCTGCTTACGGAAGAGGAAGTGCATAATATCGTTAAAGAAGAAGTGATATCCCGAACTTTTTACTATAATTTCGATCTTACTCCTTTAATTGGCAAGTATCTTATCATTACGGGAACGGGAAAATACTTTAAGAATTGTCTTAAAGATCCGAGTAATAATCTGGGAATTGTAAAAGTCACAGATGCCCATACATTATCCCTGCTCTGGGGGTATGATGATGGCGGGAGACCAACCTCGGAAGCCCCGACACATTTAAAATGTCATATCGAACGACTAAAAGTTGACTCTCAACACCGGATAGTCATCCATTGTCATCCAACCAATGTCATTTGCATGACTCATGTTCATGACTTGGATTCCGCGCATTGGACGAGGGATCTATGGAAGATGCAAACGGAGTCAATAGTTGTTTTTCCCGAAGGCATTGCTGTTTTACCTTGGATTTTATGCGGGGGTGAAGAAATTGGCGAGGCAACTGCATATAAAATGAAAGAGTATCGTTCAGTCGTTTGGGCTCAGCATGGACTTTTCTGCACCGGCAGATCAATTGATGAAGCTTTTGGACTGGTTGAAACAATTGAAAAAGCAGCGGAGATTTATATTAAAATAGGTGATAAGAAGATTTATCAGACCATTAGCGATGAGAATCTTCGTCTTTTAGCCCAAGCCTTCAATATTGACTATCGTAAGGGAATAATCGACTAACAGAAAATAACAAAGGAGCTTTGACCTATGAGTAAGAGTGAAGAAATAAGAATTGATAAGCAAAGAAACCGTCAGTTGCTTAAAGAGAAAAAACTTAAAGACAAGCAATTATTAGCACAGCGAACACGGATCTACAATCAACTTATCGCCTATCAAAAAATAAATAAAAAGAAGGTAAAGCATGCTCCGGCAGGAACTTATATCAGCCTTCAACATATCAATAAAATTTATGACAATAAAGTTCAAGCGGTCTATGATTTCTCTTTAGACATTAAAAAGAAAGAATTTATTGTTTTCGTTGGTCCTTCTGGCTGCGGCAAATCGACCACTTTGCGGATGATCGCGGGATTAGAAGATATAACTTCAGGCGATCTTTTTATTGATAAAACTTACGCTAACGACCTGCACCCTAAAGATCGGGATATTGCCATGGTTTTCCAAAGCTACGCTTTATATCCCCATATGTCAGTTGCCGGCAATATGTCTTTTGGACTGAGAATCCGTCGTGTTCCAACACTCAAAGTAAATGAGAAAGGCGAGCCAATTCTAGGAATTAATCATCGGGCAATCAAACTACTTACTAATCAACTTCGCGATTTAGAAAAGTATCTTCCTACGGTTGCTGAAGAAGAGAAGAAACTTATTCAAGGCGATATTGATAATTTAAAAGAAAAAATTGAGTATTTAAAGGTTACTCCAGTCGAAATTTATGAAAAACGGCATCTTCCGCGAGATGTGATACGAAAACGGACACTAGCGGCCGCCCATATTTTGCAAATTGAAGATTACTTAGACCGCAAACCAAAAGCCTTATCGGGTGGGCAACGTCAAAGAGTGGCCTTAGGCCGAGCAATCGTTAAAAATGCAAAGGTATTTTTAATGGATGAACCCTTATCTAACCTTGATGCCAAACTTCGCGTGGCGATGCGAAGTGAAATTATTCGTCTTCATAAGTCGCTCGATGCCACGACCATCTATGTTACGCACGATCAAACGGAAGCGATGACAATGGCTACCCGCATCGTGGTAATGAATAAAGGTCATATTCAGCAGATTGGCACCCCAATAGAAATATATAATCACCCCGCAAATATGTTTGTGGCAACTTTTATTGGCTCACCCTCAATGAATCTTTTAAAAGCCACCTATAACAATGGAGTTATCACTTTTGCTCAAGGCAAGAAAATCGAACTCACACCCGACTTCGACCAGGCATTTAAGAAATTTTACCAGGAAGAACTGGTAAGCCTAAAGAACCGGTTTAATCAATTTGATAATGATTTTATTGAACGGAATAACTACATCAAGCAGATTGAGACAATTAAAGAAAAAATTTCCCTTGAACCGCAGCACCTCGAGAAACATACAAAGCAACTAAATCAATTGGAAAAAGAACTTAGATCGTGTGAAGAAGCTTCGCAGCAGAGGCAGTTCTTAATTAACGCTATCGACAAACTAAGCCAGATTAACACCAACAAGGATGTTGAAGTTATATTTGGAATTCGGCCGGAAGATATTTACCAATCGAATCGTGTTTTAACTGACGAAGCTATCTCACAAGAATTTGAGATGAGTGTGTCGGTGGCGGAACTTTTGGGGCACGAATATTACTGTCATAGTGACTTTGAAGATGGGGAAATTGTATCTAAGATTCACGCGCGGACAATTGTTGACAGCGGCGATATTTTAAAACTGGTATTCGATATCTCAAAAATACATTTGTTTGATGTCACTACCCAGAAACTGATAAAATAGTAACCATGAGTAATGATAATTTACGAGTTTATAAAAACGATCTTCCGGCAGCTAGTAACCGAAGAATAAAAGCTTTCCTACTTGATGCTTTTGTTTTAATGGCGGTCGCTTTTGGCTTGATTATCACTTCGATGACCGCTTTATCCAATATGGACAGTTATCAATCCTATGCCGCAACGGTTAAGACTGAAATGTTAGCCTGTTATCAGATTGAAGAAGAAGCCAAAATATATCAATTTATTGGTGAAGGCGAGGATAAATATAGTAATCCTCGTTCATCAGAAGCGATATTTGAAGACTATTGTTTGATGCACATCCTCTATACTTATTCGCTTGATGCCACGCCATTTACCAATTATGGCATTGAAATCGAAAATCCAAAGAGCCTTCCGCCCGCAAGTTATGAAACGGACACATTAGCCTATTTCTATGTTTATTATGCTGCCGACAACAATAGTTATAACGGTAAAGAAAACGATGTTGTCCCGATGGATGACAATACGCAGTTTTTCTTTTATAAACAATTGAAAGATAATATGGTTCGTAATGATATCTGGGTATTTGATGAACAAAACTATACGCTTCCGCATTTAGACCCTTATTTCGCTATAGATTTATATAAATACTTATTCGTGGACGATGCCTATCAGGCCGGATTAACGAATTATAACTATCTTGCAACCGGTTATTTAAATTTATGGAATAAACAAGTCGATGAATTAATCGCTTCCTCTCGTTTTCAAGATCATTATCTTCTTTATAAAGAAAACTACGCCAAATGTGCCTTTCTTATGGATGGAGCAATCTCACTGTCTTATTTGGTGGCTTTTTTAGGCGTTTATATCTTACCGCAGTTTTTCCTTAAAGACGGCAAAACGTTAGGAAAAAAAGTGTTCTCAATCCGGGTCATTGACGATAAGGGATATAAAGCGACACTTACTCAGCAATTAGGCAGAAATTCAGTTATATTTTTGTCAATGTTTGGAGTAATGATAATCCCCACATTTCTTGCCGGTGGACTAAATGCGGGTTGGCTATATCCCGTGTTTGAAATAACTGGAATTGGCTTCTCATTATTTTCTATAATGATTATCTTTTTGTTTTTGGAAATCGTTTCCCTATTAGTAATGATAATTGGCAAAAAGAAAAAAGCCCTACATGATTTCATCACGGACACAATGTGTATTGATGAACGTTATCATCTTTCGCCGACGGAGAGCGAAGAGATATTAAAAGAGCAAGAAAGGAAAGAATTAAATGCTTTAAGAAATGAAAAATTGACGGGAGAACATTTTCTCGATTCTTCATCATTCAACAACACCGAGCGTAAAACGCACGACGATTAAAGATCATATTTTGAGGGTGGAGTGCCAAAGTGGCGTTTAAATTCTCGCGAAAAATAAAACTGATTTTTGTATCCCAGCGCATAGGCAATTTGCGATATGCTAAAATTTTTCATTTTTAGCAATTCGACTGCGCGCCGCATCCGCAAGAGATTTATATATTTTGTTGGAGCAACTCCGGTGGTTTCTTTAAACATCCGCGTTAGATATGAAGGGTTAAAGTAAAATTGATCGGCTATTTTTTTGACGCTGAGTCCTGGCGAAGTAAAATTGCTGTTAATACATTCAATTATTAATTTTACCTGCTCCTCTTTTTTGGATAACTGACGAACGGAGTCCATTCTTTGATGCTCGGAAATCACGAGCGAAAACAACTCATAAATAAGTCCGCTGATGCGGAGCGTTTCCCCGTTTTGATTGGGACATATGGCTTCCTCATCAAACATCCGATTAATGATTCCGCGAATGGCATGCATATTATTAATTTCGAGCATCATATTATGCTCTTTAAAGGAAGCGGCATAACACAGTTTTGTTACCATCTCACCATTCATCTCAATCCAAAAATAAGACCAGGGGTCATCGTGATCGGGATAATAAGATGCGACGCAGTTAGGCTCAATTAGAAAGCAGGTCTTTTCGCCAATTTCAATATTCTCCCCATTATTAAACGAAATATAACCTTTACCGCTTAAAACAAAGTGAAGAACATAGCAACTTTTCTTTAAATTGATGGTTCCTTTGTTCTTTGAACACTTTTCAAAGCCAATAATGGAAGGACTAAGATCAAGATTATAATCGTCAAAAATTATTCGATAATATAATGTATTATTTAGAGGGGAGTTCTTTTTGCTCATATCCAGCCACCTTTTTCCCTCTAATCATAGCGCATAATCAAAAAAGTGTAAATTTTACAAAATAATAAAAAATGGAAAAGATCAGCAGTATTGGCATAAAAGCAAATTTAGCCCCTTAAAAATGCCAATAATTATATTTTTTAAAAGAAATATTTATTGTCAGTAAAGCCAATGTCAAAAAAGTATATATTTGATGTCGGTTTTATTCATGGAATAAACAAGTAGAAATGTTATACTAAAAGCGCTTTCAAAGGAAACAAAATCATGGATGCAAATGCCCTAAACAATGAAATCAAAGAATTGATTAAAGCTCCAGCAAAAAGAAAATGGTATTCCAAAATGGGCCTGGGACTTTTTTTGATGACGATACCCACGGTTTTGTATATATTTATCTTTCATTACCTTCCCATCGGTGGATTGGTGATTGCCTTTAAAGATTATTCATCATTTAAGGGAATTTTTGATTCTCCCTGGACTTCAATGGGCGGATTTAAACATTTTTATACATTTATAACATCGCCTAATTTTTGGACGATAATAAAAAACACTTTGACTCTTTCCCTTGCATCTATCTTTTTTAATTCTCTTTGTCCGATTATTTTTGCCTTATTGCTAAACGAAGTTCGGGTAAAAAAGTATAAAAGAGTGGTCCAAACGTTGATGTACGCTCCCTATTTTATTTCTGTAAGTGTTCTTGTGGGCATGCTATTTGCCTTCTTTAATTCCGACAGCGGCATCTTTACTCGCGTATTTGCTTTCTTTGGATTTAATGCCGCTAATTTGATGGAGAACCCAGATTATTTCTGCATGATTTATGTGGTCTCGGGCTTATGGCAGGGCTTGGGATGGTGGTCAATTGTCTATATAGGAACTTTATCTAATGTTGATCCTAACATTCATGATGCGGCGATTATTGATGGTGCCGGTCGAATAAGAAGAATCATCTACGTAAATTTACCAGCGATTATTCCTTTGGCAACAATCATGTTTATCATGTCGATTGGAAACATTTTAAGCGTCGGCTTTGAAAAAGTCTATTTGATGCAGCTTTCGACCAATCTCTCATCCTCAGAAATTATTGCTACCTATGTATATCGAGTATCTTTTCCAGAGTTTGGGGGGATACCGCAGTTCTCCTATGCCACAGCCATAGGATTATTCAATTCGTTCGTAAATATTTTGATTTTAATTCTAGCGAACTTTGTATCGAAAAAAGTAAGTGACAATTCACTTTGGTAGGATCAATTATGGTAAAAAACAGTATGGGAAAAGAAAAAATATTCGATATTGCGATTATGGTGATTGTTGGCATAATTGCGATTACTTTTCTTGTGCCTTTACTTAATGTTTTAGCAAGTTCCTTTTCTTCGGCCGATCGGGTTGTGGCGGGAGATGTAGGACTTTTCCCGGTGGAGTTTTCTTTAAACGGCTATAAGGAGATATTTAAGAATAATACGATTTGGACGGGATTTAAGAACTCCCTAATTTATACCGCGATTGGAACCGTTATTCAGGTGACTGCGCAGATGCTATGCGCTTATCCGTTATCACGGAAAGATTTTAAAGGAAGAAAATTTATCAACCTTTTCTTGGTGCTAACGATGTTCGTCAGTGGAGGAATGATTCCTACCTACATCTTGGTTACTCAACTTAACCTATACAATACAATTTGGGCGATTATTTTACCGGGATGCATATCGGTCTTTAATATCATCGTCATTCGAACTTATATGGAAACATCAATTCCTATGGAGGTGCAAGAAGCGGCAATGATTGATGGCTGTGGTGATTTTTCAATTTTCTTTCGGATAGTTCTCCCCTTATGTCGCCCGATTATTGCCGTGATGATTCTCTACGCAGTTGTCGGATATTGGAATTCATATTTTAACGCCATGATGTATGTGCAAGATCAATCGCTGTATCCTCTACAAAATATTTTAAATAACATATTAATTTCAAATCAAAGTTCATTAGGCGGGGGCGTAACCGATATCAATACGGCGGAACAACTAAAGTATGTCATCATCGTTGTTTCCTCACTTCCCTTATTAATCATCTATCCCTTCTTCCAGAAGTATTTTGAAAAAGGTGTCACCATCGGTGGCGTGAAAGGCTAAACACTATGAAAAAAAGAGTTACTAAAGTTTTATCCAAGCTGGGAAGTCTAGCATTTATCTTATCTTTTCTTGCGGGCTGTGGCACAACTGCCACCTATAATGCTGAAAATTTCCTTTTAAATGGAACGGAGGATAATCCTTATCGTATCGTTAAAGATCCGGTGACAATTAAAATTTTCGCTCCTCATAGTGCAGGCAATCCGGAATATAAGGATTTGACAATGTTCAAGTATCTTTCACAAATAACCGGCTTGAATTTCGAATTTACTACTCCTGATACCTCGGCTTATTCTAATCAACGAGCAAGTGTCTGGAAGAATAGCTCAGGACTACCGGATTTATTCTTATTTAACAATGCCGTTTCTGAGCAGGTTCAGTATCTAGAATTAGGCTACGATGCCTATGTACCTTTTAACGATGATAATTACCAATTTAAAACGGGCAGTGAGACAGTGGCAGTTGGAAATATTATCGACAATTACATGCCCAACTATAAGGCGGGATTAATCGATAATTTTGGTGTTGACAGTGAGAAGGAAGACGCGAAGAAGGTAGCTACACTATCGGATGGAAAAATGTATGCCACATTATCGGTTAGTGATGTAGCTCGCGATTTAACCTTTAAGATGTTTGTTAATCAAAAATGGATTGACAATATAAACAACAATTATGGTGGTTATAACGGACAATTATTACCGGCGGCCGACCAAATAAAAACTGTGGAACAATACTTAAATGTGCTTCGGGCCTTTAAGAATTTAGACGCTAATGATAACGGCAAGACCGATGATGAAATTCCAGTCACATCCAAATCATTGGAATACTTACGAAATTTTGTTTTAGCTAGTTATGGATATGTTTCTCAAGGGGCGGAAATTGAAAATGATCAATCCCAATTTACTTATGTCCCTTATACGGTGGCCTATCGAAAATACCTTCAGTTCATGAACACCTTATGGAGCGAGGGATTGCTTCATAACAGCACTTTTTCCATTACAACTGACAATCAAATGGCTCAATACGGGACTCAAAACCGATTAGGCAGCTTTGTTTCTGCCGCGGCTTATTTAACCGTGGGCTATGATTACGAAAGTGACTACCAAACTTTTGGACCATTAACATCAAGTTACTATACGGGAACACCGCTTCAATGGGGTTTTGGGTCTTTTAAAGCGGATGGTGCGTGCATCCCTCAAAAATCCCCCTATGTTCGTGAGGTGGCGCGGCTTTTGGATATTATGTATAGTCCATTAGGAGCTCAGCTCATTTCTTATGGAGTTGAAGGAGTGGACTGGACGTGGGATGACACTAACCACACCTCTTGGACCTTTAATGTTCCTAATGATTGGACGGGAAACCAAGAGCAATATCGCGCGACGATAACCCCAAATGTTGGCAGTGCTTCGGCCTTATATTGGGCTAATGACTTTGTTGGCAAAATGAATGATCCAATTATTATGAAGTTAAATGAAATGTCGGAGATTTATCGTCCTTATTTAAAAAATCCCGAACCAGGTGAAATAAAGCTCAACTCCAATGAATATTCGCAGATCACGACAATAAAAGCTTCGCTTGATCCTCAACTTAAATATTTAGAAGCAAGCTATATTCGTGGCGATAACGGAAAAGATCCGTTTGATGATAACAGTTGGCAATCATTTGTTTCGGATTTAAAGGGGTTTGGTGCGGATAATCTTATCAAATGCTATAACGATGCTTTGACAAGATATAAACAAGAGGCCTGAAATGAAAAAGCGCATTTTTATCTTGCTTACATCTTTATTAGCTCTAAGTGGATGCTTTTATGGCGGATCATCTTCAAGTGATTCCGTTAGTTCCACAAGCGAAACAGTAACTAGCGATTCATCGATATCCGAAAGTGAGACTTCAAATAGCAGCAGTAGCGAAGAGGAAAACTTTATGAGTACAGAGGAAGTCTTACAAAATATGAAAACGACGCCATTTAGCTCCGATATTCACACCAACGAAGATGTGGGCATAGATGATTTAACTCGGGTAGGCGTAGATAGCAATCGCTTTGCAAACGAAACCAAATTTAATATTCCTAGTGATGGAACCTTCTATAAGGCTGAAGATTATGGCATTTCTCCGGACAGTAATAATAACACGGGTTCACTATCAATTCTGCTAAAGAATATCATCGGCGTATCAGGGAATAAAATCATTCAATTTGAAGATGCCGTTTATCCGTTCTCTGGGACAATTGATATCACCGGTATTAAGGATGTTTACCTCGTTGGAACGAGAAACACAGAATTTATATATTCCGGATGGGGAACTTATTTTGAGGCTAAAGCCTCTCAAAATATCCACCTTAGTAATATTGCCTTTGATATGAAAAATTCACCGACAATTTCCGGAACAATCGTGCGCGTTGATAATTTTGAACAAACCGCTGATATCTATTTGTCAATTCCCGATGAGTTTGATCTAACCAATCCACTTTACACGGGTTGGAAGGGTGAAACTGGCTCGTATATGGAATGTTATTTTGATGAAGCGACACAAAAATATGTTCCGGACCGCAATCACAATTTATTCTACAATTCACCGACAAGTGCTTCTAGCAAAGGCATAGCTAGTGCAAGTTACAATGCCGCCACGCGCGAGTTTAAAGTGACTTTAAATAAATCTTTTCCCTATTGCCAATATAAAACACCAGTAATTGGGGCTAATGTTTCCTTTGCTTTTACGATGTACGAAAACCATGGATTTCATTTCTATCAATGCCAAGATGTTTATATGGAAGATATTAATGTTTATGTAACGGGCGGAATGGGAATGCGCATTGATATGGGGAAAAATGTTTACTTCAACCGAGTTAACTTCATGAATCGGCCGGGTTCAAAAAGGATTATGACCTGCACGGCTGACATCATCCATTCAGCGGCTCTAGAAGGCGATCTGCAGATTTCCAATTGTCTTCTTGAAGGCTCGCACGATGATGCGCTTAATATCAAGACTTTTTACACCAAAGTGGTAAGTGTAAATGCTTCAGCCAAAGAAATTGAAGTTCAACAAACCCAAACAGAAGTGCTAATTTCTTATGATATTGGCGATACTATCGATATTTACGATCCAGAAACAATGGGTCTTATTGGATCCTATACAATTACCGATTTAGTTAAACTAGGCAGTAATTACACTTTGACCGTAGACGCTCGTCCACGGGATATTCCTTCCGGTGCGAATGTAGGTAATGCTACGAAGACAACCAGTTTGTTATTAGATAATTGTATCATCCGTAATAAACGCAACCGGGGAATTCTCTTGCAAACTCGGAATTCGATTATTCAAAATTGCACTTTTCAAAATGTCGTGATGGGGGCGATACAAGTCCTCGCGGTTTATGATATTTTTCGGGAAGCAATTGTTCCTCAAAACATAAAAATTATCAACAATAAGTTTTTGACTAATTATGAAGATGTATCGATATTTGCTTATGGATCAAAGGGATCGGCCAGTAGTGTTCCTTCGACAATTAAAAATGTGGAAGTAAGTAATAATTTCTTCTTTAATGGTCAATCATTAGCGATTAATCTGCTTGCAACTGGCACGGGTTCAATTCAAAACAATCTCTTCTACTATGATAGCTTTAAAGCCGATCGTTTAATTCGGGTTCAGGCTTCGGAAAATTTGACGATAAGTGGCAATGTCTTAATTAACGATTCTACTCAGACCCTCACTTTTATTGATGTGGCCGGTGGTCAGGTTGGAATTACGCTTGAAAATAATAGTGAAAGGAAGTCGATTTAAGATGAAAAGAAAATTATTTAAATATGTTTCCAGTGCTATTTTGATGGTTGCAGTTATGACTTTATCAAGTTGCAATCACAGCAATAGTTCTAGCGAAGACACCTCTTTTCCTTCAAACATCATTGAAGTAACCGGAGTGAGCCTATCATCTTCAGAAACGATAATTAAGGTTGATGATACTCTTCAACTAAATGTGACAATATCTCCACTTGAGGCAACTGATAAGTCGGTAACCTATAGTAGTTCTACCGATTGCGTTGAAGTATCGAGCCTAGGAGTTGTCACAGGCATTAAAGAAGGCCTAGCCACCGTCACCGTTACCACACATGATGGAAACTTTCAAGATACGGTGGATCTTCAAGTCATTCCTGCTTCTGAAAATGGTTATTTAAGTATTTCTGACTATGTCGAGAAATTGGATGCTAGCCCCTATGCTATATCCGATTTGTCGGGTAAAGATAAATATGGTTTAAGTAGCAGTGGAAACGTTGGTGTTGATGCGTCTTTAATCGACGAAAAATATCCATCATTAAGTGATGATGAATTTGCGGAAGACAGTATTATCACCACAAATGAAATTACTTTAACTTCCATTAAGGTCTATTTTCCCGAAGCGACGGAAACTAATAACTACTACCAAATTCAAACGGCAATTAATCTGGCTAAAGTAATTAATGATAGTGGAAGGATGGCAAAGATTAAATTTCCCAGTGGATTAGTTGATGTCGATAGTGGATTATCAACCACCGGGTTTGCCTTTGTTGTTGATGGCTTGAATGGCACTTATTTTGAAGGGACTGATACGATAATTAATCTAAAGTATGCTTCATTAAACTGGAAGGGGTACTTTAATATTAAAAATTCCCAAAATATTCATTTTAATAATATTACGATGCGGCTTGATGTCCCCTCCTCTTTAACGGGAACAATCATTGAGGGTAACGTGGTCGATAAGAGTCTTACCATAAAAGTTGATGCGGAGTTTAATCCTTTGGTAGAAAGAGTTTTAGCCTCTTCACCTAAAGCTTCAATCCGTTCATGGGTGGAATTTAATTACCAAACCAAAGCGCCTTTGCAAGGGGGTAACTTCCTAGTAGACAGCTTTACCAGTTACGAATTTACGGGCGATAGTACGAATGGCTATTCACTGAAAGTAGTATTCAATAGTGCAATCAGCCGTCCCCGGAATGAATCATTCGTTGCGGTATCATTCTCGCAATACGATGCTCACGGATTTACTGTTCAAAACTCTCAAGGTGTTTATTTAGAAAATATGACAATGAACAATGCTGCCGGAATGGCTTTGACCGCTTCATCAGTAACTAACTTTTATGTCAATCGCTTTAATTTGGCAATTCGAGAAAATAGTGCCTCTTTAATGACAGCTACCGCTGATGCGATGCATTTTGTCTCCATGCACGGGGATGTATTTGTCACCAATTGCTTAATTGAAAATTCACACGATGACGCCTTAAATATCAAACAAGGATATTGGTATAAGTTAGCGGATGCGGAAGGGGGAACAACTAAGTCAATGACCTTGGCTCGAATTACGAGCGAAGTTGCCCAACCGAATGTGGGCGATAAAATTGCCGTTTATGACGAGCAAACATTTGCTGGTTATAATCCGACGCAAGGATATTATACGATTGCTTCAGTCACAAAATCAGGAACAGGCTATGTGGTAACCGTTAACGAACGGATGAGCAATGTATCCGATTGGGGAGTGGCACGAGTGACGTTTCTATCAGATACACCAAATTTTGTTTTTGCAAATAATATAGTTCGCAACAAGCGCAATCGCGGAGTATTGGTGCAAGTCCCGAATGCCACCATTGAAAATAATGCCTTTATCAATGTTGGCCACGGCTCAATTCAAGCCGCTTCGGCGATGGATGTTTATAACGAAGCTACACTTCCTCAAGGCTTGACAATCGCTAACAACAAATTCATTAACAACTGCTTCCTTAAACCTGAGCCATTATATGGGGATATTTCCATCTTTGCCATCTCGAGTAATGCCAGTGTCGCTCCTGCCGAAACAATACACGGCATTACAATTGAAAATAACTATATTTCTCATAACGGAAACGCATCAATTTCGATGCGGGGGGTCGGTGGAGATTCGATTGTAAAAGACAACCTTTTTAACGATGCAAGCACCAGTCAACCATCCGGTGATACCTTTAATTGTTTAGTCCATTTATACAATGCTTCAGACATCATTTTGGATGGCAATTATAACAATTACACATTGGACAATGGCCTTTCGGGAATTGTTCTCCAGGGCAAGACCAGTGAGAGTGATATTGACGTTTTAGAAAATAATTATGATATAGAATTTCAAAAAAACACTGAGGCCGGACCAATTGTTAATGTTCAGGCAATCAGCACTCCGTTGACAATTGATGGTGACTTGTCTGATTGGAATGCGGAAGAAGTGACATCAATTGAGATTGATGGCGTTTCAGATGCCGAAGGAGGCAAACATACCGCCGCTGAGTTAAGTGATCATTTTGCAATTAATGAGCTATTGATTACACATGATGCTTTAGGAATATACTTTGGCTTTGATGTTTTCGATAACGAAATAAATATTAAGACAGTTAATGATTTCTGGCTTGGCGATTGCGTCGAATTATTTATGTCGACTGTTACCGATATGCCCAATGCAGATATGCAGGTTTATAAAGATGATGGTGGTGTTATTCAAGCCGCCTTCGCAACCCGTTGGGAAACGGATAATTACACCGCATTATCCGAAGTTAGAACAAATTCTACTTATTTGACTAAGAAATCACTAATTCAGGCCAAATTAGTGCTGACTGAAACAGGCTATCGCGGTGAAGTCTGTATTCCGTTTACTTTTGCTCCGGAGTTTAAAACGGCAATTGAAGCAGGTAATCCTATTGATATTGCCATCGTTGTTGCTGATGCTGAACGGGCAGATCTTGGACTTAAGCGGATTCAAATGTCGAATGTTCCTCACTTTGTGGAGGACTATAAGACGAAGACCGCTCGGATGCCCCAGTATATCTTTGACTAAACATCTAAATTGTTTTCAAGGAGGAGAATAAAACAATGAAGAAAAAAATTGTTTCTCTTATTGCCGTTGCTGCGATTATGGGACTTGCAGCTTGCAATGGGGGAGGAACCAGCAGTTCCGGATCATCGACAGATGTAAGCACGACTTCGGAAATTACTTCCGATATTACTTCTAGCGAAGATTCTAGTTCTTATGTTGATCCAGTTATTCATGTTGATAGTGTATCGGTTACTTTATCAAGTTCTAGTGTTTATGTGGGGGACAAACCGACAGCCTCGGTTACCGTCTTACCTGAAAATGCCGATGATAAAACTTATGTTTTGCAGACCTCGGATTCTTTAGTTGCTACCATTGAAAGTAATGGTGAAATTACCACCTTAAAAGCGGGGACGGTTGATATTATTGCGATAGCGACCGACGGATCCATTACTGGCGAAGCCACCTTGGTTGTGAATGAGAAATCGGCACCGGTTTTTGAATTTAATGGTGATAAAGAGTTGACGGCGGCCGCCGGAGAAGAGATTTCTCTTCCGGCTGTAAGCGCCACTGATTACGATGGCAGTGATTTATCTTCATTTATTGAAATCGAAGACCTGGCAGAAAAAGGCACGATTAGCGATGGAAAGTTCCAAGCTAAAATTGCCGGCGAGCATATTTTAAGTTACTACGTTGAGACAGAAGATGGTCGTTATCAAGAAGACGAAGTTGTCGTTACGGTTACTCCGGCGACGGCGGAATCCTTCGATGTCAGTGGCTACAATGATCCGAGTATTATGAGTGAATATGGTATTTTTAAAGAAAACTTTGAAAAAGGACGTAAATCGCCGTTAGCGGCCATGAACGATTCCAACAATGCCACATATATTACCGGCACAAGCGAGGCCATCGCGGGAAATTCGTTGGTAATTGATATGAATAAGACGGCCGGAAGCGCGGCTAATTCAGTTTTCTTAAGTGCTTTTAATGACTACTTCAAACGGTCAGAGCAAGCCACATATAAGGTATCTTTCAGTTATAAAGTATTGACTCCATCCCAAAATTTTGGTGATGTTTACTTTGGATTATCTTGGGATGGTTCTAATGGTATGAATAGTCAGTTTGTAACTTCGGGAGCCGTTCAAAACCAAGTTTACAGCTACGCGGTTTCTTTCCCGGGAACAGAGATTCCGGCGACGGGAAATGCCTATTTCTTCTTCTTTAAACTATCGGGAGATACGAGTGACATAAAAATTGCGGTCGATAATTTCACGATTGAAACAATTCAATTAGCTCAAGTTACGCCGGTAGAACCGTTGGCGGAGGATTTAACTGCGGGATTTACCTGGGACTTTGAAACAAATGGTGCAACCGCGAGTAGCGGTGAAACAGTCATTATCAATAATTTAGAGAATGAAACCGCAAGAACAACAATGAGCGGAAGCGAATACTTCTCTAGTAATGCGCTGAAATTGGTTAACGCCGACAGTCATTTGTTCAGTGGACTGACGAAGAATAATATGATTGAAGGCAAAAAATTAACGATTGAGATTGTTTATTACGCAGTTAGTGATGGCGGATTTAATTTAATTATGATGGGCGATTCCGGGAATCCAACTTTAGCCGTTACCAAAAACGACTTAGGTTCGGGAATCTATAGAGTTACTTATACGGGTGTCATTATGAGCGGTTGGCGTCAACTAAATATTTATGGCGCCGGAAATGCTAATTTTGAAATATATCTCGGTAAGTTGACCGCCACCTTAAGTGAACCTGATCCCGTCATCGAAGATCAAACGCCAAATGGTTATGTGGTCGGTGACAATTGGACAGTTTCCTCTCGTCAATGGGGAAATCAGGATAAAACCACGATTAAAACCGAAGCTTTTGATAACAATGCCGAGGCTATTGCCGATGAAAGAATGGGTACGGCACCCACAAAATTTACCTTCAGCGGCGGCAACTCCACCATGGAGTGGTTTCAAGCTGGTGGCAAGATAGAAAATGGTCAAGATTATGAAATTAAATTGACCTACTTTGTAGAGTCTTGGACTCCAGTTGGTGAAGGGGCCCGTTTAATGTACAACATGGACAATAATGCTTTTATAGAAGTTGGCAATAATGGCTCGAGCGCATATATGAGCGCTGGTTTCCATGAGGAAACTATCAGTTGGACGGCGACAAGAACGGCAGATTTCTTTTCGTTCTATGCCCCGGAAGATGTTAATGGCGTGGTCTATATTGCTAATGTCAATGTTAAATTAGTCGGTATTAATAACTAGTATTGAAAGAAGTGTAGAGACAGTGGGCCTAGCTAAAACCTAGTTAGGCCCCTAATTTAAATAGGGAACATTTATGAACATCATAGCAGGTGATTTGTTACGTCGAATAGATTTAAATCGAAAACGTCTTAGCGACGATATCTACCAAAGTCCCGAGGTGTTTTTACAAGGGGAAAATTGGCCGGGAGATTTTCAAGGCCGCGATATTTTGGCCCTTTGTTCGCTTTACAAAGTGTATGCGAATGATTATCAAAAAAAGATTGGCATCAGTATACAATTGGCAAAGATTTTTGATGGTATTAATCAGCATTTAAACGCGTATGGTTATTTTGGGTCACTTTTTGACTGCACGTCAATTGATGAACAGCAAGTGGCGGGAAACTCTTGGTATATTCGTGGATTAATTGAATACTATAAGTTGAATCAAAACCCCAAATACCTGCATCAAATAGAAATTATTAGAGACCGATTTCTTTTAGCTATCGCCCCTTATTATCAGAACTATCCTGTTTTTGCTCGGCGTGAGGTAGGAGGAGTGGGTGGGCATATTACCGAACAGGTTATCAACGGATGGAAAGTGTCAAGCGATGTCGGTTGTGCGTTTATTATGCTCGATGGAATGAGCGCCGTTTATGAAATTTTACCCAGCTTAGAATTAAAAAAAGCGATTGAAGACATTATTGACCGATTTTTGGGTTTAGATTGTGTGCAATTGGAATGTCAAACACACGCTACATTATCTTGTGCCCGCGGCATTTTTCGTTTTTATCTAGTGAGTAAAAATCAAAAGTATTTAGACTCCGTCATTCAAATATTTAATAAATATATCAATTATGGTCTTACCTATGACTATGCGAACATCAATTGGTTTAAGCATATGGACAGTTGGACGGAACCCTGCTGCATTATTGATAGTCTGATATTGGCTAAGAATCTTTTTATAACTACCGGCGACAAATTTTACTTACATTTTTATAATCGCGTCTACGTTAATTCTTTGCGCACATTTCAACGCGATAATGGGGGGGCCGGTTGCTCGACGTGTGCCATTGATCATCATTATGAGATTAAAAGCCACCTATATGAGGCATTTTTCTGTTGCACAATGCGTTTGGCCGAAGGATTCTATGAGATAGCATCTTTTGCTGGATTTGAAAAGAATGACGACCTGTATATTCCTTTTGGATTGGACTTTACCTATCATAAAAACGAAACTGAAATTGATTTTATAAATGATTTTTATGCCCATAAGGTCATCCTTATTCAAGGACGAAATCTGAAGACAAGAAAAAATGTTCTTATCTATCTACCACGGGGGATAAAAGCTCGCGGATTTGAAAAGGATCAAGCGGGTTTTATAAAATTATCAATGTCAAATAATGATAAAATTAGTGTTGAATTAGACTATGAGGTTCGTATAGAAGATAATATTTTGCTTTATGGTGATATGCTTTTAACCAAGAAGGATGATGGTGAGCCGTTCTATCAATATCAAGGCGAAAACTATTCACCGCTTTATGATAATTCTCAATTCAGTGAAGAGGAGTTAAAAGGCAAAGTCCAATATGTCAGATAGATTCATTAAAGCACTTCCGATATATCCTAAAAAGTACATTCACGAAATGAATATGACTTTTTTCTTTGTAAGCGAGATCGAGACTTCGGGTGCCGGTATTTTAAGAGTAACAGGCAATAGTATCTATCGCGTGTTTGATAACGGAAAAATGATTGGCTATGGTCCGGCAAGAGCCGCTCACGAGTATTATCGAATCGATGAATTTGCGCTTTCTTTAACTTCCCATCACCGAATTGTTATTGAACTGGTTGGGTATAATTGCAATTCCTATTATTGCTTAAATACCGAGCCTTTTTTGCAGGCAGAGGCTGAAGAAAATGGCCATATTATTACCTATACAGGCGACAGTAAATTTGAATGTTTTCGTAATTTATCCCGCATTCAGAAGGTTGTGCGATTTTCTTTTCAGAGAACGTTTTCTGAATCATATAACTTTATCGAAAATCCGGATTTGTTTTTGCTTAAAAAGACAGAAGATTACCCCCCGGTGGCCTTCGATATTTTAACTAACAAAAAGTACTTACCGCGAAATGTCGCTTTTCCTATCTTTAGTGATGAATGTTTTGTATTAAAAGAAGTCGGTCGTTTTATCATTGATAAGACCAAACGGAAATATCATGATCGTTACATGGATTTGGATTTTCTAAAAATATTTCCTCCTAATCAGTGGGAAGTCAATCCCAACGATTTCATATCCTCTTTACGCTTTAAAAAAGCAGAAATTGAAACCTTAAAAGCGGGAACTTTTTGTACCTATCAGCTAGAAAATTCCAAGACAGGCTTTCTTGATTTTGAACTTGATTGTCGACAAGAATGCGATATTTACTTTGTTTTTGATGAAATTGATCAAGATTCGGATGGGAATTTAATCGATATATCTTTTTTTAGAAACACAACCCATAACATCGTCTCATACCATATGCAATCCGGGCATTATCATCATATGACTATGGAACCTTATACAATGAAGTACTTGCGATTGATTGTTGGAAAAGGAGAAGTAAGTGTTTCAAGCATTAATTTAGTTAAATATGAGAACACTTCAATAAAGGCCAAATTATCATTTAGCGATGAGAAAATAGCGACTATTAGCAAAGCGGCAACGGCGACTTTTGCTCAAAATGCGGTCGATATTTTAATGGATTGCCCGTCCCGTGAACGAGCTGGCTGGCTTTTTGATTCATTCTTCACTTCGATGGCGGAAAATATATTAACCGGCAATAATCAAGTCGAGCGAAACTTTCTGGAAAATTATGCGCTTCTTAAGCAATATCCTTCCCTGCCTCAAGGTATGATACCCATGTGCTACCCGGGAGAATTTCCAGATGGGGTTTTTATTCCCAATTGGTCTTTGTTTTATATTTTGGAGTTAGCCAAGTATCTTCAATATACGGGGGATGAAAAACTGGTTAAAGCATCATTAGATAACGTTGAACATTTACTGGAGTATTTTCAAAGGCTTGAAAATGAATTAGGCCTTTTAGAAAATCTGCAAGGATGGATATTTGTTGAGTGGTCCAAGGCTAATGATGATGATTTTGTCTCTGGGGTTAACTTTCCGTCAAATATGCTTTATGCCTCCGCGCTGGAAGCGGCCTCAATTCTACTAAAGCGTCCTTCGCTATCAATCAAAGCACAAACGATAAAAGAGGCAATTAATAAATATAGTTTTGATGGGCAGTTTTACCAAGATAATCTTTTGCGGGATAAAACCAATAAACTGGTTAAAACCGGTCACATCAGTGAAACCTGCCAATACTATGCCTTTTACTTTAAGGTAGCGACCCAAGAAAGTCGCCCGCAATTATTTAAGCTTTTATTGGAAAAATTTGGTCCCAAAAGGGATGATAAAACCATTTATCCGCAAGTATATAAATCCAATGTTTTAATTGGTGACTATTTACGTCTTTTTATTCTTCTTGATTATTCCTACCTTTTTCAAGTCGAAGATGAAACTATCAATTATTTTTATCGAATGGCGGATCTTACCGGAACCATATGGGAACACGATTCGCCGACAGCAAGTTTAAACCACGGACTTACAAGTTGCTTGTTGAATATTCTCTTAGAAGCATATTTGGGAATCAAAGAAATCAATCACCACGGACATTATTTAGTTATGCGCTCAAAAGCCCTTCCTAAAAATGCAGCGTATGAAATTGACACGTCATACGGACCAATTACAATTTCAAACAATCACGGAAAGATAAGTATTATAAAGCCGGATATATATCAGATAATCTATGAGTAGATGTTTTTAAGATAAAAAAGACGATTTTTTGAAGTATTCCTAAAAACTTTTTTTGACGATTTATAAAAATAAAACTTATTTCGATGAGAACTGGATTTTTAAGTAATCAGCACCCATTAATTTCGACAAGGGCAAAAAGAAAGCGCTTTTCTTTTCCATTACTTAATTTTTAGTTAAGTGTTGACAACGCTTACATTGGTGTTAATATTTATGTGGTTATGATGTTATAACCAGTTAAACGGAGAGCACTTATGGAAGATTTTTTAGCCCCTAAGTATTACTTATTAAAAAAGGAAATTGTTCATCAAATTGACAACGAAGTTTTTAAAGACGGCGAATTAATTCCCAGCGAGCGCGAATTGGTCCAAAAGTATGGTGTCTCGCGTATTACCGTTCGTCGGGCCATCGATGAATTGGTCAGTGAAGGTTACCTATATCGCGTTCAAGGCAAGGGTACCTTTGTTAAAAGTAATTTACTTGAGCAAAACATAATAACCCTTAATAGCATTACGCAAGACATTATTGCGATGAATAAGAAACCGCGCCGTATTGTCAATCGTGTGGAAATTGCTCCTTCGTTTCCGAAGCGAACAAAAGAGTTAGAGATAAATCCTAATGACAAGTTAATCATTATCGATCGTTTGTATTTAGGTGATGATGAACCGGTTACTCGAACAATATCCTATATTCCGTATAAATATTTTCCGGGATTAGAAAAGTATGATTTTGTCAAAAATTCCTTATTTGAAGTCCTTGAGAAAGATTATGGAGTAAAGATTACCCGTGGTCTAAGAACAATTGAAGCAATAAATCCGCCTGAAGGCGTGGCCGAGATGCTTCAAATTAAAAAACAACCAGTGATTCTATTTAGAGGAACAACCTATGCCTTAGTTAATGGCAAAGAAGTGCCAATTGAATCATTTAAATCTTATTATCGGTCTGACAATCGGCGATTCTCAATTAGCCAAGTAAAAATTGGCTGAAACATATACACTGTTTCATCACGAAAGGAGAAAGTATGAAAAAAAAGTGGATGTTGTCGATGTCGATGTTGTTGCCGTTGATGCTTGCCGGATGTGGAGGTGGCAATTCATCTACTAAAGTGGGGTTAATTGTATCCGCGGCGGGAGCCAATGATAACGGGTACAATCAGTCGGCGATTGCGGGTTTGACTAAGGCGGCGAGTGATTTCAATATCTCGCAAAAAGTTGTTAACAGTGCCGATGACGTGCCGGGTTCATTGGAAGCTTTGGCTGAAGATGGTTATAAACTTATCTTCTCCCTCGAGTACAATTTCGATGCCTTAATTACCAATGATGGTTCGGGCAAATCAATTGCGGAGAAGTATCCGGATACGACTTTCGTCGTCTTCAATGCTTTCGCTAATACGGATAGCACGGGAGTTCGGGTTCATGACAACGTAGTTGAAGTGTTGTTTAACATTGCCCAGTCATCATTCTTAGCCGGAGCACTGGCGGTTATGGTCAATGAGGCGAACGATGTCTTATTTACCTCGGATGATTACCATTTTACCCCAGTAAATCAATATCGGGGTGTAGGTTTCATCGGCGGAACGCAATCAGATGGAATTACCGTCTTCGGCAATGGATTTGCCCAAGGCGCCAACTACGCCGCCCAAGACGCCGATGTGAATTACAATCTATATCAAACATATAGTGCCGGATTTGGGGCTTCAACGGAAAACTACAATACTATTGCCTCCTATTATGACGCCGGTGTCAATGTCGTGTTTGCGGCGGCAGGTGGCGTTTCAACAAATATGAAAAATGCCGCTAGTAATAAGGGAAAACTTTCAATTGATGTTGATGCCAATCAAGACGCCTCCGTTCCTGGATATGTTTTAACCAGCGTGCTTAAAAACACCGAAGTAGCAGTCTATGACTTAGTCGGAAAATTCTTGGACAATAAACTCACCGAGAAAGATTATTACTATGATCTTGACAGCGGAGCGACCGGGATTACCGATTTAGCCACGATTTCCAGTTATATTGATACGTCAGAAACGGCACAAGCCAAATGGACGGAGATTAAAGACAAAATTGAAGATATTAAAGATGATATCGCCGACGGAACGATTACGGTTGTCGATTCTCAAAAAGGTGAGACATTGGATTTTTCAACTTTGCATAATATTACGAAAGCCAACTAGTCGTTAAAATTTTTAAGGAAGTTATATTAACATGGATATCATCAAGACGATAAATTTAACCAAAGAATTCGGTCCCCTCGTAGCTAACGATCACATTAATCTCACCGTTAAGGATAATGAGGTTAAGGCAATTGTCGGTGAAAATGGGGCCGGAAAATCCACGTTAATGAACATGCTTTATGGTTTGATTAAGCCGACGAGCGGAGAGATTTATGTCGAAAACGAACTAGTCACTCTCCGCTCGCCAAATGATGCCATTAGTCGCGGAATCGGGATGGTGCACCAACATTTTAAGTTGGTGCCCAGCCTGACCGTTTTTGAAAATATTCTTTTAGGAGTCGAAATTAATAAAGAAGTGACAGTTGGTAAAAAGAGAATTCGATTACCGGGTATTAATCGTCACAAGGAACTTGAAGTTGTAAAAAATCTCATCGATAAGTATGAGTTAAATATAAATCCGGATGAAGAGGTCAAGAAACTTTCCATCGGAGCCAAACAAAAAGTCGAAATTTTAAAGATGCTTTATCGGCAAGTTAAAATTCTAATTTTTGATGAACCAACGGCGGTTTTAACTCCGCAGGAAATACTTGTTTTTTACACGATGCTCAGAAACTTAAAAGCCAAAGGGACCACAATTATCTTGATTACCCATAAGTTGCAGGAAGTAATCGACATTTCCGATTCAGTCACAGTGATTAAAAAAGGAAAAGTGGTTGCAAATTTAGCCACTAAAGATACGACGAAAAAACAATTAGCTCAACTGATGGTGGGGCGCGATGTCCTTTTAAACGTCAGCAAGACCTATGCGGATTATCAAAAGCAAGAATCGGTTTATCGATTGGAACATGTATCGACAATTAATCGCAGCGGAGTGGAAGTGGTATCCGATGTTAGCCTAAATCTCCATCGGGGCGAAATTGTCGGCATAGCCGGGGTTGAAGGAAATGGACAGAGTGAACTCTTGGATCTAATGAGTGGACTTTTGCAATCAACCCAAGGAAAAATCTTTCTTCATAATCAAGATATTACCAACGTCCTGCCGGAAAAATTAAGAAAAAAACACATGGCCTTTATTCCCGAAGATCGTTACGAACAGGGTTTATGCCGTGATATGACGATCTGTGACAACATGATTGCCGGCTATCACGATAGCGATGATATTTGCCATATGGGTTTTATCTCGGCAAAAAAGAAAATGGATAAAGCCGAACATTTAGCTTCAAAATATGACATTCGCCTTAATTCATTAAAAGACAATATTTCTTCTCTTTCCGGCGGTAATGCGCAAAAAGTAATTATTGCGCGAGAATTTGCTTCCGATCCGGATATTTTGATTGCCGCTCAACCGACAAGAGGCGTGGATATCGGAGCGATTGAGTACATTCATAAGAGTCTGCTTGATCTACAAAATCACGGGAAATCAATCCTTTTGGTTTCAAGCGAACTATCGGAAATAATGTCATTGAGCGATCGGATATTAGTCATGTACAAAGGACGAATTATCGGCCAGTTGGATGCAAAGAATGCCTCCCGAGAAGAAGTTGGGTATTTGATGATGGGAATTATTGATAGTAAAGAAGGAGGTAGCGAGCATGAAGGTCAAAATGTTATCGATGAGTAAAGAGAAATGGACTAAGCTCGGATATGGGACTTTAAACGCTATTATCCCGATTATTATCGCTTTCCTTTTAGGAGCAGTGGCCATTTTGTTAGCTCAAGAAAATCCGTTGTTGGCCTATGGTACCATTTTCTATCGTTCGTTTTTAAAGTGGGACGGATTCTTAAAAACTCTTCACTATGCGGCGCCATTGATTTTATCGGGCTTGGCAATTGCCTTTAGTTTTAAGGCCGGTCTATTCAATATGGGAATTGAAGGGCAAATTATATCAGCCGGCTTTGTCGTGGCTATTTTTGGCAACAAGCTGGCTTTTCTTCCTCCGATAATTCTCATTCCTTTATTGCTTATTATCGGAACCATTACAGGGGTAATAATGGCCATCATTCCCGCCATTTTAAAAGCGAAGTACAACGTTAATGAAATGGTTGTTACTTTACTCTTAAATTATGCGATTGCATTAATTCTTGAATATCTTACCTCAAATATTTTCCGTGACCCCGGAAGCGGATATGTTTCCACACCAATGATTGGCAACAATGCAATATTCACCCGTATCGGTGATAGCAAGCTAACTGTTTTCTTCTTTATCGTCCTGGCAGTATTTGTTCTGTTTTACTTTATTATGAATCACAGCAAGTTGGGATTTGAGATAACTGCCTTAGGAAAAAACAGAAGTTTCGCTGAAGCCACTGGCATGAATATTCAAAAGAAAATCATCGTCATTATGCTGACCAGCGGAGCATTGGCGGGTTTGGCGGGGGCGGGCTGGATGATGTCGGAAAAATTCTCCTATACTTTATCTTTTTCCGGAACGGCAGGCTTAGGCTGGGAAGGAATGCTTATTGCCCTTTTAGGAAATCATAGCCCGTTGGGGATATTGGTGGCGGCGATATTTTACTCCGTATTAAAAACGGGTTCTTCCAGCGTAGCCATATTTACAAACGTTCCCTCGGAAATTGTCTTGCTCATTCAAGCTTTGATTGTTTTGATGCTTTCGCTTAAAACCTTTGTCAAACCGCGCGTAAACACAAAGGAAACCCACTTTAAAAAAGAAAAGGTCAGAGACGAAAGAAAGGCGGAAAAGTAACATGGATTTTATAATTAAAATTTTGTTTGATTCGCTATATTTTAGTGGACCGATTATCCTTATTGCTCTCGGAGGCCTTTTTGCTTATAAAGCCGGTATCGTAAATATCGGTTTGGATGGTTTTATGCTTTTTGGAGCACTAGCTTCAACCTTAATTCTTTACTTTACGAAGAGTTGGGCTTTAGCCTTACTTGGCGGTATTGTAATCGGCATTTTGCTGGGAGTATTATTCTCCTTCTTCGGAGTAACGAAAAAAGCAAATTTTATTATCACCGGTTTTGCAATCGGTCTGTTATCGACCGCCGCCGGCAAATACGCTCTAGCGCTTATGCACGACACCTCAATCAATGTCATTGGCATTCTATCGACGGGGGCCAGTCGATTAAATATTCCGCTAATCGAAGATATTCCTTTTATTGGCCCAATTATCTCAGGCCATACTTATCTCACATATTTCGCCTATATCAGTATCTTCCTTGTCGGCTTCATTATGAAGAAAACAAAGTTTGGAACTTATGTTCGTGTGGTAGGTGAATCGGAGGAAGCCGCACGGTCAGTCGGAATCAACATTAACCGCATAAAGTACTTAGCGGTCATTATCGGCGGAATTTTTACCGCTCTAGCCGGGTATGAAGTAGCTATTGTGCAACTGTCGTCGTACACAACGGATATTACCGCCGGTATGGGCTTCATCGCTTTAGCGGCGATATATTGTGGTGACGGTGACCCGGGAAAGGTTTCGATATATGCAATTCTATTTGGAGTTGCGCAGGCACTATCGGTCAATCTTGCTATTCGAATCGGCAGTATTGCGGGGTTATTGAAAATCATTCCTTATATCACTATCGTCATCGTGCTCTTCGTTGTTGCCTTAATTAAAAATCGGAAAAGCTTATATCGGGGGTTTATTTATGAATAAGAAGTATGCGCTAATTGTGGTTGATATGGTATACGATTTTACTAATCCCAATGGTAAAATCTTCTATCCCTTAAATGTCGACTTATTGCCTAAAATTAAGGATTTCATTGCCGAAGTCAGAAAATATGGGGTTCAAATCATTTATATGCAACACTCAGTAACAAAGAGAATGCTTGAAGAGTCTCCGAAGAAAACGAGAGAATGTTGCTTGGTCGGTACCAAGGGTGAACAGATTGACGAGCGTTTAGAAATCCGACCCGAGGATTTGGTAATTAAAAAACATAAGTACAGTTCATTTTTTGAGACCGGGCTTGATCAAGAATTAAAGAGTCGCGGAATTGACCATATTATCGTTGCGGGAACAAAAACGAACAACTGTGTTTTTGCTACAGTTTTAGATGCGTATAATCTCAACTATCACGCGTTTGTTCCAAAAGAATTAGTAGGCACTACCGATTATGAAACTAATGGCGTATACCTTCGGGATATGGGCAAATACCTATGTGAAGTAATGAGTGACCGGGAGATTATTGCTCATCTTCAGGAAGGGATACTATGAAAAAATACGATGTCATCATCAGTGGATATATTGCTTTTGATCGGGTGATTAAAATTGCCAGTCTCGCTAAAATCGGCAAAACTTCAATCATCACCAATAATGATAATAATGTTATCGAGTTTGGCGGTTGCGGAATTAACGTGGCCGTTGATCTGGCGACGCTTGGCTATAAAACACTCCCGGTTATCCGTGTGGGCGATGACTATGAAAGCAGTGGTTTTGCTTATTTTGTTAAAAATCACCGCTTAAGCGAAGCTGCCATTAAAAAAGTAACCGGTGTAAATTGCAGTTCCTGTTATTTGGTTGAAAACCCAAGTATGGATCACATCACGCTATATTATCCGGGTTCGATGGATGAAAAGTACTTTCTTAGTTACGATGAAGATTGGTTTAAGGAAAGCAAATTCGCCCTTATGACAGTAGCCAGCCGAAAGGATAATGAAGCATTTCTCGCGCTGACAGGCAAATACCATTTACCCACCTATTTTGGGATGAAAATGGATAAAACGGCTTTTCCTCCAGCCTTTCTTCGCAAAGTTTTAAAACGAGTCAGCGGTGTTTTTGCTAATAAGGTAGAAATCACTTATATTAAGCAAATTCTTCATATCGAACATACCAATCAAATGTTTTCTTTTAATAGCAATTTGCAATTTGTTGTTGTCACTAATGGTAAAAAAGGAAGCACTATTTATTATCGTAACGACAATAAGATTGAAAAAGCTACGATTGGAATTGTCCCGGCGGATGAATTTGTCTCTACGGTTGGTTCGGGCGACGCTTATATGGCAGGCTTTATTTATGGATTAATCAAAGAGAAGGATTACTTACAATCGGCGAAGCTTGGGGCCACATTGGCGACTTGTATTATTGAGGGGGTCGGAGCTACAAGCTCGGCTCCAGATGAAAAGCAATTGTGGGAACGGTATTATCGTTTCTTTGGAAAGGAATAAATTATGCAACCGACACTCTATTTAAAAGTTACCGACCAAAGTGTAGCTCCATATGTGATTTTTTCCGGCGATCCCTGGCGGGTGGAAGTCCTAAAAAGTTACCTTGACAATCCTCAAAGCGTTGGTTTTTATCGGGAATTCAATACTTATACCGGCACCTATAAAGGCTTGCCCATCACGATTACTTCCACCGGAATTGGCGCGCCTTCGGCCGTAATTGCCCTCGAAGAAATGTTCGATGCCGGGATGAAAGTGGCTTTACGAATGGGAACAGCAATGTCGCTGAGTAAAGCGGATTTGGGAAATTACATTATTCCCGCTTCTTCGAAAAGATTAGAGAAAACAAGCCTTACCTATGTTGATGAAAATTATCCGGCGAAAGCCGATCCAAAGTTTCTTCAGTCCATCATCAAAACCGTAACAAGCGCAGGGCAAAAAGTCATCACTGGCGAAAGTGCGACCATGGATGGATATTATTCGCAAATGAAGGAATCTCGACTTTCAAAAATACGGCGAGTGGACATTGAAAGGAACTTTACGCAGTTAGAACAAGAAGGCATTATCTCGGTCGACATGGAAACATCTGCACTGATGGTAGTTGCCTCGCTTATGAAAGTGCCGTTTGCCTCATTGACCTTAGTCACAGTTTTGAAAAATCTCGCCGCCTTATTGGATGAAAAAACACGGAGGCGAAAAGAAGATGAACTTTGTCGGTTGGCGCTAGATTCGATGGTTAATTTTGTGAAGGAGGAAAAAATAAATGAATGATTTTTTTAAGAAATATCCAAAGACGATAATTGGTATGGTCCATTGTTTGCCTTTGCCAGGGACAGCCCGTTATTCCGATTTAAATCAAGTGCGTAAACAGGCTTTAGCCGATGCACTTACGCTTCAAAAAGCGGGTTATGATGCGATTATGATTGAAAATATGGGCGACGCTCCATATGCCGAAAAAATGGATTTAGCCCAAATCACAGCGATGAGTGCAATCGCCGAGATGATAAAAGAGGCGGTTGATCTTCCTTTAGGAATTGATTGTGCTTTCAGTGATTATCGCAGTGCTTTAGCCATTGCTAAGGCAGTCGGAGCAGATTTCATTCGCATTCCCGTTTTTATCGATACGGTGGTCTACGCTAATGGCATTATCTATCCTTCGGCGCACGATGCCTTAATTTATCGGCGGGAAATTGACGCTGAAAAAGTGCTGATTATGGCTGACCTACAGGTTAAGCACACCCATATGCTCGTTAATGATATGAGTATTGAAGAATCGGCTAAACTAGCAGAAGCAAGCGGAGCCGATGCCGTAGTTGTAACGGGTGTTTTGACGGGTAAGCCAACTTCAATTGAAGATATTGAGCAGGTCAAAAAAGCCGTTACGGTTCCAGTTTATGTTGGCTCGGGTGTGAGTGTTAAAAACATTAAAGATCAATTGAGTATTGCCAGTGGCGTTATCGTTGGCAGTTCTCTAAAAGACAAAGGCAAAGTTAGTTTACCGGTTGATTTCGATTTAGCCAAAGAGCTAATTGAAGCATATAAGAAATAGGAGGAGAAGAATATGCGTTTAATTTGTTTTCTTAATCATGGCTCGCCTTCAATTGAAGCCAGCCATCGCGTCGTCGATTGTTATGTTGAGGGTGGAGCGGATGTAGTCGAGACGGATTTTCCAGCAGATGATCCCTATCTTGACGGAGACAACATCAAAATTCGGATGCATGAAGCATTAACAAAATGCCACGATTATGACAAATACATGAAGTCGGTAGAGACCATTTTGAAGGAGCATCCAGGAATTCATCTTTATATGTTGATTTATGAAGAAACGATTATGGCAATTGGTATGGAGAAATTTCTGGCTTTCTTAAGAAGAAATAATTTACAGGAAGTGTTGCTGGTTGGAGCGCGGCATCCGGAAGTTCGGGCTCGGCTTTTAAAAGAAAAATTAAAAGTCAGTGCCTACATCGAATACCATTTGCCCGAAGATGAGATTGAAACAGCCAAGCAAACAACGGGGTTTGTTTACCTGCAGGCGACACCATCTGGCAAATTCCATTCTCAATATAAAGATCTTAAGTCAATTATCAAGTACCTGCGCGAAGAACGGGGTATTTCCAATGAAATCAACTGCGGTATCGGAATTCATGACTATGATCAAGTTAGAATGGTTCGTGACGCCGGAGCGGATGGAGTGTTTATCGGCACGCAGGTTATGAACCTGCATGGACAACCGGAAAAGCTTATTGCCAAGGTCAAAGAACTAAAGGCAATCGCCAGCGGTCAAGTAAAGTAGTTCCCCCAAATAGACACAGTTCCCCATGTGTCTATTTTTTTATGTCAACAAAAAAAACGACGTTTGGTGTAAGCGGTTTTAGGCATAAAAATATGATTGTTATCTCTTGATTTATTTAAACGAAACTATAATTGGAACAACGGGAGGGTTATATGCTCAAAGTAACAAAAAGAATATTTCTATTTTCTATTTTACTTCTGGCAAGTTGTGCCCAAACGGGAGGTTCTTCCTCTAACTCTATAGCTAGTACTGGTAGTGAATCGTCCGCGAGTGAAACAAATTCATCTGGAAGTTCTTCAGTTTTTATTCCATCATCTTCATCCGAGGATATGGAGTATTTGCCATCGGGGGCGGAAGATTATTTCTTGCCCATTCCTTCAGGCGATGATTTCGATGCTGTCTGTGATAATATACAACAATATATTAATCTTCTGGATGCTCATCTATTTAATATGGATACGAGTTTTACAATTGCCTATTCGTTCGTCGACAGTGGATCAAGCGCACGTTACGACTATTCTTCTTTATGGAATATTAACTTAGATGTCGATTTTAAAACGACACCCCGCGCCGGAAAATATATCGACACTTATACCATTGACTATCGAGATTATGGGATTCAAAATCAAGGAACGGAATTAAATGCAACCGAAACCTTAAGTGTTGTTGACGATATTTTCCTAAATCGCGGAGAAAAGCGAAATGCGGGGTTTAGTGATTTTCCGATTAATGCACGGGAACATAGCATTTCTGTTTCCACCAGTGAACAACTTTGGTATGCGGCCAGCAGGGGATACCTACCGGTTCCGGTCGCCGGATCAAAAGCGGAAGCAATTTATGACGAAGCTTTGGACATTGCGCGAGAATATATCTCTAACGATGATGACGATGTCGAAAAGGAAAGGAAAATCTTTGCCTGGTTGGGTAACGATATTCTCTACGATTACACCGCCTATGAGAAAGGTTATAGTGGTGTCGGTTATCAATATCAAAATGACTGCTATTATTTAGAGGGCATTTTTAATCGCCACATCGCCGTTTGCGACGGGATGTCGAAGGCGCTTGTCTTATTGTCATCAATTGAAAATATCCCCGCGGTACGGGTAACGGGATACGTTATCGCCAGTGGCCAAGGAGCCGGACACGCATGGAACTATGTCCAATTAGGTGGCGAATGGTATGCGGCTTGTCCAACAAGCAACAACACGATGGGAGAAGTAAGTGATACGCTTTATGAATTAGGGAACAAGGAATTATTCTTGGTTTCTAATGCAACAATCGATGCTGTTTATAAACAGACGAGCTTCCCCTTAGCCAAGGCCGATTCGGATTATGGTTTCTATGCTAATACGACGATTGAATACAATGATTTCACTCATAATCTAGTGGCTAAAAATGCTTCCGATGTTGTGAAGTTCACTCAATTACTCGCTGATTATCCTTCAATTAACGATGAAAAGAAAGTAATGAACTTTCAATATGCGGATGGTCTGGATATCAATGCCGCTATCGCTCAAGCACGGAGTGAGACCGGACTAAACTTTGGCGGTTTTATCGGTTCTGATAACGAACTAATATTAATCACACTCTAATCATCGATTAAATAAGACTAAACTTCCGGCACCTTAAAATGCTTAGGAAGTTTTTTTTATGAAAGGCGGTTTTTAATGACTAAAAAATAATAGGGCGATTACTCTTTGCTTATATTTAGCAGACTATTTATTAATATGGGATATTTATGAGCGTTTTTTAAACCTTTTTACGTCACTATTTTATAATGAAACTGAAATAAAAGGAGTCATTATGAGAATTGTTATTATTGGTGCGGTGGCAGGGGGGACCTCGGCCGCGGCAAAAGCCAGAAGAGAAAACGAAACTGCCGATATTGTGGTGTATGAGAAAGATCAACACATTTCCTATGCGGGATGCGGGATGCCGTATTATCTTGGAAAACAAGTTGCCGAGGAAGAGGAATTAGCTCCGCGCGATGCCGATTACTTTAAAAAGAAGTACAACATTGATATTTATACCGAACATGAAGTCATTGATTTGGACGTAGAAAAAAAGGAAGTTATGATTATCGATCTTAAGACAAAAGCTACTTTTGCCGAACACTACGATAAATTAATTATTGCGACCGGAGCTCGGTCTTCTGTACCACCGATTAAGGGACGTGAACACGCTAATGTTTTTACCTTAAGAACGATAAAAGATATGGAAAACATTGAAGCGTTTATCGACAATAAATCCCCAAAGACAGCCGCGATTATTGGAACCGGCTTCATTGGCTTAGAGGTGGCGGAAAATTTAACCCGTCTTGGTATTAAAGTTACTTTGATTGAAAAGATGCCGCAGGTTTCACCATCGTTAGACAGCGACATGGCGATCCTTGTTCAAGATGAATTAACGAAAAACGGAGTACGGGTTCTCGTCAATCAAAACATTCAAGAAATAACCGATAATGGAGTTGTTTTAGAAGGTGATGAATTTATAAATGGGGATTTAGTTTTAATCGCAACCGGTGTTCGGCCGAATGTAGATTTAGCCCGCAGTTCCGGAATTGAAATAGGGGTGACCGGAGCGATTGCCGTTAATGATAGAATGGAAACCAGTGTGACGGATATATATGCGGTCGGTGATTGTATGGAAGAGTATCACGCTCTTACCGGAAAGCCGGTTTATCGGCCGATGGGATCAACGGCTAATAAGACGGGACGTATCGCCGGTAATAATGCTGCTGGTGGGCCAGTACTGACTTTTAAAGGAGTGATTGGAACAGCGATATATAAAGTTTTTAACCTAGCGGTCGCCCAGACCGGTTTAACTGAAAAAGAACTTATTAAAGAAAACATACCCTATCAAGTAAGTTTTAATATTAAACCGGAGAAACCAGAGTATTTGGGCGGTCAAGAAATGGTTATGAAAGTTATTGCTCGCAAGGATAATTTGCAGATTTTAGGAGCGGAAATTATTGGAACTTCGGGAGTTGACAAGAGAATCGACGTTTTAGCCACAGCGATTTCTTTTAAAGCCACGGCAAGCGATTTGGCAGCTCTGGATTTAGCCTATGCTCCTCCCTTTTCAACGGCCAAGGATCCGATTATATATAGCGGAATGATTCTTGAGAACTCCATTTTATATGGACGTAAACAAATGACGGCTCACGAGGTCGATAATTTATCGCAAAACAGCTCGTCAGACGTTGTGATTCTCGATAATCGCCGTCCAGAATTATTCCGTGCGGGGCATATTCCAGGGGCAATCAATGTCGCGCAGGAAGATATGAGAGACTATCTTCAAAATCTGGATAAAAAAGCCACAATCCTTACCTATTGCTCCAAAGGAGTGACGGCCAACGCCACTCAAAACATTCTTATTAATCACGGATTTGAAAACGTGTATAGTCTAAATGGCGGATATTCCACTTTTGCGAATTACCAAAGAATTAACAAAAAGTAGATTTTAACCGCCTCTATGCGCACATTAAAAAGAAACAAATTTGAGATGAGACCCAAATGTTAGACCAACTAACAGGAGGGTCTTTTTTTACTGCATAAAGCAATTGTTGTATGCGATTGATAACTTTATGGGTTAAATGATAATTTGAATAAAAAAGTCACTTTTTTGGCAAAAAAGCCATTTTGATATATACTATATATAATTATATGAATACGTTAGTAGAGGAGGAGATATGATATATAAATGTTTTTTTATTATGCGGCAAAGGGATAAAAAAAGTTAGTTTTGCGGGCATAAGTGATTTTAAAAAATGAAAACTTGAAAATGTTTTCATTCGGGGGAAGCGGATACTATATTGAGTTGATATTTTTGTATGAATTAACTAGTTGCTCAATGTACAACTTCTAGCCAATCGGCATAAAGAGTCACGACAAATTCTTCATTAAAAGAATGGAGAGTGAAATAATGATTCGAAGAATTTTAAAGAAAGATCGCAATGATTACTTTGCGATGTCAAAAAGTTTTTATACGTCAAAAGCCCTTATCGAGCCAAAGGATCCCAAGCATTTAGAATCGACATTTGTTCAACTGATTGAGAGCAATCCTTTATTGGAAGGTTACGTCTACGAAATAAATGGTAAAGTGGCTAGTTATATGCTTTTGACCTTCTCCTACTCAAATGAATTAGGAGGAGAGATGATTACTATTGATGAACTATATATTAAACCGGAATATCAAAGGCGAGGTATTGCTAGTAAAATGATTGAATTTGTGGAAAAACAGTTTCCCCATCATCGAGCAATTTCTTTACTTGTAAATATGGATAATATACAGGCAAAAGCAGTTTATATGCATAAGGGTTTCCGCCCAGTAGATTATATGCCGATGATTAAAATGAATTTGTCGTGATAGGAGCGGCCTGACCGCTCTTTTTTATATTTTAAAAGAATCAGCAGGAAGTTTTCGATAATCAAAAAGAAGAATAAAACTAACAATTAGCGGAATAGAACTGATCATGATGGCTTTTACATCAAGCCATTGAATAAAGTAATAAGCAATCACCGCGCCGATAACAAAAATAAGGACGATAAGAAAATAAATAAACCCCTCATTTAATGATTTTTTACTTTTGGTAAACCCATAGTCGCAAAAGGACTGGGTGGCGCTTCTTAAATTGCCGATACACATGGTGGTGGCAATGCCGGTCCCATTGACTTTGCGGAAACTCTCCACCTGTTCGCCACAGGCAAAAGAAATCAAACTATTGGCAATTAAATTTTCACTTTTAGGAATGAACGCGACTCCAATAAGAATTATTATTTCAATTAAAAGCGTCAGCTGGCGCCAATGAAAATGGTCGCTGTTTTTGAACGCGTGGCGTATTATCTCGGATAGAGCGATGCCGAGGGCAAAAGCCAATATTGGAAACAGGTAGTGCGTGGCAATCGAGAAGTTACCAGTCGATAAATTTATTCCGAGCAAAAGAAGGTTTCCCGTCTGCGCGTTGGCAAAGACGTGGTCGCGAACTAGATATGAATAAGCATCCATAAATCCGCCCGAGAGGGTTAAGAAAATAGCGACGATCAACGATTCTGATATTTGCCGGCGGTTGCCAATTGCATTTTCCATACCAGGAGTATTTTACTCTATTGAATTTATTTTTCCATCCTTTAAACAGCTTTTTTACTAATTGTTAAGATAGCGCTTTATTTTAATTGACATTGATTATCGATAGTGATAAAACGTTAGCATGCTAACAAAATTAGGAGGCAAATTATGGAACGATCAATTGGATTAGAAATGAGAAATATTGGCAATCTTGTTAAAAGAAGAGTTGCCAGTGAAGCCGCGATAGACTTTCATAAAACAACCGCAGTTCATGGCCTGATTATTCATTACATTGCCAATAATCATGGTCACGAAGTATATCAGCGCGATTTTGAAAAGAAATTTTCAATGCGCCGTTCAACCATTTCTCGAATGTTGGCTTTGATGGAAAGTAACGGAATGATTGAGCGCATTCCTTCAAAAAGTGATGCTCGGCAAAAGCAGATTGTTCTCACACAGAAGGCGATGGATAAGCATCTATTGATCGAGAACATTCTTCACGAGATTGAAGGCAGTATGCGCCGTGGAATCAGTGATGAAGAAATGAATTGCTTTTTTGCCACAATCGATAAAATTAAGGCTAATTTGGAATAATTTTTTTTGAAAGATACAGGAGACCTTTATGGTAAGAATTTTTAAGTATTTAAGAATAAAAGAATGGTTGGCCATTCTTGTCAGTGTCGGCTTTATCTTTGCGCAGGTTTGGCTTGACTTAAAATTGCCTGAATATATGCAGGAAATAACCACCCTGGTCGAGACCGAAGGTAGTGCGATGAAGGATATCCTCATTCAAGGTGGATATATGCTTCTATGCGCGATTGGAAGTGTCATCGCGGCGGTAGCAATCGGCTTTTTATCATCATTCGTTGCCGCAACGATGGCAATGCGTTTGAGAGGTGAAGTATTTAACAAGACTATTTCTTTTTCTATGGAGGAAATAAACAATTTTTCGACAGCCAGTCTCATTACTCGTTCCACTAACGATATTACGCAAATTCAAATGTTTATCGGAATGGGACTCCAGTTTATTGTTCGGGCGCCGATCATGGCCGTATGGGCAATTATCAAAATACACAACAAGAGTTGGGAATGGACTTTATCTACGGCAATCGGCGTTGTTATTTTGGTCTCGATGCTAAGCGTTATCATTATTTTTGCGGTGCCAAAGTTCAAGATCATCCAAAATTTGACCGATAGCTTAAATCGGGTCACCCGCGAAAATCTGTCGGGTTTAAGAGTGGTTAGAGCCTATAATGCTGAAAATTATCAAGAAAATAAATTTGATAGTGCAAATATTAAACTTACAAAAACCAATCTCTTTACGAACCGGTTGATGGCAATTATTCAACCAACGATGACAATCATTTCTTCCGGTTTATCGGTAGCCATATATTGGATAGGGGCAATTCTCATTAACAACGCTCCATTTAGCAATCGCATTCAAGTATTCTCCGATATGATAGTTTTCTCTTCCTACGCGATGCAGGTCATCATGTCCTTTATGATGCTGACGATGATATTCATTATGCTGCCTCGGGCGAGCGTTTCGGCTAAGCGGATTATGGCGGTCTTAGATACCAAGCCGCGAATTGTTGATGGCAAAGAGAATAGTATAGTCAGCGATTCTAGCGGGGAAGTTGAATTTCGCGATGTATCTTTTTGCTACCCCGATGCCGCGGATAATGTTTTGGAAAACATTAACTTTACGCTTCATCAAGGGGAAAGTTTAGCGATTATCGGCGCCACCGGAAGTGGAAAGAGCACGCTTGTTAATCTTTTACCGCGCTTCTATGATGCAACGCAAGGGGAAATCCTTATTGACGGAATTAATGTCAAGGATTACTCGCAGGAAGCTCTTCATCAAAAAATCGGATATGTATCCCAGAAAGCTATCTTATTCAGCGGCACAATCGCTTCCAATGTTATCTATGGTTCTAAAACCGATATTAGCGCAGAACAAGAAAAAGATGACATCCTTCAGGCATTGAAAGTGGCTCAGGCGGAAGATTTTGTTTACCGACTTCCCAAACAGGAGTTGGCACCGGTTGCTCAAGGAGGGTCCAATTTTAGCGGAGGACAAAAGCAGCGTATTTCAATTGCGCGCGCGATCTACAAAAAGCCGGAAATATATGTGTTTGATGATTCCTTTTCGGCGCTTGATTATAAGACCGATAAACTACTGCGCGAAGCTTTAAGCAAGTATTCGCGGGGAGTGACAAGCATCATCGTCGCTCAACGGATTGGTACCATCAAGGATGCCGATCATATTCTTGTCCTTGATGAAGGGAAAATTGTCGGCTATGGAAAGCACCAAGAATTGCTGGCAAATTGTGAAGTCTATCGAGAGATAGCTTTGTCTCAGCTTACCCAGGAGGAATTGAAGCATGAGTGATAGTAAAGAAAAAGTGTCAGGGGCCACTTATAAGAATAATTCTAAGATGAGAATGGGAGGACGTGTTGGACACGGGGGCTTTGCTCCCGGCGAAAAGGCCAAAGATTTTAAAGGCTCGGTTAGTAAGTTGCTTGCCTATGGCAAAAGCTTCGTAATCTTTGGAGTGATTGCTATCATTTTAGCAATAAGCGGCACCACACTGAACATTATCGGTCCACAAAAAATCGGTGACATCACCAATTATATTGTCAATGGAATCACCGGAACCATCAATTTACCCGAAATCAAAAAACTATCTATCTTTCTTATTGTTATCTATGGTCTAGGCTTTATTTTCAATTATATTCAAAGTTATATTATGGCGACGATTGCCCAACGCCTCTCTTATAAACTAAGACGGGACATTGATCATAAAATTAATCGCCTTCCTCTCAAGTATTTTGATAATAATTCTTACGGAGATGTCTTAAGTCGGGTAACCAATGATGTGGATACGATTGCCCAAACTTTAAACCAAAGTTTAGGGACCTTGGTTAGTGCCATAACCATGTTTTTTGGTTCACTTATTATGATGTTTCTTACCAATTATATTATGGCTTTTGCGGCGGTGGCGTCCACTTTAATCGGTTTCTTATTAATGATAATCATCATTAGAAAATCACAAAAGTACTTTCTCAATCAGCAAAACGGACTTGGAGCGATAAACGGTCATATAGAAGAAGTATACTCCGGACACACGGTAGTCAAGGCCTATAACGGAGAAAAGGCTGCGATGCAAACTTTCAATCGCATGAATGACGATTTGTTTATCAATGCTTGGCGGTCGCAATTTCTTTCCGGACTGATGATGCCTATCATGCAGTTTATCGGTAACTTCGGCTACGTCGTAGTCTCCATAGTGGGAGCTTTGCTAGCCATTAACGGAAAAATACAATTTGGAGTGATAGCTTCATTTATGTTATATGTCCGTTTATTCACTCAACCCATGTCGCAATTTGCTCAGGCCGCGAACCGTATTCAATCAGGAGCGGCGGCTTCAGAAAGAGTCTTCAGTTTTCTTGATGAATCCGAATTGAGTGCTGAACAGGACAAAGCAAATACTCTTAAGGAAGTCAAAGGTGACGTTGAGTTTGATCATGTCAAATTTGGTTACGACAGTGACAAGGTGATTATTCCCGACTTTTCCATGAAAGCCAAAGCCGGACAAAAGATAGCCATCGTCGGTCCTACCGGTGCCGGTAAAACAACTTTGGTCAACCTTTTAATGCGCTTTTATGAAGTTCAAGATGGGCAAATTAAAATTGATGGAACTTCCACTTTAGATGTACCGCGGGAAAATGTTCATGACCAATTCTGTATGGTTCTGCAGGATACGTGGCTCTTTGAAGGAACCATCAAGGAAAATATCGCTTATAGCCGAAAAGGAGTAACGGATGAGATGGTTAAAGAAGCCTGCAAAGTGGCGGGAATCGACTTCTTTATTCGAACGCTTCCTAACGGCTATGATACCATTTTGACGGACAAATTGAATCTATCCGCTGGTCAAAAACAATTGATGACCATTGCCCGGGCGATGATTGTGGATGCGCCCTTATTAATTTTGGATGAGGCCACGAGTTCGGTTGATACCAGAACCGAAATAATAATTCAAAAAGCGATGGATCGACTTATGCACGGGCGGACAAGTTTTGTCATTGCCCACCGCTTGTCGACTATTAAAAATGCCGATCTAATATTGGTTTTAAAGGATGGTAACGTAGTTGAAAGTGGAACCCATATCGAACTATTGGCTAAAAATGGTTTTTATGCCGATTTGTATAATAGCCAATTTGATGCTATGAATGAATAGTAAGTAATTTACTGTAAAAAGCATTGACTTATTAACCGCTGCCGATAGAATATAGTTAACCAAATATTAAAAGACGCTGATGAAGAGAAAAGTTTTAAATCTAAATTTAGAGAGTCCAGTCGCGGTGCAAATGGAAATTAGATTGAAACAAAATATACACTTCGGAGTCGGAGGCTGAAACTAGTAGGCACTCCCGGTAGTTGTCCGTTAAAACGACTAGAGTTGTTGGACTCGATAAGTGATGGCTATGGCCATAATTAGGGTGGTACCGCGGAATATCTGAACGATTTTCGTCCCTGTGAAAGCAAGGAGAAAATCGTTTTTTATTTTCTCCCGTTTAGAAAGGAGAACTATATGTTCCACATTGCCAGATTTAAAGCCGAGCCGTTTCCGTTAGAAATGCACAAAGTACGAGTTGTTCAGAAATTAAATTTACTTCCGATTGATGAACGATTACAAGCGATTCAAGAAGCCGGGAATAACACTTTTCTTTTAAGAAATCGCGATGTCTTTCTTGATATGCTAACCGATAGTGGAACCAACGCGATGAGCGATCGGCAAATTGCCTCAATGTCCATCGCCGATGATTCTTATGCCGGAAGCGAGACATTCTTTCGCTTAGAGAAAGTTCTGCAAGATTTTTTCGGCATGAAGTTTTTTCTTCCTGCCCATCAAGGGAGGGCTTGTGAGCATATCATAGCCAAGGTATTTGTTAAGCCGAACGATGTCGTTCCGATGAACTACCATTTTACCACGACCAAAGCCCATATTATGGAATGCGGAGGAAGGGTGGAAGAGTGTTTCTTTGATAAGGCCATTATTCCGGAAAGCGAAAATCCATTTAAGGGCGATATGGATCTGGAGAAATTAAAAGCTCTCATCGGTCGCGTTGGTAAAGACAGGATACCTTTTGTGCGCTTAGAGATGGGAACAAATCTCATCGGCGGGCAACCGGTTTCACTGCATAACATCAAAGAGGTCGGCGAATTTTGCCATCAAAATAATATAATGCTGGTAATTGATGCTTCCCTTTTATCGGATAATCTTTTCTTTATTAAAACCCGGGAAGCGATAGCGGAGAATATGAGTATTCATGATATTGTTCTGGCTATAGCCAAGACTGCCGATATCATCTATTTCTCCGGAAGAAAACTCGGAAGTGCCCGCGGTGGTGGCATTATTACTCCGCACCAAGAACTTTTCGATAAAATGAAGAATCTTATTCCACTATTTGAAGGATTTCTTACTTACGGAGGGATGTCGGTCCGGGAAATGGAGGCTTTGGCTGTGGGAATCGAAGAGACACTGGATATTGATATGATATCTCAGGGTCCGGAGTTTATCGCGGCATTTGGGCAGATGCTCCAAAAAAATGGCATCCCGGTTATTACTCCATTTGGGGGATTAGGATTACATCTTAACGCGCGGGCATTTATTCCCCATGTTAAATCGGAAGAATATCCGGCGGGAGCATTAGCCGCGGCAATATATATTGTCAGTGGCGCCCGCGGGATGGAGCGGGGGACGATATCAGAAACGCGCAATGCCGATGGCAGTGAGCATCCGGCTAGCATGGAACTTGTGCGTCTAGCCCTTCCGCGGCGAGTATTTACTCTTTCGCAAATAACCTTTATTGCCGATCGTTTAAATTGGCTTTTTGAAAATCGCAATCTTATCGGCGGACTGCATTTTGTGGAGGAACCAAAAGTTATGCGTTTCTTTATTGGTCGTTTAAAGGAAAATGGCGATTGGCAAGAAAAACTGAAAGAAAAGTTCATCGAAGATTTTGGTATCGATGCCCTATAAAATATGAAAAAGGACACACATATGCGTGTCCTTATTTTATAAACGTAAAACGATTACGACCTTTATTTTTGCTCTCATACATCCCTTGATCGGCCCGTCGTGTGATCGACTCCTCGTCATCATTTTTTTGGGCAATGGTAATGCCGACGGAAATAGTGACCGATATATTGTTACCATGGTCAACAAAATTGGAATTTTTGACTAAAGTAATGGCATGACTGGCAATTTCTTCTAACTCACGGGGGGAATGGCAACCGGAGATAACCATAAATTCCTCTCCTCCCCATCGACCGATAAAGGTCGGCTCAGTGAATATATCTGAAAGCGTGGTGGCAACCATTTTTAGTACTTTATCGCCCGTATCATGGCCATATGTATCATTAATCGACTTGAAGTGGTCGATATCAATCATCATAACGGAAAAGGAAAGATTAAGATCATTATATTGCCGAATAAAATTCTTGAGCGTTGAATCGATATAGCGGCGGTTAGGAATACCCGTCAGTTGATCATGGAGGGCCAAATAGGTAAGTTCGTCAATCTTGGAGACGGGGATATTGTCACTGTTATGAACAAAAAACTCGAATGCACCGACAATTTCGCCATTTACTATCAACGGAACCGTACGGATAGTAACCGCGACACGATGCCCCTTTTTATGATGAAGATAGACCTTAGCTTCTCGACGAATACCATCATTCATTGTTTTGGATAGAGGACAGGCCGTTGTACATAGGCATATCCCTTCTTCATCAACGTGGTTTAAAATGTTATCAAAACAGTGGTAGTTGACCACTTCCTTTTCTCCGTAACCGGAAATTTTTTCCGCTTCTTTATTCCAATACAAAATTTTACGGTCCTTATCAACGTAATAGACTCCATCATAACTTGTATCCAAAATTTTGGCATACTCATCGATTTTTTCTTTCATTGGTTCTCCCGGAAAGGTAAGACATTTATTCTGCCTGATTAAATGGACTCAAAAGACATTAAAACAAAAACCATCCAGGATGATTATACACAAGTGTCGATTAAAAATGCGAGCGATTAACACTAAGCAACTTAAAAATTAAGTAAAAGTATAATTTATTCAATAAAAGCATTCTCTTTTTATTTTATTAAGAAATAACTTATATTATGAGTAGCAATAGCTTCTTAAAAAATATATTAATAATTGATAAAACATATACTCTGGGATGTAGGTAAAGAAGAAAATTTGCTATCGCTTGTTATCATTGGGGAACGAACTTTTTATCCGGGCAAAAAATAATCAGTTTTCATCGGTCGTTTCTAACTTTTAATCATTTATGCTATCATATTATTTGTCAGGATGAAGCTTTAAGTGGAACCAGTAATAACAACAAATAATTTTATCGATTTGGCGTTGGGGGCGTTCAAATAAACGAAGGAGTCTTTTATGCAACAGCTCTTTATCGGGACTAAACTATTTATCGTTGGTTTATCTTTAAACGACATCGAATTAATAACTCTCGTAGTTATCTTATTTTTAGCGTTAGGTCTCGTGGTATTATCGGTTATAATCTCATATATCAGTCATCGTCGGAAATTGGCGCGGTTTACGGTTTCGTCGTTAAAAATCGGAGTGATTGCCACCAATCGCCATCGGCGAATTTTTTACGTAAATCCGGCGATGGAAGAATTGACAGGCTATACATTTAAGGAATTAAAAAACAAAAATCCGCGCATATTATCGAGCGGGCGCCACGATTCCACCTTCTATCATAATATGTGGAATGATATTCGTGATAAAGGATTTTGGACGGGAGAAATGTGGGACCGGAGAAAAGATGGTACACTTTATCCCAAGCGCATCAGTATTTATGCTATTCGAGGGGTTTTTGGCCTTGGTATTAGCTATGTCAGCACTCACGAGGATCTCTCTATCGCACATAAAACGGAAGAGCAAATTACTTTTTTAAGAGACTATGTTCCTAGCACCAATCTTTTAAATCAAAATGCGATGATTCAACGGATGAATGCCCTTATTGATGACAAGAAACCCTTCTCAATCATTTTCCTGCGGGTGAGCAATTATAGTTATCTTCAAATCACTCAGTCACAGGAGAAATACTATCGAGCGATTGTAAGTTTTATCGAACACTTAGCAATCCAGATGAATATGCCTTCGGAATCGTTTGCTCAAATTAGCGACGACTCACTGTTAATTATCTCTCCCTTAAGCGAAATAAGCGCAATCACGGCCTTTGTAGAAGAAATAATCCGTCTTGATGAACGGGAGATTAATTTTAACAATGAGGATAATCTTCTTTTCACCTTCAAATGCGGAATCAGCCGGTATCCAGAGGATGGGGTTAGTGCGGTTACTCTTTTGACCAACGCGCAAATAGCGACAAGTAAAATTAATGAGGATAGCAAGCGCGATTATATATTCTATCGTCCTGAACTATCACAAAAAATAACCGAAGACGAAAAGATAAAAGAACAACTTGTTAATGGTATTAAAAATAATGAGTTTGAACTTTTCTATCAACCCAAGATTGATATTCAAAATAATGTAGTGGTTGGGGCGGAAGGTTTATTACGGTGGCGATCTCCGACCCTGGGATTGGTTTCCCCGATGCGTTTTATCCCGGTAGCGGAGCGCTTAGGATTAATGAATGATATCGGCGCATTTGTTATTCGCAAAGCGGTAAATGATCTAGTTATTATCAATAGTATTTTTAACAAAAAGCACCTTCAATTTTCGGTTAATACGACCGCTTCGCAGTATGTTCAAAATCGCTTGTATGAAACGCTTATTGAAGTACTCGGCAACTCGCATATCGATGCTAAGCAATTGGAGTTGGAAATCACCGAGAGTATCCTGATTGACGATCGGGCGCAAATGATAGCCTACCTTAGTAAAATCAGAGAATTAGGAGTTACTATTTCCCTGGACGATTTTGGTACGGGATATTCATCGCTCGGATATATTCGGGACATGCCGATTGATACGTTAAAGATTGACCGTAGTTTTATTAAGGATTATCCGAAGGATGATGACGGAAAAGTGGCGGAAGCGATTATTTCTTTAGCGCATCTTTTTAATCTAAAACTTGTGGCTGAAGGAGCCGAAACCCTTGAACAAGTGGAGTTTCTACGGGAAAAGAAGTGTCAGATGGTTCAGGGATACTACTATGCAAAGCCACTTCAATTTGCGGATTTTATTGATTTTGTTAAAAATTTCGACAGTAAAAAGTAATTCATCGAGATTTCTTTAGGCTTATTAAGCCAGACGAGGGAGCAAGAAATATGAAAGTATTCATCATTGGCGGGACGGGTTTGTTGGGTTCAGAAACAGCCCGTGTATTATTGGATCGCGGACACGAAGTAAGTTCATTGGCTCTGCCTCCGCTTCCGCATGGAGTAGCCCTGCCCAAAGCCATGAAAATTAGCTATGGAAACTATATGGATATGAGTGACGAAGAATTAAAGAGCCAGTTTATCGGCATGGATGCTTTTGTTTTTGCTGCCGGAATCGACGAACGAGTGGAAGGCAAACCACCGGTTTATGAAATGTTTAAGAAGTATAACATCGATGCTTTGGAACGTTCGCTTCGCTTGGCGAAGGAGGCAGGAGTAAAACACGTGGCTATTTGCGGCTCCTATTTTGCTTATTTTGCCCGCCGTTTTCCAGAATGGAGATTAACTGAGTATCATCCCTATATTCGCTCGCGAATCGATCAAGAAGAAATGGCGCTTTCATTTGCCGATGCCGATTTTGCGGTATCGATATTGGAATTACCATATATTTTTGGCACGCAATTAGGAAGAAAACCGGTTTGGACGTTTCTAGTGGAAATGATCCGAGCTATGAAAATAGCAACTTTTTATCCTCGGGGAGGGACGACGATGGTTACCGTCCACCAGGTGGCGGAAGGATTGGCCGGAGCATTAACGAATAATCAAGGTGGGACCCTTTATCCATTTGGTTACTATAATATGACCTGGAAAGAAATGCTGACTGTTTTCCATAAACACATGGGTTATTCACCCAAGCGGAAGATTATAACAATACCGGATTTCCTATTTAGAATGAAGGGTCGTCAAATTGACCGTATGCGCGCCCGTCACAATATTGAGGGCGGACTTAATATGGCTAAGTTTACCCAAATGCAAACCACAAATTTGTTTATCAACAAGGAAGAAGGGGCGGAATTTCTGGGAGTTAAGCCCGATGATATAGAAGCGCGCATCGGTGATTCGGTCAGTCTATGTCTCGATATTATCGATAATAAGGTAAATGATGTCGTCGACATGAAAGGCGAATAACTCATTTTAAGTTTGATATATAATACATTTCAATCGTGGTAATATATTATTTAAACAGGGAAAACTTATGAACACACACAAAGATTTTGTCACGCCGATTATCGTTGGTTTGATTATTCTTTCATCCGTTACTTCAGGGACGCTGGTTATGGTATTCCATGATGAGTTTATCGGGCAAGCCATCACCACCATTACGGCGGTTATCGGTGCTTGCGCGATTTGGCTGCAGATGAACAAGAACAAGCGCCTTAACGAAGGCGAATTTATCGTCAATTTGAACAAGCAGTTCACAGAGAATAAGTTGACTTATGATTTGTTCTTGAAAATGGAGAAGTATGAACGAACGGATAAAGTAAATAATCCATTTACCGAGGATGATATTTCGGCGATTGCGGCCTACATGACTTTTTTTGAGGTGATATATTCCTTGATATCAAGAAAGATAATAAAAATTTGGATGATTGATGATTTGTTTGCTTATCAGTTTTTTCTTTTAATAAATAATGCCCGGGTGCAAGAGATCGAATTACTGCCCTGCCAAAAGTATTATGTCAATGTTTTCCGCTTGGCCAAACTATGGCATGAATATCGAGATCAGCAAGGCTGCAGTGTTCTTAATGATGAAGATAATATATTGAAAAAAATTAGCATTTCTTTAATTTAATATGATTGAGCAATATTTTGTCCGGCCGGCAGAGCTAAGCGACTTAGCGGTAATCATGGAAATTGAAAGCCTCTCTTTTAATGCCAATACTCAAGAGAGCAGCGATGTTTTTAAAAAGCGAATAATGTATTTTGCGGAAGGATTTTACATCTTTCTATATCAAGCGCAAGTGATCGGATTTTTAACTTCGGAAATCTGGTCAAAATTACCGACGCAAGAAGACAATAATTTGGCAATTAACCATTCAATAGAGGATGTTCTGAATAAAAAGGGATCGGTTCTTTACATTTCTTCATTTGAATTACATCCTCAATTCCGAAATAAGGGACTAGGAACCTATTTTTTTGATTGCTATTTAAAAGATATTAAAAGGAAATTTCATCAATTAAATAAGGCGGTGCTTATTGTTAATGAAAATTGGCTTCAGGCCATCAGTATCTATCGCAAACAAGATTTTAAGTTGGCATTTGATATAAAAAAGTTCTTTATTGAAGAGAACGGAAATAAAAGCGCAGGACTGGTCTTAATTAGAAATTTCAATTAGTTAAATTTGATTCCGTTGTGTTTGATTAAAAAATCGACAACCCCCATGCAAAAAGAGGTTTTTTCAACAAGGGAACTGGAGAATTCACTGCGTTCCAGAGCCTTTAAAAAAGTCGGCAGTGTATAGTTCATATAATTTATTTGCGGACGGGAGAAAACCATCTCCGCTTTTTTTTCATTTAAAACGACCGTTACTTGGGTGGGATTGGCAATATCCGTAATATATATTGTTCCCTTCTCTCCTTCAATGACGGAAGATTGAAAATTATCGGCAACTTTTGAGTAAAAAAGGGTTCCCATATAATCTTCATATTTTACCGTCATAAAACCATTTTTTTCCATTCCGTTTTCAAGAAAAAATGACTGGCCGGTTATATTGATTGGATTAGAGAATAGTTCTATGGTCGCGGCGATCAAATAAACCCCTAAATCTAGGATAGCAGCGTTGCCTTTCTTGGGATCAAAGGTAGAAATGTATTCATGATGAAGATATTTACTGTAGCGTGAGGACTGTTTTTCCATCCGCAAAGTGAAATTTTTAATTTTTCCAATGCGTTTAATTTGCTCACGAATAACGAAAAAAGCGGGGTCATAATAGACGCGCATATTCTCCATAATAAGGGTATTATTCATTGCCGCTAAACCGACCAAATCATTAGCCTCTTCCAAAGTAATTGTGAAAGGTTTTTCAAGTAAAACCGCCTTATGGGCGTTAATTAAAGTCCTAGCCATCGGATAATGATTTTGATTTGGAGAAGCGATATAAACAGCATCGACAGCCCGGTCAAAAGCTATTTCTTCAATGGAAGTGTAGACTTTCTTTATTTGATAGCGGTTTGCAAAAAGGCGGGCTTTTTCCGGACTGCTGCCTAATATGCCGATAACCTTATAGTCAGAATAAAGGGCGATTTCATCCATAAAAGCGTCCGATATGAAATTGGTTCCAACTACCGCAAAATTTTTCATTTCTAAACCTCAATATGAAAATAGTTATATCTACATATTCCTACTCAATAATAGCAAAAAATAAAAGGAAGTTAAGGTCATAAAAACTTTTTTATTTTATAATGGAGTTTATTTTAATACTAGACAAGTCAATTTTTTTCTTACATTTGCTGTTGAGAAGTTTTAGAAAACAGGAGTAATAAAACATTATGCCACCGCAAATAAATGCGGTTTATTTTTGTTTGATAAAACTTATGTGGATTTCTATTCTATCTCTTGATCTTCTTTCTGAGTTTTTCGTCAGGAATAAAGCTTTGCCCTCTATGTGAATCTCTATCCTTGCTTCTATTAATTCCTTGATCCAATAAAGCGTGACCTGGCACTCCATCTTTGGATCTTACTGCGGCAATATCAAAGCCATCTTTTCTATTGGACTTTGGATTTAACTCTTTGTAAGTCGCCACATAATCCTTTTCGTTGGCAGGTGATTTTCTATTTGTAACAATCTTATTTGGATATTTAGACATACTTTAACCTCCTTTCTTTGTTACTCGATTTTTTCAATTAGCGCGTTAATTTTTTTAAAAAAATTTTCATCACCATCTTTTAAAGCATTTAGCATTGGCAAAAGATTACTGGCTGGCAAATTTTCCTTATAATTTTGTGGCAAACTACGGGCATTTTCTAATAGATTTGAGTATGTATATTCGTTGTTTATAATCGAATATTTAATTATTTCCAATTGCCACTTACTTGCGTTATATTCAGGTTTAATCTTCCTTCCCAATTCATCAGTTTTTTTGGAATTTATTGCCGGCCAATATCTATGAACATACTCAGAGTTTGTAGATTTAGAAGTTGAGGTTAAAGCAACTTGGTTCAAGCAATTAGCTGCTAACAAAAAGAACTGCAAAATATTGGGATTTGTGCAGAAACTTATAGAATCTACAATAGAATCATCTTCAAAAAGTAACATCAATTGTCTTCTCACTATATTATAGGGCGAATTTGTATCTTTGATTTTATTATCGACATCATAAACACAAATTACACAATCAAATAAAGCATCTTCACGCAAAGCAGAAAGAAATGCATCTGCGATACCGCCACATCCATTTGCGTTTTCCACATCAAGAGCAAATTTTTCATTTGTAGCCAATTGTTCAACAATGTCAAAAAACACTTTTTCTTCATTGCCTTCCACAATAATCTTGATGTAATACTTTCCCATAAATCACTCTTTATTAAGTGATGACAGATATTTAACAAAATTCGGAGATGGAACATAGCCAAATTCCGATCGATTATAATGCCTAAGCAAATCTTCGGCAGTTCTAGGCCCACCTTCCGCAACAGGCGCATCTTTCAAGCAAAACAACTTGCTCGTTAAGTCATCATTTCTAAAAGAAAAATAAATTTGATCTTTACGCATCATATGCTTGCAAGAAATCAATTCAATATCATGAGCAGTGAATAGTAGTTGTCCTTTTGTGTTGGCAAAGCTATTAAATGTGGCTAAAATAGCTCTTGATAGTTTGAAATGTAAGCCATTATCTAATTCATCAATAATCAGCGTTTTCCCGTTGATAATCGTTTCATAAATATAAGATGCAATGGCTTCAATTTTCTTAGTCCCAGTTGAGTCAAATATTATTGAAGGAACTTCGGCTCCATCATATTTCGTAAAAAGTCTAAACTGATCAATTATATCTATTTTTTTCAACACTTCTTCATCTATAATTTCGTTATTTTTACCTTTAAAAATTGCTTTTTCATTATAATGAAAATCTTGAATTGATAAATCAGCGTGCTTTATAAAATCTACAATGAACTTCTTTTTATTTTCATCTTTTCCCTTCAAAACATCGATAGTTTTTTCAATTGGAATATTAAACAATTGGATAATTTCCAATGAATCGGCAAATGATTTAAAAGACTTCAAATAAGGTTTAAGTGATGCAAAAACATCGTTATCCAATGATACGCAGTACAAGAATGGTTTTTTTGAAGGTAATAATTTCAATAAATCAGACTTATCAATTCCTAAAATGACCAGTATTTCTTTTTCTCTATCTCTTGAATAAACGTTCTTAATTGAAAAATTACCCGTTTCATAAAACACGACTTCATCTAATGCTTCCTTAATGATTTCATGCTTAAAACTATCATAGGTAAAAGAGTACTTCATCCAGTTTATATCAGCGCTTGTTTTGAATGTGATGGAAATATCACTCCTTGCGGAATCCCCAAAAATATTCCTATTAAAAGAAATATTTTCAACTCCAAGCATTAAGTCCTTTATAAGCTTCGTCAAATGCAAGACATTTGATTTTCCAATATTATTTTGTCCATACAAGCCAATAGATTTTAAAACATTGCGATTTAGTAAACTAAAGTAATTTGACCCTAATTTTTTTATTCTAGTATCTGCCGAGAACGATAATACATTTTCGCTTTTAAACATTTTATAGTTATCAAATCTCATTTCCAAAATCATAATATTTACCTCTTCGATGAAGATAATATCATGTTATTATATTTTATGCAATGTTTTAGCACGAAACATAATTTATTCTTAACTTAATCTGAAGAGCATTTGCTTTCGGTATAAAAAATTTCCTAGTAAAAAGAAATAGAAATTTATTTTTGTGTCTATCAAAGCAGCATCAAGTTTTTGATTTTCTATAAAGGAAGGGTTAGTTGCCATTTTACCAAATGATGTCTTTAAATAATAGTGACCGATAATTAGAAAAAGCGCTGCGCAGATAATTAATGATTGATATAATAATCGTCTTTTTAGCTATAGAAAGTTAAAAGGTTTATCCTTTTGTCGATATTGTTTATAATAAAAAAGAGGTTTTATTTTATGAAATTTATTTCTTGGAACACTAACGGTTTACGGGCGGCGATAAACAAAGGCTTTATTGATTTCTTTAATAAAGAGAAGGCGGATGCCTTTTGCATTCAAGAAACGAAGATGCAGCCCGAGCAATTAGAAATAGACTTTCCCGGTTATTATCTATACATGAATTCGGCAGACAAAAAAGGCTATTCTGGGACGGCGATAATAACAAGGAAAAAGCCATTGAATGTCATCTATGGAATACATGGTGAATATAATGATGAGGGCCGAGTTATTACTGCCGAATTTGACGATTATTTTCTTATAACCTCCTATACCCCCAATTCACAAGAGGAGTTAAGGCGACTGCCATATCGGATGACTTTTGAAGATAAACTGCGTGATTATTTAGTTGAACTGGATAAAATTAAACCGGTTATTCTCTGTGGCGATTTAAATGTCGCTCACCAAGAAATAGATTTAAAGAATCCTAAGGCCAATCACTTTAACCCCGGATTCAGTGATGAAGAAAGAGAAAAATTTTCACTCCTTTTAAAAAATGGTTTTGTCGATTCTTTCCGATTCTTATACCCGGAGACCGTTCGCTATTCGTGGTGGTCTTATCGGTTTCATGCGCGGGAAAAAGGGATCGGTTGGCGGATTGATTACTTTGTCGTTTCAGAAAGAATCAAAGATAAGATTATTGATGCGCTTATTCTTGACGAAGTTGAAGGATCGGATCATTGTCCGGTCGTTCTTGACCTTGCCATCTAGCCTTTAAAATCGGGATTTCGTTTTAATAAAGTTCGATTAAAGACAAACACCACCTTATTTTGGCGATTAATATATTGGATCTTTTCCTAAGCAAAAGGCTTAGGCGATACAACATAAAACACGAATGATTCTATTGTTAGAAATCGCTTTTTTAAGTAGCTTTTTCTATTCCAACTTTTTTATTTTGCTCTTTTGACTTTTAGAAGAAGGCCTTGAAAAACGATAATCAGTTTAAGATTATAGAAAGAAAGCCTTTGTTTGCCTATTTAACACTTAATTAGTTTTATCCATAAGGTAATGAAAGAAAAAGAAAAAAAGTTATTTCCAAAAAGTGTTTGTTAACAAATTTATTAAATATTAAGTTATAATTAATATATTAAGTGGAGGAACTTTATATGTGCTTTTTTTGGCGAAAAAAGAAAAAACAAAAAGCTTTAGCTCAGAAGCAGGCGGAAGCGGAAAAAACCAATGCTTTAAAAGAAGAAAAGGTTGTGACTACGAAAAAGGAAGAGCCGGTTGTTGAAACGGCTAAGCCGAAGGAAAAGGTTGCGGTCGAAAAGAAAAAACCGGTTTTAGTGGCGCCAGGCAAGAAGACAGCTGAACAAAAAGTAGAAGCGGGCGAAGCAAAGGAACCAACTCCTGTTAAAAATGACAAGGCAAACGAGCGGTATAGCGGTAAATATGAAATCTTTCCCGAGGCTGGTCTATTTAAGTATCGACTAAAAGCATCTAACGGAGAGATTCTTTTGGTAAGCGGCGGCTATACCAGCCGTAGTGGTGCCGAGGCAGGAATCGAGACTCTAAAAAAGAATATATCCTTAGGCAAAGGGGTTATTGTTAAGGATAAGAATGGATTTGCTCAGTTTAGAATATATACCACCAACGGAGCCCGGGTTATTTTAGCCGGCGAGTTTTATGACAGGGAAGCCAGCGCCGAAAAAGCTTTGGCTTCTACAGAGAAATTTGCTTCAACCGATAAGATAATTCAATTGGATGATATTCCGACCGCAGAGGTGAGAGAAGAGATTGTCGAGAGTCAACCGGTTGAAACAAATGGTAATGGTAAGATCGAAATAAAATTGATTGAAGATAAAAAATATCAGGCCGTTTTAAAAGCTTCTAATGGGGAAGTGTTGTTTGTCACCGATATTTATGCTAGCAAAGCGACCGTTCTTAAGGGAATTGAAGCCATTAAAAATGGCATAGTTGAAAAAGGCGTTTTTCGGATTAATCGCGATAAGCAAAATCGGTATCAATTCAAGCTCTATTCTTCAATCAATCAAGTGTTGGTTGTGGGTGAAACCTACAGCAGCAAAGAAGCCGCGCTTTCGGCAGTTGAATCCGTCAGACGTTTTATTAAAGATGCCAAAGTAATCGATGCATAGTTAGAGCCTTGATTGAGTCAGGCATTAGTTTTTTATCATTTAATTGGCGAAGTATAGCTGTTTACATTACAAAAAACCGGAGTTTATTCTCCGGTTTTAATTTTATTTATTTAATCGATTATTCGCTGAATAGGTCGACTCCTGCTTCCGTTAAGGCTTTTTGAACCTTTCGATAATCTAGGGTCCGAGCAGAGTGGAAAACACCTTTGATTATCCCAATCAAATATTACCTACAAATGAACAAATTAACGATGAGAAAAAAGTTATCTTAAAAGGAAATTCAGTTAACCTTCTTATTCTGAGAGAATTATAATAAAGCCATTTGATTAAAATAGGTATTTTATACATTTTATTTATCCTTTTCGCATTTTGCTAAAAAAACAGTAAATACTTTTTGTCAATATTAGAATCAATAAATAATATCGATTACATTTCTTTTTTGTCTATATCCATAATTTTGAATATAATATATACATACAGAGGAAACATATGGACAAAGTAATCGTTTTAAACATTAGTTTTAATAATGGTAATAATGCCATCTATCCTACGCTTTTAGCTGATGACCATAATTTGGTTCTTGTTGACTGCGGCTATGTCGGATTCTTTCCCCTTATTGTAAAGGCCCTTCGTTCACAGGGTTATGACGGCGCCGATTTGACGCATATCTTAATAACCCATCATGACCACGATCATATGGGGTGCCTCTCCGATTTCAAGAAAAAATACCCGCGAATTAAAGTGGTAGCAAGCGAAATTGAAGCACCATATATATCCGGGAAAAAGAAGTCGCTACGCCTTGAGCAAGCGGAAAAACTGCAGTCAAAACTGAATGGCATTCAAAGGACTGATGGTATTCATTTCATTAATATACTTCGTAGCGTTGAGCCGGTTTCGGTCGATATTATGGTGCGTGATGGTGATGTTTTGCCTTGGGTTGGCGGGGTGAAGGTTATAGCCACTCCGGGCCATATGCCGGGTCATATATCGCTTCTTTTAGAAAAATTTAATGTAGTTGTAGCCGGAGATGCGATGGTTATTGAAGACAATCGTCTTGAAGTTGCCAATCCCGTCTATACGCTAGATGCAGTGACGGCCAAAAAATCATTTGATCGCATATTGCGTTTAAGTCCAAGCAAAATTATCTGTTATCATGGCGGGCCGATGGAAATCAATAACAGTTGATAAAATTTTCAAAAAAATTACATAAAGGTATTATAAATAATAGGGCTCTTTGCTATACTATTGGTAGTTAGTAATTCACTAACTCCCCCAAAAGAACATTCTTTTGTTTACATTGGAAGGAGTGTGAATTTTTTATTTGAAGCGATGGGTAAGCGATGAATGTTTTGGCGTTCTACTTTTTATGATGGATAAGATGTTCAAAAAAAGAAGAAAGTTAAAATAGGAGAAAAAAATGAATCGCAAAAGATTTCCACTAATTCTAGTTATTGTTGCTTTATTCACACTTGCCTCATGTCAGGATGCGACTTCTTCAGGAACAACCGGTTCCGAGCCTGAAAATACATCAGAAGTCACAACTTCCGAAGAGACAGGTGTTTCGATTGCTGCCGCCCGCAGCGGGGAAGTAAACGAGAGTTTCACCGTCACGGGGGTGGTTGTTGCATATAATTACACCGGACAATCGACCCCATATATAACTGGTTTTTGGTTAGCAGATCAGACAGACAGTATATATATTTATGGCGAAGATGTCGCCAAAAGTGTTCAGCCGGGAAATAAAGTTACGGTCCTAGGCACTAAAGCCTATTATATTCCGCAAAATGATGCGGGAAGCGCCGCGGCTATTAATTATAAAGGAATGGTTCAATTAACTTCCCCCGTCATTGTTAGTAATGATAATAAAACCGACAATGAGATTCCTAATGAGGTTATTTCAAATCTCAGCGTTGCTGATATTAATTCCATACCGCTGACAGAAGATATTACTGGTAAAATCTATCGAACAAAAGCTTACTATCATGTCTATGATAACGTAAGTTATGTGAATTATGAGATTGAAGATGCCAATCTTACGGATACATTATTGGCCTATACGCAATCAAATGGTAAGGACTATGCCTGGACAAATGAGTGGGATGGCAAATTGGTTGATATTGAATTTATTGTTAGTATCGGAAAGCCATCGCAAAATCTTTGGCGGATTTGTCCGATTAGTATTTTAGGCGAAGCAACCTTGTCGGATGAAGAAGTGGCGACGGGAGGAGCTTATCGGGCATTACTTCCAATCGCAAATTCCTATAACGCTGATACGGTTATAACAATGGCTAAAAATGATGAGAAAGTGGCGGGACTGACCATCGCTTACACCTCCTCTTCCAGTCAAATTACGGTTACAACCGACGAGACTAACAATTACATTTCCATTAAATCACAAATATTGGGTGATGTGTCCTTAGTGGCGGAAGCGACTTACAATGGAACTTCTGTTTCAAGAACAAAAAATTTCACTATTATTGCTAAACCGGATATTGATACAATTTCACTGGCGGAAGCAAAGCAAGCCAGCGATGGCACAATTGTGACCGTTGAGGGAGTAGTCGCAAAATTAACCTACAAGAGTTCAATGGTTAAGCAGGGATTATTTCTTGCTGATGAAACGGGAACTATGTTTGTTTATAACGGAACCTCAACTCAAGGCAATCTTATCGATTTAGAAGAAGGAAATAAAATTGTTATTCAGGCGACGGTTACTCACTATGTTAAAGATGCCACCAATGCGGCATCGGAGGAATATGCTGGAGATTTTCAATTATCCGAGGCGGAAGTTTTAAGCATTGATCGAAACGCTTTTGATATTCCTTCCGCAGCCTATAGCGCCAGTTCTATAGAGGCCATTACGGCCACTCGCCCCAGTACCAATCTTACGGGTAATATGTATCTTGTGACTTGTACGGTTTATAAATCATCGGGACAATATGGCTCATACACCCTTTATGGTATTGAGGATTCATCGGTTGGACTTCCGCTCTATTCGCAAAATAACGCCAATGATTTTAGTTGGCTTGAACCATATATTGGGCAACAGGTTCAGATGATTGTCGGAGTTCAAAATTTGCAACTTAAGTCCAGTGGCTCATATTGGCGCGGATGCCCAATTCAAATTATTGTTGATTAAACAAATATTATGATAAGGAAAAGAGAATGGCTTTTGTCCATTCTCTTTTTTTTATTTAGTCAATTTATCGCGATACTTTAGATAATGTTCTTTTAAAACTTCAAAGGTTGCGGGACTTAAATCATGCTCAATAAGACAAGCATCTTCTAATGCGGTTTTTTCATCAACCCCTAGTGCCATAAGCGAGGCAGATATAATTTTATGGCGCTCATAAATTGTAGTAGCGGTTAAAAAACCTGAGGTAGTCAAATGGACGGTGCCATCATCGGCAAAATTAACTAAGTTTTCTTCACGCATTTTCTTTAGCGCAATGCTTACACTAGCCTTAGAAAAATTCATCGCATTAGCGATATCGACCGAACGGACACTCCCATGCTCTTCTTGAAGCATTAAAATCCGTTCAAGATAGTCTTCACGCGATTTTTTGGAATTCATTTTTGATACCTCGTTTTTTAATGTTAGCATTTTTCTATAGGGGTTTCAATTAATCGACCTTATAAGCCACGAATAAACAGCAAAACCCAATTACAGATTTTTATTTTTTAGGTTGACACAGCGAAAGCAGAGCAATTATAATAGTGCTTGAGTTAGCAGAGGCTAGCTTATTACCAGGCCATGCCTGATTTATTTTTGAAGATGAGTTAGTTAAAACTAACTAGGGAGGTGTTGTATGCCGTTGGTTATCGCTCCGCTTAATCAAAAACTGAAAGTGTTCAAGATTTTGGCGGAAGGAAAAATAAAGAAACATCTTGAAAGTCTTGGCATTACGATCAACTCAGAAATCGTAATTTTAAGCCGTTCAGGAAAAAGTGTTATCTGTCAGATTAAAGAAGGCCGTTTGGGCATTGACGAAGGCATAGCAACGCGCATTTTGGTTAATCAGGAGGCATAAACATGACCACATTAGTGCAATTAGACAAAATGAAGATTGGTTCAAGCGGACTAATCAAAAAAGTAGAAGGTGAAGGAAAAATTCGGCGGAGACTATTCGACATGGGGGTTACTCCGGGGGCGGTTGTCTTAATAAAAAAGCAAGCTCCTTTAGGCGATCCGATTGAAATAACGCTTCGCGGATATGAATTGTCTTTACGGAAAACCGAGGCTAGAAACGTTTTTGTGGAAATTGAGGAGTCATTATGAAACATTTTGCGTTGGCGGGGAATCCTAATTCAGGCAAGACCACATTATTTAATCTTTTAACGGGATCGACAGCACATGTTGGCAATTGGCCGGGAGTTACGGTTGATAAGCGCGAAGGAACCTACCGTAAGGGGATAGAACCGATTTTAATCGTTGACCTTCCCGGCATCTATTCGCTTTCACCTTATACTCCAGAGGAAGTCATTTCTCGAAACTATATTCTTAATGATAAGCCGGACTGTATTATCAATATTGTCGATGCCACGAACTTGGAGCGCAATTTATATCTTTCCACGCAATTGATGGAAATTGACATTCCGTTAGTAATCGCACTTAATATGATTGACGTGGTTAATAAACGGGGAGAAAAAATTGATGTTAAGGAATTGTCGGTAAAACTTGGAGTTCCAGTTGTTCCAATCAGTGCTCTACGCGAGGACAACATTGAACATCTAATGAAGGTGGCTTATGAGACTTCTTTGTCAAAAAGAAGAGCGACAACCATTCTTGAAAACAATTCGTTAAGGCATCTTGTTAGTGATTGTGAAATTGCATTTCGCGGTCTGAACGTTCCCAATGCCCTATTTCATGCAATTAAACTAGCGGAACTAGATGAGCTAGAAACCAAGGATCATCCCAACCTTGTTTCAATGGTTGAGGAATACAAAAATGGATTTAAGGATGATGTTTTCGGTAATGACTTTGAAGCGGTAATTGCCGATGCACGTTATAAATATATTTCTCATCATTTTGCAAAGGTAAAGACCTACAGTCAAAATAGCAAAAGCAAAAAGGGAACTCCGTCTGATCGCGCTGATCGAATACTGACAAATAAATGGCTAGGAATACCCATTTTCATATTTATCCTTTTTCTTATATTTCATTTAACCTTCGCGGAAGATCTTTTTTATCTCAACGCAATGCACTTATTGGGTCCAAACGGATTAATATCCTTCCCGGGGACGATATTTGAAGGTTTGTTTGCCAATGGAGGAATAAACTCGCCCGGAGTTATACTTTTCAATTTTCTCGATAGCGTGACGGCGTGGCTTTCAGAAATAGCAGGAACGGCTCTAGCCGGTTCTCCCGCCTGGGTCAGTGGCTTCTTAGTCGACGGAGTTCTTGGAGGACTGTTCGCCGTTTTATCGTTTTTGCCACAGATTCTATTTTTATTTCTTTTCTTCTCCATTTTAGAAGACAGCGGATATATGGCTCGAGTCGCTTTTATTCTTGACCGTATATTCCGTAAATTCGGTCTGTCTGGTCGTGCTTTTATGCCAATGATTATGGGCTTTGGCTGTTCGGTACCAGCCATGATAAACACTCGTACCTTAGCAGATGATAACGAAAGAACCGCAACGATTAGAGTTATTCCCTTCTTCAGTTGTGGAGCTAAACTCCCGATTTTAACCGCGATAAGCGGAGGAATTGTGCAAATGTTTGGTATCGGCAATGCGGAGTTCATAACTCTGGGCATGTATCTTTTAGGAATGGTAAGTGCGATTGTAGCAATCATACTTATGCGCAATACGACGATGCGAGGGGAAGTACCACCGTTTATTATGGAACTTCCCGCCTATCACGTTCCTCAACTAAAATCACTTATGGTTCACCTATGGGATAAAACCAAGCATTTTGTAAAAAAGGCATTTACCATTATCCTTGCTTCGACGATTCTTATTTGGTTTATTTCGCATTTTTCATTTAGTTTTCAATTTCTAAGTGATGAGGAAATGGGGACTTCAATTCTCGCCAATTTTGGAAAATTCCTGGCGCCGATTTTTACCCCGATGGGTTTTGGCTCCCAGTTAGGGGAATTCGGATGGGTTTTTGTTGTCGGAGCAATTACTGGATTAATTGCTAAAGAAAATGTCATTGCCACTTTTGGAACTTTGGCCGCCAGTCTTGTCGCGGGCTTTGCCGGCGATGAAGAGGGAATTCAAGCGGTAATGGTTATGGCTCAGGCAACCAATATTACGGTTCCGGGGCTATTAGCGTTTGTGGCCTTTAATATGACAACCGTTCCCTGTTTTGCGGCAGTGGCTACCGCCAAAGCCGAATTGCCGAAAGGAAAATTTATATCGACAATTGCTTTCTGGCTTATTGCCTCCTTTGTCGTTGGAAGTATGGTATATCTCATCGGCACTTGGTGGTGGACATCATTTATTTTTCTGGCAGTTTTTCTTGCCGCCATTATCATAATTCACTTTGTCAATCGCGCTCGTGACCAAAAAATATTTAAGGAAGGAATTTGATTTTATGCAACCAATTGAGATTATTGTTATTGTTTTAACAGGTGTTTTTCTTCTAACCCTAATCGCCCGCTACGTTTATAAAAAAGTTCACCATCTTCCTACGGGTGAATGTGCATCGTGTGCGAGCAAAGGTGGCGGATTAGTAAAAATGTATCGCAAGAAATATAAAGGGAGCAAATAGCGCATAAAATAACAATGATTTGTTAATCATCATTCACTACAAAAAAATAGCTTGAAACTTTCATCAAGGTTGAGCTATTTTTTTATTTTATATTTGTCATGATTAAGCAATAAATGAATCCTTTAGACCGGCAACTGATAGTAAAAGAGCCATTATTTTTTTCTTTCAAAAGCAATTTGAACGGTTATATCTTCATTTATATCACCGAAATTTTTGCCAAATATATTGATGCCTCCGACATATTTGGCATCGTCCTTTACTCCAAGAGTAAAGTGAAGAACTTCATTATTACTTATTCCAAGGCTGTTAATATTTATCGAGTTGGCTTTGGCGCCATTGATGTAGGTTCCTTCCGTATCAATTCGTAAATTGACCGGCATGCCATACTGAGTTGAACTAGATGGCCACCACGAAGGAGTGTAAGCACCACGGCGATCGCCGTAATCTCTTAATGAAAGGTAAGTTGCAATTTCCTGGCCATTAAGCCAAAAAGTAATATCGCTTTTCCAACTGTTGTTGTAGTTGGGACATTCAGAACAAAGTTCCATAAAAATAGTTATCGATTCCAATTGCGTGCCTTCTTCGCCATCGAGGGGAATAGGAAAAGTAATATGTCCCTTGTAGAAAGATATTAATTGGGCTTGAATTCGGGTGGGAGATAAAAAGACATTGCGATCATCAATAGGTTGAAGAGCCATTTCTTTCGTGCAGATTACACAGGGTGGAGTAATGTCATAGTCAATGAAGGAGCCAAGGGGAATAGTTATGATTTTTCTTAAATTGCTTATTTCCGAATCACCATTCACAAATATAGTCATTGATTCACATTCAATTGATACATTCTTCTCATTCCCCTTTTTAGATGGCGAAGGAATAGCTTTAATAAGTTTTGCTTCCTTTAGAATTTTTATATGAAATGAAGTCGTTGACATAGACAGGTTTAATTCTTGAGCGATTTCATATATGGAATAGGATTTATTGGCTACCAAACGCAATATTTTGCGGCGGATGGGGGACGAGAATGAATCGCCGATCTTTTCCAGCACACCATCATCATTTAAGTTTAAAGTTAATTTTCGCATATAATCCCTCTTTTAATTTTAGTTAATCACTACTTGGTTTGGCTTGCAAGCGAATTTCGAATATTTTCGAATTAATAATGTTAATTTGTAAAAATTGAAAATTTGACATTGAATGTAAGCGATTACCACATTACTATTAGGTTGCAAGAGGTGTTTATATGCGAAAAACCAAAAAAATAAGCCTGTCCTTTATGGCCGCAATGTTTTTATCCTTAGTACTTTCCGCGTGCGGAGGGACTTCTGATTCCAGTGGTGATAAAAAATCGGTACTGAAGTTTTTTGGCTGGGGTTCGGTTGCCGAGCAGCAGATTTTTAAAACAATGATTGCTGAATTCACTCAGGAATATCCTCAATATGATGTGGTGTATTCCTCAGTTACTTCCGATAATTACATCACAACTTTAGGTAGTTATAAGAATAACACACGAAATATGCCCGATGTCTTCTATATGCCGGATATAAACTTTGTGCAATGGATAAATTCATCTGATATCATGATGGATTTAACTCCTTATATTGAACAATCAAGTTCCATCTCCGTAGACAATATTTGGAGCGAAGGAATTGATGCTTATCGATATGATACCGTTAATAAGAAATTAGGGACAGGCGATATCTATGCCTTGCCCAAAGATTTGGGGCCTAATGTTTTGGCCTATAACAAAACGCTCGTACAAAGCAAAGGGGTTACCATTGTCAGCGATAGCGCTGGTCAATATGGCTATAATCCATCTACGAAAACATTAAATGACAAAGTGGCTATGACATGGGCTCAGTTTATCGCTTTTTGCCAAGACATAAAGGAAGGATCATTGAGCGATTCCAATTCCATTGTTGGGATTACCCATTATCCGTTAGAAAGCGCCATGGCATCGATGGGACAACGATTCCTGGACGATAGCAACAAACTAGTTACCATTGATAACAACAATTTTGCCGAGTCACTCCAATTTGTCGCCGACTTATCGAATAAATATCAAGTTATGACGACGGCAGAAGGGCAGGCATCGCAAGCCGGTTTACAACGGTTTTCCAGCGGATTGGCTGGCGCGTCTTTCGTTGGAGCATGGGACACACCTGAACTATGGGAGTGCAATTTTGATTGGGACATTCTTTATACTCCGGTTCCCAATGCAAGTGGCAATCTAGATAACTGGCAAGATGGATATCGGAGTGGATCTTCATCAAAATCCTTTTTAGGATCGGTTGGCATTTCCTGTTATAAAGGGAGCAAGGATCCGGAAGGCGCATATAAATTAGCCGAATTTTTAACGGCTTCACCCGCGGCTCAAAGAATAAACTATCAATTGGGACAAGCGGTGCCTAATCTAATTGATATGGCAAATGGCGAGTTTATGAATGCGACAATAAATGACCCGAAAAATGCAACCATGGGTTATAATCGTCCTTTAAATCGTCAGGTATATGTCGATATGATGGCCAATAGTGAACGGCGGCCTCAAGCTTATACCTATAATGCGGACTGGTTTGATGAAATGTGGGAGTCATCTGATGACAGTTACAAACTTTTCCGCGTTTGGTCATTGACTTCCTCGTATGGGGGACATCTCAATGTTTGGGATTGGAATACTAATAGCCGAATCAACAATGAATTCTTATCGGGCTTAGAAAGTCGGTGTCAGACAATTTTAGATAAAACAACTTCCAAATACGCTTGGTAATAATGATGAATATACGCAACCGTCTAAAAACCATAGTTAGTAATCGACGATTTAAGGAGCAGATGGCAGGCTACCTATTTGTGGCGCCAGTGGTAATCGGATTTCTTTTGTTTACCTTCATTCCCCTGCTTTATTCCATATTTGCCTCTTTCCATGAACTGACGGATTTTAACTACAATCCGGGAGCTGGAAATTATATTGGCTTAGGAAATTTCCAAGAGTTATTTGCCGATCCTAATTTTATTAAATCAATTACCAACACCATATATCTGATGATGGGAATTCCGGTAGGAATGGTCCTGTCGTTTGTGTTGGCTACTTTAATTAATTCAAGGTATTGCAAGATTAAAAAACCATATTTAATCATTTACTATCTTCCGGCTGTCAGTTCGGCAATTGCTGTCGGATTGGTATGGAAGTGGTTGTTTAATGCCGATTACGGGGCAATCAATCAAATATTTGGCACGCACATTCTCTGGCTTAGTGACCCGCGTATTGTAAAAATTACACTCATAATTAAAGGGGTATGGGGGGGAATAGGCGGAACACTGCTGCTTTATTTTGCCTCCATGCAAAATATTCCGCATGAGCTGTATGAGGCAGCGGATATCGAAGGGGCTAATCTATTCTATAAAACTTTTAAAATAACCATCCCCTTGGTGAAGCAGACAACTTTTTATGTTCTTATTACTTCGGTAATCGGAGGAATATTGGCCTTCGCGGATAACTACATAATCGTCAGTTCATCCAGTGCCAATACGATAGTCTATTATCTATGGAACGAAATGAAAAAAGGCAACTATGGATTGGTGAGTGCCGGCAGCCTCTTTGTTTTTGTTGGACTTCTGATTGTGACATTGTTCTTATTCAAGTTTCTCCATGTGGGAAGTGGACGGAAAAATTTTAGCTCTCGAAAATTAAAAAAAGGAACCCGTGCACAATGAGTACAGTCAATATCACTAAAAACGTCGCGCCAAAAGCTAATAAAAAGCATTACAGTGCTTCCTTTTATACGATTAAAGTTATCGTCTTATTTATTATTATATCGATCGCTTTCTTGATGCTATTTCCTTATTTATATATGCTTTCGATGTCATTTAAATCGGGAAATGAAGTAGTGAACAACTTAGCCTTTTATCTTTTCCCCAAAGAATTTACACTCACTAATTATGTTGATATTTTTACGATTATTCCTTTGGCTCGCGGCTTCCTCAATACCTTAATTATCGAGGTTTTTGTGATATCGTTTGGAACCATATCAACAACGATGGCCGCTTTCGCTTTTGCCCGACTTCGGTTCAGAGGTAAAAACTTTTTGTTCTATATGGTGCTCACGACAATGATGGTTCCATACATTACGGTGTTGACGCCACAGTTTAGTGCTTTTTCTCATCTGGGGTTAGTCGATACCCTATATCCCTTAATTTTGCCGGGACTTTTTGGCAACGTTTCAATGATGTTCTTCCTTCGACAATATGCTTTAAGCATTCCGGACAGTGTCTATGAGGCCGCGGAAGTTGACGGATGTGGCTTTTTCCGCCTGTATTGGAATATATTCTTGCCTTTAGTTCGGCCGGCGATCGCCGCTCAGGTAATATTTTGGTTCTTGGGAATTTGGAATGATGTTTTCGGACCCGATATCTATCTTCAGACCCTCAACAATAAGACCATTCAGGTAATGATCAAATATTTGGATAACCAAACGGGAAGCGGAACATTGAAGAATCTTCCGACAATCATGGCCGGTTCAGTTCTATCGAGCATTCCGACGATTGCCATCTATATCGTGTTCCAAAAATATTTTGTAAATACCTTTATGCTTTCAAGTTCAAAAGACAATTAAAAGGAGCGATAAAAATGAAAAAACACTTTAATTGGTTGATCTTACTGACCGGAGGATTGCTGGCTCTAAGTTCATGCGGAATTAATCCTAGCGACTATGCGAACCAAGACAGTAAGGTCTCGGGTGATAGTGACTTTACATACCCCGGCAATATGGTTGCCAGCGATTTAAAAATAGATGGAATTCTCGATGAAGAAGCTTGGAGCAATCCCGATATTTTTAGTTGCCACTTTGGAGAAAACAATCGCGTTACTGCAAAGATATTTTGGGGCGAAAAAGGATTAACAATCGGATTTACCTTGATCGATCAATTCATCAGCGCCTCAACAAATTATTCCGATTCAGAGTTTGTCATCAACAGTGATAATGTTGAATTCTATATTGATACAAAAAATGATGGTGGCAATGGACCCCAAACTGACGATTATGAATTCTTAATTAATCCAGAAGGATATGCCATGCTTCAAGTGGGAGGTGGCAAATGGTGGGGACCTTGGAGTGGAGTTGTCGACTATGCGGTAAGCGTGGATGGAACAATCAATAATGATGCTGACGACGATGCCTTTTGGTCAGTGGAATTGTTTTTACCCTATGAAACATTCGGCTTTGATCAAACATCGACCGTAGGTATTGCCTTCGGTTGCCGAAATAAGACAACTAACTTAACGACATCAGATTGGTTTGGATGGACCCCTGATCCGCAGATTCCGGATACATATGTCGCGATTAATCAAACAGGAGTGCAAACCGAGGAGATAGATAATTATATGATTAATAGCGGGACATTTCTTAAAAACGATGATGGAACCTATACAGCGAGCAGCGCTAATTCATTGATGACCTTATCGGAAGTCGGTTTTACTCAAGGAACTATAACGGCAACGATGAAAACGCCAAGTTTCTCCGATAATGGTATCGTTTTTGGTTTATCGGCCACGGATGCATTGTTTTGGGAAAGCGGAGCCTCGTATTATTTCTTCTTTATCAATCGCGATAGCAATGCGTTTCTGGGCAAGGTTGTAAACGGAACGTGGAATACCATACAAGTGTCATCCAATGTTGCTGGCTTTGCAACTGATAAAACCGTCAATTTAAGGATAGTTATAATCGGTAATACGATATATGGTTTAATCGATGATACTGTCTATATTACCTATACGGATAGTTCGTTCCTTACCGGGACAAGAATCGGCTTACGGGCGGGAGCGGAAGGAGTTACCTTCAGTTCGCTTACTACCAGTGAATCGACAATCGTCGATACCAAAGATGAGCCGGGTGAGACTATATCCGGTTTTAGTACGGTCAGCGGCGGATTTAAAAACGATAATGGCTATGTCGCCACAGCCCAATCATCATTAATGATAAAAAGCGATGCTACCTTGGATAGAGGTACTTTAAACGTCGATGTAATGGCGCTAAGACTCAATCAGTATGGACTCGTTTTTGGATTAGCATCAGCGAGCGACACCTTCTATGAAAACAGTGCCAGCTATTATCAATTAATGATTAATACCGGACATGAGTTGGTTCTTGATCGAGTAGAAAATGGAACAATCACTAATCTCTCCACTCGCCTTTTAACCGCCGGCTATAGCGTTAACAGCAAATATAATTTGAAGGTTTCCTTCGAGGAAGGCCTTATAAAAGGATATTTTGAAGACAAACTGCTTATTTTATTTCAAGATGATAATCCACTCAGCGGGACGCAATATGGAATTAAATCTCTTTTTAAAGGAACAACTTTCAGTTCTTTGAATATTAGTTCCGTTCTTGCCGATGATCAAACTGAGGCCTTAATTGTCGGTGATTCGATCATGGAATTGTGGACAAATGCCGATAGTGACCTTACCGGTTTAGGCAACATTACTAATCTTGGAGTCGGTGGAACTACGACTACTTATTGGTTATCGATGCTTGAAATCATAAAAGCCTGTAACCCCTCAACTTTATTCGTTGATATGGGAACAAATGATTTGGCAATGGGAGCCAGCGTGCAAGTAATAAAGAATAATTACAGCCTGTTTATAAACCAGATTCAAGAGCAAATGCCAAGTTTAGTTGTTGTTATTATCGGAATCCACAAGTGCCCCATGCGCGATCAGTATAAAGCGAGCATTGATGATATTGATAATTATTTATCATCCTTGGCGGCGGCTGATAAAAACATCAGATTTATTAATACGGTAAATTTATTCTTAGATAGCGAAAACCAATATATTAATGGCTATTTTGCAGACGGACTCCATCTTAATCGCGGAGCATATAAGATGATAAGAGATTTAATTAGGGAGGCACTGTCGCTTCCCGCGATTGATGACACAATTGCCGGTTACGATGTTGCAAGCGGTGACTTTACTAAAAATGATAATAATTATATTGCCTCTTCTCCCTTTTCAATTCTTGTAAATAGCAGTGACACATTTGTTAATGATGGAGGTTATCTTTCAGTTAATCTTCAAGCAACTTCCCCTAGTGATAATGGACTGATATTTGGCCTTTCCACTAATAATCAGACATATTTTTGGGAAAGTGGCGTTTCATATTACTTCTATTTTATATCGATTAACGGAGATTTGGTTCTGAGCAAAATCGTCGATGGCACTTATTCTGAATTAACTAAAATCAGCATCGCTTCATATCAGGTGGAAAGTGAATATAGTTTAAAAGTTGTTTGGAATGGAAGAACCATTGAGGGGTATTTGAACGGCGACAAGCTTATTTCCTACAAGGATTTAAATCGGCTGGCGGGTGAAGGCTATGGAATACGCGCTAATGGTCAAGGAACAATTTATAGCCAAATTGGCAAAGGAGTTTCAATATGAAAAAAACAAGAGCCCTATTGATGGCGCTTCCGTTTGTGTTGGCGCTTACTTCATGCGGAGGAGAAAATATGAACAGTCTTAAAGGTTTCTCAGAAGTTAATTATCAACTCCAAGAGCGGGAGCGGTATGACAACATATTCGGTGAGGAAAATATTCCCAATCAGTGGAGTGACTATGGAATCGGTGATCCCTATGTTATGCGGTTTAATGGCGAGTATTATCTATATGCTTCCACTAAGAACTTCGAATATGGTTATCGAGTTTGGAAGTCACATGATCTTATTCACTATAGTTACTTAGGTGAGTATCCCCTTACTCAAGCGGATGGATCAACCACGGGGCTGCATACGGCTTACGCTCCGGAAGTCATCTATTGGAATGGCGATTTTTATATGTACTCTTCTCCCGATGGTAAGGGCCATTACATCTTTAAATCAGTTGACCGGCAACCATTTGGTGAGTTTAGGGCTGTTACTAACAATATCGGTCTTTCCATTGATGGCAGTGTTTTTATTGATGATGATGAAAAGATGTATTTTATGGCGGCGGGCGATGGGGCGATAACTTCCTATGAGATGAATTCACCAACCGAAATTGATAATGCCAGCGGAGAAGAATTATACTCTCCGCTAGTCAAATGGACGGAAGGCCCATATATGATAAAACACGATGGCAATTACTTTCTTACCTATACGGGCAATCATGTTAAATCTCGCGGCTACCGGGTTGATTATTCATTTTCATCATCCCCGCGATCCGGGTTTGAATATCCGAGTAATAATTCATTATTGCTATCCAGTATGGGCGAGCAAAATGGATTAGGGCACTCTTCAACAGTATTGGGGCCCAACCTTGATAGCTATTATATCGCCTATCACAATTTGGATTCAGCCTCGGGTCCGATTCGTTCTTTCAACCTCAACCGTCTGACTTTTGCGGGAACGAGAATGAATGTTTTAGGACCAACTTATCAAGGGGCCATGGTTCCGATGATGCCGGAATTTTACGTTCTTGCCGACAATACCAGTTTGGGCGAAAAGCAAGGTTCACTTGAAGAAAATGGAGGAAGTTATTATTCCTCATTGACTACCGATGATACTTTCTCGGTGGAATATAACTTTAAAGATATAGAGTCTGATGGCAGTAGCAAATTTCTTTTTGGAGTCGATGGCACTAATAGCGGATATGTAACAATTGATGGGAAGAATCTTAATGTTTATTATAATCAGACGCTTGTGGCCCAAGGGACTCTGTTCAAAGACTTTGATTTCACTCAGCTTCACACACTTCGTCTAAGTTATGCCGATCATCGGCTTAAAGTGACATTCGATAATCTGACAAAGATTGACAGCACAATTTCTGAGACCGTTTTAAAGGGGAAAATCGGTTACAGCGGAGTTGCGCGCGCTTCCATCGGAACGACGACATTTGCCAATTCGGCATTTGATTCAAGTCAAAACAGCGATGCGAAAATTATGGGAAGCGACTGGTTTGCGACTGATTACTTGAAAAACATTTCAAAGGTCGATAATCAATACACGCTAGAGCGCGATGTCAATGATGATCGCCTAATATATTCCGAAGCGGACGGAGTCCGTCTCAGCAAAAGTCAGGAGCGGATTGTTTATCCCATCGATGTTCTTGAAGATGGTCTTTATGGAATCGAAAATACCTACTCGATAGCATCAATCGGAAGCAAAATAACTATTCAAATAGACAATAATCTTCCATATTTAGTTGAACTTCCAGGAGCTGATTTTACAAACAACTATGGCAGTTATGAAGAAAATTTAACTTATATTAAAAATCTTATCTTAGAACTCCCTTTGACCAAAGGATTGCATACGATCAAATTCGAATTGGTATCGGGTAAATATGAAAGCCTTTATTACAATACCTTCCTGGACAGTCAATTTTCTCCCGATTTTGCAAATGACCTATCCGACTATGTAAGTCAAGGCGCCAAATATATGACGTTATGGAAGATTGATGAGCAGGAACAGGCCCATTATTCAAAAGCCGGAAGTAATAATATGCTTCTCTTCGGAAGTGAAGGAATGACCGATTATGAAGTGAGCGTTAAAGTCAAAATTACTATGGATTCAAGCAATGGGGCGTCTGCCGGCATTATGTTGCGGACACTTAATCCTTCCATTATGAGCGGACAGGTTAATGAATGTGCGGAAGGCTACCTTATCACTTTCAATAATATGCAACTCGTGATGGAACGGATGAATTATAACGGAATGACTGTTGCTTCACTGACGGGTGATTTTACCCTCAATGTGTATCACGAAATGCGCGCGGTATGCAAAGGCAACAATATTAAAGTCTATTTTGATGGCGAATATGCCTTTGAGTACACCGATCCCGATCCCTTCACTCATGGCATGGTTGGATTATATTCGATATCAGCCGAATCTTACTACAAGGATTTAAAGATTACAGGAGTTAAATAAATTATGATTGAAAGCAGTTATCCACGTCCGCAGCTAAGGCGTGAAAATTACGAACTTTTAGATGGCGAGTGGGATTTCCTTTTCGACGACGAAGACAAGGGGTTAAAGGAAGGATATTATCGCGGTTTCGAAAAGAGTCAAACCATAAATGTGCCATTCGTTTATTCCACCGCGCTAAGTGGAATTAATCAAAGGCGAAGAGTTGATGTTCTTTGGTATCAACGCGAAATCATTATCCATAAGGAAGATTTTCTGCAGGATGTGATGATTAATTTTGAAGGAGTCGACTATCGGGCGGACGTTTACCTTAACGGGCACTTTATCGGAAGCCATGAAGGCGCATATGCCCGCTTTTCCTTGTGCCTCAATCAGGCGATGGTAATCGGATCTAATAAATTGGTGGTTCGGACATTCGATTCCTACAATGTCGCTCAGCCGCGGGGAAAACAAAAATGGATGAATGAAAACTACGGCTGTTGGTACAAAGAAGCCAGCGGCATTTGGAAGTCGGTGTGGTTGGAAAGAGTCAGTCATACCCGGATTAGCGAATTAAAAATTACGCCTCGCGTTGACCGGATGAATGTTGAAATTGAATATACCATAGAAAACTTTCGCTCTAATCTAACGCTTTCCAGTGAAATATTGTTTGAGGGAAAAACAACCAGCAAGATTATAGCCTCCTTAGCTTATCCATCCGGAAAAATAGTCGTTGAACTGGCAAGTCCATACCTCTCTTTCCAAAATGAATTTTGGCATCCGGATCGACCTAAAATTTATGATATCAAGTTTATGCTTTGTGAAGATCAAATGATTTGCGATAAAGTGGATTCTTATTTTGGATTTAGAGAGTATCGGGCGCAACAGGGGCAGTTGCTGCTCAATGGTTTCAGCTTTTATTCTAAACTTTGTCTATATCAGGCTTATTGGCCATTAAGCAATATGACTCTGCCGGATTTAAAAAGCGCCAGAGAAGATATTCTTCTGTTGAAAGCACTGGGGTTTAATGGCATTCGGATACATCAAACTATAATTGATGAGAGATTTCTTGCCCTATGTGATGAACTGGGACTTATCGTATGGTGCGAGATGCCGTCCCCGCATATTTTTAATCTTGAAGCCAATAGCAATGTTCTTAAAGAATGGATGGAAATTCTTCATCAAAACTATAATCATCCATCCATCTTCGTTTGGGTTTTATTCAATGAATCATGGGGAATAAGAGAAATCGGTGAAAATCAATTAGAACAGAGTTTTGTCGATGCGCTTTACTTTTTAACCAAAGCCTTTGATCCTTATCGCCCGGCAATCAGCAACGATGGATGGGAACATACAAAGAGCGATATTCTAACCATTCATAACTATGAACAATCGGCCGATAAACTGTTAAGTTTCTACAAAGACATCAATTTAGTTATGAGCGGAAAAACTTCTTCTTTATCGATGCGTAAATTATTGGCCGATGGATACGAGTATGAAGGGCAACCGTTTATTTTCTCGGAATTTGGCGGGGCCGCTTTAAAAAAGGATACTGCCGACGGCTGGGGGTATGGCGGAGCTACCGATGGCATCGAGGAGTTTTATACTCGCTACCGGGAATTGATTGAAGCCATCTATGAACTGCCATATTTATCGGGGTTTTGCTACACCCAATTTAGTGATGTCGAACAGGAAAAGAACGGATTAGTTACGATTGACCGCAAGGTCAAAGTCGATATTTCAATTATCAAGAAAATTATGGAAAAACGTTAGGAGGATAACATTGGAAAAATAACATTTAAAAAGGGATTTATTATTGCATAAACCAAATATCGGAAAGGAAAACAATATGAAAAAAGGTTTATTGACGCTTTCAATAACGGCACTGTTACTGCTTGCTAGTTGTAACGGTGAAAACGCTTCTTCAATTAGCGGTTCTACGAGTGGTACCACGGAAGTGCCTACCAGCGAAACAACGAGTTCGTCGGTAGAGGATTCTTCTTCCATTTTAATGACGAAGACAGTTACGTTTTTAGCGGATGGAGAAGAGGTTGATTCAGTCACCTTTACCATTGGTGATACATCAATATCGGAGCCGGCTGTTCCGACTAAAACGGGATATGTCGGCAGTTGGGAAGATTACACATTGGGCACCGAGGATATCGTTGTCAATGCTGTTTATAAGTTAGCCGGATATGATGTCTTTCAAGGCGATTTTAGTTATGAAGATGGATTGATTATTTCTAGCGAGGCCAATAGTCTGGCCTCTATCAAGGATATGGCGCTCGTCACGGGAACCTATAGTGTCGATATGGCGAAGAATAGTACAGCTACGAGTGATGCCGGAATAATATTCGGACTTTCCCATACCGGGGAGCACTTTTGGGAAAGTGAAAGTGGAACATCTTATTATTTTTTCTTCATCAACGTCGACAATAATGCTTATTTATCAAAAATTACTGCGGATGGCACATCGGTTTGGAATCAGTTGGGTAATGTTGTACCGCTTGAAAACTACACTGACGGCAATACGGTTAATTTAGCGGTCTCGGTTGAAGACGGCAACATTAATTGCTTCGTCAACGATAAGCAATATATTCGTTATCACGATGATGCGTTTTTAACTGGGACAAGTGTCGGATATCGCACCAGCGGCGAAGGAACGATTTTTGATAGTCCAGAAGTAGAAGAGGAAGTTAAAACTGATCCGTTATTTGCGGGATATAATATTGCCAATGGCAAATTTTCTCTTAATGAAAGCGATAATTTGGTAAGCACGGTCAATGATTCTCTCGCCGTAGTACGCAACCAAACTTGGGCACACGGCACAATGGAAACAACCATTGTTGAAAATGGAGATGAGGGAGACACGGGAATTATCTTTGGTCTCGAGGAATCCTATCAAAATAAATTTTTCTGGGAAGCCGATGCCAGTTATTACTTTGCATTTAAAACTGCCTGGGGAGGAATTTATTTAGCAAAGGTAAATAATGGCGCCTGGAACGAACTTAAGTCACTGTCGATGCCTGATTATGCTTCCATGAATAGGAATTACGACTTAAAGGTTGAATGGTCGGAAGACGGAACAATTACCGTTTACTGTAACGGATTCGAAAGAATTTCTTATCAAGATGCCTCGCCATTAACAGGAACATCCTATGGATTCCGTGCGCAAAAGGCCGATACAATCTACAAAGATGTTTCCGTTTCATCCGAAATTGCTCCTCGGCCAGAATATACTCTTGTTAACTACGATCTATACGCAGGAGCATTTGATGAAACGACGGAAAGCATTACTTCTAAATCAGGCGGTTCGCTGGTTTTAAACAAGACGGATTCAATAACTGTCGGAAATGCCTACAAGGCAAACATAAGTCCTAAAGTCAAAAATGATTCAGGAATTGTCTTTGCTGTCTCAACCGGCGGTAATAGTTCCTTTTGGGAAACCGAAGATGGGGTTTCATATTATTTCTTCTTTCTAAATGTCAATGCGACATTGCTGTTAGCCAAGGTGGATAAAACCATGCCATCCGTTTGGACGACCCTATCCTATTCACCAATTTTAGAAACGAGATTCGACCCTCTTGACACCTATGAATTAAAGGCGGAATTACATGAAGATGGTTTGATTGAATGTTATGTTGATGGAGTAAAGGTGATTGAATATACCGATAGCGCTCCCTTAAGCGGAACACGGGTAGGCTTAAGAGCACAAAATCCAGATGTCGTTTATACCAACGCCAGTATCGTGGCCAATGGAACAGGCAATCAGCCGATTCCGGATAGTTATACCAACAATCATGGGTGGACAAAAGAAATCACAAATGGCTACGAAACGGTAACCAATGATAATTTGGCGGTTTTTAAAACACCGGGAGCGGCCAATAGCTTTGCTTATTCGATGGAGGAAAAGGATATTCATGGTGATAACGGAGTTATTTTTGCTTTAAACAATGCTGGTGTCACTTGGGAAGATGCCTCCTATTATTTCTTCTTCATAAGTGTAAATAACGATGCTGTCTTGGCAAAAGTTGACAATGGATGGACGACCCTTGCATCTGCTCCCGCGGGCGATTACTTGACGCAAAATAATGCGGTTCACATCACGATGAATGCCGGGCAGATTCAAGTCAGCATTAATGAAGTTGCTTTGATCGATTTTACCGACAATACGCCATTGCTGGGAACATATTATGGTTTGAGAGCCCAAACAAGAAAGGTTGCTTTCACAAATATTGTTGTTGCTTGATTTCATCTTGGTTTAAAAGTAATTATAAAAAATTGCAGGCTTAAATTGACTTTCTATTCAGTCAAAAAGCCTGCTTTTTTTTGCATTGGCATATTTCGTTTTATTACGAAGAATAAACAACTCAGTACGTATATATTTTAAAAGGCGCAAAAGGGTGATTAAATCAAAGTCAATTATGTGTTTTAAATAAATGAACAACCAAAAGATGTTTTATGCACGAAAGGAAAACATTAATATGAACTCAGATACAATATATGCTCTAGGAATCATTGCTATTTATATTATTAGCATATTAATACCTAATATTATTTTGGTCATAATTAAGAAAACGATAAGGCACTTTAGAAAAAAAATAAACAATTCAAGTAAGTTTGTGATTTTTTAATATGAATATTATTTAGATAATAACCATAAAATGAGTATTATATAAATATCTATTATTAGCAATAATAGCCAAAAAGAGAAATGAGCAATTTATGAAGTATCAAATTGATGGTGGCCAATTACCTGTAGTTAATATCGAACTTGAAGCAAATGAAACGATCATTACCGAAGCGGGCGGAATGGCTTGGATGAGTCCTAATATGAAAATGGAAACTCGCGGTGGCGATGTTGGAAAGGTATTTGGAAGAATACTTTCGGGAGAAAGTCTTTTTCTTAATTACTATACTGCGCAAAACACTTCGGGAACAATAAGCTTAGCGGCATGTATGCCGGGCTCGATTATTCCAATCGACATCACTCCCGATGCACCTTTTATTGCACAAAAGCGAGCTTTTCTTTGTGCGGAAATGGGAGTGGAACTTTCTACTTTCTTCAGAAAGAAACTAGGAGCCGGAATATTTGGCGGCGAAGGTTTTATTATGCAAAAGCTGACTGGACAAGGTACTGCCTTTTTAGAAATTGATGGATCGGTGGTTATAAAAGATCTTGATATAGGCGAGGAATTAATTGTAAGCACTGGATATGTTGCAGGAATGGAGGCCACAGTACAGATGGATATTCGAACTGTGGGCGGAGCTAAGAATGTATTTCTCGGCGGAGAGGGAATATTCAATACTGTTCTTAGAGGTCCCGGGCGCGTATATCTGCAAACAATGCCGGCCTTTAAATTAGCATCGATGTTTACTACGCGTTGAATAATTCGCTGTTTATTTATGGGTATATAAAATTTACTAATTGGTAGCAATCATTTTTTGTCGTCAACTTGCAACTATATTTTTGGCATACTTTTCTCAAAAAAACACCATCTTCTATTTATAGTCACAATTATAGAAAACTAGTAACTTAAAAATAATCTAATTAATGGCTTCATGATTAACAAAAGCCGCTTTTTATTTCCGGCTTTATGTAAGCCCTTTATTATTTATTATTGACATTACATTATCGGTAATGTAGTATAAAAATGAACTTATGAAAAACCTTATTTCCATGCAGGATTTAGCTGATGCCTTAGGAGTATCGAAAAACACGGTTTCCCATGCTTTAAGAGATCTCCCTGATATCAGCGAATCACTGAAAACAAAAGTTAAAGACAAGGCAAAGGAATTGGGATATATTCCCAATAAAAATGCCGTGTCTTTAAAAAATGGTCGTACGCATGTCGTAGCTCTAGTATACGATAATATGCGTAACCCGTATTTTTCTTTAACCGCGCATAAACTAATCAGCAAGCTTCGGACTTTCGGCTATGATGCTTTAATCATCCCCTCTTCAACCTCGCGGCTTAGTCCGCCCCTCCTTAGAAGTATTATTCAGCAGCGAATTGAAGGGGTGTTAACATTTCTTGAACCATCGGAGGAAGCGCTTGAAATTATTGATCAAACGTCGCTTCCAGTCTTGTTAATCGGTCGTAAAAGCGATAGCAACGTCATCAGTTATGTTTGTACGGATGATTATAAGGGTGGCAAACTTGTCGCCGATTATCTTTTGGAGAACAAATCGCAAAAAGTAATCTATGTTGGTCCTAAAGAAATTGAATGTTCGATTCGTCGTTATGAGGGACTTAAAGACGGATTAAAGAATGCAAAAATTATTCCGCAATTTTACTATGCGGACGTCATTGATAATGAAAATATCAGCGAAATACGTTCAATGCTGGACGAAAACACGGGCATTGTTTGTTTTAACGATGATATCTGCTATTCCATTCTTTCGCAAATTCAAAATGTGAAAGACAAAATAAAAGGTATCCAAATGGTGGGATTCGATAATATTAAGAAATTTTTGACTTACCTTCCCAATATTACAAGTGTCAACCATAAGACAACCGAAATAGCTTATGAAAGTGTTGAAAGCCTTAACCGAATGATCGTGGGAGGGACTAAAGAAAATCTGACTCGAAAAGTTTTAGATGTTTCTCTCGTTGTTCGGGAACAATAAACGCTTATAGGAGGAAACTATGAAAATAAGCAAAATATTACTGTCGCTTGTATGTTCTTCTATGTTATTTGCCTGCAGTTCAGGTAATTCGTCCTCCATTGGATCTTCATCCAACGATTCGAACGATAATTCATCAATTAGCACCACCATTCCCGAACATGGGATTACATGGGAAGGAGTTGAAGATGCCATCGCTCCTTTAGGTGATGCTTTTGATCTTATGGAAGGCGTTCATGCCTATGACGGAATCGATGGAGAATTAGAAGTAAAAATTGAGGATGATGATTATTTTAGTTCGGATTTTGAAGCTGGATATACGATTACTTATTCGGCGACAAACTCAGTTCAAACAACTTCGACCGTGACGAGATCAGTTCAAGTTATTCGCGGCGTTAATGTCTATAATGGTAATTTTTCCAGCGGTAAGACCTACTGGACATTTGATAGACCAGGCGGAAACGGCGCTTTTTCAATTAAAAATGGAGCGGCCTATATTACGGTTACTGATCCCGGAACCGAAGCTTGGGCAATACAGCTATATCAATCGGGAATCTCCTTTGAAGCCGGAAAGTCTTATGAGATGACCTTTCAGGCCAAGTCTTCTTCCGGACGGGCGATTTCTGCCGGCTTTGAAAATGTTTCCAACAACTACGCAATGCTCGTAAGTGGATACCAAGCACTTACCTTAACCGGTGAGTATCAAACCTACTCCGTTATCGCTTCGGTTTCCGCCGATGTATCTTTGGTTAAAGCAGTTATTTATCTTGGCTATAATCTTTCAATTGATGACACTGCAACCAGTGCTAGTCCAATTGACTGTACGATTGACAACATTAAAGTAAGAGAAGTCAATTTGGCACCTTCGGAAAAAGCTCCCACTTTTCAAAATGCGGGCGCGGTAACTGTATCGACTAAAGATCAATTTGATGCGCTTCCCCAAGTTACGGTCAAAGATTATTTAGGACAAGATATTACCGCCAGTATGCTAACCATCGGAGAAGTTCCCAACAATGTTAATGCTCAAACGGGAATGATGGTTTCCTATCGCGTGTCCGACAGTGAAGGAAACTTTGGATTCATCAATCGCAGAGTCAGTTTTATTATCGCAAAAGATCATCCATACAATTTGATTAATGCCGATTTCGATAACGGATTTCAAGGTTGGACCAAGGACGTAAATCAGACTAATGGCAATGGCAATGCTAATTTCTCAGCCGGAGACTCTAAGGCGACGATTGATATTGTTTCGGGATCAAGCGAAGGTTGGCATATTCAACTATGGCAATCGAATGTCAGTATAACTTCCGGCCAAATATACCGTATTACTTTAATAGCCAAAGCCGATGTTGCAAGAACTGTCGTTATTGAGGTTTCTAATCCGAGTAATTCCTTTGCGCGTGTTGTGGCAGAAACGTTGAATCTTACCACGGAGTTTCAAACATTTACAGTCGAGTTTATGGCGACGATTACTTTTAACGCCAAATATTCAATTCTTCTTGGTGGGCAAGGGAGTAACGTTGTTACGATTGATAAATTTGAGAATCAACAAATAACCGCAGGGGAGGCTACGCAAGTTGATCCCCGGAGTTATGAAGACTGGCAGATAATCAATTCAGACTTTAAATACGGCAGTTACGGCTTTATCAAGGAAGCGACCAATGGTGCGTTAGTTGAATTCGGAACCAATCTTGCTTCAGAAGAAGTGACTTTAAATGTCGTTACTCCGGGAAGTCAATCTTGGCATGCTCAGTTAGCGCAAGACGGAAAAATCTTTTCTACCGATTTTACCTATACGCTTACGTTAAGAGCCAAAGTTGATTCGGGAACAACCAATATTGATATGGAAGTAACCAATAATAATGGCGAGGATAACATTGATAAAAAAGCAGTGACATTAACTAGTGAATATCAGAATTTCACGCTCACGTTTACTCCCGAAGAGAATTATTCTCGGGGCAAGGTTGCCTTACTGATTGGGAAGGCCAGCGGTCTAATAACGGTTGATTCGCTAGTTATTACTAAGGCTTGATTATGAAGAAAATTTTCTCGGCATTGCTTGTTACATGTCTTCTCACGGGATGCGGAGGTGGTGAAATGTCATCAGCATCGTCAAATTCTTCTTTTCCCTCAAGCCAGGAAACAGAATATAACAATCCTGTTTGGGAGCCGGTTTTAGCAGATCCTTCAATTATCCGCGGAGAAGATGGAGTGTTTTATGCCTATGGTACATCCGATACCGCCAGATGGGGAAATGATTACGGATTGAAGTATGTACCAATTCTATCTAGTGTCGACCTCGTTCATTGGGAATTCCGTAATTCCGCTTTTCCCAAAGCTATCGATACACCTTCTTGGGGAACTATGGGAGCCGGAATTTGGGCTCCTGATATCGTTAAGATCGGTGATAACTACCTGCTGTATTACTCACTTTCCACCTGGGGTGATGCGGATGCCGGCATCGGAGTGGCAATCGCAGACAATCCTTTAGGACCATTTGTCGATCAAGGCAAACTTTTCCGCAGCAGCGAAATTGGAGTCGCTAATTCAATCGATCCAAGTGTCTTTGTTGATGATGATCACGTCTATATGGCTTGGGGATCATTTGTTGGCATTTTCCTCATTGAATTAACAAGTGATGGCTTGGGACTTTTAAATGGTATTGATTATCAAAACAGCCATAAAGTACTTTTGGCAGGGACGACGGGTGGTTTTAATTTAGGAAACTATGAGGGTGCCTACTTAAGAAAAATCGGCAATTATTATTATTTATTCTTATCAACGGGAAGTTGCTGCGCCGGGTTCAGTTCCACCTATAAAGTAGTAGTCGCGAGGGCGGAATCAGTCGGTGGACCTTATCTAGACGAAGAGGGAAACGATATGGCGAATGCTCAAAATCGGGGAACCCTAGTGGTTACCGCCAATGAGCGCTTTGTCGGAGTGGGTCATAATGCAATTATTGAAGATGATGCAGGGGATTACTACCTTGTTTATCACGGATATGACAAGACTAAAGATCCAAAAGAAGGAACAACCAATCGGAGATCGCTTTTAATTGAAGAACTTCTGTGGACTGACGGATGGCCACATACGAAAGATTATGGAACGAGTGAAAATGCCCGTTATCCAGTTATAAATCAATAGGAGAAAAATATGAAAAAACAACTTATTTTAGCCACTTTGCTGCTGGTGCTGTCATCATGTGGCACTACCGAAAAATCTTCGGCAGATGGAAGCAGCGAGGGGAATTCAACTTCGCAAGGCGAAGTATTGATTACCTATGGAAATCCGATCACCGGTGCTGACGGGGTTGCGATGCGTCAGTTGGTAGCAGATTTTAATGAAGCTTATACCGGACAGATCAAAGTCACCGAAACTTTTACTCCGGAAACGGAATACTATCAAGCTCTTTCTTTGTCGATTCCGATGAAACGAGCTTTCGATGTAGCTTTAATTCATTCCTATAAGATTCCCAATTTTGCAATTAAAGATTACTTAACTCCTCTTGATGATTTAATTACCGATAATGGCATTGACATTAAACGGGAAGATTATCTGCCGGATGTCTTTGATGCGATGAAATATAATGATCAACTCTATGCAGTTCCGTTGGATATTCACACAGTCGTTCTTTATTACAATAAGGATCTGCTTGATCAGTATTATGACGGTCACGTTCCTACCAATCGGGCGGAATTAATCGCGGCTGCCAGTTCAATGCCCAATACCCCTAGTGGTGGATGGGGACTTCCATTATCAACCGCCTGGCCGAGTGAGTATATCTATACGACAGCTTTATACCAAAACGGAGGCACGGAAGTCGATTCTGAAGGCAATCCTGCTTATAACACAGCCGCGGGACTTGCTGCTTTAAAATCGGTGACGGATTTAATTCATCAATACCATCTTTCACCTTTAAATGTCGGTGTTGATTCCGATCTTATGACCTTCAATCAAGGCAAGGCAATGTTTCACATAAATGGTGACTGGATGCTTAACTCGGTTTTGGATTCGGGGGTTAATTTTGGAGTGGCGTCGCTGTCTAATATGTTTGTTGACACCCCAACCGCTGTTTCTGATGAGATCGCCAGTCGTTCACACTCATTCATATTACCTAACGGACGAGGAAATGCTGCGAAGCAAAAAGCATCTTTGACTTTTATCAAATATATGACGGAGCACGCTTCTTTATGGGCCGAAAAAGGTGGGCACGTACCGGCTAGTAACATAGCGCGGGCAACTCCGGAATATGCTGCCCTACCTTATCACTCACATTATGGCGATGTGAATAGTTTTACGTTAAACGCTCCTTCTCCATATTATTATGAAGCCTACTCGCCGGTGTTCTCTCGGTTGACTACGGCTTTAAGCCGTTCCGATTATGATGGTTCCTCTCTGCTTCAAGAAGCATATGAAGAGGGAATTGAACTGGTTGCAGAAGCCCGAGCTAACGAATAGGAATAAATCCAATGACCGCTTTAGCTAAAAGCAAAATAAAGAAGAACTTTAAGAAATATGGCACCGTAGGGCTATTGCTTTCTCCCTACCTTGTGGCTTTCATCACTTTCTTTATTGTCCCTTTCTTTTACGGAATATTTATCAGTTTCTTCAAGTGGGATTATTTTGATCCGGGAAGTCGTGTTTTCTTAGGGTTTGGAACGGGTTCCAATTATTGGACATTACTCTTTTCCGGCTCACAAAGAAGTTCGGACTTTCTTAATTCAATCAAAAACACCTTATTATTTGTCTTTATAAGCGTCCCTCTTTTAATCATTATCCCTCTATTTATCGCTATTTTATTGGATAATGAACCAAAGTTTTACAAAGTATTTAGAGCAATATTTTTCTTACCTACCGTTTTGTCGGTAACGGTTGTTTGCCTTATATTTCGTTGGCAGTTTGATTCCAACAATGGATTTGTAAACGGAATTTTAAACCTGTTTGGAATTAACTCCGTTTCGTGGCTGAACCAGCAACCTTTTTCTTGGATAGCCATTCTTGTCACCACTATTTGGTGGACCATAGGAACGAATGTTGTTATTTTCTCTGCCGGTTTAAAAGATGTCGATAAGCAACTCTACGATGCGGCTTCAATCGATGGTTGCGGTTACTTCAACAGCATTATCCACATCGCTATTCCCGGGATTAGAAATCAGTTGTTTTTAGCTCTTTTCACCTCGGTTATTTCATCGTTTAACCTTTATGGACAATCGGCATTATTGACCGAAGGCGGGCCGGAAAAATCGACCACTTCGGCGACGATGTGGATTTATGGATTGGTCTTCGATACGACGAAGGGCGGTCTTGCTGCCAGCGCGGCGATTATATTTGGCTTTTTAATTTTGCTGGTCAGTGTCACGCAGTTCATTTACCAACGAAAGGCGGAAAAATAAATGGGACTTACAAAAAATAAAAAAATCAGAAAAAGAGTCTCATTTTGGATTTTACTGGTTCTTTCCGCAATTTGGATTTTACCTTTGCTATGGATGTTTGGCACCTCTTTTAAATCCCCAAGCGATATTGCCGATCATGTTTTATCAATAATTCCCTATCATCCAACCCTGGATAATTATATACGGCTATTTCAGGATATGGATACTTATCCAATTTTTCGGTGGTTGGGAAATTCATTGATGGTTTCGACTATTTTTACCGCTTTATACAGCGTCATTGTGTTTTTTGCCGGATATGTATTCGGGGTTTTAAAGTGGAAGGGAAGGAATGTAGTCTTTGGCTTAATTCTTATCACGATGGTCATCCCAGGAATAATAAATTTAATACCGTTATTTCAGATGATTAATCAGTTTGGTTGGATTCCACAATATAGCGATACCGGTCAGAATTACTTTCTTGTCTTCCTTAATTTTATTCTTCCGGGACTAGGAGGAACATTTGGATTATTTATTGTGCGTCAGTTTTTCCTTTCGATACCCTATGAATTAATTGAGCAGGCGCGAATTGACGGAGCAAGTGATTTCAAAATACTTTTCAAAATAATTTTCCCCCTGGGAAGAAGCGCTATTCTCGTCGCCGCCCTCTTCGCTTTTATCGGAAGTTGGAATGATTACATGTGGCCAACAATCATCGGTACGATATTTGGTGAAACGGACTTTTATTTACTACAGACAGGCCTTGCCACGATGCAGGGTTCAAACAACTATGACTATGGATTTGTAATTGCTGCCACCGTCTTGTCAATTATTCCTATATTGATCGTATTCCTTTTTGTTCAATCAAAGATAATCGACGGTGTGGCTAGAACAGGAATTAAATAATTATGTTAAATCGTTTTCCACGGCCTTCATTCTTACGAAAAAAATGGGTTTCCCTTAATGGAACTTGGCATTTTGCTTTTGACGATGACAATATTGGAGTTAGGGAACAATGGTATTCAAATAAAGACAAGTATCCACTGTTGATTAATGTCCCATATACTTTTGAAACACAGTTGAGCGGAATTAACCGCCAGGAACATCATGACCACGTTTGGTATTATCGCGAGCTTAATCTAAGACGTGATAAAAGTAACCCGGTGGTTATTCTTCACTTTCAAGCGGTGGACTACAGCTCAAAGTATTATTTAAATGGTGAGCTTGTTGCCGAAAATATCGGTGGGCAAACGCCAATTTCAATTGATATCAGCGATAAATTAAACTATAAGAACGACGTTATTTCCGTTTACGTCGAAGACAAAATGGAAAATAAAAGCCAACCCCGGGGAAAACAATATTGGAAAGAAAAACCGGAGATTATTTGGTATAACCGAACCACGGGTATTTGGGGCAGTGTTTGGGCGGAGTATCTGCCTACCGATCACATAACCCAGGCCAAGATCACACCCCTTTACGATGAAGGAAAGGTGAGCATTGAGCTCTTTGTCAATAATCCCGGACGACCATATATGATAAAAGTCGCAGGCAAGACGATTAAGGGGATAGCTTCTGATCAGAAAACCAAAATATCGATAGAAGTTTTTAAAGATATAAATGTCAAAAAAAGAAAATCTTGGACTCCGGAACATCCTTTCTTGTTTCCAATTATATTTTGCTACGGAATAGATAAGGTTAAATCTTATTTTGGAATGCGAAAAGTTGAAGCCAAGGCGGGAAGAATTTTATTAAATAATGAACCATATTTTTTAAAGATGGTGCTTGATCAAGGATACTATCCAAAGTCGCTTTTGACGGCACCATCCTATAAGCAACTGAAAAAAGACATTTTAATGACCAAGGCAATGGGATTTAATGGTGCCCGTCTTCACCAAAAAGTCGCGGATGAATGGTTTCTATATTATGCCGATAGATTGGGCTATATCGTATGGGGAGAAGACGCCAGCGGCTACGAATTTAACGATGAACTGGTAAAAAGCCAAATTAACGATTGGAAACGAATTGTCGCGCGTGATTATAACCATCCATCAATTATCGCTTGGATTCCTTTAAATGAGTCATGGGGAGTTCCCGATATTTCTTATGACAAATCTCAGCAGCAGTTTTCCGTTGATATCGTAAATACTATTAAAGAAATGGATCCGACTCGACTGGTGGTATCTAATGATGGTTGGGAACAGACCATCGGCGATCTATGTTGCATCCACAACTATAACCATGGTCAAAGAAGCGATGAAGAGAAGCAAAGGAAGTTTTCTAATGATATTTCGTCGGTGGAAAAGTTGATTGCTTCTACTCCCGCCAAGAAAAAAATCTACGCTGACGGATATGCGTATAAGGGACAACCCATAATTCTAAGTGAATTTGGGGGCATCGCCTATAACTCAAATAATGGTTGGGGATATACATCGGTCAAGAACAGCAATGAGCTCTTGGAAGAATACGCGAGAATTATAGATGCCGTTAAAAATTCTTCTGGTCTAGCGGGGTTTTGCTACACGCAATTAACCGACGTGCAGCAAGAGATAAATGGGTTATTAACGTTTGATCGCAAGTATAAGATCAAACCTAATAAAGTCAGAAAAGTTAATTCGTCTATCGCGAAAGGAGGACCGCGATAAAACCGTCGAGGCTTTGTTGAAAAAAGGTTTAATGAAAGGAGATTCCATGAAAAACTTTAAACTTTTATCGCTTTTAGCCGCTTTAGTTTTAGTGGGATGTGGTGGCAATAATACGAGTTCCGAGAGTTCGTCTGAATCAATCTCAACCTCAACCCCATCTTCCCAAACTTCGAGTTCTTCTGAGACCCCAGTCCCGGTCCCGGTTGACTTGATTTCTATTTCTGCTACAAGTCCCGTTGATCTTTCAGAAAGTGAAGCCAGTCCTGTGTTTTTAGAGGCCGGCGTCAGTTTTGATCTTGCAATCGGATACTTACCAGAAGACGCGAGTAATAAGGAGGTTTCATTTGCCGTCAGTAATGATCGCGCAACGGTCACTACCGAAGGAAGTGTCACTATCGCTAGTGACTACTCAAATTTGGGAGCTTTCTTTATTACTATTAGCCCATCCGATGTCCATGCTTCTGACTTGGTGTTCTATTTTGTTTCCGTCCTCCCGGCGAACATTATTCACGAAGGATCAGCTGAAGAGGCCATTGCGAGCCCGGGCACAGTCTATTATGAAGCCACTTCGGAAGTTGAGGTAACTGAACGCACCCAAGAAGAAGGCGTTTATACTCTCAGATATGTTGTTGGTGAGTCGGAGGAACTCCAAGACATTCATTTCTATTTAGAAAATGCCCAAGGAGTAGCCGGTTCTTACTATTATCTCACACTGACACTAAACTCCCGCATAACCTTCACTGGTAGCGTAAATGGAGTTGAACAAGTGTTTGTTCGGGATGACAATCAAGTCGCTTTGACTTTCCAAGAAGGAGAAGCCGTATCATTGGTGATTTCGGTTGTTCCGTTGGATGAGAGCGTAGGGGCCGCGGATAATATTATTGTTATTTCGGATATTTCTTTTGAACTCAAAGTATTTGACTCTCCGGAAGAAATCACAATTGATGGTGATGTTTCCGATTGGGAAAATACCATGGCCTATTTCGTGAATTATCGGGGAGTATGGGGAGTTACGGCTAATACTGCCCATAAGAGTGTTAAGTTTGCGGCTGCATTGACGAGCACTGGCTTAAAACTTGTGGCTATCGCTCATCACGATGTATTGAAGACAACCGAAAATGCCTGGTGGAAAAATACCAACTTTGAATTCTTCATCAATGGTGGAAACCAATACTGGGTTACGGCGGGACCAGAAGGACAGCAGAAGGCAACGGTTGATCAAAAATCGGTCGTTACCATAGAGAATCCAGAACATGAAAATGGCGGAAGCGTCTATATTACCGTTATGGAAGCTTTTGTTTCTAATGCCAACTTACCGGCCAATTCGGTCGTCGCCGGTGAAATTCGTGTTGGGGTTGCCTGGAAAACAGAGGGTGATGTCAATACAGGTGGAGAAGCGGCCGGAGGCGGTGAGGATTCTTATTGGGTTCCGAAGGGAACCTGGACAAATAACTCCGATCAGCCATTTGTCGACGTCAATGGGTTCCATAAGAACTCGGGTATCAATTTTACCCCGACAACCTTAACAATTGATGGTGACTTATCGGATTGGGAAGGCTACGACGCTTACACGACCAATTCAGTTTATTTACAAGGAACGGATGCCAGTGCTCATAAAGATGTTACTTGGTATGCAATGCTCGTTGATGAGGGATTGTTCCTTGCCGTAAAAGCCCATCATGATACATTTATTAACGATGCCTCCTCATGGTATCAAAATACCAATTTTGAATTCTTCGTTAACGGAGTCCAAAGTTATGTTAACTCCAAAAACGAACATACCACCGGTAACGGTGTCATGGTAAGCAGAGAATATACGGAAGGTGAAGCGGCATATGAAACTATCGCTGAGTATTTTATACCGCATGCCTATTATGGAACGGCGACCAGTGTCCGCATTGGATTTGCTTGGAAGACACCAGGCGATGTTATCTATGGCGGTGGTGGTACGGGTGTTGGTGGTGGTGATGATTGGTGGTTTGTCGCCGGTCATACGCTGAACAATCAGGCGCAAGCCTTCTATGTTTACGAAGACGGAATTTTTGAATCAGCAAAAGCTTAATAGAAAGGTGAAGGCTGTCCTTTTGGGCAGCCTTCCTTAATAATGAAATATCGTAAATTTTTATCCTTTATGCTCGTATTGGTTTTCACCTTTATTTCTGGTTGCAGCGGAGCTAATACCTCTATAGAGACTTCTAGTCTAAAATTTAGCGTTTATCAAAATCCAATTACCGATTATGAATTTGCTGATCCAAGCGCCTTTTTAGACGACGATGGCTACGTATATGTTTTTGCAACCGAAGGTGGCTATATAAGGACAAAAGACTTTAAAACCACCGAATATGTGGGCAATGTATTCTTTACCAGTGGGACACCCTTATGGGGATCAAACGGAGCGCATATTTGGGCACCGCACGTGGTCAAAATAGAGGAATACTATATTTACTATTATTCTCTTTCCGCCTGGGGTGATGCCAACCCGGGAATCGGATATTGTTATACGACCGATTTATATGAAGGAATATGGACTTTAGGAGAAAAACTCTTTTTATCAAGTGAAATAGGAGTCAATAATTCAATCGACCCTTTTGTTATTGTAGAGAACAACCGAGTTTATATGACCTGGGGAAGCTTTTCGGGGGTATATCTGATTGAACTTACCGCCGATGGGCGAAGTTTATTAGGCGGAATTGATGAAGCATATCACAATAAAATCAAAATTGCAGGTAATTTTGAAGGCTCTTTTATCTATAAAAAAGAAAACAATTATTACTTATATCTTAGCCGCGGCGGATGCTGCAACGGCTTATCCTCTAGTTATGAAACTGTCGTTTTTAAAAGTGATAATCTCAAAGGACCTTATCTGGACGAAAATGGCGTTGACGCGATAAGCGGAGGAGGAAATCTTGTTCTTACCTCGAGCGCCTATTTCCGAGGACCGGGACATAATGCCATTTATAGCGATTCAGAGGGAACGGACTGGATTATATATCATTCCTATAATCTGGACTCTCCCAACAGACGTTTATTAATGATCGACCCACTACATTATGATGAAAATGAATTTCCGGAAGTCGAGGGGAAAGTCCCATCTTTTGGAAACGAGAAAGGACCGGCATATTATGGCAAAGATTAAAAATATATCTCTGATCTTTACGATGACATTGCTACTTTCGGGATGCTATTTTTCTGATGACTCAATCCCGTCATCCCTGATTGATTCTTCCATAAATAGCAACACTGATTCAGGTTCATACAATACTTCGTCTAGTGAAAATAATTCGCTTTCAAATTCGGACAGTATAAGCGAGACAACCAATTCTTCATTGGTTACGAGCGATGATAATTCAAGTGGTAAAATAACCAGTGTTTCTTACAGGAATCCTATTCTTATAAATCAAGGTGAAGTAGCGGACCCGACAGTTTATTTTGATGAAGAAACAAATATGACCTATTTGTTTTCAACCGGGGCTAAGGGATTTAGCTCGTATAATCAAGTCAGTTTTTCACCTTTGCCCAATTCGACATATACCAATGGTATTCCTTCGTGGGGAACGACGGGAAACGGATATTGGGCATCCGAGTTTATTAAAATAAAAGATAAATATCTTCTCTATTATTCCTTGTCAACATGGGGGGATAACAACCCGGGAATTGGCGTTTCCTTTTCCTTGACCCCATATGGTCCCTTCACCGATCTGGGACCCTTATTTCGTGATAATGATATCGGAGTTAACAACTGTATTGATCCGGAGGTTTTTATTGCTCAAAACGGCAAAGTGTATATGATTTTTGGTTCCATGCGAGGAAATTATTTGGTTGAATTAACCGATGACGGACTATCGCTTTTTAATGGTTTAAATTTTCAAAAAGAACACAAAATCCGCGTTGCGGGACTGGACACTTCCGTTGGATGGACAGCTAATACCTATGAGGGGGCAAATGTATTTTATAAAGAAGGATATTACTATTTGCTGCTGTCAACGGGATCGTGTTGTGAAGGCGTAAACTCAACCTACAAAGTGGTGGTTGGAAGAAGCCAATATCCGGTGGGTCCATATTATGATAAAAATAATCGAATTATGACCCAGGGTGGAGTTGGCTCCGTAGTAATTGAAAAAGGAAATGGCGTCAGCGGCCCGGGTCATCATTCGTATTCGATTGATGCTAATGGTGATTATTGGATGTATTATCACGGCTATCGCGACACGGATGATGACTATCGAGTCCTGTTCTTGGATAAGATTGTTTTTGATGCAGAAGGGTGGCCATATATCGAAGGCAAAGTTCCTTCAGTAACCCGGCATCAGGGGCCGGCGTATTACGTAGATTATTAGGAGGTAATATGAAAAAAGGAATAATATGTATTCTAGTTCTTATGCTGGCCAGTTGTGGGGAAGGAAACTCTTCAAGTCACGGTTTATCCTCTTCATCTTTTGAAAGCGAATCGTCAAGTATAAGTTTTGACTCTTCTTCGGAAGATGATAAAATTCTCGTTTCTCAAAAGTATCGTAATGCCGTATTTGATTCAAATCTCCCCGATCCATCAATTGTCAAAAGTGTCGAAGATGGGTATTACTATGTTTTCGGAACGCGCGATCGCCCGATTAGATCATCGGACTTAGTTAATTGGGAACTATCCCCCAACGTTATTTTTCCCACTAAGCCAAAGTGGGGAACCAACGGAGCCAATGTGTGGGCACCGGACGTTAAAAGAATTCAAGGACAATATGTCATGTATTACTCGCTTTCCGTTTGGGATGATATCAATCCCGGAATCGGCATTGCGACGGCAAGCGATTTGGCCGGACCGTGGACGGATTTAGGCAAGTTGTTTTTAAGCGATGAAATTGGAGTTAATAATTCCATTGATCCCATGGCCTATATTGAAGAAGACGGAAGTGTCTATTTAATTTGGGGCAGTTTTCGCGGAAATTATGTCATTCGTCTTACTGATGACGGACTCGGTTTTTATGATGGAAGTGTTCAAGCCGCCCGTGATAATAAAATAAGAATCGCCGGTAAAGATACGGCATCCGCTTTTGATGGGTCCACGTTTGAGGGCTCCTACATTATAAAAAAAGATGGCAAGTATTGGTTTTTTGGCAGTTCGGGAGCTTGCTGCGGCACTCCCTTCTCCTATACGCTGAAAGTTGGCGTCAGCGAGAGTCTCCCCTATTTAGATCTGCAGGGGCGGGACTTAAAGACGCCAGATACGGGAAGTTACGTTGTAAAAGGCAACGCTCAATGGGAGGCTACCGGACACAATTCGATAATGGTGGACGATGCTGGCAATTATTGGACGTTTTATCATGGGTATCATAAGGACGATCATTCAAAGGGAAGAGTTCTCTTAATGGATAAACTGCTTTGGGATAACGGCAGCCAAGGTTTTCCCCATGTTTTTGCCGACGTTCCCTCAAACAATTTAAAAGACGGACCTAGTTTGTTTACCGACAATATCTGACCTGTTTAATAAATAGCGGGCTCAATTAAACTTTTCTTTTCGTATTTAAAATCCCAAGTTATTCATAATCGGTTATTTACTTTTCTGGTGCATAAAATGAGAGTCGAAATCAAATTGAGTTGTTTAAAACAGATAAACACTTATAAATTCTTTCATTAAATTGTGGTGGCTTCGCTTGAAGTTAATTCTTAATTAGCATATATAAATCAAGAAATTATTGCTTGAAACTATAAGATTATATCAAAAAAGCAAAGAAAACTTATGTTTTTTCTATTGACAACGTTTACATATTAGTTTTAATATATGGACGTAGGAAAACGTTTACATATTTAACAAAGGAGAAATAATATGAAGAAAACGTTAATTTTTGTAGTGGCAGCTAGCTCGGCATTGTTGCTGGCCGGATGCGGAGGAAATGGTGATAGCTCATCATTAAAAGAATCTTCTGTGACAAGCGAAGAGCCGGTTACTTCGACTACTTCTGAAGAAACAACATCAGAAGCGCAACTCCAGGAAATTTATGATTACGAGTTTGACAGTCTAGAAGACGTCGATTCCCTCGCTCTTCCTACGCTTATGGAAGGAACGGGAATTGTTGTAAAAGAAGGTGGCTATGCTTCAACCGTGAAAAACGGCGATCTTGAAGAGGGACCTGCGGATAATTGGACCTTTGTTTCCGGTGGCTATGATCACGATGCGGCTAACTTTATTTTAGAAACTAAAGTTAAAGCTGTCAGTGCGGATATGGAAAACAACACTGCCGTAGCTTCAATTCGTATTTCTTACGATTGGACGCTGGACGCTCAACTCAACATCGGTGTAAAAGAAGGCGGCTGGTCGGGAGTTATGGTATATACTCCAGACGGAACAAATTTGGGAGCGAGCAACGATCCGGCAAAAGGCGGTTTGGCTCCCAATCTTACTTTGAATCCGGATACCTATTACACTTATAGTATTCAGGTTATTCGGGCGGATGACTCACATTCAGATGTTACTATTTCAATTGATGGCGAGGCTGTCATCTACTTGCCGGGTCTCAGCAAAATTGATGCCAATGCGGCACATATAATGGGAGCTGGTCAAGGGTCACACCTGAATTGGGATTATTTTAAACTTTCAAAGGTTATCTAAAAGCGAAAAAAAGGCTTCCAGGATTTTTCTGGAAGCCTTACTAATCAGTTGACCGGCGAACTATTAACTCAGGCTTAATTTTAATATTTACCGCCTCATCAGAAGATGAATTTCCGTTTTCTAATTTGGTCATTATATTCTCAACCGTCTGCTCGTATATCTGTTTAATCGGTTGAGCGATGGTGGTGATCCCCAGCAGTTTAAGCCAGTCTAGATTATCGAAAACAACCAAAGGCAGATTTATGCCCAGTGAATTCATGGCCTCAATTGCATTTAAACCAAAAGTGTTTGTGCCGGCGATGATGGCATCGGGTTTAAGACGATCAATAAGTTCAGTTAATTTAGCTTCAATCGAATTGCCGATTTCAAATCTTTGAATTAAATCTTCATTGACTTGAATAGAGGCTTCTTCTAAAGCCCGTTTATAGCCTTTAGAACGATTGGGAGTAAACGGGAGTTTTACGGAGACAAGCATAATACGCTTATATGAATGGGCGACTAAATGCTTCGTAGCCAAATAAGCTCCATAACCATCATCCACACAGATCGAGTCGATTTCCGGATAGGCGGAACGAAATAATTGCAAAAGCGGAATATCTCGTCTTTGGGTAATATCGACTAAATCTTGATTGGTGTTGGAAATCGGAGTGAAAATAATGGCATCCACCTTGCTTGAAAGTAAAAATTGAAAACAATCCCTTTCGGTAAGTGAATTTTCAAAAGAATAGGAAATAATTACGCGATAGCCAAATTTCTTAAACTCAACAATCAAGTTTTCTAAAACCATGTTGTAAAAGAAATTCTTAATATCAGAAACAATTATTCCGATTGTGTTGGATTTACCATTTTTTAAATTTTGGGCATTCGAGTCGACAATATAGCCATGTTCCTTTGCTACTCGATGGATTAAATCGCGCTTCTCTTTGGATACGTAACCCGTATTTCTGAGTGCGCGCGAAGCGGTTGCAACGGAGACATTGCATGCCTTGGCAATATCCTTAATATTTATCATTATATGGTCCTCCTTAATATTTTCACTCATTTCTTTGCAAAATGCAAACGTATACACAAAAAGAGGAATTCTTATGCAACATATCTTTTATCGGCCAAAAGATGGCTATCTATGCGACGTTATACCCTTTGTTGACGGACAAAAGGTGTTTTTATACTATTTACATGATTATCGCGATATCCAAAAATACGGGGAAGGAACCCCGTGGCGAGTTCTGACTTCAACGGATTTCCTTCATTTTGAATCTCTTGGAGAGGCGATAGCTCGCGGATCAAACCTTGAGCAAGATTTATTTGTCTTTACGGGTTCGGCGATTAAAAAAGACGGTCAATATATTATTTTTTACACCGGTCATAATCCGCATTTTTTAGGGCAAAAACCGGTTCAGGTTATTCTTAAAGCCACGAGTAAAGATGGGATTCATTATCAAAAAGATTCAAACTTTTCTTTTTCTCATCTGGAAGCCTACTCACCCGATGATTGGCGGGATCCATTTGTGTTTTACGATGAAAAAAATAATATATATAAAATGCTCATTGCGGGAAGAAAAAAAGATGCGATTCGAAGAGGGGGACTCACTTTGTGTTTTGTCTCCGACGATTTAAATGCCTGGAAACTCGATTCAGAGTATTACGCGCCTGATTTATATTTTACCCATGAATGCCCGGATACTTTTATTGAGAACCGGAGGCAATTCTTAATATTTTCGGAATTCAGCAAGGATCGAGTCAGTCGGTATGTCTACTCTGATGATGATGGAAAAAATTGGCAAGCAGGAAAAACGGAAGTACTGGATGGAAGAGCATATTACGCGGCCAAGACGTTAAAATATGACGGTAAACGGTATTCATTTGGCTGGGTTCCCACCAAAAACAAAGACGACGACAATGCCGATTGGCAGTGGGGAGGGACACTTGTCGTTCATGAATTATTTGTCGAAGAGGGGGAACTTTTTGAACGGCCGATTCCGGCGCTTAGAAAATTAATAGACGAGGTTGAACCGATTATATACGGTGATTATAAAGTAAGTTCAGGATCGGGAATGAAACTTTTTACTCCAAAGAATCATAACCTAGGTTGTTTTTCCTTTGACTTTAAATTTTTGAAAGAGGGAGGCAGTGTTGCCCCGATCCTATGCTTCAGTGATAAGAAGGACGAAGGATATGAGTTTGAAATATCCAGTACCGGAATCCGATTTAATCTTTATCCCAATCCCGAATGGCATTTTGCAAATTTTGTTGGGGTCGAGAGGCGAGTAATTGTATCCCCCAACATCCAGCATCACCTAGATGTTTTTATAGACAACGATATTTTTGTCCTTTATTTAGATAATCACATAGCGTTATCAACCCGCATCTATAGCAGAGAAGGAAATAACTTGGGAGTTAAAATTGAAAATGGAAACGTTATAGTCAATAACATCGAATACCGAAATTTTGAGGGTGAATCTTTATGAAAGCGGTGGTTGGAATTGATCTAGGAACATCAGGAGTCAAAGGAACAATCTTTGACTCGCAGGGGCAAGCTTTAGTTAGTGATAGTGAAGATTACGCTTTAACTCAGGTAAAAACCAATTGGGCCGAAGAAGATCCTCGCGAATGGGAAAAAGCGACACTGAATATGCTGCGGCGCCTTTTAAATTTATTTTCAGAGCCAAAGAAAGATATTATTGCCATCGGATTAACCGGTCAAATGCACGGCTTAGTTTTGCTAGATAAGAAAGATCAGGTTTTGCGTCCGGCTTTACTTTGGTGTGATTTGAGAAGTGAAGGCATAAGTGAGGAATTAATTACAAAATATGGAAAAGATTTTTTTCTAAAACGCACGGGCAATTTGCCGATTGCCGGTTTGACTTTGGCAAAACTGTTATGGATAAAAAAATACGAGCCGGATATTTTCTCGGCGATTGATAAAGTAATGCTGCCCAAAGACTATATACGATACATGCTTACCGGTAAACATCAAAGTGAATTAAGCGACTTATCCGGAACGCAGTTTATTAATTTCATAACCAAAGATTATGATGAGGATATTTTGAATATTATCGGTTTGCCGCGACATGTCTATCCAACAATTATCGCCAGTTATGATAATGGAGGGACCATAAAGAACAGCATTGCAAAAGAATTGGGTCTCAACGCAGAAGTGATAGTTGCCGGAGGAGCATCCGATCAGGCTGCAAACGCTTTGGGTGTCGGGGTAATCAAGAACAAAGAAGCATCCATTTCGATGGGAAGCAGCGGTGTATTTTTAGCAATAAGCGATAAGTTTTCATTCAATAGCAGTGGAAAGAGTCAAACTTTCATTCATGCGGACGGACACAATTTTTTAACAATCGGCGTAACGCAGGCATGCACGACCTCTTTAAACTGGTTTATTAGTACTTTTTATTCTGAAATCGAGGATAAAAAGACGGCAATCAACAGAGTAAATAGCGATGCAAATGGCAGCCCAACCGGCAGTAATGGAGTAATTTTTCTTCCTTACTTGATGGGCGAAAGAACACCGCACCTCGATGCTAATGCCAAAGGGATTTTCTTCGGCTTAAATACCAATGTGCATCGAAGTGATATGGCGCGAGCGGTAATGGAAGGGGTGGCCTATTCAATTAAGGACTGTGCATTGGTTGTTTTAAAAAATCAATCGATCAAACAAATTGGAATCGGCGGGGGTGGAGCCAAAAGCCCCCTATGGCGGCAAATTGTCGCGGATACTTTAGGCTTAAAATTGGATTTATCATCGGTAAGTGAAACCGGTTGCTTAGGGGCAGCAATCTTAGCTATGATCGCCGCCGACATTTATCCCAACATGGATAAAGCGGTCGAAACTATTTTTTCCAAGTCAAAGACTTCGGTGATACCCAACAAAGAAAATAATCTGATATATCAGGAAAATTTTTTGGTTTATCAAGGAATCTATAAGCAACTTAAAACGCTTTTTAGATAAATATTTATTTAAGAAAGGACTTATGATATACTCAATGTGTAAACGATTACACATCAAAAAATGGAGAACGTAATATGAAAAACAAATTACTGAAAATTCTATTATTATCGACAGCTTTATTAGTCAGCGGTTGTAATCAAGGAAGCGAAAATACCGAAGCTTTAACTTTCAATATTTTATCCAACTGGGATAAAGTCGGAATGAAAAACCATCTTAATAGTGGCTCTAATGTGGGACCAATTAACTGGTTTTCAGTTGAGTCGCTTGTTCAATACGTGCGCTCAACCGATGAAATTTTTTATATTCTCGCAAAGAGTGTGACACATAATAGCAACCATACTTCCACCATTCGTCTTCGGGAAGACGCAAAATGGCAGACCGGAGAGGATTTCGTATCGGATGACGTTATTGGTTATTATTATTTGAATCAAGGGGAAGTAACAAATTATATTCAATCATTTACAAAGATAAGTGATAAAGAATTCATAATTAATTGGAAGGAAGCTATGGAACCTAATGACCGCGTTAAGACGCTTCTTTTGGCGGTAGATCGTTCCGGTAGTGTCCAATACAGCATTTTTCATCAATTTGTGGATAAAGCCAAAGAGGTACTCGACAATTCTCCTTCGGCTCCAGAAGGATATACGGGCTGGGCTCCTTTTGGTCATTTGGCATCACAAAATGACCAAACGGTATATCTACAAAACTATACGGAGTTTAAGGCATTTAATCCTTCAACCTTTGTCGCTACCGGTCCTTATATGCCCTATAAGCAAAGCGAGACGGAAATGATTCTTATTCGCAATGAAAACTATTGGGCGCGGGAGAATTTGAAGTTCAAATATATTAAAGCGACCAACTCGCTTTCGGATTTAAATCAGATCTATTCCATGCTCCAAAGCGGAAAAATAGATTATCAGGATGGCTTAGCGCCAGAAAACACATTAAATGCAATTATTAATAATAATCCGAATATGGCCCACTACAAGATGTTTGATCCAGGGGCGATAGGGATAGTTTTTAATCTTAATGCTAAAAAGAAAACTGGTCCTAACGGAGAAAAAGAAGCTCTTTGGACGGATAAAGTGCGGGAAGCATTCGAGTATATTTTTGACCGTGATAAAATTAAAGACTCAGGGAATCCTTATGCGGTCACCTCCTATTATTCGATGATGTCTATGGCCCCAAGCGAAGCTAAAGTTTACATGAGCGATGAAAATTTTAATCGCTTACCAAGTTATAATCATGACGAGAGTAAAGCCACGCAGTTATTACAGGAAGATGGGTGGAATAAAGAGGGGGAGTCGTGGTACAAAAACGGCGTAAAAATGAGTTTGACCCTTCATTATGATGGCTCTCACCCCGGACAAAGCGGAGCTGCTATTGCCGCCCAAGCGGCTTTAAATGCCTTTGGTATTGATTGTACTCTTAAGAAGGCGAGTGACTTTAATTCGTGGTTAGGGAGTGCATCATCGGCGGCTTTTGCTCAGGATATGTCAATGTGCTGGACGGATTTAAATATGTCTTTCTCCTATCCAACCGGTTCGTTTATATATTTCTATAAAGATATCACCGCCAAAGTATTACAATTAGAAAAGTATACGGCCGACGATGCGCCTGATTCATCTTACATCGGCAAGTATAAACTTCAGTTGGAAAAGTCTGATGGCAGCGGTTATTTCTATCCCAGTGATGTTTTGGATGGAATGTATTGCCTCAGTGATGAGGAATTGACATCGACCGTCGATGACCTAGTTTTAGGATTAGCCAAAAAGAATTATGGCGTTCAAATGTATCAAAATGTAACCGGCTCGTTTTTTAACAAGGCCAAAGTCGGCGGATTACCCAACAGTGATCTTTGGGATACAAATAGGAATATGACTTACGTTCCCAACAAGAGTGATAATTATGATGATTTTATGGCATACGGAAAACTAAATTTCTATTATGCTTACGCTTCAAGTTTTATCAGCGGAATGCTCTACCCAACGATAAGTGAGAAATAAAATGATTAAAAAGGTCTTTCACTCAATAATGGCTGGAATCAAATGGTTTTTCTTTCGCTATCGTTTCTTATGGCAGCGAATTGGAATCGCTATTTTGACTTTATTTCTTACGACGATTTTAACTTTTATATTAGTAAGATCCATGCCCGGAAGTTTAATCGATTCCTATGCCCTTGAATTAGCGGCCCAAAGAAACATTACTTTGGAAGAGGCCCGGCGCCTGGCTATCCAAATTTTGAATTGGAATCCGGATGAGAGCATGTTTCATCAGTTTTTCCGATATATCGGAGGATTATTGCAGGGCAATCTCGGCAGTTCGATGTATATTGACGGCTTAACCGCGAATGATGTTATTAAAAAGACTCTCCCATGGACATTATTTGTTGCTACGATTGCCTTGGCGATTTCCTTTTTTATCGGAACGGCAATGGGAACGCGCTTGGCTTGGAAACGCAAGGGAGCAGAAGAGGTTATTTCTTCCTCCTTTATTGTCATAACCTCTTCGATTCCCGACTACCTAATCGGCCTGATTCTTCTATACTTTTTAGCCTATCAGAATAAAATATTTCCCAGTAACGGAGCCTATGATTTAATGGTAGCCAGTCCGGGATTTAATATCCAATTTATCATTAGTTGTTGCTATTATGCTTTTTTGCCAATTCTAGCTTATTCGCTGGCCCAAATTGGAGGCTGGGCCTTATCGGCTAAAGGTAGCGCGGTCGGAGTTTTGGGCGAAGATTATATCAACGCGGCTAGAGCCAGAGGACTGCCTAACAAGATTATTATTCGCCGATATTTGAAGCGGAACGCCTTATTGCCGTTGGTTACATCGTTAGCCATTACTTTTGCCTTTCTATTTGGCGGCTCGCCCGTAATGGAATCAATTTTCAACTATCCAGGCATCGGACAACAATTTTCCATATGCATCGGCCGGAGAGACTATTTTATGGTGCAGGGAATACTTTTCTTTATCAGCGTGGTAGTAATTTTTGTCAATTTAGTAGCCGATTCAATTTATTCATTAATTGATCCGCGGATAAGGAAGGGATAAGTATGAAACGTGCAACTGAAAATTTTCAAAGGGCGCTAAGCAAAGTAAAATCAATTTTAAAAAGATTTTTAGTAAAATTTAAACAGACGTTTTTTTCCAATGGAAAGTCAAGTGTTGGAATGGTCATCTTGCTTGCGTTTATCCTAATTGGTATTTTCGGTCCTTTAATTTGGCCATATGATCCGGAAGTTGTTTATGAAAACCATTTGGCCGCTCCTTCCTGGGAGCATTTATTGGGGACGGACAACATTGGCCGAGATGTTTTTCGACAACTGGTTGCCGGTACAAACGATGTTTTAGCAATCGCTTTTTATACCGCGATTATTTCAATTTCGGTGGGCGTGATATTTGGTCTTATATCGGGATTTGCCGGAGGAATCGCCGATCGAATCATCCAGATGATTACCAATGTTTTTCTTACGATTCCATCATTACCGATTTTTCTGATTTTGGCCTCGCTTTTTACCATTCGAAGTTCACTTGGACTGGCCCTCATTCTTTCGCTTTTTTCTTGGGCAGGCCTATGTCGATCAATTCGAGCGCAGGTCATGACGTTAAAGGAGCGGGATTTTATTCAAATATGTCAAGTGATGAACTTATCGAAGGCGCACATAATCTTTAAGGAGATTATGCCTAACGTGGCCTCATATATTCTGGTTAATTTTATTTTAGCCATGAAAAACGCCATTACGGGAAGTGTGGGCATAATGATTTTGGGCCTAGCGGCTTTTGAGCCGACAAACTGGGGAGCAATCCTCGTCACGGCCAAGGACTATGGAGCATTAATTGTTCCCGAGGCCCGAATCTGGCTTTTTTCTCCAATCGTCTGTATTGCCCTTTTTCAATTAAGCGCCATTCTCTTATCTAATGGGCTTGATGAAACATTTAATCCCCGTCTGAGGAGAAATTAATTATGGAATATCCATTTGTATTTGAAACGAAAAATATCTGTATCGACTATCAGCTGAAAAAATACTCTTTGCGTGCGGTTAATAAAGTCTCGCTTGCAATCCATAAGGGAAGTATCACTGCGCTTGTGGGTGAATCCGGTTCGGGGAAAACGACAATCGCCACTGCATTAATAAACTGTATTTCCGAACCCGGAAAAATTGTCGAAGGAGAAGTCCTCTATTATCACGATGGAACATATAATCATCAATTCGGCAATGCGGAGCGAATTGATGAGCATACCTTTGTAACCCATGTGGAAAAGATGGACAACCAACAATTGAATTTTTTCCGTTGGCTAGAGGCATCGATGGTATTTCAAGGAGCTCAAAGTGCGCTTAATCCTCTGATGACAATTTTTGAGCAGTTCTTTGAGACGATGCGTGTTCACCAGCAAACACCGATGCCCTATAAAAAGTTCAAAGAAAAAGTTGAGAGACGTTCGCGCGAAGTCCTGGATATCGTCAATCTTGACAGCGATCGCGTCCTTAAGATGTATGCCCATGAATTAAGCGGCGGAATGAAGCAGCGGGTAATGATAGCTTTTGCGCTTTTACTGCAACCGAAGTTTATTATTCTCGATGAACCAACAACTGCGCTGGACGTTATAACGCAAGATTATATTTTTAAAATTCTTCAAAGAATTAATCGTGAACAAGGAATAACAATGCTCCTTTTAACCCACGATGTCGGAATTGTTGCTAAGTTTGCCGATTATGTCGGGGTTATGTATGGCGGACAACTTATGGAATTCGGAACCACAACGGATATTTTCAAACAAAGACTGCACCCGTATACAGATGGGCTTATTTCCTCGACACCTTCAATCATCGCCGATGTAAACAAGTTAGAATCCATACCAGGAAATCCGGTCGACATCCGTAACTTACCGCCGGGATGTGTTTTTGCGCCCCGTTGCCATAAATGTTTTCATCGTTGTGAAATAGAACGGCCTCACCGCCATTATTTCCCCAATGGGCACCAAGTACTTTGTCATTTATATTCTGACAAAACGAAAGGAGATAGCCATGAATAAGGAAGTAATCTTAAGTCTAAAAAACGTTAATGTCGTGTTTTCAAAAGTGGGTAAATACGGTATTAAAGAGCATAATTTTCATGTGCTAAAAAACATCAATCTAGATATCCATTCCGGAGAAATAGTTGCCATTGTCGGGGAATCGGGTTGTGGTAAAACAACACTGGGCAAAATAATCACCGGATTACTGAAGCCCTCTAAGGGCGAGGTTAAGTATCGAAACAATAATGTATATGGCTTTTTTAAAAAAGATTTTCAAACCTTTCGTAACGATGTTCAGTTTATCCAGCAGGATTCCTATGCCGCGCTTAACCCGGTTCGGACAATTTTTCAGTCTCTTTATGCTCCGATTCATGCGCATCATCACGATTATTCGCGGGAGCAAATAAATAGGCGCATAGAAGAATTATTAGGATTGGTTGGGCTTTTACCGGCCGAACAGTTTCTAGACAAATATCCCCATCAATTATCCGGTGGGCAGAGGCAAAGAATTCTGATGGCGCGAGCCCTTTCGCTATCACCGAAGTTAATTGTAGCCGATGAGCCGGTATCGATGATTGATGTTTCAATGCGGTTATCGATTCTAAAATTAATGGCCAATCTAAATCGGGAATTAAATATTGCTTTCGTGTATATAACGCATGATTTAGGAACCGCAAAGTTTATAGCCGATGAAGGCAATGTTGCGGTTATGTATTTAGGACAAATTGTTGAATTTGGCCCGATCAGAGATTTTATTAAACGACCGCTGCACCCTTATTCGCAGGCCCTTATTTCGGCCGTTCCTATTCCCGATCCGCAAATAGCGCGGCAAGTTAAGGAAATTAAAATCAAAGGCATGGAGATGTCTTCCTTAGAAAATCGTAATGGTGGATGTCCCTTTTATGCTCGGTGTCCATATTGTCACCCGGATTGTAAAGATGATAAGAAAGAGTATTTAACTGTCGGCAAGATGAAGGTACTGTGCCCCTATTATGAGGAGATATTAAATGCGAACAAAGATATATAGCTATGTTGTCCGTGCTTCATTAATCATCGGGCTGATGTCCCTAATTTTTTGCTTTTTGACAGATGCCGGAAGCGCTGAATTCTATATTTCGGTTATCTCAACAATTATTAATGCCGGGGTTTGTCTTATATCGGCAATCTTGTTAAGAAAGGAGATCTATAATGGAAAAGATGAAACGTAAATTTCTTTTACCGGCGATGGCGACTACTTTACTTGTTTTATCAGCCTGTAATGGTTTTGGAGGTTCTATGGGAACTACTAGCGACAATCAATTTATTCCAACTACCCCGTATGAGAGTATTTACCAAGGTTATCGAACGACGAGGTATGAATACATTTCGCCTTTAAGCCCGCAGATGGCAGAACAGGGTTATATTCAAAATGATCAGCAAGGCCATAATAATTGGTTTTATCAATTTGAGAATTCAGCCGGAGAAGGGGAAATGATATGGCAGAACAACCGTTGGGAAAATCAATCCGCTTATATTGACGGAAAGATTATGAAGTCAACGTCCGATGTTAGCGCGGTAAGGCGGTATGTCGTAAAAGAAGGCGGGGAGGGAACCGTAAATATTTTTGGACGTATTATTCCAGTTGATAGTCCAAATAAAAACGGTTTTCTTTTGGTTAAGAAAGAATCATTAGTTCTTAAGCGCGTACCCTTAAACGGAGATGAAAAAGATGGACGGTTTTTTTCCTTTACTACCTTTGTGCAAGGCGGAGACAAGCTTGATTTTGTTTTGGAAGGGAATCTTGAAATTAGCTTCAATCCGATTTTAAGTTATGGAAATTTGACGTTTGATTCGCTTCATCAAGATTTGACCGGAACTTTTGAAAATGGCAAAGTTAAACATTACGGGGATGTTCATCCTTATTACGCTAACGGAAAAATGTATATGTATTATCTGGCGACCAATGGAAACTATGATACCTTACTTACCGATAGCGGAAATATGATTAACTTTGCTCCTAACGAAGGGCTAAGAAAAGATGGAACAAATGGGCCGACGGCTCCTTATTATGTTTTGGGAATTACTAAAGAAGGGGATGAATATCGCTCTCTTTTTGGTTATAGCAGCAGCGTCATATTTGGATCAAAAAGTAAAGATCTTTTAGTTTGGGAAGATGGTCAGGGCGTAGATGATAATTTCGTAACGACCTTCTTGCCTAGAGTTTCTTATCCGGGAGGGGCCCGCGACCCATATGTATTTTATGATCCGGATACCAATCAGTATCGCGCGATATATTTAGGCTACTATAATAATAAATTTTATGAAGGACAAAATCCCAATGATTTTGACTGCGGGCTTTCAGTTGTGACCTCAGTCGGAGATAGTATGGCTTACTGGCAAGATCAGCAACGGGAAGTTTTGCGCTTTGATAATGCGGGGGCATCCAAACGCGATGAACCAGAATGTCCGCAAATGATGAAGATAGGAAATCGCTGGTATATATTCGCTTCCTTATACGGGCAGTCGGTGCATGGAGTCGGTGCTCTATCCTATTGGACAGGAGAGGCAAATAAGACAATCGACAAAGCAAATTTCTTATCCAACGGTGAACGACGGCTCGATGGCGAAGATTTATGCGCAGCACAATTGGTTCAGGTTAACGATCGGGTTTATATGTTTGGCTGGATTCCTCAAAAAGCCGATGCCGGTGATTGGGGAGGGGCGCTTAATATCATGCGGGAAGTCTATCAAAAAAGTGATGGATCGTTGGCTACAAGGCTAGATCCTTATATGACAAATTTATTAAACGGAGGTCTTTTATTTTCCTCTTTAAACGATGAAAGTGCTATTAGTAATCAATATGATGTTGAGGACGGAGTTATACATTTTACCGATGTCACAACCAGCGAAACAGGAATTTCCGCCCATCCTTTACACACGTTTATGATTCCCGACACTTACTCCCGAACAATGCTCCAGTTTAAAGTTGAAAAGAAAGATTCTAGTCGCTTTGGATTTCGACTTGATAGCGAAAATTCTACCAAGTACAGTGCCGGAATAATTGATGTCGATGGCAAGCAAATTCAGTTAATTAAGAAAACTTCGGGAGGAATTCAAACAAGAAGTAAATTATCCAATATCGAGTTAAAAGACGAAGTCAATGTGAAAGTTATTATCGAAGGAACTTTTGTCGAACTATTTATTGATGACCAATATTCGCTTACAGGAAAAATGGATAACGTTGAACTTCAAGACTTTACAATTTCGCTTTTTGCGGACGACCAAGCGGCTTTAATTAAAGATGTAAGGGTATCTATGTTAACTCCGGGTCAGTACGTATACTCCCTATAAAGTCATAAAAAAACTGGAAGTCCATCATAGTGGCTTCCAGTTTTTATTATAGTTTTATGAACATGTCTTTGCTAACGCCGCAGACGGGGCATACCCAAGTATCTGGAATGTCTTCAAACTTTGTTCCGGGAGCGATTCCACCATCCGGATCACCAATTTCTTCATCGTAAATATAGCCACAGGCTGTGCATTGATATTTTTCCATATTCATTGCTCCTTTTTAATTATTATAATAATTTTTAGAAGTTAAATCCAGTCTTAGAAGAAAAGACTAAAGCTAAATAATGTAAACGGAAAAACTATTCGCTGATAGTTAAAACAGCCCGCTTATTACCCAGTGCGAGTATCACCATCGGGATTGATAATCCCACAACCGCAATTAACCTAATTGATGGTAGTACATAATCGGGAGAAACAAGGCCTAAACCATAACTATTATTGATTTCAGTATAAATATCTATCGAACGACAAATTGCGTAAATTTCAAAAATCGTGTAGATAGAGATAACCACTAGAAATGCAATTGAAGAAATTAGTTGAAGTGAGGCATATTTAACTAATTGCTCCTTGCTAGCTGTAGATAGGGCTCGTTTACGAAGTCCGGCGGAAAATACAAGTCCTAAAATAGCCACCCCTAAGACCAACATTATAAGAAGCAATTCCACAACAAGCAGTGGTCGAAGACTCAAAAAAAGTTGATATAAATCTTGTGGAAAAGAGGATAATCCACTCATTTCAGCTAAGGTTTGATTATAGGAGCTTAGGCTAGATAAACTGGTTAACGTCGTTACTCCCATAAGGCATACAAAAACGATAAACAACACAAAAATATACTTGGAATAAATCTTCTGCCCTAAAGAAGTTACACCTTTAGAAAAAGTTATTTTCGTTGAAGGTGTGATCCCCTCGTTATCTTCTAGAATGCTATCTGTCATAAAAGCCTCCTTTTTTATAATTACATATTAGAATAGTCACTAAGAATATGTTTTATTTGCAAGCATACCTGTGCCACCTATTAATAATTATTTTTTTAAGATATTGATATAATATATTTGCATTTATCATTTTTAGCATGATTTCATAATGAAACGATATATTTTTGTATTGAAATGTTGCTTTTAGTTTTTATTTTAAAAATGCGTTGCAAAAATAGCTATAAATAATTGATTATATATTGCTATTTCCAACTTAATGATAAAAAACGGGTTTAATCTTATTTAGCATTTTATGAAGTAAATGGCACCCTAATAAAATTAGGTTCTATTTGGATAATCGGTTTCATTGTAAAAAAAGTAAAATAGTGTTGATTTATGTTTTATTTATGCAAGAATTAGGTGTTCTCTTTGGGAGGCCAAAATGGATACGTACATTAGTCCCTTGTCAAATCGCTATGCGAGTGATGAGATGAAGTATATATTCAGTGCCCAATATCGTTTCGCTTCATGGCGAAAACTTTGGGTTTCTTTGGCTAAAGCCGAAAAAAAATTGGGCTTAAATATAAGCGATGAGCAGATTGAAGAATTATCTGCTCATGTTAATGATATTGATTTTGCAGTGGCGGAAAAATACGAACATCGTTTTCGGCACGAAGTAATGGCACATATCTATGCCTATGGCGATGTATGTCCGTTGGCCCGCCCCATCATTCATTTAGGAGCCACGAGTTCATATGTTATGGATAATGGTGATTTACTTCAAATTCGCGATGCTTTATTAGTCGTTGAAAGCTGGCTTGTTACCCTGATTAAAGAATTGAGTGCTTTTGCTCTTAAACATAGATATCAGCCGACCCTTGCCTATACTCATTTTCAAGCCGCGCAGCCAACGACATTAGGAAAAAGAGCCGCGCTGTGGATGAATGATTTAGTTTTCGACTTAAGCGAAGTTCATCATCTCCTAGATGATTTGCCCTTTTTTGGTTGTAAAGGAACAACCGGAACTCAGGCAAGTTTTTTGGAACTGTTTGCTGACGATGAAGAAAAAGTTAAAAAATTAGAAAAACTTATCGCTCAGGATCTTGAGTTTACGCATATCGTACCGGTGAGCGGACAAACTTATTCTCGCAAATGGGATAGCAGAGCGTTGTCCGTTTTGAGCGGAATTGCGCAAAGCGGCAGTAAATTTGCCAATGATATACGACTTATGGCTCATCTTAAGGAAGTAGACGAGCCCTTTGAAAGTGAGCAGATTGGCTCTTCGGCCATGCCTTACAAAAAAAACCCGATGCGAAGCGAACGGTTAACCTCTTTGGCTCGGTTTGTCATGGTAGACAATTTAAACCCGGTCTGGACAGCCGCTAATCAGTGGTTAGAAAGAACACTTGACGACAGCGCAAACAAGCGACTTTCAGTTGCGGAGGCCTTTTTGGCCACCGATGCTGTTTTGGACTTATATTTAAATATCATCAGTGGACTGGTTGTCTATCCTAAAATGATGGAAAAACACCTCGATGAAGAATTGCCTTTTATGGCTACGGAAAACATTCTTATGTATCTTGTGAATGATAAGGGCCAGGACCGACAAAACGTTCATTCTATTTTGCGAGATTTATCCTTGAAGGCGGGAGCGGAAGTTAAAATGGAGGGCCAAGAAAATCGGCTTCTAAAATATATTGAAGAAGATCAACGATTAGCCATTACCCATGAAGAAATTATTCATTTATTGGATATTAAGAATTTCATCGGTCGCGCTCCTCAGCAGGTTATCGACTTTATAAGTGAGGTCATAAATCCGCTTCTTGCGGATTATAGTGATATTAAGCTAATGAAGAGTGAAGTAACTCTTTAGGAGGAAATATGCTTGCAGCAATCGTAGGAGTTAACTGGGGCGACGAAGGCAAAGGGAGAATGGTTGACCTTTTATCCGATAAGTATGATGTGGTTGTCCGCTACCAAGGCGGCAATAATGCCGGTCATACTGTTGTTAATGAGAAGGGCAAATTCATTCTTAATCTTCTACCGTCCGGCATCCTAAGGGAAAAGACGATTAATGTGATGGGACAGGGAATGGTTATTGATGTTGAACATCTTTTTCATGAAGTTGAACATCTCCGTCAATCGGGAATTAACATCAGCCCGAAAAATTTAAAAATAAGTGACCAAGCCACTATTTGTCTGCCATTCAATAAGCTTTTGGATGAATTGGAAGAAGATCGGCTTGGGGCTAATAAATTTGGATCTACTCGTCGGGGTATTGCTCCGGTTTATAGCGATAAATATATGAAGAAAGCTCTGCGAATGAGCGATTTAAAAGACTTTGCCAAACTAAAAACCAAACTTCCGTCTCTAGTAGAATGGAAGAATCTTTTGATTGAAAAAGGCTATGGTCATGAGGCAATTAAAGTTGACGAATTAATAAAATGGTTAGAAAAATACGGACTTTATTTTCTTCCCTATATCGTCGATACAACGACATTTTTGAGGTCGATGATGAAGGAAAATAAGAATATCATGTTTGAAGCACAATTAGGTGCCTTAAGAGATATCGACTATGGAATTTATCCATTTACATCATCGTCAAACACCATAGCGAGTTATGCCCCGATTGGTTCAGGAATTCCTTTTGCTCATCTCGATGAAACTCTGGGGATTATGAAAGCCTATAGTACCTGTGTTGGCGCGGGTCCTTTTGTGGCCGAGATGTTTGATCAACAGGGAGATGCTCTCCGCGAAGCCGGACATGAATATGGCGCGGCAACGGGACGGCCGAGACGGGTCGGTGGTTTTGATATCGTGGCTTCCCGTTACGGAGTTTTAATGCAAGGTGCTACCGCAATTGCGCTCACTAAACTAGATGTTTTAAGCGGGTTAAAAAGAATACCGGTTGTCGTCGCCTATGAAGTCGATGGCAGGCAAATTGACTTCTTTCCTAAAGGTGAAGAACTTGAACGAGCCAAGCCAATATATGAGTATCTTCCTGGATTCAATGAAGATATATCTAAGGCTCGAAGTTTAGAGGATTTACCACTGGCAGCAATAAGTTATATTCGTTATCTAGAAAAGGCTGTGGATTGCCCAATTCAGTATGTCTCCGTCGGACCCAGTCGCGAGGAGTATATTAAACTTTTTTAATCATGCTTTTAATTATTTCACTTTATTTGCTCGCTTTATTTTTACGGAGTAAAATATATACAGAAAGTGGAAGGTGTTAATATGAATCAAGAACAGCTGAAAATTATGAAGACGAAGCCGGGATTTATTGCCGCCTTAGACCAAAGTGGTGGTTCTTCTCCCAAGGCGTTAGCGCTTTACGGAGTGGAGGAAAACGAATATAACGGCGAGGATGAGATGTATGCCAAAATTCATGAAATGCGGACTCGGGTTATTAAGAGTCCGGCTTTTGCCAGCGATTATATTTTAGGCGCGATTTTGTTTGAAAATACAATGAAGAGAAAGATAGACAATCTTTATACTGCTGATTTCTTATGGCAGAAAAAAGGAGTGGTTCCCTTTTTAAAAGTTGATAAAGGACTTGCTCCGGTCGAAGATGACGTTCAGATAATGAAACCGATGCCTGAATTGGATGAACTTCTTCAAGAGGCGGTTGTCCACCGTATTTTTGGAACCAAGATGCGTTCGGTGATTAAGACAGCAAATAAAAAAGGAATTCATCGAGTGGTTGAGCAGCAATTTGAAGTGGCTAAAAAAATTATTAGTTATGGACTGGTGCCAATTGTTGAACCCGAGGTTGATATTCATAGTCCCTTGAAGAAAGAGGCGGAAGCAATACTGAAGGATGAGATTAAGGTGCAATTATCAAAATTGCCAAAGGGTGATTTGGTGATGTTAAAACTGTCGATTCCGACGCTGGATGGATTTTATTCGGATTTGATGGAAGATCCGCATATTGTTCGCGTGGTTGCTTTATCGGGAGGCTATTCTCGGGAGGAAGCCGACCGGAGGTTACTCCTCAATCCGGGATTAATCGCTTCTTTTTCTCGGGCATTGCTTGAAGGATTAAATGCACATCAAAGTGCGGCCGAATTCGATGAAATGCTGGCGAATACCGTGAAGGAAATATACCGGGCTTCCGTTAAGTAAAACGGAATTTATGCTTAGCAAGACCTAGAAGTTAATTTCTAGGTCTTTTTTTACCTTAAATAGCTTTTCATAGCTCAAATGCTTTTATTACCATAAAATATACTTTTATTACACGATTACTTATAAAGCAAGTAGTTTTTTGATAATAAAATAATTAACTTTCAATTCACATAAAAATTATCTTTTCAAGAAATAAATTGATTGTAAAAAGAAACTATGAAAAGGAAAAAAGTAAATATTCTATTGTTGACATTAACTACTTTGTCTTTAACTTCGTGCGGTATTTTTACAACCAGTTCATCTCAGAAATCTTCTGTGTCGACAACAAGTCAGTCGCATAATAGTGGCGGTGAAGCAACAACTGTTATTTCTGCTGTCGATAGTAGCAGTGAATTACTGGAATTAACCTACTTAGATAAGATTGCAGCGCTTGAGGTGTTCATTGAAAATTTTGATCAACATAACGTAAGAATTGAAGTGGAAAATAATAATGAGTATATAAGCGGCAATGATGAAATTATTCTTTCCGAGCATGGACTATATGATTCCGATTCGAATTTAAGCGCAGGTAGCGTTGCCGAGTATAGAGACGGGACTGTTATTAGCGGATATTATACGGATGAACTGAGAACTTTTGTCCCAGTAGCTAATGGGCAAATGCAGTGGGAACTTTTGTTAACATACATTTGTCCTAGTTTTTATATAGAAAATGGATTATCGCTTCTAGAACAATGCCAAGATATTGAAGGCGGACTCTACATCAGTTATGACTTAATAGAAATCACTCTTGCCAATTGGTCAGCTATATTCGGACGGGTTGAATGCGACATTTCATTTGATATCGATATCATGGGAGTCACAGGAGCCAAAATGTTCTTCAAAAATACGCTTATTAGCGAATTGAATTTTTTCTTTGGTGAAGGGATCATTCCGGGTGCAGACGATTATTATGAAAATGGAGAGCTCCCTTTACCGCCTTCTCCCTTTGTGCAGGTTGGCGAATATTTTGGAGTAGACATTCCTTCGATAGATACCGAATCGTACTATATTTCAGAAACTTGGATTGAAGATTTATTTTATACTGAAACATTTACTTTTGAAGTTTATCTTGATGGTAATTCTAGTCAAGCGATTCTTGACTGGTATTATACACTAACCGAGGCTGGTTGGACCGAACGAGTTGATATCTCTCCTTTTGAATCGGCATATTCTGACCCAACCGGCCTTCTTTTTCTTAGTGCGGAAGCACAAACAGATAACATAATAACAATTTATGGAGGGAGAATCCCCACTGCTTACCCAAGTGGATGGCCGTATAAGCAATTAGAAAAAGTAGGCATCTATAAATTTCCGGCAATAGGTGGGACTGAATACGAGTTTATTGATGATCGTGAAGAAAATGATTGTGTGGCTGTCATTGTCTCCAATCCGGAAATTTCTCTTTTGGAATATCAGGCTACTTTAGTTTCTAGGGGAGGAATTCGCGTATTTGAAGATCCGATTTTTACGGAAGGCGGCTGGTCTATTGTTTTTGACGAATGGCAGATTACTGCGTATGAATGGTATTCATATATGCTCATTCTTATTTATCCAAAGGTATCACTTGAACCAGAGTATAGTTCTGTTTGGCCAACAGAAGCGATTGTGGATATTGTTGGAGACGAGGTGTCAAATCTATTTTATCCTATAGAAGGAAATGCGGTTTTTACATTTATTGACGCCTCATTCGCTTATCCAGAACCAACGGCCGCTGTTCATGTCTTATCTGATTCAACAATGGTTATTGATACTTATATAGCTGAGCTTTTAAACGAAGGATGGCAACTACATCCTAACACTTCTTTCTTATACATCGATTCGGAACGTCCAGAAGTAAAAACAAAGATAATGGGTTGGCAATCGCATCCCTTTGCTACTTCTTTATATATTCATACAAATTATCCGAAAGTAACAATCTCAATAATTGACTTGCTTGACGGAACGTGCATAGTCGCTATCGGAAAGATTTATCATGAAACATATTCATCCTTTGCCTCGGGGTTAATGGCACTAAGCGAACATACGATAAAGGGATTACTCAATTATGGAATTGACGATAATACCAAAATGGAAATTGAAAGCTTTTTTTCTTGCTTGCCAACTCTAAAAGAAGAAGCATCGTTTTTGGTTGGAGCGGTACCATTTGAAGATGATTATTATCAAATTGACGTTCTTGGAGTTAGCGAAGCGGAAGTTTACAATTACGCATTAAGTGTATTTTCTACTACCTTTATTGATTTAAATAATGAGAGTCACCCATTTAGAGGCGGAAATATGTATTTTTATGATGCCGGCTGGCAAATGACTTTTTTTGCCGTAATATCAGATAGTGCAATCAGGTTTTCCTTCTCTATAAGCTATATGTATAATCCGGCAAACGGCTCTTCCGGAATGTCTTTTATTGTTCAAACTATAATAGTCTAATTTATAGGGAAATAATTGATCTTTAATTTTTTTTTAACTAATTAGTTTTTGTTTATATGATTTTTACTTTTAATTAATGTAAAAATATTTCAGTAAAAATCCATAGAATCAAAGCTGCAATTAGATATAAAAAGCACAAAATAGAATGACTTATTTTAAGTTAACTTAATGCTTTTAGCATTCAAATAAAACTTTTCACAATTAAAGCAAATTATCTTTTTCCTATTATAAGAAGGCATCATTTTAGAAAAGAAAGTTTTTTTAAAAAATAACATAATTATTCTGCAAAAAAAAGTTAAGTAAAAAGCAAAAAATAAATAGGTATATTTTTTTCGATAATCGGTAAAAATAAGGCTATAACTGCATTTTAATGTAAACGCTTTTATAAATTTTTCCCTTGAACGCAGAGGGTTAAATAAGTATTATTTTAGCGGTATCAAAATACCGAATAGCAAAAATGCTTATTGGGACCTTGATACGGATAGGAAATAAAACATGGAAGTGAAAAAAGAAGAAAGCATTGATTTTGCTAAAGAAGTGGATGTCTTAGTAAAGAATGCTCATCAAGCCTTAGACGAGTTTTTATTATTGAATCAAGAGCAGGTTGACTACATTGTTGCTAAGTGTTCTGTCGCCGGATTGGATAATCATGGTATTTTGGCCGAAGCGGCGGTAAAGGAAACGAAACGAGGAGTGTTTGAGGATAAAGCAACCAAGAATCTTTTTGCCTGTGAATATGTTGTCAACAATATGCGGCACCTTAAGACTGTGGGTGTTGTCAGCCAGGATTCAGTTACGGGAATAACTGAAATTGCCGATCCGATTGGAGTGCTCGCGGGAATTACGCCGGTTACTAATCCAACAAGTACAGTTTTATTTAAATCACTTATTGCTTTAAAAACCAGAAACCCGATTATTTTTGCTTTTCATCCCTCGGCCCAGCAGTGTTCAAAACAGGCGGCGATGGTGATGCTAGAGGCCGCGGTAGCTGCTGGAGCTCCCGCGAATTGTATTCAATGGATTGAGCATCCGTCGATGGATGCAACTAGCGCTTTAATGAATCATCCTGGCGTGGCCTCAATTTTAGCAACCGGGGGAAACGCTATGGTCAAGGCAGCATATAGCTGTGGTAAGCCGGCGATGGGCGTTGGAGCGGGCAATGTTCCGGCCTATATTGAGAGAAGTGCCAATATTTCGCGGGCTGTCAACGACATTGTTTTATCAAAGTCGTTTGATAATGGTATGGTTTGTGCCTCCGAACAAGCAACAATCATTGATAGTGAAATTTATAAAGAATGCATTTCAGAGTTTAAGCGGTTGAAAACTTACTTTGTAAATAAGGATGAAAAAGAAAAATTGTCCCGTTATATGTTTGGTTTTGCCGAGGGAGATGAAAATGTTGAAAATGGCAAACTCAATCCAGTTATCGTTGGTAAAAGTGCCGTTTGGATTGCTGAGCAAGCTGGCTTCAAAGTCCCGGAAGATACCGAAATTTTAGGAGTAGAATGCAAAATCATCGGTCCAAAAGAACCGATTTCCCGCGAAAAACTATCTCCGGTTTTAGCCTTCTATAAAGTAAAAGACTGGAACGAAGGTTTTGAGTATGCAGCTAAAATGGTAGAATTTAACGGCTTAGGTCATAGTGCCGCAATTCATACTAAAACCCAAGAGATGGCGGATGCGTTTGGTGAAAAATGCAAAGCCATGCGGATTATTTGGAATTCACCGTCAACTTTTGGTGGTATTGGTAATGTTTATAATTCTTTTTTACCGTCTTTAACCTTAGGCTGCGGAAGCTATGGTCATAATTCCATCGGAGGAAATGTCAGTGCTATTAACTTATTAAACATTAAGAAAGTAGGCAAAAGAAGAAATAACATGCAATGGTTCAAGGTCCCTTCGAAGATTTATTTTGAACGAAATTCAATTCAGTACTTACGTTCCTGTCATAGCGTAAGTAAGGTATTTATTGTTACAGATCGGACAATGGTGGAACTTGGTTATATTAACAAAGTTACCGATGAGTTAAACGCGCGCCGTAATCCAGTTCAGATCCAACTTTTTTCGGATGTCGAGCCAGATCCGGATATTGAAACCGTTCGGCGGGGAACAAAATTGATGGAGGCATTTCAACCGGACACGATTATTGCTCTTGGGGGCGGATCGGCAATGGATGCAGCCAAGGGAATGTGGTTATTTTATGAGCATCCGGAAGTTAACTTCGCCGATTTAAAGCAAAAATTTATGGATATTCGCAAACGGGCATTCCGTTATCCTGAACTCGGTAAAAAGAGCAAATTAATTTGTATTCCCACCACCAGTGGAACGGGATCAGAAGTTACTCCTTTCGCGGTTATATCCGATAAAGCCAACAACAAGAAATATCCCTTAGCCGACTATAGCCTGACGCCAACAATTGCCATTGTTGATGCCGAATTTACCACCAACCTTCCTCCATTTGTTACAGCGATTACCGGTATGGATGTTTTAACGCATGCAATTGAGGCTTATACTTCAACCTTAGCAAATGACTATACCGACGGACTTGCTCTTCAAGCGATTAAACTGGTTTTCGAGTATTTGCCGCGGGCGGTCAAAGATGGCAAACATGACTTAGAGGCTCGAGAAAAAATGCATAATGCCTCCACAATGGCCGGGATGGCATTTGCCAATGCCTTTCTGGGCATGAACCATTCAATGGCGCATAAAATCGGTGGCCTTTTCCATGTCCCCCACGGTTTGGCCAATGCAATCCTGTTGCCATACACCATTCGCTATAACGGGGAAGTACCGACGCATTTAGCAATTTGGCCAAAGTATGAAGCCTATGTCTGTGATAAGAAATATCAGGATATCGCTAAACTATTGGGATTAAAGGCCGATACGACAAAAGAGGCGGTCGAAAATTTGGCTTCGGCAGTTTATAATCTGTCAATTTATTTAGGTATAAAAATGAGTTTTAAGGCCAATACAGAGATCGATGAGAAGACTTGGGACGAGGCTTTACCGCAGTTGGCCATGCTTGCATTTGAAGATCAATGCACGCCGGCTAACCCACGGATACCGATGGTAAAAGATATGATTGCGATTATGCATCGGGCATACTTAGGAGAATAAACGAAAAAGGAGAACTACAAATATAGTTCTCCTTTTTTATTATTAACGGTTTTTATAAGTGAACAACGTTATCCAATTCCCCGTTTGTAAGAAAATGCCGGATATTCTTTTTTATCAATTGATAAAGGCGCTCACTTGTGTGGGAACTGGCCCCGGCCCGATGGGGAGTAAGCAATACATTCGGCAGTAGGTATAGGGCACTGTTTTTTGGCAAAGGTTCCTCTTCGTAAACATCGAGGGAGACTCCCCGCAGATGGCCACTTTTTAATACTTCGACAAGTTCTTGTTCATTAATTAAATCTCCGCGGCCAACATTAATAAGCACGGCATCTTTCTTCATCAACCGCAGACGCTTTTGATCCAAAAGATGAACGGTTTCCTTATTGGAAGGAAGAACCGAAATAATATAGTCACTTTGACGAATGAGATCATAGAGACCCTTTTCGCCAGTAAAGATTTCATCAAAGGGCTCAACTTTTCCTTGGTGCTCTCGATAAGCAAGCAGGCGAACATTGAATCCCACCAGTCGCTTCGCAGCTTCAACAGCGATGGATCCAGCTCCTAAAAATCCGATGGTAGAGCCGTATAATTCATATCCATCCAATTTGGGATCCCATTTTTTTTGCTCCTGATCTTGGATGTATTGTGGCAATTGACGATTGATGGCCAAAAGACGAGCAACCACATCCTCAGCGATGGGAATACTATATATTCCGCGAGCGTTGGTTAAAGTTATAGAACGCGATTTTAGGTAGGAAAGATCTCCTTGGTCAAACCCGGCGCTAAACAATTGAATCCATTTTAAATTGGACAAGGGATCCAAAGTTTCTTTTTTAATGCTACCAGGAAAGGAAATGAGAACCTCGGCATCATTTTCAATCTTATCGACAAAATCAATGGTGGGAAAGTCTTCTTTAAGAAGTTTTTGATGCTCAAAGCTTAAAATTCCCGGGCGAACGCATATTTTCATAATTTTCACCTCTTTATTACTATTATATGCGATTATCAACGCGGGGATACTCGAACGCTTAAAAAGAAAATTTAGTAAGCACTTTCCAAACGCCAAAATATTAGAAAAGTAAAAACAACAGGATTTTTAGCCAATAATAAACATATAAATAATATGGTGTCTTTTGTATCGCATTTTTTTGCCTTTGTCTAGTTTAAGTTGCAGCCTGTTCAACCATCGGTAGGTTGAAATTGCAACTAATGGTTGTTGAAAACCGATTATAAGCAACCAATGATTGCTAGGTTTCTGGATGATGTTATTAGATAATATAGGCATGTTGAAAATATGTTGAGGTTAAACTTATGAAACAAGAAGAAAAACATTCTCGATCCGATATTATAAAAGCGATTCGCCGAACAATCATTTCGGCTCACAAGAATAAAGACGACCACGTTTATTTGTTCTTCTTTTTAAATATGATTGCCGCGGGTATTTTGCCCGTTATAGCAACCTTTATTCCACGCACAATAATTGATGATTTAACCAATGAAATCGAAATAAATCTTTTGCTTCAACACGTGGGAGTCCTTGTAGGCATCAGCCTGATTTTAGGAGTCGTAGCCGCAGTCGCAAATCTATTTGTAAATGGTGAGTTTATCGACATTCGAATGCAGGAATTCGATCGGGTTTCGGTTAAGTATGAGCACATTGATTATTGGCACTTAGAAGATCCTTCCTTTCGGGATCGAATTGAGGTAGGAACAATGGCCCTTCAATCCAACAATATTGGATTTGAGTCAATTTTTCATCGTTTTATGCGAATATTCCCTTTTATTCTTTCCATTGTTTTATATTCTGTTTTAATTGGTCTCTTTAAACCGATTATCTTTGTCGCCTGCGTAGTAGGGGCATTAATTACTTTTTTTATCAATAAAGCCATCGCCGAATACGCGTTGAAAAAACGGGATGAACTTTCGAGTAAGCGTCGGCACAAACAATACTTTTATCAGACTGCAAGCGATTTTTCTTTTGGTAAAGATATTCGAGTTTACGACCTTAATCAAAAGATAAGCGGCGACTATAAAAGAGCCATTTACTCTTATATATCGGTGGTTAAAAATATTTCTAATCGGCGTTTTAAATTAGGCTTACTAGAACTCATTATGCTCGTTATCCAAGATGGATTAGCCTATTTCTTTATCATTCAAGGCTATTATCAAAACAGCATTACCCTAGGGGACGTTTCCTTGTATGTCGGACTGGTTATCGCTTTATCGACTACGCTTCGACTCTTATCAAGTGAGCTGGCGGAGTTGGTAAAGGATGCCGGATATACTGCCGATTATTTTCATTTTATCGATGATGAATCGCTTTACGGTCAGCGCGGAAATAGGAATGCGCTAGTGGCCAATCATCCTTTTGCTATTGAGTTTAGGCATTTGACATTCAATTATCCGCGCAGCGAAGTAAATATTTTCAGTGACTTCTCATTAAAAATTAAAGCCGGGGAGAAAGTTGCAATCGTGGGAATTAATGGCGCGGGTAAATCAACTTTAATTAAACTTTTAACCGGTTTATTTACGCCGAGCAAAGGCAAGATATTTATCGACGGAATTGATAGCGGAGAGTTCAAGGAAGACGAATATCAGAAAATGTTTGCTCCCGTTTATCAAGAAGTAAATATCTATGCGGGAACAGTTATTGAAAATATTACCGGTCCTAATCCCAGTGCCGAGAATCGAGCCTGGGCGATAGAGTGCCTCAAACGAGTTGGACTTGAAAAGAAAATCGAATCACTGCCCCTGAAGTATGATACCCCCCTTTTAAAAATCGTCGATGAGGGAGGAGTGGAATTAAGCGGTGGACAATCGCAAAAACTTGCAATAGCCCGCGGGTTATATAAAGATGCAAATATCGTTATTTTGGATGAACCCACGAGCGCTTTAGATGCCTTAGCCGAAGCATCCATCTACCAGTCATTTGATGATCTAGTTAAAAATAAAACCGCAATTTATATTTCGCATCGCCTGTCCAGCACAAAATTTTGCGATCGCATAGTTCTTCTTGGACCCGAAGGCATTATCGAAGACGGAAGTCATAATCAGTTGATGGCGCAAAAAGGTGAATACTATCAGATGTTTAAGACCCAAGGTAAGTACTATCAAATGAAGCAAAAGGAGGAACCAATCCATGGATGAAATAAAAGTAAAACATAGTTTGTTAAAGTTTCTTCATTTTGCCTATAAAGCGTATCCCCCATATTTTTTCCTCGCCTTTATAACTGCCTTATTTAACGCTGGTTTAACGGTATTCAATGCCTATTCGCTCTCGCTACTAATCCATTATTTAGAAACCGCAACCTATGATTATTCCATTATTGTCGGAGGCGTTATCGTCGTCATCAATTTTATTTTCTATTTTCTGAATAAACTATTTGCCCGTCTAAATGAAGTTGAAGAGGCAAAGATGCTGGAGGCTGTCGACCAAAAAATTGCCATCAAGTTAATGGAATTGCCATTCAACTATTTGGAGGATCCATATTACCTAGATTTGAAGGAAAGAGCCCTGTTCGCAGTGCATAATCAAGGGGCGATTATTTTTTTCTTAAGAAGCAGTGTCAGCATGTTGCAATACATTATTACAATAGTTAGTTTATTGGGAGTGATGTTTACTTTTGATATTTGGCTCTTTGTGATCGTTTTCGTTGCTTTGATAAGCAACATTATCATTTTTACTTTGTCAATGAAGTCACAGATGAAATTTTACCAAGATTTAATTCCGATAAATCGCCGCTACGGGTATTTTATCGACACTATTATGGATGAAAAAAAGGGAAAAGATTATCGTATGTATCCGGTGGGAGATCTCATGGCCCATCGGCTGAAGAATTATTCACGGACTTCGGTTGATTACTTTATCCATTTTATGCGCAAAATGAGTGGTTATAGTGGGCTTTCGGCGCTGGTAAAATATTTAGAAATGGCTTTGGTATATGGCTTTGTCGCATATCGCACACTGAGTCTTGGACTCTCGATCAGTTTGTTTTCCCTATATATATCAACCGCTTTAACCTTCTCGACGACGATGGAACAGGTGGTGGAGACAAGCATGAGCTTTGCTCAAAATGCCGCCTACATCAAACCATTAGTCAGTTTAATGGAAATTAAGTCCGAGCAGGATATCGGCGCTAAGGAGAAATTTGTTGGATCCATCAATGAAATAGAATTTAAAAATGTGTCTTTCGCTTATCCTCACACCGATCTATTAGTTTTGGATCAGGTTTCGTTTAAAATCAATCACGGAGAAAAAATATCACTCGTCGGATTAAATGGCGCCGGCAAGACAACGCTTATTAAACTTCTCTGTCGGCTATACAAGCCAAATGAGGGAGAAATAACTGTCAACGGCAAGAATATTAACGACTATGACTTATCTAGTTATATTAAAGCTATCAGTGCCGTGTTTCAGGATTTTAAACTTTTTGCTTGGACGATTGCTGAAAACATAAGTAATGATGATCAACATCAAGATGAGGCTTATAGAACTGCGGCTAAAGTTGGGTTAAAAAATAAAATCGACGCGCTTCCGGAGGGCATAAATACTCTTTACTCAAAGATTTATGACGAAAAAGGAGTGGACTTATCAGGAGGCGAATCACAAAAAGTGGCAATTGCCCGTGCCCTATATAAAGATGCTTCATTAGTTATAATAGATGAGCCCACAAGTGCTTTGGACCCACTGGCTGAAGCGGATATATATGCAAACTTTAACTCTCTTGTTGAAGATAAAACCGCTATATATATTTCCCATCGAATGTCATCATCGGTTTTCTGTGATAAGGTTTTGGTCATCGATAAAGGTAAGGTAAGCGACTTTGATACGCATGAGCACCTAATGGAAAAACACGATTCGATTTACTACAAACTCTTCGCTACCCAAGCAAAAAATTACCAGCTTCAATAACGTGATAAGCCTTTCTTGAAAATTGATAAAAAAACTTATTGCACTTTTTGAAATTATTTCTATAATTATGGCTATCAGCAATGAAGAGAGATAGTAATTTCTTTAACTTTCAAAAGCGATTCGCCGATGGTGGAAGGGCGAAGTGGAAGCAAGAAACGAACGCATCTATGAGCTATGATTCGGAATGGAGTATGAATCATCGGGACCGCCCGTTATTAGCGGACAAGTAGCAATACTTGCTAAGGCCTTAACTATGAAGTTAGGGTAAACTAAGGTGGTACCACGTTAATTACGTCCTTAGGCAATATTCTTGCCTAAGGACTTTTTATTTTCTTAGGTAAGACATTCATTTCATCGTTTCAAAATAGGAGGAAAAAAAGAAATGAAATCACAAAAAGGCCTTACGCTGATGCTTGCGGTGTTGGCGGTTACGAGTCTTTCGGGTTGTGGAAATGTGTCTGGCCATGGCGGAGATTTAGCGGCGATTGTTAAAACCAAAACATTGGTGATCGGAACTAATGCCGAATACGCCCCGTTCGAGTATCTAAAGGGAGCGTCAACCGAAGTGTATGGCTACGACATGGACGTTGTAAGTCTCATTGAGCAAGAAATCGAGCGTCAATATGACATTGATTTAAAGGTTGTAATTAAAGATATGGCTTTCGATGGTCTGATTGGATCAATGAATGCCAATCAAATTGATTTTATCGCCGCGGCATTTTCTAAAAACGACGAGCGTGCGGAATCTGTTTTGTTCTCGGATATTTATTACCAAGCCGAAACGGTATTGGTGGTTAAAGAAGGAAACAATTCCATTACTGACTATGCTTCGTTAGCGGGGATGGCAATTGGCGCGCAACTGGGAACCGTCCAGGTGGATTTTGCATCCGAGGCAGTCACTAATAGCGGAAGTGTTAAACCGCTCGGATCAATTGCCACTCTATTGAGTGACTTATCTGTGGGAAATATTGACGCTTTAATGGTGGAAAAACCGGTTGCTCAAAATATAATCGCCAAAAGTAGCGGCTATAAAATAATTGATAATATCGCTTTTCCCGATGATGATGGCTATGCTTTTGCCAGCAACTATAATATCGGGGAAGATCTGATTAATTTAATCAACGGGGTTATTACGACGAACAAAGAAAATGGTGTTCTCGATGAATTATTTGTCGATGCTCTAAATGAATCGTTAGGAAATTAATTTCATGGATTTAGTCTTAGCTAGTTTAAATTTCTATCCGGTGTTAGAATTTTTTCCCAATTTCATGCGCGGGGTAGCCACGACCATCGTTTTTTCCATCACGACCATTTTGATTGGTGCAGTCTTTGGATTTGGCATGGCGCTTTTGCGCATGAGCCGAAATAAGGCTCTCTCCAGCATCGCCAATTTTTATATTTCCTTTGTTCGCGGGACGCCGCTTTTGATTCAGCTATATATTTTCGCCTATGGGATTCCCACTCTTTTTCCCAGTTTAAACATTGGTATTTATACATCGGGCGTAATCGCTTTAGGACTTAACTCAACGGCGTATGTTGCAGAGATCTATCGTTCGGGAATTCAAGCGGTCGATCCCGGACAAATGGAAGCCGCCCGTTCAATGGGTTTTTCCCGCAGTTTTGCGATGCGAAAAATTGTATTCCCACAGGCGTTTAAGAACATTATTCCTGCGATTGGTAATGAATTTGTAACAGTGGTTAAAGAGTCCTCGGTTGTCTCCATTCTTGGCATATATGACATCACTCGGGTTAGTGACTTAGTGAAAGCTTCCACTTTGAAAGTTTTTGAGTCGCTTATTATTGCGGCGTTGTTATATTTCATAATCACGACCATTCTCACTTACTTCGTCAATAAGATAGAAAAGAGGCTTAACCTTTATGCCTTGCGATAATTTATTTGTGGTTGATAATTTACATAAGGATTTCGGCCAACTCCAAGTTTTAAAAGGAATCAATTATGAGTTTAAACAAGGAAAGGTCTATGCCATAATCGGACCTTCAGGAAGTGGCAAATCAACTTTTTTAAGATGCCTCAATCTTTTAGAAACGCCGACGGACGGAGTGATTACTTATATGGGACTGCCGCTATTCGGCGCTAATGAAAAAGGCAAGCCGGCTATTCTTATCAGTGAAAATCAGTTAGATGAAGCCCGCCAATCAATCGGTATGGTTTTTCAAAACTTTAATTTATTTAATAACAAGACCATCATCGACAATGTGGCTATAGCACCGATGCATCTCGAACACAAAAGTGAGAAGGAATCGCGCGAACTGGCATTGGCCCTTTTAAAGCGCGTGGGCGTCGCGGATAAGGCTAATGAATATCCAATTAAACTGTCCGGAGGTCAGAAGCAACGGGTGGCTATCGCTCGTGCCTTGGCCCTTGATCAAAATGTTATTCTTTTTGATGAGCCGACGAGTGCCCTTGACCCCGAAATGGTTAAAGAAGTATTGGAAGTTATCAAAAGTTTGGTGGAAACGGGAATTACGATGATTATTGTCACTCACGAAATGAAGTTTGCTCGTGAAGTAAGCGATGAAGTGATTTTTATGGATGATGGAATGATTGTTGAGTCTAATATCCCTGATGAACTCTTTGACCATCCGCACAATGAACGCACAATTCGGTTTTTGAAAGCAATGTTGTAATTATTTTTCCGTCGGAAAGCCGCTTAAAAATCAGCGGCTTTTTATTTTGCAACCGATGGCCATCGATGGGCTATCAGAATCCTTTTTAATTAAAATTCTTGTTTTTTTACCGTTTGTTGCGAGAATATATGCGAGGAACAAAATATGCTTAATGAAAACGATCGGTCTTTAGTTTTAGAAATAGATAATTACTTGCTGCGAGAAGTTTCAAATCATTCCAGTGGGCATGATATAGAGCATGCCCATCGAGTATTGGGAAATGCCTTGCATTTAGCCGGTTTTTATCCGCAAGTAAAAATAAAAATTATAATTGCCTGCTCGCTCCTTCACGATGTAGAGGATCGAAAAGTAATTTCCGCCTTAAAGTCAGACCACCAATCGGTCAGAGATTTTATTTCTTCCCTGCCGGTTTTTACTGATGCAGATTGCGAGATGATTGAGACTATTATTGCCAATTTATCTTATACAGCCTATAAGCAGGGGGCAAGAGAAGAATCTACCGAAGGTCAAATAGTCCAAGATGCCGACCGATTGGAAGCTGTCGGCGCTATCGGCATCGCCCGCGCTTTTAGTTATGGAGCTCTGATGCACCGTCCTTTATTCATCGATGACGGAAACGTAAAACCTACATTGGATCACTTTACGGATAAATTATTTAAATTGCTGCCTCTATTCAACACGCAAGAAGGAAAAGAAGAAGCTCAAAGGCGGCATCACATTTTAAAAGAGTTCTATAATGAAGCTCTTTTGGAAAACGATTTTTCACTAGTAGATAACAAGTAGTTGTAAATAAAGACGGCTTAGGACGTATTCTTTTGGCCCATATTCATTAATGACCTATAATAAAAAAGTGGGTATCAAACAATATGGGAATGATGTTTGTTTCGCTTAATTTCAAAACGTTAAAAGCGGAGTTTGATGATCTGAAACTGGAAAATGTCGATGGCAATACTTTGCGTCGCCAAAAAGTCAGCGATTATCTTCCGCCTTTTCTTTCGTTTCCCGAGACTTTTGCCTTACCTTTCTTAATGGATGAATATGGATGGCGATATTTTTCCGCTACCGAGGAAGGCAAAAAGACTTCTCGTTTTTATGGTCGGAGCATTTTAGAAGTGGCCATATTAGCCGAAATCCTTCGTAACTTTGGATTTTTATCGAATCAAGATTGCCTTTTGCTACTAAAAAAATGCGAACAGGACCTGATTAAATTTAATAAGGAAAAATATATTTTTGTCGATTCAAGAGGCGGGGAGTTTTTCCAAGAGCAGTTTTTTTCGCTCTGTCAAAATCAGCGTTTTGTAGGCAAATTTGATTTGATGCGCGAGTACTATCGCCCAGCCGCAGTTAGTGTCCTTGCCAGTTTCGGATATACTGAAAGCGATATAGTTTGGTTAGAGCCGCAAAAATTAGATACAATAAAAACGTTTATTGAGAAAGAATTTAAAGGAGAGCATTTATGAGAATAGGAATTATTGGGCCGATTGGAGCTGGAAAGTCAACTTTAAGTCGAATGATGGCGGAGTATTATGGCTGTCCATTGATGGAAGAGCCGGTAGAGAAGAATGAGTATCTGCCATATTTTTATGCGGACAAAGCGACATTTGCCATGCTATCACAAAATGCTTTCTACAGTGCTTTATTTTTATCTATGTGGCGTTTAAAGGACGAAAATAATCTTATATGTGATTCGACGGTATATTCCAATCTGGTCTTCACGGAGCTTTTGCGTTTAGAAGGGTATATGAATGCTACGGAAGTGGCCCTTACCTATGCGATTGCTGATGAACACTTAAAACGGATTCCGGATTTGGATTTGCAGGTGGTTTTGGTTCGTTCCAACGATGCCTTGTTTGCCAATGTTCGCAAGCGGTCACGGGTAATTGAAAAAGGGCAGGAAGATTACCTTAATTTTCACTATAATAACTATTACAAGGTATTGAAACGTATCTACGATAATTATCGTGTTCCGGCTAAAAAAATTCTATGGCTGGAGCTCGGAGATGTTAATGAGCCGAAGGAATTTGCTCGGGTCATTAAAGAGATTGAAAGAGCCTATAGCGAAAGCAAGTAAGTCTCATTTTAACGATATAAGCCGAAAGTCATGTTTGTTGTCAGGCGCAAATATGACTTTTTTAGTCTATCAACAGCATATTACTTGAAAGTGATTATAAAGGTTGAGCCAACGCTTTCCTCACTTTTTAAAGTTATTTTGGCCCCATATAGCATGGCGACATGTTTTACGATAGCAAGACCGAGTCCCGTGCCCCCCTCTTCTTTGCTTCTTCCTTTATCGACGCGATAGAAGCGCTCAAAAACTCGAGTTTGATGTTCTTTAGCAATGCCGATTCCGTTGTCTTGAACAATGAGGGTTTTCTTTTCTCCATCGGTGGCAATATAGATATGACCATGAGGGCGGTTGTATTTAACCGCATTTTCAATCAAATTATGAACCAACTCCCGCGCGTGCTCTATTTTCATATATACGAATAAGTTTTTAAAGTCAGTGATTACTTTTAAGTCACGATCTTTAATATCTTTTTCCATTGAGGAAAGCAGATCGGTGATAACGCGATCGAGATCAATTAACTTGGCATCAACAATTTCACTTTGGCTTTCAATCTGGGCCAATTCCAACATTTCGGTAATGATGTTTTTCATCCGTAAAGCTTCGCGTAGCGAACGAGAGAGAGCATCTTTTTTTTCTTCTTCCGAAACAAGCATGCCCTCAATAAGCATTTGCTGGTATCCAATAATTGTAGTTAAAGGTGATTTTAGTTCATGGGAGGCATTGGTGAAAAAAAGTTGTTTCATATTTTCCGCATTGGCTGATTCACTGATATCAAGGAGAGTGATAACCGCTCCATCGCGAATAGGAACAATGGTAGCCGCATTACTTTGAATAGGAGTGATAACAGTAAGGTAAATACGCGAATCAATCGGCAAGCGCAAAATAGAGGATTGCGCCTTTTTGAGTGCGTCATCGACGGCGCTAATAATCTTATAAGACTCAGATAGAAAACTCAGATGTCGGCCGATCGCCTCTTCTTCTTTGCAATGAAAAACATGGGCGGCACTCTTATTCATCATTACGACGGTCGCACCGCTGTTTAAAACGATAATGCCCTGACTCATGCTATTCAAAATCAATTCGACTTTGTCCTGCTCGGATTGTAAAGCCAATTCTCGATTCGCGGTGGCGATGTTTAAATCCGCAATTGTCAACAGCGGATCATCATTTCCGGGCATGTTGGCTTTGTGGGCGAGATCATTTATACCCTCGATAATTGGGGATAGAATTTTCTTTTGCTGATAGTCGGCAATTAAAATCAAAAGAATTCCCAAACCGATATCGCCGATAACGAGAATAATCCAAAGGGACAAGGCGGAGGAATAAAAGAAAGGATTGACACATTTTATATATAGATAGCGATTGTTGCTGCGGAAAGAGATTTCGAAAGAACGATTAAAATTGGCAATCGTTTCTTTCGTGGTGCCTAAACGCGCAAAATATATTTCTGTTCCGGAAAAATCGGCCGCAATATTGCCGTCAATGACGGAAAAATCGCCATCCAAAAGTGCGATTTGATATTCTTTACCATAAATATTTAGCAGGTCGCCAAAAGGTGCGATATCCGCCATCTGATAGATTTTTTGCGCCGTATCTTTAAAATTATCTTTTTCGCTACGATTGATTGCGGCATTGGTGATGATACTGGCCAATGAGGCAACTAAAAGGCCGATAAAGGTAAAGAGAAAAAAACTTTTCTTATCAACCTCACGCTTTTTCATATTACTACTTTATATCCAACCCCAAAGACGGTGGCAATGAGTTTTCCCCCGCGATCGGATAGTTTCTTTCTTAAAGACTGAACATGCATATCGATAGTCCGCGTCTCTAAAGCGGCATCAGACTTCCAAATATCTTTCAGTATCTCCTTGCGCGAAACGACCTTTCCTTTTGCTTCAACCAAAAGAAGGAGGATGTCAAATTCCTTGTTGGTTAAAATCACCTCTTGATTATTCATTTTTACCAAGCGATGGTCGATATCGATACTTAACGGGCCATAGTCAATGGCGCTTACCTGATGCAAACGCCGAAACCGAGCATTTACTCGGCTGACTAATTCCATGATGTCGAATGGCTTTGAAATATAGTCGTCAGCACCTAAATCAAGGCCTTCAATCTTGTCGCTCAACAGGTTTTTGGCCGTTACCATAATAATAGATATATCGTCATAATGGCTATCAGAGCGAATTTGTTTAAGGACTTCAATTCCGCTGATACCGGGAAGCATAATATCGAGTAGCATAAGTTGAGGCACCTGCCTATTCAGTGCTTGTAGCAAGGACTCGCCAGTTTCGAAATGCTCGACTTGATAGTTTTGTTTTTTTAAGACGATTTCCAATAGATGAGCAATATCTCGGTCATCCTCCAAAACATAAATTAAGTTTTCCATCATCTGCTCCTTTAAAATATTTGGGTATCTTTATAGTATCCACTCTTAATGTAGTTTGCCCACTCGGCAATGTTGACCGAATGGTCGGCAATTCGCTCTAGATATTTAAGAATAAAAGTGGAATTAATCGCAAAAGCGGGTTCTAATTCTTGACTTTGAAGCTTCGCAATTATTTCTTTTTGGGCATCTTCATATAGTTTATCAACTTCATCATCGCGAGCAATTACTTCCCGCGCCAAGTCGCTATCTTCTTTTATAAAACTGCTTACCGAATCATCGACCATGGCGATGGCAATTTCAGCAATATGGTTTATTAACTCCATTTTACCATGACCTAACCCCCTTAACTTTTGATTATACTCCATAATATCTTCCGCATGGTCACCAATCCGTTCAAGGTCGCTCGACATTTTCAAAATGCCAGTGACGATTTTTAAATCGTTGGCATATAGTTTTTCTCGCACCATAATATCGAGACACTTCTCTTCAATCAGGCGTTCATAATGGTCAACCAAATCATCGTTGACAACATATTTTTCATCCTCATCCTCCGGATGTGTGAAAATGTCGATGGCGCGGTGAATGTTGCTTTCAACAAGTGATGCCATCTGATACAGTAACTGATTCAACTCTTTTAATTCTTCATCAATGTGCATATCATTTCTCCTTGATATCATCCAAATCGTCCGGTTATATAGGCTTCCGTTTTCGGATTTTTCGGACTCTTAAATAAAACTTCTGTTCGATCATACTCGATGACTTCACCCAAAAGGAAAAAGGCCGTGTAATCGCTGATGCGCGAAGCCTGACCCATATTATGCGTGACAATTACGATGGTGTATTCCTTTTTTAATTCGCCGATGAGATCCTCAATTTTTTGCGTGGCAATCGGATCGAGCGCACTGGTTGGCTCGTCCATAAGTATGACCTCCGGTTCCATGGCGATAGCCCTAGCGATGCAAAGGCGCTGTTTTTGTCCCCCGGATAAAGACAGGGCACTTTCATTTAAACGCTCTTTAACCTCATCATACAGGGCGGCTTTCTTTAACGCGTCGGTGACAATTTTGTTCAGTTCAATGCGATTCTTTATTCCTTGGCAGCGAGGGCCGTAAGCCACGTTGTCAAAAATTGACATTGGAAATGGGTTCGGAACTTGAAAGACCATGCCGACTTTGGTTCTTAGACTCAGCGGTAAAATACTGTTTATTTCCGCTCCGTTATAAGTGATGCTTCCCTCGACTTTTGAGTTGGAAATAAGGTCATTCATTCGATTGAGGCAGCGTAAAAAAGTGGATTTTCCGCAACCGCTGGGGCCGATAAAAGCCACGACTTGATGCCGATAAATATCCATATCGGCACTTTTAATCACATTTTTGCTGCCGTAGGAAACACTTAAGTTTCTAATTTGGAAAACGACATCGGAAGGTAGATTGGAAATCATAGGACTTTCTCCTTAACGATAAGTTTTTTGGATATTAATTTTATTGTGATGGAAAGAATTAATACCACGGCCAATATAATAATAGAGATGGCGCTGGCCACTTCGACATTTGGGGTTTCCCCTTTTAATACGGTCCAAATATGGACAGCTAAGGTCGCGGAGCGTCCGTTTAAAGCAATGTTGTCTTTAATGGAAGCGCCGATTGCATATATTAAAGCGGCACTTTCGCCGATAATTCTTCCGATGGAAAGCAGTGTGGCGGTCAGTATTCCCGGGATGGCATTGGGAATTACGATTTTAAAAATAGTCTGCGTTTTAGATGCTCCTAGAGCCAGCGATCCCAGGCGATAGTCGTCGGGGATGGTCTTTAAACTTTCTTCGGTTGATTTAATGATAACGGGAAGCAAAATAATTGTCATTGTTAAGGCTCCGCTCATAATGGAACCGCCGTCGGAGTTAATAATTTTATTCATCAAAGGGATAAATATTACAGCCCCGGCCAGCCCAAAAATAATTGAAGGAATTCCCGAACTCATTTCGATCATCGTGCTCATAATGCGATTAGCCCGACTTCTTGGAGCATATTCATATAAGTAAATTGCCGCAGCAATACCTAGAGGTAAAGCAAATAACAGACTGAATATAATCAGATAAAAAGTTGATATCAGCGATCCACGGATTCCCTCCCCGGGAATTTTATAAACTAAATCGGTGATTATAATTCCCGTATCGAAAGTCGAAGCCATCGTTTCAGCACCATCTTTGCCTAAAACAATCAGAAGGTTGCCGTCAATATCTTCCATCATTAATTTAGTGATATACTCATCCGCGGACAGACGAACATATTCGCTGGAATTCATTTCATTTAGATTGTTTAAGGGCGAGTTTTCATCTACGTATTCGATATAAACAACGCTTTCTTTACTTCGTGTCCTGCCATCCTTTAAAGCAACTCCCCATTTTGAAGAGAAAAAAGTGCCTTCAATTTGAGGATTGATATAGTTACCTAGGTTTGGAGAATCAACTAAATAAGCATTGGTGACCTGTTCCGCGTAATTGCCAGTTATAAAATCCCAAGATAAAGTGGAAGTACCACGGGCAAAAACAAAAGCGATAATTGAAACTAAAATAATTAAGCCAAAAGAAGCGAAAATGTAGGTTATGGCATTTAAAAAGCCGTCTTTACGCTTTCGCTTTTTAAAATTTTGTTGAATCATTGTGCATTATCCCCGAGTTTTTTCTTTAAATAGTTAAGAAGCAAGTTACTAAACAGAATCAAGGCGATAAGAATTATTCCTACGGAGAAGCGAATATCGTAATCGACGCCGACGGTTTCATTAAACCCTAACAGCATGGTGGAAGTTAACGTTCGCGAGCGATCAAATAATCCGAAGGTAGGACCGCTGCCGGCATTACCGATTACCATGGATACGGCAGTAGCTTCGCCAAGAGCCCGGCCGGTTCCTAAAACAATCCCTGCAAAAATACCTGAACGCGCGGCTTTAAGGACAACTTTAAAATTTGTTTGTGTCAGCGAAGCCCCCAAGGCCAATGAGCCGGCAATCAGTGTGGGATTAACCGCTTTAATTGCCGTAATCGAGAACATGGTAATCGTCGGCATAATCATCATTGACAGGACAATTACGGTTGTCAAAATGGATAGTCCTCCGGCTGTCTGTTGACCAAAAACCATCGCCAAGTCGCGGACCATAGGAGCGATAAATCCCATACCAAATAGTCCAAATATCACCGAGGGAATGCTCGCTAAAAGTTCAACCACGTAGTTAACGGCGTTCCCTAACTTTGGACGGGCGATTCGCGTGATGAAAAGCGCAGTCAAGACACTGATGGGGACGGCAATGATAAGAGACAGCAATACGATGTAAAGCGTATCGATAACCGCAAATCCAATACCATAACTGATGGGGGGCGTAAACCAAGTTAGGCCAAAAATAAAATCAGCCAAAGAGACACGATAATTAGTTCCTCCAATAGTGTAGGTGGTTAAAAATGGGGTTATCCCCTTATAAAAAATAAAAATGACTATCACCACAATTATTGAAGAAGCGAGAAGAGCAAAAATGAGAAAAAGCCAGCGGGATATTTTATCACCCCAGGCTTTCAGTTTCATATTTCGACTTAAAAGGGCTTGATTGGAGACTCGATTCATTGATTAGACCTTATGCATCAAGCAACCAATTGATTCCAGGTGGTGTAAGTTCCATCGTAGATTTTATGTACCGTCAGGGCATCAATATCGGTAATTAATCCGTTGGCTTTGTTGACGACATTAACGATAGCATCAGTGCAAACTTTACCGATAGTTCCCTCACTCGCGGGCTCATTCTCTTCAAATTCCCGTGAGGCAAAACCGATGTCTAAATAATTGGCCCCATCCTTTTCGCTGCCTTGAGTCCGCTTATAGGCGTCTCCGCTACCGGTATGATTATGTTCGGCGATAAAGTTGCCGGCTTTTTTGGAAAATTCAGCAGTCAGGGCTTTGGCGACTTTTTCCGCCGAGGTAGATCCGCCCACATGAATGGTAATGCTGCTGTTATCTTTATTTAGAACAGGAAAACTGCTTTTTATATCATCCCACTTGGGATCGGTCGATTTGATATCGACGATGCCATCTTGTGACTTAATTGTCGCCTTACCTTCTTGCGTGCTCATATAGGCAACAAGAGCGGATACTAATTCGGCTTTATCTTCACTATCAAAGTTGGTGCGGACAATGTAGTTGAAGTTTCGGCTTAAGTTGTAAGTTCCGTTGATGACATTGGCTTCATTGGGAACAACTCCCGCATACTTTAGACCAATTAATCCAGAATCTTCTAACGACGATAAGGAAATATACCCATATCCATATTTGTCATTGCTGATTGAACTGATCATTGAACCGTTTCCATCGACCTCGACATAATCGTTAACAAGAACGGTGTTGTCTTTAATCGCTTCCTTAAAATTGATTTTGGTGAAGAAACCGTCGCGGGTTCCGCTGGTAACATCACGAGTATAAACAGTAATCTTGGCCGATTGATCAAATCCTTGATTACAACTGGCTAGGGTAATCGCTCCTAGGCAGAGGGGGATAAATCCCAAAAGTTTTGTTTTCTTCATTCTTTCCTCTTTCATTTTTCCTTTTTTCTTTGTTTTACGAGTCGATTATAAGAGAAAATAAAGTGGCGAATAAACCAAAGGCCCGTAAATAAATGTAAAGAAAAGGTAAAAGCGAAAACCATTACTCATTTCATTAGCAAGTTATATCATTTTCCACTAATATTAATACGGGAGAGGAAATTATGACGAATAAGGAAGTAGTGCGCAGCTTCTATGAAGCAGCTTATAATCAGAAAAACTACGAGGCAGCTCTCGGATTTTTAACACCTACTTACTTCAATCATTCCCCGGCAATTGCCTCCTCGAGTGAAGATGCAATCGACACGATAAAGCAAGTTCACCTAGCTTTTAGTAATCTTCGCGTCGAAGTTTTGGGATTGATTGAAGAAGATGATTTAATCGCCGGTCAATTTCTTTTCACCGGAATCCAAAGGAAAGAGTACTTGGGAGTTCCCGCCACTAATGCGGAAATCAGCTGGGAAGCGGTCGAAATTTTCCGTATGAATGCCGGAGGCAAAATAATTGAATCGTGGGGATATTGGCCCGACAGTCAAATTCAAAAAAGCCTCTTAGCCAACGTCAAGCACCAGAGAGGTTAGATATGGATTTTACTTTTTTGTCGTATATAGCGGCCTTTTTAACTACCAGTTCAACGCTGCCGCAGATTTTTAAAATTTTAAAGACCAAAGGAACGGGTGATCTATCCATGAACACCTATATCGCCATGGTTGTGGGAATCGGATGTTGGGCAGGTTATGGCTTCTATAAAATGGATTTTGCCCTGATTATTGCCAATGTTATTACTTTTGTTTTCAATGCGATTATCTTAGGCTTTATTATTCGGGATCGAATTAAAAGAAGACAGGAGGCTAGAGTTAGAGAATGAAATCAATTAAGTCTCAGGACATTTTGTTTAGACCAATCAAGGCCATCGGACGGGATTATTTTTTGATTAATACAGAGGCAAACGGACAAAGAAATGCCATGACAGCCGCCTGGGGGCAAATAGGGCTTTTATGGAATAAGCCGATTTTCACCATTTATGTTCGGCCCTCCCGTTATACCAAAAAACTTCTTGATCAAAGCGAATACTTTGTCATCTCCTTTCTTCCCTTTGGACATTCGGCCTATGAATATTTAGGAACCATCAGTGGATATGAGGAAGAAAGAAAAGTTGAAAAGTCACGACTTAAGGTTTTACCCTTGGAGCATGGTTTTACTTTTGAGGAGGCGTACCTTACTCTCGTCTGTAAAAAAATATATGTTTCAGCGGTTAAAAAAGAAAATTTTTTAGAAAGCAAGATTCCTTCAACCAACTATCCGAAAGACGATTTTTCGCTTCAATATATCGGGGAGATTGTTTCGGCTTACAGCAATGAAGATAATCAGTAGTTTATTATGAAGGAGTAGGCGATAATTAAACCGCTTAAAAAGCGGTTTTTCTTTGCCCCATTGAAAGAAGAATTAATTATTTGAAGGCTTGCTGCCAGATTAACTCTAATCAAGCAAGCGCTTTATTTTGTTTACTGATTGATAATTATGTTTAATAAAGTAGAATATATAAGGTTAGCAAACCCTAACTCATATTTTTTGATAGAAACCGGAGACCATTATGCAAAAAAAGATGGCAGAACTAAAAATTGGTGAAATTGGAAAAGTTGTTGAAATGCAAGCCAAGGGCCGCATCCGTCAGCGTCTGTTCGATATGGGTATTACTCCGGGAACTGAAGTATTGATGGTCAGACGCGCGCCGCTCGGTGATCCATTTGAAATTAAACTGCGGGGATATCAACTTTCGCTTCGAAAAGTCGAAGGTGATGAGGTAGTAGTGGAGGTTAAGGATGCTTAAATTTGCGTTAGCGGGCAATCCCAATTCCGGAAAAACAACCCTTTTCAATTCATTGACCGGTTCGACGGCTCAGGTTGGCAATTGGCCGGGAGTTACGGTTGATAAGAAGGTCGGAACTTATAAAGCCGGTCAAGAAACCGTCCAAGTAGTGGACTTGCCAGGAATATATTCGCTTTCGCCCTATACCCCTGAAGAAGTTGTATCCCGTAATTTTTTAATCGATGAAAAACCGGATTGCGTCATTAATATCATCGATGCCACCAATTTAGAAAGAAATCTTTATCTCACCACGCAACTTTTGGAGATTGATGTTCCGGTTATCATTGCGCTCAATATGATGGATGCTGCGTTAGAATTAGGAGAAAAAATTGATATTGAGGCGATGATGAAGATTTTTCAAGTGCCGGTGGTTCCCATCAGCGCTTTAAAAAATGAAGGACTTGCAACTTTGATGCAGAAAGCTCTTATCGTCGCTCGGCACCCGCGGCATGGCTGGTCGGTAATTGAACGCAGTTCATTGAAAAAAGTCTTCGATCAAGTTCATCCCTTGGTTGAAAGCTTACCTTCCATCGGGTCACACACCTTTCATATAGTAAAATTTATCGAAGGTGATGAAATGGAAAAAGCGATGCATCCCCATATCTATCAGCAAGTTCAGGAAATTGAATTAACGCTGCCTCTTGATAATTTTAAAGGGGACTTCGGGGGTAAAGTCGCCGATGCTCGCTACAACTTTATCACCGAGCATTTTCCTGAGATTGTCCGCAGTAATTACAACCCGCATGCCTTGACTAAAAGCGATAAAATTGATCGGATATTAACTAATAAATGGCTGGGAATTCCAATCTTTTTCTTGACGATGCTTTTGGTGTTTCATATTGTCTTTAGTCATGACTTTCTATTTTTAAGTATCTTTATTCCCAAAAACAGTTTCGATATTCCAATCATCGGAACCGACGCGATTAATTCGCCGGGGGTTATTTTGTCCGAGGCGGTGACATACTTATGCGACTTAATTGGTCTCGGTTTAACCTCCGTATTAAAAACGGCTCCCACCTGGCTAAATGGGCTTATTGTCGAGGGACTATGGGCCGGATTATCGACTGTGCTGGGTTTTATCCCACTAATTATTTCGCTGTTCTTCTTTATTACCTTACTTGAAGACAGCGGCTATATGGCCCGCGCGGCCTTTATTATGGATCGAGCATTTCGCCGGATGGGACTGAGCGGGCGTTCTTTTGTTCCGCTTCTAATGTCATTTGGGTGTGCTGTTCCGGGAATTATGGCTACTAGAACTCTTGAAAGTGAAAAAGAGAGGCGCCTAACTATTATGCTTACTCCTTTTTTCAGTTGCAGTGCTAAATTACAAATTTGGGCCGCCTTCGGTGCCTTCCTGTATCAGGGCCAATATGCCGGGCTTGTCGTATTTTTAATTTATCTTTTGGGAATTTTGGTTTCTATTATCGCGGCCTTACTTCTTTCAAAACTATCGCGGAGTCGCAATTCCGGTTCGCCCTTTATTATGGAATTACCGGCCTATCATATTCCGCAGGCGAAAAACGTCGGTTTGCACCTTTGGGAAAAATTAAAGGATTATTTGCATCGAGCGGCGACAATTATTGCCGGTTCGATTGTCGTAATTTGGTTTTTATCCAGTTTCTCCTTTTCCTTCCGCATGGTCGATAATATCGATTACTCGATGCTCGGGCAAATTGCCAAAGTAATAAATTATGTTTTTTATCCGCTTGGATGGGCTCAAGGAAGTTATGGATGGATGTATACGGTGGCCTCTTTCACGGGTTTAGTCGCTAAGGAGATGGTGCCGGCGACGTTAGGGACATTTGCTGGTATTTCAGAAGAGGCACTTATTGGCTCTTTATCCTTGCCCGCGGCCTTTTCCTTCATGGCTTTTAACCTACTGACGGTTCCTTGCATGGCTTCGGTCAGTGCCGCGCGCAGTGAACTGCGTAGTCGTCGAAAATTTATCGAGACCATATTATTTTGGATCGTCACCAGTTATGTTGTATCGATGATTGTCTATTGGGTGGGAACTATAACAATTCTTATTCCGGTGCTATTGTTTGTTCTTGTGCTTTTCTTCGTTTGGATTTTCTTGCCTTCTAAAAAGGATAAAAAAGTAATTCAACAATAATTGTTTTTGCTTTTCATTTGCTAAAATATAACCATGAATAAGAATGTTTCCATTATTTTTCTTCCGGCTAATCTAGACAGCAAGCGCCTACAAGCGGACGAGCTTTTAGCGGCTTCTTTTGAAGCGGAAACCGAGGGCTTTTACCCCCATGTTACCTTGCTGACTTTTTCCGGAATTAAAACGACCAAGGTTAGGTATGAATTAGAAAGTATCCTCAACTCGATTCCTTCCTTTTCTCTTGTTTTTGACCGAATGACAATCACTAATAATTTGTTGCGCCTTGAGAGTAATATGAGTTTAGAAATGGAAGAGATTTTCAAGCGGCTCATCGCCAATACGGATTTGATAAAAGCCATGCCGTCTTATCTTCATATGACAATGTTTAATGTTAAAAATTTGTCCGGGGAGGAGCAAGAAAAACTTCGAAATGGCATTGCTCTACCAAGACGAATTCACTTTGATCGAGTGGCGATTAGTTCGATATCCACCGGCGGATATCGACTGTTAAAAATCTATTCATTAATGTAAAAAAGTAACGAGTCTTTATATAAATTGATAGTCGCGATATGAGCGACTTTTTTTATTGCGGTTTTTTACCGATAAACGTCGGAGGAAGGTTGTCGGTACAGAGGATAAAGTTTATAATTATAAACAAAGTTATCTTTAAAAAAGATAAGAGGAGAGTGCCGATGGTTTCAAAAGACATTATCTCAAAACGTGATTATAAAACGGTATATGCCGTTGACGGACAAATTGTGAAAAGATTCAAACCCGGGTTTGATTTGGCACGGATTTTTAATGAAGCATTAAATCAAAGTTATATGGAGAAAACATCCATCAATGTTCCGAAGATTCTAAAAGTTGAACCGGATGAAACCGGAGCTTGGGCGATTTATTCCGAGCAAATTGCAGGAAAGACAATTGGAGAATTGATTAAACTTCACCCTGAAAACACGGATAAATACTTAGAAATTTTTGTCGATCTTCAGGTGGAGATGCAAAAGATAGAGGTTCCATACTTAAAACCTTTCCAGGCGATATTTCATAGTTCTTTAGTTACAAGCAATGAATTTCTGCCGACGATTCGCTTTGGTCTTCTTCAAGAATATTTGCGATTTCCCAAGAATCATAAAATTATTCATTTTGATTTTTCGTTTTCCAACATTGTGATTGACGGCAATAATAAGCCTTGGATTATCGATTGGTCACACGCGGTCAGCGGAACGGGCGCGGTTGATGCCATCAATACTTTTATTTGGCTTAATACGCATGGCTATCAGAATTTAAGCGATAAATATTTAGAACTTTATGCCGGCAAAAGCGGTATTGCCCAAGAGGAATTGCTGCTTTGGAAGCCAATCGTGGCGGCGGTTATCTATACCGGCGCTCCGGCAAAAGACAAAAAGTATCTATGGAAGCTTATCAGCCAAAGAGGAGAACAAGAAAATGGATTATAAAATCAAATTTGACAGCAATGTTCAATCCGTTAAACATGCCGTTCTCCGCGAGGTGGCAAAATTAGCTTTTTCCAACCGACTTTATGATGATTATGACAAATTACCGGAAGAGATTATGCCCGGGCCCAAACCGACGATGCGTTGCTGTAATTACAAGGAGCAAGCGATTCTCAAAGAACGCGTTAAAATTGCCTGTGGCGGCGATTTTCGAAATCCGAATATTCTTGAAGTGATTAAATCGGCGTGCGATGAATGCCCGCTGGGCGGATATACGGTTACCAATGCTTGCCGTGGCTGCATCGCTCACAAATGTCAGACCGTCTGTCCTAAAAATACCATTCATATTGATCCGATTACCCATACTGCCAAGATTGATAAAACCAATTGTGTCAACTGCGGAATGTGTGCCAAAGCTTGTCCGTATAGCGCTATTTTGGATATGAAACGACCCTGCGAGATGGCTTGTAAGGTTGGAGCCATATCGATTGATAAAGACGGCGCCAGTGAAATAAATGAAGAAAAATGCATTCGGTGCGGAGCGTGTGCCTATCAGTGTCCGTTCGGGGCCATTATGGATAAGTCCTATATGATTGATGTTATTGAAATGCTAAAAAGGGCTAAAAAGGATAAAAATTATCGGGTTGGGGTGATCGTTGCCCCGAGTATCGCCGGGCAATTCGAAAATGTTCGCTTGACCCAAGTCGTAAGCGGAATATTAGAGTTAGGTTTTTCGAGCGTTATAGAGGCGGCCAAGGGAGCGGATATGGTGGCGATAGACGAGAGCGATGAACTTCTTGAAAAAGGATTTTTAACCTCCTCTTGCTGTCCGGCTTTTGTCCGTTATATCCAAGTTCATAAACCAAGCATCGCCGATCACGTATCGCACAACCTTTCACCTCAAGCGGCCATCGCCCGCTTTATCAAGCAGAAAGATCCGGAATTGCATTTGGTTTTTGTGGGTCCCTGCATCGCTAAAAAGATGGAGTGTCAATTACCCGAAGTCAATAAATATGTTGATGTGGCTTTAACCTTTGAGGAACTTTTGGCAATGTTTGCCGCCCAAGAGGTGGATCTAACCACTCAGCCGGATGGATTGCTCTCGGGGGCAAGTTACTTTGGAAGAATATTTGCTCGCTGCGGAGGCTTATCGGAAGCGGTTGCGCAGGCGATTAAGGAAAAGGGTCGCGAAGATTTTATTCTGCGCCCGGTTGCCGTTGACGGCATGGAAGCAGTCAAAGAGGTTGTCGCAAAAGTCGTCTCTAAAAAAGCGGACTTTAACTTTATTGAAGGTATGGCTTGTTCGGGAGGATGTATTGGGGGACCGGCGATGATTAACCATGAGATGCGGGATAAAATGATGGTTGAAAAAATGGCCCGGACGGGACGCGCCACAATCAATGATTCATTAAACGATATTGACTGATTTAACTTTTTAAACGAGAATATAAAGCATACATGTCTCAAAAAAAATACATTTTGCAAAGAAAATGGAAGGAATAAAATGATTATAACGGTTGTTAGTGACGTTTTAGGAAAAGAGAATAATGGGACGACAATCGCCGCTATGAATCTCATTCGTGCCCTAAAAAAAAGAGGTCACACAGTTAGAGTATTATGCTGCGATCAAGACCGAAAAGGTCAGGAAAATTTCTATGTATGCCCTATTTTATCATTGGGGATATTTAACAATTATGTAGCAAAGAACGGAGTCCAGCTGGCGAAGCCCGACAAAGAAGTCGTTCGTTCTGCCTTACAAGGAGCGGATGCCGTCCATATCATGCTTCCCTTCGGTTTGGGAAAAAGCGCAATGCGGATGGCTCGGAAAATGGGTTTGCCTATTTCCGCCGGTTTCCACACCCAGGCAGAAAATATCACTTCGCATCTTTTTTTGAAAAACGAAAAGTTGAGCAACTTTATTGTCTACAAAGTTTTTTACAATTCTTTTTATCGTTATGTGGACGCAATTCATTATCCAACGGAATTTATTCATCAGGTTTTCGAAAAATATTCCGGGCATAAAACAAATGCTTTTGTGATATCTAATGGGGTCAACCTACGCTTTCAGAAACGGCCGGATGATTTTAAGCGGCCAGAAGAATTGAATGGCAATTATGTTATATTGTCTACGGGGCGCTATAGTGACGAAAAATGTCAAAAGGTTTTAATTAGGGCGGTAAAAAAGAGTCGTCACGAGAAGGATATTCAACTTGTTTTAGCGGGCGCAGGACCGTTAGAAAAAAAGTACCGTCATCTTGGATAGAGTCTTTCCAATAAACCAATCATGCGGTTTTTCGATCATGAAATGATGGTTAATGTCATTTATTCGGCGGATTTATATTGTCACCCAGCCGATATTGAAATTGAATCAATTGCCTGTCTTGAAGCCATCAGCGGCGGCTTAGTGCCGCTTATTAGCAACTCCCATCGGAGTGCCGCCCGCCACTTTGCTTTGACGCCTGCGAATACTTTTAAAGTTAATAATGTCCATGATTTAGCCAACCAAATTGATTATTGGATTGAGCATCCAAAGGAAAAGGACGAAAACCGCAGACTTTACGAACATTTTACCGATCAATTTGCTTTTGAAACCTGCATGGATAGAATGGAAGAGATGATAGTCTCCACCGCCAGGAAGAAATCACATCAGTGAAAGGAGAGATTCACTATGGATAAACAGCGCATCGTCTACTACGATAATGAGCTGACGGATGATTTTGCCGGTAACAATATTAAACAAAAAAAACTGGGCCCTCGCTTTAAATATATTCATCGAAACATTTTCTGGCGTTTTGGTTCATGGTTTGCCTATTATTTTATCGCTTGGCCGATTTTAGGATTGATTGGTTCCATCAAATTTGGCGTTCGGATTAAGGGAAGAAAAAACTTGAAATCATTACGGAAAACAGGCTTTTTCGTTTATGGAAATCATTCGTGCTGGGGAGATTCCTTCTTCACTTCGACAAAAGTCGTTTGCCCAAAACGGGCATATATCATCGCTAATCCCGATGCAGTATCACTCCCTTTTTTAAAGAACTTTGTCCAGATGATAGGCGCTACTCCGCTGCCGGATAGTTATCAGCGGACGCGCGAATTTCTTGATTGCATCAATTATCGCCTGAAGAAAAAACAAGTGATAATAATTTTCCCTGAGGCTCATATTTGGCCTTATTATACGGGCCTGAGAGATTTTTCTTCTTCCTCGTTTTTTTATCCGGTTAAAACGAACAAGCCGGTAATCGCTTTAGCGGGTACTTGGCGCGCGCCTAAAAAGGCCGGTAAAAAGCCAAGGATTACTCTTCATATCAGTACCCCCTTTTACCCTGATGCTAATTTGGATCGTAAGGAAGCGGAGCAAAAACTGCGCGATCAAGTTTATGAATTTTTAAAGGATAAGACATCTTCTAAGGACAACTACGAATATATTAGGTACGTGAAAAGAGATAAAGCTAGTGTATAGACTAGCTTTTTTTGAGCGTTAGAAATCAAAAAAAGAGATTTATCGCTTATATTATGTATGTGAGGTGGAAGATATGGAAAACCATTATGAGGTAATTATTGTTGGCGCCGGGCCGGGTGGATTATCGGCAGCGGTTTATGCTGGCAGAAGCGAAATGAAGACGCTCATCATTGAAAAAGGAGCCCAAGGCGGGCGGGTTAAAGACACTCTGGAGGTAAGCAATTATTTAGGAGCAGCTACGCTTAGCGGACCGGAATTAGTGGAACATTTTTATCAGCATGCACTTTTATTTCCAAGCGTTTCTTTGATTAGAACGACAGTTACCGGTATAAAAAAAGATGGTGACATATTTACTGTTTCAACTAAAAGGCGAGGCGATTTTACTGCTGACAGCGTAATTTTAGCTCTTGGTACCGAACCGCGGGTTTTAGGGCTTGCCGGCGAAAAAGAATATTTTGGCCGCGGAGTGCATTATTGTGCGACCTGCGACGGAGCTTTTTATAAAGACAAGGAAGTATATGTTTTGGGCGCGGGCGATCAAGCTATTGAAGAAGGCGACTTTTTAACTCGTTTTGCCAGGAATGTTCACATTATTGTGATTCATGAAGAGGGGCACGTGGATGCCAATCAGCTGTCGTTTAATCGCGTAAAAGAGAATCCAAAGATTGATTTTATTTGGAATTCAACTTTGGACGAGGTTTTAGGAGACGGCAGTAAAGTAATTGGCCTAAAAATTAAAAATGTAAAAAGCGGAGAAATAAAAACCGTTCCCGCGGATGCCGTTTTCTCGTTTGTGGGGATGGTTCCTAATACGGGAATAGTACGAGATTCAGTCAAAATTGACCGCAATGGCTACATATATGTTGATGAAACGAAGGCCACAAGTCTTCCGGGCTTATATGCGGTGGGAGACTGCACAGTAACCTATCTTCGTCAGATAATTGTTGCCGCGAGCGACGGCGCCGTTGCCGCTACGGCCATTGAAAGATATTTAAAGGAAGTCAGCGGTATTAAACGCCTTCTCACTGCCGAAAGCGGCAAAGTCGCTTTTATCTTTTATTCCCCCTATGATCAAGAAAATTTAAGCCGTCTTGGACAGGAAGAAAAAATTCTTGGCGAGCAAGGATACATGGTATATCGCCAGGATATTTCCCGTCAGCATTTGTTATATGACCGACTGGCAATTAAGGAACCATTTGCTGTTATAAAATATATAAATGGGAAAAAGGAGAGTGATTAGTATGGATCGTTCTACGTTATTTAAGGTTAATAAGGAGGTGCTCATTCCTCTAAACAGAGAGGAATATTATCCGCAACTTCAAAAAGCAGATTTACCGGTCGTAGTATATATTGGCGCCGAGTGGTGCATTAACTGCAAAAACCTTCATCCGGTTTTAGTGGAAGCTGCTGAGGGCGAATTCAAAGGTCGCCTGCAATTTCGTTATACTAATACCGATGAGAACAGAGGGTTCGCCCGGACATTAGAAGTAAATTCCATACCGACTTTAATCGTCTATGATAAGGGCGTGGAAAAAGGTCGGCTGATGGGCGAGCAAAGTTATGATGATCTCGCGGAATTTCTCGATAAATTTGTAGCCTAATATTCTCGATTATTTTTCCGATAATTGTGCTAGAATTATCGAGGAAACAACATATGGAAAAACCGCAACCTAAACGCAAAACAAACAACTTTTTAGCTACTTTAGGATCGACACTTATGATGGCTTTTTTGGCGTGGAGTATCTATTGGGACGTAATGGATTTATCCGGTCAAATTCCAACTGCCACTTTATCATTCAATCATGCTATGGGAGCCCTTCTTATGGAAGTATTGCTCTTACTATTAGCGGCACGTGTTTTCTTCATCAGCATTAAAAACCCACTGGTCTATGATCGTCATCTCCCTTTTATGATTTTAGTGGCGAGTCTTTTTTTCGTCTATTATCTATACTTTGTCGGAGTCAAACTTGCTTTGATGGTTCCGGGAGTTAAATTTGGCCTTTTTGCTATTTCTATGTATGGGATTATTGTTCCGATTATCCTCCTATGGTCGGATGTTTTTTCAAGCAAGAGACGGCTGGATGATTATTTTGCATATTTATATTACCTTAAGCTTCTTAGGGAGTATGATGAATTTAGACGGATTAGTTTAGCGACGGGAAGCACCCAAAATGGAGAATCGGCGGATGAATATTAAAAGTAACAAGCGCACCTATGGAGCGGCAATTATGTTTATGGTTTACTACTTTTTACGTTTGGTGCGCTTACCGTTTTTCGTCTTCGGACTTATCCGTAATTGGGGAACGACATCACTACCGCTTATTCGGTTATTAGTTGGAATCGGCTTTTTTGTCTTTGGCGCCTACGTGGCTGCGTTGTCGATTAAGGCGATGCAATATGCGGACGGAACGGCTAAAAAATACCAAGTTCACACGGCTTTTTTTCAAAACTATCGTACACTTTTGGTCGCCAATGTTATCGTCGCCGGTATTTACACGGCATTTAATTTTATCGTTAACATCAAAATAAGCGCCGGAGCATTTAATTTCTCTTTAGATTTACTGCCGGTTGCATTTGCGGTTGCCGGATATTATTTAGTTAACCAAGATTATAAGGAACTTCCGATGCGCTTGGAACTAGAAAAAAACATTTTCGACCACTTCCATCAAAAGAAGGAAGATGCTCCGAAAACTAAAGACGATAAAGATGAATATAAGATCGATCCAAACGACTATTAATTAAAGAAAGAAGGATTATTGATATGCTGTCAAATAAGATTACTGATTACCCGCTTATTCATGGTTTGATGCGGGTGCAAAACCTCTCTGAGGAAGATTTGGAAAAGCTGATTAACTATGAATTGAAAGAAGGAATTGAAGTCTTGGATACGGCCGATATTTACGGTCGCGGAAAAAGCGAGGAACTAATTGGGGCGATTCTTAAAAAGAATCCTTCTTTGCGGAGCAAGATTTACATTCAAACAAAAGTCGGCATCGTCAAAGGGGATGAACCGCGTTATGATTTTTCCTATGATTATATAAAAAGCGGGGTTGAATCCTCTTTAAAACGATTGAACTGCCAATATATCGACATGCTTATTCTCCATCGCCCCGATGCTTTGATGGAACCGGAAGAGGTCGGAAGAGCAATTAACGAACTGTATGATGAAGGAAAGATACGTCACTTTGGGGTTTCGAATATGAATCCCTATCAAATGGAGTTAATCGCCAGTGCCGTTAAATTACCGATTGAAGTAGATCAACTTCAATTTGGCTTGATGCACACCGGGCTTATTGATGCGGGATTAAAAGTAAATAACCACATGGAGGAAGCCGTCAGTTATGATTTAGGCACTCTTGACTACTGCCGTCTTCATCATATTACGCCTCAGGCATGGTCGCCCTTTATCGTCGGTTTCTTTGAAGATAGTTTTGTCGACAATCCCAAGTATCCGGAATTGAATAAGGAACTGGAGACTTTAGCCATCAAGAACGGAGTCAGCAAGCATGCGATTGCCATCGCTTGGATTTTGCGCCACCCGGCTCACTTTCAGGTGGTCTACGGCTCCATGAACGAACAGCACATCGCGGATATCTTAGTGGCGAGAAACATCAAACTCTCAAAAGAAGAATGGTATCGCCTTTATCGGGCAGCGGGACACGTTATTATTTAATAAAAAAAACCCCGTCATAGACGGGGCACTGGCACAAACTCCAAAGAGCCTTTTCAGCCTGCGGGCGACGGCAGAATCTGATAGTGCGTGCCTATCACATAGTTGCGGCTTCAGGGTGATCAAGTCCCGAAGGTTAAACCTTTTTCATCTGTTTAACAAGGCATAAAGCCTGAGACCATAGGCCAGCGTGACGCCCATTCTGACCTCGGCTACTAAGCAGCTTACTTAGTATGCGAGTATATTAGCAAAGTTCTTTTTTATTGGCAACACTTTTTTTAATATTATTTATTCTTAAGTTATTATCAGGGCAATAAATACCATAAAACGATTATTTATTGCCTTTTTTAATGGCAGAAAATATAAAATTAAGTATTCTTTTTTTGTTTTTGCATTAAAAGGTATTCATTTACCGACTGATTTTTATGCTAATATAATATGGGAGAGGATTTGAATATGCATCATTTCATGAACTTACAAGGCGGCCCATTTGAGAAGATCTTAAGCGGACAGAAGACAATTGAAATTCGTTGTTATGATGAAAAAAGACGTCAGATAAAGGTTGGTGATACCATCACCTTTACCCGGGAACCCGATCATTTTAATCAATCGATGATGGTGGAAGTGGTCAGTCTATATCCATTTCCAAATTTTAAAGCCCTATTTAAAGCATTCCCCCCGGAAAAATTTGGCTATATGGCAACCGATTCGATAGAAAAAATGCTCAAAGGAATCTACATGATTTATTCGCCGGAACGCGAGCAAAGAGAAGGGGTTCTCGGAATCGAAATTAAACTTCTTTAATTTATTGACGTTTCCTCCTATAATGGGTGGGTAATGTGAGGTTATTATGGCGCGTTTACTTTTTTTGTCTTTATCATCAACGATAACTTTTATCGCTCTTGGAGTGCTGATTTTAGTTTATCTGGTCTATTATTTTATCTTTAAAAAATATCAAATTATGATTCATACGGACAGTGAAAATTATTTGATTCTTTGGCTTCGTCATGGACAACCGATTGACGTCACTAAAGCAATTGGCTTTCCGCAGGATAAAAAGGTGGCGGGCCTATATGAGAATCGTATTTTTTCTTTACCTTTTTCATTGGTAAAAATGCCGCGTCATCACCTTCATATTTTTATAAAGTGGGCAGAATAATATGGCTCAAAGAATCGTCCAGTCGTTTAAAAAAGTAAAAAACAAAAAATCCCGCAGCACGAAAAGAAGTGAGCGTGAATTTGTAAAGCGCGGAGCGGAAGAAAGAAAACGGCCCGTTCGGGTTACACCTCCGCTTTTTAGCTTTGGGGTGAAGGAAGAAAACACGCTTTTAGCCTTTTTGATGCTTAAACTTCCCAAATTTGGCCGCAACAAAATTAAAGGATATCTTTCACGCCGGCAAATCCTTGTTAACGGAGCGCCGGTGACGCAATTTGATTTTCCCTTATCCAGCAGGGATGAGGTTTCGATTGAAGCGCGCTCACAAAAGACCTTAAAGACGCAGAAACTAGATGTGATATATGAAGATGATGAACTGATAGCAATCAATAAGCCGCATGGTCTTCTTTCGGTTGCATCCGATAAAGAAAAGGGCATTACCGCCTATCGTTTACTGAGTGATTATATAAAAGATCGGGATAAGCATGCACGAATATATGTTGTCCATCGAATTGATAAGGAAACAAGCGGAGTGCTTCTTTTTGCCAAAAATGAAGCGATAAAAGATGAATTACAGAAAAATTGGAATGATATCGTCAAAAAACGTGGATACTATGCGATTACTTCGGGGGTTCCTTCTAAAAAAGAAGATACCTTGAAAAATTTTCTTTTTAAGAATGCAACTAATCTGATGTATGTAGGCCATAAGTCAGAGACGACCGTTTTAGCGATAACTCATTATCAAGTCATCAGGTCCAACGAAAACTACGCTTTATTGGATATCGATATTGATACTGGGAAGAAAAATCAAATCCGCGTCCAAATGAAGCATGCCGGTTATCCTCTGATCGGCGATGATAAGTATGATAATAAGGATAATCCTTTGCATCGCTTGGGTCTTCATGCCTATGAGCTTGATCTTATTCATCCGATCACGAACAAAAAAATTAAGATTGTGGCTAGGATGCCAAAAGAGTTTGAAGATTTTTTAAAGAATTAAATTTGTTGGTCCAGTAATATTGTTTTTCTTAACATATGAAGCCAGATTACATTTGGGAAAAATGAAATAATCTATTTCCCAAGTGTTTTTTTTGTTATAATTTAGGTAAAGAAAATGGGACAACAAAAAAATCTCGCCGAAGCGAGATAAATTCGCACACTGCGAACTAGTAATAACTAGCGATGAGAATATGTCTTTCGACAAATTTTTATTTGAACTCGTGTGTTATTTGACAATCCCATTTTAGATAAATGAAAGGGATTTGTCAAATATGGAAAAAGAAGAATATTATTTGGGCCTAGATATTGGAACTAATTCTGTCGGGTGGGCGGCGACGAATAAAGAATATAAATTAATACGGGCCAAAGGCGAAAACCTTTGGGGTGCATACTTATTTGATGAGGCATCAACTGCGGAAAAAAGGCGCTTAGCCCGTGGTCAAAGAAGAAGATTGGCAAGGCAGCACGCGCGTATCAATCGTTTGCAAGCGTTATTTGCCCCCCTAATTTTTCCGCTTGATCCGAATTTTTTCATTCGCTTAAATAACAGCCGACTATATTTGGAGGATAAGGATGACCGGGTTAAAAGCAAATATGCATTATTTGCCGATAAAAATTTCACTGACTTTGATTTCCATCATAAATATAAAACAATATACCATCTTCAAAAGGCATTGCTGACCGAAGATAGAAAATTTGATATTCGCGAAATATACCTGGCTTTACATCATTTAGTGAAGTATCGCGGACATTTTCTTATGGAGGGTCAGAATTTTGATAATCAGCAAGATTTGGAGTCCATAGCCAATTTGGCTGAGGAGATTAATATATTTTATGAAGAAAACTTTTCTGATTTTGGAGCGCCAATTATCATTGAGAATATAAGCGATATAATCATAAAAATGACGAGCAACCGAGGCGTTTCTAAGACATCTGAAGCCTTGGCGCCATTTTTTCATTTAGAAGGTTGCAGTAAAGAAAAAAAGGATTTCATCAAAGCCGTTATTGGATTGCTAGCGGGCGCAAAAGAGAAGATTTCGCACTTATTACCTGGAGAAGAAATTGACGAAGATGTAGATAAGATTTCCTTTTCCGACAGTGATTTTGATGAGGAAAAGGCTCCGTTATTCGCTGGATTACTGGGAGATAATTTTTTTCCAATCGAGGGTCTACGCAAAATCTATAGTTACGCGACAATGAAAAAAATAATGGGAGAATCCAACTATGTCGCGGAAGCCATGGTTGAGCGTTATGAAGGGCACAAAGGCCAACTGGATAAATTTAAAAAATTTATTAAAAAATATTTTTCTCACGAAGATTACATAAAAATGTTTAGGGTTTTTAATGACAAAGAAAATAATTATCCGCGCTATATCGGAATGAGTAAAACCCAAAAACTGAAGCATACGGGTAGTCACTGTAGTTTGGATGATTTTTATACTTATGTTAAAAACCTGCTTACCAGTAAAGAAAGTTCAGATCCGGTCTTTATCGAAACCAGGGATTCTATTTTAGGTTTATTGGACAAAAATAATCCAGAATTTTTATTAAAGATAAATAATCGGGACAATGCCTCGCTTCCTTATCAACTTAATGTCATCGAGGCACGGCAAATAATTAAAAATCAATCCAAGTATTATACTGAATTACTCGTTGAATCTAAGGATAGCAACCAATCAATTTTAGACCGGGTTATTACCCTTATTGAATTCAAAATACCCTATTATGTCGGACCGATTAATGACCAGCATAAGGGAAAAAAGAATGGATTCGCCTGGTTGGTGCGAAAGCCAGGTAAAGAAAAGGAACAAATTAATCCTTATAATATTGATGAAATTGTTGACTATGGCGCTACTCAAACCGAGTTTATTCGCCGAATGACCAACAAGTGCACATATCTACATGAAGAAGATGTATTGCCCGTGAACTCGTTACTATATCGTGAATATGATCTATTGAATCATATAAACACAATTACCGTCAATAATATTAGATTAAGCGATGAACAGAAGCACCTTATTCTTTCGGAAATTGAAAACAAAAAAAATCTTACTCCCAAGCAAATCAAGAAAATGTTGGAAAGTATGCATCCGGGAACCGAAGTTGTTATTGGCGGAATTGATGAAGAAGAAAAACTTTCCGCTGGCTCAATTTACGATTTTAAATCAATTCTTGGCGAAAAATTTGCTGGGGCGAAGAAGGAAATTGAAGATGTTATTCTTTGGCTTACCGTCTTTGATGATAAGGAAACGGTTAGAAGAAAAATTAGAGAAAACTACTCTAATGTTTTTAGCGAAGAAGATATTAAAAGAATGGCGCGATTAAATTACCAGGGCTGGGGTCGCTTTTCGCAACAATTGCTAATTGGGCCAGATTTTATCGTTCATGACGAACAAGGAGAAGTTACTTCTATTTTGCAGCTACTTCGTGCTACAAGTAAAAATTTTATGGAGATTATAAATGATGAACGGTATGGAATTGCTCAAGCCATTCAAGCATACAATAATCAAGATGGTAGTGAGAGAGATAGCGTCCAAAATTTGATTGATGAGTCCTATGTTTCGCCGATGGTAAAAAGAGCGACACATAATGCCATAAAACTGGTGGAAGAAATAGCTTCTATAAAGAAAAATCCACCGACCAAAATTTTTGTTGAAGTCACTAGAGGTGAAGATAAAAAGAAAAAAGGTAAAAAAACAACTTCACGGAAAAATCAGTTATTGGAATTATGGAAGGCATCCAGAAAGGACATTATCGCTTTTAATAATGATGTTTTAAGTAACCAAAACCACAAGATAGATTACGAGGCTAAAATTAGTGATATAAATGAAAAGACGGAACGAGATTTTCGGAGCGACCGCTTATTTTTATACTACCTGCAGTTTGGACTATGTATGTATACAGGGGAACCAATTGATTTATCAAGACTAAATACAGATTTATATGATATCGATCATATTTATCCCCAATCAAAAATAAAAGATGACAGCATCAATAATCGCGTCTTGGTTAAACGGATTGCAAACTCTGACAAAGGGGATGTTTATCCGATAAAACCGGAAGTTCAATTAAAGATGAAACCTCTTTGGAACTATTTAAAAAAGTCGAAATTGATCAGCGAGGAAAAATATGAGCGATTAACGAGAACCACGCATCTTTCAGAAGATGAAATGGCGAGTTTTATTAACCGACAAGTCGTTTCTACCTCGCAATCGATTAAATTAGTTGCCGATATTATCAAGAAACTTTATCCAAATACCAAGGTTGTATACTCCAAAGCGAGTAATGTTTCTTCATTTAGAAGAGACTTTGACTTAGTTAAAGTTCGCGAGATCAATGACCTTCATCATGCGATGGATGCTTATCTCAATATTGTTGTTGGCAATGCCTATGACACAAAATATACGAGGAACTTTGTTCGGGAACGCAACTTCTATGAAACTTTGAACTTCGCCGATTTGTTTAAATTTAATATTAAAAATGCGTGGGTTAGTGGGGATAATGGAACGATTACAACCATTAAAGAGGTAAATCGTAAGATTTCGTCGGCAAAAGTGGTTAAGAAAACAATGGTTCGTTTTTCAGATGGCGATGGAAAAGGCTTTTATAACTTAAAATTATCGCCTAAAGGAAACGACTTATTTCCATCGAAAACGGATGCGGATAATCCGTTGTCCAATACCGAGAAGTATGGGGGGTATACAGGTAAGAATAATTCATTCTTTACCCTCGCTGAATATGAAAAAAAAGGAAGTAAAAAACGCATACTTGTCGGCGTGCCAATCATTTATGCAAAAGAGGCATTAGAAAATGATGAGTACTTAAGGCACACTGTTTTGGAAGGCTACTATGGCCTTAATAATCCGGTTATTATAAGAAAATGTATACCATTTCATTCGAGACTAATTGTTAACGGGATGCCAACATACTTAGCTGGGACATCAGGAGTTCGGCTTGTTTTGCACAACGGCGTTCAGTTGCTATTAAATAGCGAGACGGCCCAATATGTTAAAAATTTAGGGAAACTTATAAGACTTTATACGGGCGACAAACCGGAAAGCATTGCGGAATACTTTCAAAGTAAAAACGAGATTGTACTGAATGAAGTCATAGATTCGATTACCGGAGAAATTAAAACTAAACCTTCATATATTACCAAAAAGAGAAACGTAGAAGTTTATGACATTTTAACTCAAAAATATGATTTGCCGATTTTTAAAGGCACAAATCATCATAATTATTTTGAGAAATTGGTCGCCGGTAAAGAAAATTTTGTTGGCTTGAATATTTATAATCAAGCCAAAGCCATTTTGGAAATAATTAAAACGCTTCAAGCAAAAAGTAATGCAGGAGACTTATCATTGATTAAGGAAAAGTCATCTGCAGAAGACAAAAATTTATCCACAGAAGATAAAAAGAAAAAAAAGATGCATGGATTAGAGATAAGAATTTCAATGAATATTAGTTATGATTTGGATCTTGTAACAGACTCTCCAACGGGGTTATTTTCCTATAAAATCCGATTGAGTAAGTAAGAAGGTAAAATTACTTTTAATGGGTTTTCGAACAGTTATTATTAAAAGCCGATGCAAGGTCAGTCTTGAATTAGGGTATATTCTGGTTAGAGGAGAAGAAGATTTTAAGATACATATAAGTGAAGTATCTCTTTTTATCGTTCAGTCCACGGGCGTCGCGGTAACGGCGGCGTTATTGGTTGAATTAACAAAACGGAATATAAAAGTGATTTTTTGTGATGAGAAAGCAAATCCATGTTTTGAGAATGCCCCTTATGCCAATGGATACAATACAAGCGCCAGGTTAAAGGAACAAATATCTTGGACAGAAGAATGCAAACAGTTGGTTTGGACAAGAATTATAAAAGAAAAAATACGCAATCAACAAACTAATCTTCTTAGTAATGGACATCAAGAGGCAGCGGAACAATTAGAAGATTATATTAACGAAATGCTTTTAGGCGATGAAAATAATCGCGAAGGACACGCGGCTAAAGTATATTTTAATAATCTTTTTGGCAATGATTTTAGCCGTAGAAGCGATAATGATATCAATAGTGCACTGAATTATGGATATGCTATTTTGTTGTCGGCGATTAATCGGGAGATTGTTGCTGATGGTTACTTAACTCAGCTGGGAATATGGCATGACAATAACTTCAATCAATTTAATTTATCTTGCGATTTAATGGAGCCATTTAGGCCTTGGATTGATGACATTGTTTTTAAAATGGATAATAAGAAAGAATTTAAGAAAGAACTGAGCAATATTTTGAATTTGATAGTTTTTTTCAATGGCGAAGAAACGCATTTTGATAATGCAATTGCTCGTTATTGTCATACTTTCTTTGATGCAATGAAAAACATAAAACCATATGCAATTATGTTTCCAAATAAGAAATGAACTATCGATATATGCGAATGATATTGTTCTTTGATTTACCGGTAGGAACATCTTCGCAAAGAAGACGTTATCGTAAATTTGTTAATGGATTAAAACATGAGGGCTTTTTGATGTTGCAAGAGTCGGTATATTGTAAATTAGCCATTACTTTAGCATCAGCAAAATTTGTTGAAGCAAGAATAAAGCGTATTATGCCGGACGATGGAAAAGTGTTTTTAATAAAAATAACGGAAAAGCAATTTGGAGATATGACGATACTACTTGGAGAAAATAAAAGTGAAATAATTAATACTGACGAAAGGTATATTGAAATATGAAACTAGGATGTAAGTTTTTTGATGAAGCCATTGATATAAATGATGGAACTTTATTGTCGATTATTATTGAAAATCCATCAGCTTATTTCGATTTCATTAAGAATCTCTCTTTTTTAGATGAGAGCGAAGACTTCTTTTCTGTTTTTGACGGATCTACAAATTATGACATAGAGAAAAATATATTTTGGATTGAAAACATTACTTCATTTGATCCAAATTCCAAAAAGAATCAAGGCCTATTAATTCAAAAGATTATATCTAAAGTTGGAAACAACTACGATTTTCAAACAAAATTAGGCGAAGTTAATAATACATTAAGAAGAATGATACTAAGCGAAATTGCGGATTTTGATGTAGGAATTTCTATAAACGAAGAATTTCCTGTCCAAGATGTTCTAAAACTTTATAACATAAGATTATGCGTAAATGAAGAAAGTCACTTAAATACAATCTTAGATATTTTTAAAATGATAGATATCTTCGTTCATCCGAAGATAATAGTGGTTTCTAACTTGTTTTCATTATTATCAATTGGCGAAGTTGAAGCAATAAAAAAGGAAATAGAATATTTAAAACTTATAATCGTCTCAATTGACACCAATGTAAGTGAAAAAGAAATACAAACAGAAACTTATATTCTTGACAAAGAAAGATGCTTTATTAGAACAAATAATTTATAATATTTTTGTCAAATAACATAAAACTACAAGTGTAAGTAGTCTCACCCCCAAATTTATTTTGAGGTTTGAGAGATGTGTTATTTGATTACTAACTTATGCCATAGCCATAAACAATATAGCGGTCAATCTGTTTGAGAGATGTGTTATTTGATTACTAACTTATGCTTAGAGGATGTGCTAGATAAAACTATCACAGTTTGAGAGATGTGTTATTTGATTACTAACTTATGCTAATTTAATTTAAAGTTTTAAATAGTTCTTGTTTGAGAGATGTGTTATTTGATTACTAACTTATGCATAGAAATAGCATATAAAATATAGACTAAAGTTTGAGAGATGTGTTATTTGATTACTAACTTATGCCAAACACTGACCTTGAAAGGTCTTTCCGTTGTTTGAGAGATGTGTTATTTGATTACTAACTTATGCCCCGCGTCCTCACTTAACCCCCCTACGCTTGTTTGAGAGATGTGTTATTTGATTACTAACTTATGCTAGAAAGGAGTAAATTATGCAATGTCTTAAGTTTGAGAGATGTGTTATTTGATTACTAACTTATGCTAAATTGTTTTTTTTGTTTGGTTATTCGGTGTTTGAGAGATGTGTTATTTGATTACTAACTTATGCTTCCAGATGATGACGATAGCGTTTCCCCTGGTTTGAGAGATGTGTTATTTGATTACTAACTTATGCCATATTAACCCAATCAGCAGGGTCCGGGTCGTTTGAGAGATGTGTTATTTGATTACTAACTTATGCCCAATTTAAGGACATAATGTCCTCGTTCTGTTTGAGAGATGTGTTATTTGATTACTAACTTATGCAAAAACAAGCTAGGAATAAGTCAAGCTTACGTTTGAGAGATGTGTTATTTGATTACTAACTTATGCAATACGACAATTAAGACAATGCCGGCAAGGGTTTGAGAGATGTGTTATTTGATTACTAACTTATGCCAAATACCCAGTATTATACCCCCGGCGGTAGTTTGAGAGATGTGTTATTTGATTACTAACTTATGCTGAGCCGTCGAGTGTTGAGACCATTGGAACGTTTGAGAGATGTGTTATTTGATTACTAACTTATGCATGTGTCACTTACTATCTCGTCCACGATACGTTTGAGAGATGTGTTATTTGATTACTAACTTATGCACTAACTTTCTTGATGTCAAAGCCAAAAGTGTTTGAGAGATGTGTTATTTGATTACTAACTTATGCCACTGTTATGCGACGCTCGCGCGATTCGTTGTTTGAGAGATGTGTTATTTGATTACTAACTTATGCATACATGGTTTCCGGCTGACTAAAGTCAGCGTTTGAGAGATGTGTTATTTGATTACTAACTTATGCACGGCTCTATGTATATATAGTGGGCTAATAATTAACTATTTGATGTAAAGATTTTGTATTAATAATGAATTCTCAACTATATACATTAATGGTGTAGCGTTATATCATATGAAAGGGTGACATCTATGGAAAGTTCTCAACAATATCGAAGCTATAAGGATTTGAGTAAATCAGAAAAAGAAACAATTGAAAAGTGTTTTAAAGAGGAAACCAAAAGTGTATATGATTATATTTTAGCGATTGGTTTTATTCCATTGATTGCTTTTCTTCTATTCTTCAGGGCTTTTTGGTATGTTGGCTTGGGTTTAACAATTATTGCTTTTATCGCGCTCCAGCTTTTTGTTGACCAAAAATATGCTTGTTATTTATTAACAACTAGAAAAATTCGTGGATTTCGTGAATTTCTAATAAAAAAAGAAATTTCAGATATTGGTAAACGTCAACAAAGTATTGATGAAGAATAGTTAATTTCATATTCTTCATTAACGATGAGTTTTCAGTCAAGCCAAAAAGTAAAACATGTCATAATTTCTTTAAGTTACAAATAAATAAACGAAACTTAACTTTTTTCAAAAAAGCGTTTAATATTAAGTTGGTTAGAGATAAATCTCAACCAAAAAGGATGACTGGTGGGGGAACCGGCCATCCTTTTCTTTTTGAAAAGCCAAATTATCGATATAATATAAAAAGAGGTTATTGGTATGGATAAAAAGACAATAGAGGATATTATTAGTTTTTCCGCTAAACGTAATTGGGAGCAATTTCATAACGGGAAGGATTTGGCTCTTTCTCTCTCTTTGGAAGTCAATGAATTGCTTGAAATATATCAATGGTCGGCCAATGATTTGGAGGTTGATGAAAGCATAGATAAGATCAAAGAAGAATTAGCGGATGTTTTTATGTATGCGGTTTTAATTGCCGATCATTATCACCTGGATATAGATCAAATTGTGATGGATAAATTAAAAGTCAACGAAAGAAAATATCCGCGGGAAAAGGCCTATGGCCGCAGCGACAAATATATCAAATTGGCTCAAGAAATGAAAGACGATGAGGAGTATAAAAAGGCAGCATTAGTCGTTGATAACAATCGCCTGGCGATCAGAAGCGATTATATTGATAAAAAAATGAGCGTTGCTCAACTAGTTGAAAAATATGGTTTTTCTGAAGAGTTAATTAAAACAATTATTTTCGAAAATAGCAAAGTTTAATATCATTTTACTTGCAAAAGGCAATGAAACTTGTAATAATAACTACGCTTAATCAATTACCCCTTTTTTGGTTAAGCGAAAAATTAGCGTTCAATTTCCTCTTCCCTTCGGAAGATGGCCGCTGATTTTATGGGGAGCCGAGAGGCTTCCCTTTTTGTTTGCCATTCGCTAGGTGGTTATTTTTTAGTGGCGAAAAGTGTATAATAAACTTTGTCTTATTTGATAGTCTAAAAGACTTTTCATAGCATATTAATTTCTGACGGAGGGTGCTTGATGCCAGAACTAAAGAAGCTTAAAGCATACTGCAATCAATTTGCACTTTATAGCCTTGTTATGGGGGCGATTACTTTTATTGTTTCTATGTGGATTATGCCGGGGGTAAAGTTTTCTTTTCCTTGGTGGAAAGTGCTTATTTTAGTTGGTTTAATCGGAGGAGAAGTATTCCTTTTTATCCACTTCATCAAACGTCTGGTGAAGTCCAAAGCCGAGGAAAAACAATACGTTTTTTTGGTACCGTTGCTAGGAATCCTTTACGTTAGTTTCTTTTGGCTGTTCGGCTTTGATTCAATTCAAAGCATTGATTTTCCGTTTCCAATTTATCTTAAATTGATTTTTATCGTCAGTTTGGTGCTTTCGACTATCGGCTTTATTTTGTCGATAGTGTCCTTTCACTTTTTGCTAGAAGATGGCCCGGCTCAAACGATTGTCATCAAATCGACGAACGATAACCCAAATAAAGTGGTTATCGAAGTATCAAAGAAGGCCACGCTTCGGGATGCTTGGAAGGATTTTTGGAACAAATTTGATATTAGCAATTGGAAGTTTTATGCTATTTTTCTTACCGTTTTGGCGATTGCTTATTTTTCCAGTGCTTTATTTTCCAACCTGTGGACCGTTCCCTTGGGGGGCGATTACACACAGCAAACAATTCCGTTCTATACTAATGGTTATGATGATTGGTGGCACTTTATTACCACGGGTGAATTTCCGCTTTGGGATTCATCAACCAATCTCGGAGTCAACAATATCGGCAGTAACGCTTTCTACTACGCGCTTAATCCCTTTTTCCTGCCGATATTAATTTTTCCTCGAAGCCTCATCCCTCAAGGCATCGCCTGCTTGATGATTGCAAAGTTGGTTTTAGCGGCGTTTGCCATGAAGAAGTATTTGGTCTATATGGGGGTAAAGAAAGAAAACGCTCTTTTCTTTGCTATGGCCTATGCTTTCTGCGGATGGAATACCTATTATTTATGGTTCAATCACTTCATGGAGATTACCGTTTTATTTCCTTTAGTCTTTTTAGGTATCGAGAAAATATTACGGGAACGGAAACCGTGGATGCTGATGACTTGGTTAGGAGTGTTGGGCGTTGCTAATTATTTCTTCCTTGTCTCCACCTCGATTTTGGGGGTTATCTATGCGGTCTTCCGCTATTTCCAACTTTTTAAAACTTATACAACTAAAGAAAAATTTCTTGTCATGGGTATTGGATTCGCCGGTTTCTTCGTAGCAATAATGATTTCTTCAATCTCACTTTTGCCGGGAATATATATTTCGGCCGGATCAGATCGCGTGACTAACGCTACCTATTTATCAGTTATTCTCGATGCATTTAAAACCAAAGATTGGGCGACCTTCTTTAATTATTTAAACAATTGGGAAGCGCAGTCTCCGAGTTACGTTTATAAGAAGTTTTATCCATTAATAACGTTCTTTTTCCCCACTCTCAGCGACCGAAGTTCCGCGCTTTTAAATACTTCCAATTATGATAATACGGTCAGCAGTTTATTTATTTACACTCCCCTGATGCTGATGGTTATTCCTTCCTTAATAACCTCATTTAAAGAGAAAAAGGTATCGCATATCGTAGCCCTGGTGTTAATAGTATGGGCAATATTCACTCCTTTTTCTTATAATGCCCTTCACGGCTTTACTAAGGAATATGGGAGATGGCAGTTGTTTGTAAGTTTTGTCCTCATAACTTATGTCGCTTTGAATTATGAAAAACATCAGCAGTGGAAGGGATGGTATTATGATGCCTCTTTCCTCCTTATCACTACCGGGGCTTTGCTGACTTATATCTGGGCTTATAACTATCAAGGAGAGGCTTTTTTCCAGATGATAGATGAGCGCATTTATGATGCTTACTATGAATTTGCTGCGATTGTTATCGTATATTTAATTTACCGTTTTGCTCATAAAGATTTGAATTTAACTAAGTATTTAACGGCATTTACTGCGGTTGAAGTTATCATCATGGGAACAGCAACCATGTTTAATCACGGTTTTGTCAGTTATCAGTATAATGTCGGGGGCGGAACAAGTGCAGTCAGACAAGAGACGAGCATAATCGATCATATAAATAAAGAGGATGACACTTTCTTCCGGGTTTTTAACTCCAATGCTTATAAAGGTAATGATAATGTTGGGATGCGGGAAAATTACAATGGTCTGGGGGCTTTTCATAGCCTCTATAACTTCAATCTTATGGAATTCAATTCTTGGAGTCACGTTAATTACAATTATAACGGCTGGTCAATGGGCTTACATGAGAAACGTTACAACTTGGATATGTTTCTTGGGGTAAAGTACTATATGGTTCAAAATAGCGTTTCAACGATTAGTTATGTGACCGCTGACGGAACCGAGACATTTAGACTGGAAGCTCCATATGACAATGTTCCCTATGGTTATAGCCATCTTGAAGATTACGATACCAAGGATTACCGCTTATATCGCAATGATAATTTTGTGGAGCTGGGAAGCAGCTTTGATACTTTAATGCGCTCAAATTATCTTCCTTCCACTGATCCTGAGGGGAAGAAAATAAGCAATTTTTATTCAGGGCAGCCTCAGGAAGTAGTTCGTAATGAAGAAATGTATTTAAACTATGGCATATTAGATACCGATGACTACGATGAAGTTCTGAGTGCCTATCCGGAATTTTCTACCGCAAATTATTATTATGCTCCTAAAAATGGAACAACGCTTTTTGCAAGTCGTAGCGGCACCCTTGGACTAGATTACTATGGCTGCTCCGACCGCTTGCCATTTGAGGATATTTCACTTCTTCCCTCATCCTGCAGCCTGCTTCCTCAAGCCACTTCGATGAACCCGGGAAATAATGGAATTTACATTTCTCGAACCGACGGCCAGCCGATTACGAGCAGTGCCGGGGAACTTATTGTTCAACTTTCATATAATTACAGCGCAAGAATTTTTCTATACGGAATCAATAATGAACTTATTACTTTCGATACGCATGGAGGCTCGCTTGGAACTTCGTTTAAAGCGATGCGAGCCCTTTATTCACCCGTCGGAGTCCAATCTATTCTTATTATGCCGATGAGCAAATGGACTACCGTCCCAACATCAGCGTATATTTTTTCAATCAACAATGCGCAGATGGAAAACCAATTTACTCAATATAGGGAAAATGGTTTTGAAAGCATCACCCATTCCTACAACAAATATGCTTTCGATACTAATTACATGTCAACCCGCTTTGCCGTTACTAATGTAGCCTACGATACAGGATGGTCCGTGAAGATAGTTGATGACGAAGACAATGTAATCACGCCAAAGGTTTATCGGGCCCAAGGGGGATTCGTCGGCTTTGTCATCCCAAGCGGAAGCAATCATATAACGATATCGTATTTCACTCCATATTTAGGAATCGGCTTGATTCTTTCCTCCTTTGGGCTTTTATTGGCCGGAGGGAGTTACGGTATATATTGTTTATTCGAAAAGAAGCGTGGTCAAAAATTGACATTTAAGACCCGCGAAACCCCCGTTGGTCATTAAGGGCAAATGTTTCCTTGGTGATAAATAAAATTAAAGGAGATCGAAAATGAGTGCCTCAATTGGAAAAGTATTGTTAACGCACGAACAGATTGTCGATCGGTGTCAGGAGTTAGGGACGATTATCAGTCGGGATTATCAAGACAAAAACTTGGTAATTGTGGGCTTGCTGAATGGGTCAGTGCCGTTTTTAGCCGAATTAGTTAAGCATATCAGTTTACCTTTGCGTTTTGATTTTGTCCGCGCTAAAAGCTATTGCGGAACCACGACACGGGGGAAACTGGAACTGGTACATGATCTGGATTTAGATATTCACGGGCAGGATGTGCTGGTTGTGGATGATATTCTTGACAGCGGACAAACCATGAGTTGTATCGCCGCGATGATGGAAGAAAAAGGAGCTAAGAGTGTTCGCACTTGTTGCTTACTTATGAAACCAGACGTAAAAAAAGATTACGAAGTCCATCTCGACTACTGTGGATTTGAAATCCCCAATGAATTTGTCATCGGTTTTGGTCTTGACTATGATGAACTTTATCGTAATCTTCCATATATTGGTGTTTTAAAACTCAATTAGTCAGTCGTCATTTTGCGGCCGCTTAAAAATAGAATAAACGGTTCCAAGGGAACCTTGATTTTCAATTAATTCAATCGCATGCGCAATCATCGGAGCAATCGAAAGAACGACGATTTTGGACGTGCATTTTTCCTTTGCCAAAGGAATCGAATCGGTGACGATTACTTTTTCCAAAGCGGAATCCTCAATTAACTGGCAGGCCGCATTAGACAAAATCGGATGTGATATCGCCGCAAAAACTTTGATTGCCCCGGCTTTTTTTAATTCGCCGGCAGCTAAGGTCAAGGTTTGAGCGGTATCGACAATATCATCAATTATGATGGCGGTTTTGCCTTTGACGTCGCCGATGATATTCATTACTTCCGCCACATTGGCGGATGGGCGACGCTTGTCGATAATGGCGATTCCCGCCTGATTGAAGTATCCGGCAAATTTTCGAGCCCTAGTCACTCCTCCGTGATCGGGAGAAACCACGACCAGGTCATCTTTTTTGACCACGCTTGAGAAGTATTCCGCGAATAGGGGAATGGCGGAAAGATCATCGATTGGACAGGTAAAGAAACCTTGAATCTGCGGAGTATGAAGATCGGTGACGATAATGTGATTGGCGCCGACATTTTGCAGCATATCAGCAACCAGTCGCGCGGTTATGGGTTCGCGAGGGCGAACTTTTCGATCTTGACGGGCATAACCAAAATAAGGAATAATAACATTTATTTCTTTGGCCGACGCCCGTCTTAATCCATCGATGAAAATTAAAAGTTCAAAGAGACGTTCCGTCACCGGAGGACAAGTGGATTGAATAACATAAACATTTTTCCCCCGAACGGTAGTGTTGTTTTCCACGATGGTTTCGCCATCGGCGAAATGAATAACTTCGCTTTCGCCCATTTTAAGACCAAGTTGGTTGACGATATCAATCGCCATTTTTTTATTAGCACTCAGAGCGTATACAATGGCATTGTTATCCATGTTATTTGCCTCCAAAAAGGCGATCGCCCGCATCACCTAAGCCGGGAATAATATAGCCTTTTTCATTGAGGTGATCATCGAGAGCCGCCACAAGAATTTCGGTTGCCGGAAAAGCTTTTTCAATTGCAGTTATGCCGTCCATAGCAGCGACTAAACTTACGACACGAATATCGGCATATCCCCGCTTTTTAAGTTCATTAATGGCTTCAATTATGCTTCCTCCGGTGGCAAGCATCGGATCAATAATAATTGCAATCGGATTTTCCACCTTAGGCAAAGCGACATAGTAATTTTCCGCCTTGAGGGTCTCTTCATTTCGGGCCATTGCCAAATATCCGACTTGGGCATCAGGAAGAAGATGCATAAAGGGCTCAATCATTCCTAAACCTGCCCGCAAAATGGGAATAAAAACGACCGGACGAGCTAACGTGAAAGCGTTAGCAGACGCACCGGTCGGGCTCTGGACGGGAGTCGATGATTCCTGAAGGGGAATTTGAGATAGACTTTCGGCTGCCAGCAGATAGGTAATCTCCTGGAGATAGTCGCGAAAAGCTGCCATTGAGCAGTTTTCATCTCTCATTAATGGTAATTTGATTTTAATGAGAGGGTGTTGACAAACGTGGTACATTTGGACCCTCCTAAATTATTTTTACTTCCTTTTAATTCAAACTGAAAGGGGAAATAAAGCGGCTTTTAAGCCGTAGATATACTAGCATTTTATTCGCTGATTGAAAATATAAAAATAAAAGAAGAAATTATTCCTTCTTTAATTTCTGATAATAAAGACGACTGACCTCATTCTTTGGATATTTGTAAAGAATACTGACTTCTTTAATGGCATCTTTAGCGCTCATTTGATTTTGGATTCGCGTTTTCAACTCGCGATAAACAGTGTCTTCATCCAAACTTGTATCATCGCTGCTTAATCCTTCGACAACAATCACCATTTCTCCCTTTAAAGTATTTTCTTCAAGCGCGGCTAATTCTTCGAGTGAGCCATAGATGTATTCTTCGTGGATTTTAGTCAGTTCACGAGCGATAACGGCTTTTCGATTATGAAAAACTAACAGGAAATCATTTATTGTTGCTTTGATGCGGTGGGGCGATTCATAAAAAATAATGGTATAAGGAAAATCGGCCAATTTATTTAATTCTTGAAGCCGGCGACTCTTTCTAGAATCCAAGAAACCATAGAATAGGAAATGATCGGAATTAATTCCCGAAGGGATAAGTCCGGTTATAGCGGCGACAGGACCGGGAACATAGGATATCGGAAAATCGGCGGCGAGCACCTTTTGAACAAGCCGTTGTCCGGGATCGCTTATGCCGGGAGAACCGGCGTCGCTTATATAGGCGACATTTTTTTTATCCGTCAAGAAAGAGATCACTCTCTCGCTCATCTCTGCCTCATTATGCTCATGCAGGCTGATCAGTGGTTTTTTAATATCAAAGTGTGCTAAAAGACGGCCCGAGTTGCGCGTATCTTCCGCCGCAATCACATCGACTTCCTTTAATACGGAAAGGGCGCGGGCGGATAAATCTGACAAATTGCCAATCGGGGTTGCAACGAGATACAAGATTCCTCGCAGGGACTCCTTATAAGTGAATTGTCTTTTCATAACCCTTATTCTTCGTCAATTTTATCATCGCTATCCTCATCTTTTTTACCGTTGCCTGGGATAAGGCTTTTATCCTTAGCAAGAATATCTTTGATGGTCGATAAATCTAAAAATTGGACATCGCCGCTGCCCTCAATCTTCACCGTGCGATTCAAGACATTTAGCGAGGTTATGCGATACTGGGATCCATTGTAGTTAAAACGCAAGCCCAAGCGTGGGAAATCCTTTTTTAAGTCGGTGTATAATTCGTCCTCATATTTCAAGCAGCAAATCAGTTTGCCGCAATGACCGCTTAATTTGGGAATATTCAAGGCCAGCATCTGATTTTTAGCCCGATTGATTGAAATACCGTCAAATTCATTTAGGAAGGTTGAACAGCATAAGGGCAAGCCGCAGATACCGACGCCGCCAATCATCTTGGCCTTATCGCGAGTACCAATTTGCCGAAATTCAATCCGGGTATGAAGTTTTCCGGCGAGGGAATGCAGCAGTTCGCGAAAATCAACCCGGTGCTCCGACAAGTAGGAAATGATAATCTTAGCTCGGTCGAGAGTAAATTCGGCGGAAGTTAAATTCATTTCCAAGTTGAGGCGGGAAACCTCGGCTTGTGTAAAGCGAAAGGCTTCATCGGCGGCTAGTAAATTAGCCTTATAAGCTTTAATATCTTCTTCTTCCGCCCGCCGCAAAATAGGTTTTAGGCCTAAAGATGACTTATATTCGATAATCTCTTGGGGGAGAATAGCCACATTCCCGAGTTCAATGCCCCGGATGGTTTCCACAACCACGAAATCGCCGATGACAAGCGAACTGTCATCGGTAGAAAAAAAGTAAGCTTTGCCTAAATTATTAAAGCGGATACCAACAAAATGGGTCGGCGCTTTGCTAGCGGCCCCATTATTTAATGCATCTTCCATATTACGACTCCTTAATTATATAGTAGCCTAGGTGATCAAACACTAGGGCAAGATTTAAACTTAAATCAATCTCACCTCTTAATTTTACCATTTCTTTGACAATTTTTTCGGGATGAATTACATTACTTGCAATTTTTTCTATTTCCGGTTTCAAAAACGAGAAATTTATTTCTTTGTTATTTCTGATTTTGATCGTATCTTCCAGAAGTGTAATCATCAAATCTAAGAAAAGGCGAGTGGCCTCTTTGCTTTTAATATTAGCGGCGATATTCTTTTGTAAAACATAAGCTGCCGCCTGAGCATCAAGCGAAAATGATTTGACTAACGATAAAAAATTCTCTTTTACCAATTGATAGATGTCACTTTGATAAAGATTAAAAAGCATCGATGGTTCGTTAGCGATGTCGGCGAGAAGAATCGCATCATTTAAGGGGACGGTTAAATCGTGAGTTTGCTCGATGATTGATTTTCTATCACTTCGTACCATGGTCATATTCGTCGTGCGGGATATGATTGTCGGCAGTACTTTAGATTCATTCTCAGTCGTTAAAATGGCATATACGCCGGCATGCGGTTCCTCAAGAAATTTTAAAAGTGAATTAGTGGCTTCCGAAGTCATGTTTTCCACAAGATGAATAATGTAAATCATCTTTGCATCTTTTTGGATAGCCGTCTTTGAAAAATCTTCTTCAAGCGTAAGAACATTCTCTTTTTTTATGGAGGAAATCGAGCCATCAATCAATTGAAAGTCGCTATAATTTCCATCCATAAAACGCAGGCAGTTTAAACAATGTCCGCAGGCCAAAGGTGATTTATGATCACAGACTAGTGATTGGGCTAAAAAAAGCGCCACCTCTTTTAACGGAAGCCCGGGCTCCCCGCTTAAAAGCAGGGCATGGGAAAGCCGATCCTCATTTATTGCATTAGCAAATGAGCGAAAAATGATCGGTTGATAACGTTTTAAATACTCTTGGTCAATCATGAATTATCCTTTAGATGACGGATTATAATCCGGTAGGCATTCTCACAGACTTCCAAAAAGGAATTCTCAGCATTAATTATCTCATATCTTTGCGGCCATCTTTGAGCGAGCTCAAGATATGTTTGCCGAACCTGCCGATGAAAATTTAACTCTTCAAGGTCGAGTCGATTTACTTCCCGATTCTTGTTTTTGGCGATGCGGGCAAGTCCCACTTCCGGCGACAAATCAAAAAGGAGAGTTAAATCAGGCAATCTACCTTCGGTAGCAAATGTGTTAATGGTTAAAATTTCGTCGACGCCGAGATGGCGGCCACCGCCTTGATAGGCCATAGATGAATCGATAAAGCGGTCGCAAAGAACATTGATTCCTCGGGATAATGACGGCCATATCAATTCGACGAGATGCTGTCTTCGACTCGCGGCGAAAAGCAAAGCTTCCGCCCGCGGATCAAGCGCGGTTTCATCCCGATCTAAAATTACATGACGAATCTTTTCTGCGATGGGCGTGCCCCCGGGTTCTCTCGTTAAAACGATGGGGACTCCCTCGTCTTGAAGACGTTTGGCAACCTCTTTAAGAACGCTTGTTTTCCCACTGCCCTCGGGCCCTTCAAAGGTAATAAAAATAGCCATACTGTTATTCCTTTTCTTCCTTCATGTTTGTACGGCCCGCCAAGGCCTTCTTTAATGTTAGAGCATCAGCATAATCAAGATGACCGCCCATAGGTAGACCATAGCCTAGTCGAGTGGTCTTTACCGGGAATCGCTCTAATAGACGGGCAAGATATAGTGCGGTTGTTTCTCCCTCAATTGTCGGATTAGTAGCAACAATTACTTCTTTGATATGCTCGTTTTCGATTCTCTGAAATAACGAATCCACATTTAAATCTTGAATTGATACCCCACTGCTGGCGGAGAGAACACCGCCTAGAATATGAAAGACACCATTGAAATTCTCGATGCGTGAAAAACTTAACACATCCTTTTGATCGCTCACGACCACACAAATTGAATGATCGCGCGTAGGGTCTGAACAGGTATGGCATTTTTCATCTTCGGTATATTGTCCGCATATAGGACAAGTGTGGATGGAAGTCGTGACTTCTTGCAGGGCTTTCGAAAAAGCCAGCACATCGTCCTTATTCATTTTTAAAACTGAATAAGCCATCCGTTCAGCGCTTTTTTGTCCGACCCCCGGCAAGTGACGGAAAGCATCAATGAGAAGATCTAAATGAGGAAGATTATCCATGATTAACGCATTCCAAAACCGGAGGCATTACCGGTTATACGTTCGTTGTTGGCCTCGTCTTCTTTGGCAATTTGCTCAATAACTTCGGTGATTGCCATCGAGATTAATTGTTCGAGCATGTCCTTGTTATCTTTTTCCAAAAGGTCATCGGCGATTGCGACTTTGATATCGGAATAATCACCTTTCATAGAGAGGGTTAGACCGCCTCCTTTGGTAACTGAAAACACCTTTTCGGCCAAGCCTTCCTTGGCTTTTGCTAATTCCCGTTGCATTTTTTGCGCCTGGAACATTAATCTTTGCATTTCATTCATTAGTCATTTACTCCTTTGATTTTAATAATGATATTCTTCGCTTTGGGAAGTCGTCCCAACTGCGATAATTCCATAAACTTTTTCTGAGCTTGGGCTCGCTCTTTATCATACACCCCATAGACCACAACTTTACGATTAATCAATTTGCTTACCAAGGTAGAGAGGGCATTTTGATTCTGCTTGATATTGACTTTTTTTGCCCGATTAGCATAAAGGTAATTTAAGATGAGAACGTCCTTGGTCAAAACATAGGGTTGACCATCCTTTAGTAAAGCGGCATAACGTCCCAATTCAAAGTCGGAGAAAAAATTCTTAAGTTCATCCCATTTTTCAATGAGAGCCAGTTTTTCGTCACGATCGCCGATACACATCGTATTAATGAGCATGTTCTCATCCATCGAAATAACATCCCCGGTTTCATAAATTGGCTGCAACGATGAATCGTGGTTTGAAGCGGACACAGGTTTATTCTCCTCGAGGATCTGTTTACGAATAAGTGGCTTGTTTTCATGTAATTCATGCGCACTAATCGGGGTAGGCTCCTTTTTCTCTTCTTCCGCCGGTGTCAAATTGATTTCCGCTTCCGTCGGCTCTAATTCGATTTCATCGTCAACCGGTGAAATAACGCTTTTAATTTCTTCCGGGGTAAGTTTCTTTTTGGGAGTCACACCGTGATCAGCATTTACATTCTCATTTGTAGAGGAAAGTTCCTTTTGGGGGCCGACCGTCATCTCAATAACGGAAACCTCAAATAAGGAGCGAACATTATTGACGTAGCGGAAATCATTGTCAGTTTTAATGAAGGCATCAAGTATTTTTAATAAGTCATCGGCATTTGATCTGGAAACTATATCTTTGGCTTCAGATTCCGTTAATTCCTTTAAAAGGTCGGGTTCCTGGGTTTTACAGTAAACCAAGGCATCTTTAACAATTGACAAAAGATCATTATTTAGTCGCCTAAGGTCAATGCCTAACTTTTGAAAGTAATCCAGTTTCTCAATAACTCCCGGAAGTTGATGTTGAGTGATCTGTTTGATCAATTGAACCTTTTCGTGATTGTTGGCCAATCCAAATACATCGAGAATATCCTTTTCAACCAGTTTATCTCCGGCATAAGACAAAATCTGATCAAGCATCGATAAGGCATCGCGGACGCCACCATCAGCCAGTTCAATGAGGAGATCTAAGGCCCGCGGCTCAAAAGAGACTTTTTCCTCATCTAATATATGAATTAACCGCTCCCGAATATCTTTGTCGCTTACTTTGGTAAAATCAAATCGCTGACAACGGCTTACAATCGTTGGTAAAACTTTATGGGGCTCGGTTGTGGCGAGAATAAAAATTACATGCGAAGGCGGTTCCTCAAGGGTTTTTAATAAAGCATTAAAAGCCGAAGCGCTCATCATGTGAACTTCATCAATAATATACACTTTATATCTTCCCTTAATCGGGGAGTATTTAACGTTTTCGACTAGATCGCGAACATTATCGACGCCGTTGTTGCTGGCAGCGTCAATTTCGATGACATCTGGATGTGAGCCGTCGATAACGGCAAGGCAATTAGAGCATTGATTACATTGGCGGCCGATGCCTTCTTCACAATTTAAGGCCTTGGCCAACAACTTGGCCATTGTCGTTTTACCGGTTCCGCGTGGACCACTAAAAAGATAAGCATGGGCAATTTTGCCTTTTGCTAAAGCGTTTTTTAGAGTTTGAATAATTACTTTTTGCCCGGCGACTTCTTCAAAAGTCTGAGGGCGATAAGTCCGATAAAGAGCTTTATATGCCATACATTCACCTATAGAATAATTATACACAAAAAAGGCCTTCTTCATTAGACGTTTTTTATTTTTTGCCCTTTGTTTTAAAAAATATTTTTGTTTGCATTATTTTACCACTTGATTTGATAAATAATGAAAAAACTGGCAATGACAGTTAAAGCAAAGAAAACAGCGCTGATGGAGTTATAGATTTTTTTGAATTTGCTCTGACTGGGAAAATAATAGTAAAACCCAATTGAACAGGGTAAGAATAAAGCACTATAAAAAGTTTTCTTATCCCTTCTTATCGGCCATAAGTAGACCAAACGCATGACAAATAAGGTCAATGGGCCAAAAATCAAGGTGAAGTAAAAGGCATATATCATGAGACCAACCGCAAATTCAAACATGTTTTTTTCCTCCTTTAAGGAAGATAAAAACTACGCCGAACAGAGGCAATAAAGCAAATAAATACCAACCGGTAAAGAAAAAGCCAACCAGTCCCCAGAAAAAGAGATTAAAGGCGATAAATACGCGATCGCGTCGCGAGATAATCATAGTTCGGCCTCCGTTATGTTGTAACTTGATAGAACTCCCGTCGAGGATATGTCGATGACGCGACCCCCGCGTTCTAAAAAGCCATAACCGTTATAACCAGTCGTTTGGCCATATGCCAGTAGAATATTGTCCTTTAAGAAGGAAAAATTGTTGTTGTGGTCGTGACCAACAAAAACACCATCGGTAAGTCCAAAATTAACCATTTCCTGATAGAATCCAGTATCGATTCCTTGATAGCAAATAATTCCTTCTTCCATTGCCCCATCAATCAACGGGTGGTTGGGATAATCGGTATATTGTTGGAGGGGAATATGCATAAAAGCCAGCGAGCGCAATGCCGTTAGCTGATCTTCCATTAGATGATTATGAAACCAATTTGTTTGGTTTTCAGTTAGATAACCATATCCAGATTCGGTATCGTTTTCGGTGTGGCTGTCAAGAAAATACAATTGGCGAAACGGGTTTCCGTCCCTTTCAACTTGAATCCGAAAATTACCATAGCTTTTGGTGTCGTCAAAAGCGGGTCCTACTTTAAACAAAAGGTTTTTGGTATTCTGAATTTTTTCCAAGAACTTCCCATAGTCATCAAAATCAGTTTCATGATTACCGAAAACAAAGGTCCAAGGAGTATCCAAATCCTCCATATAACTAATTAATTTAGTAAACAAAGATGGCCCTAAAGGCGACATCGAAATATCGCCAGTAATAACAATCAAGTCAGGATTGGTTGCATCGTTTAGTTCTTTGATTAATTGCAAGGTATGGCGGTCGTTATAGTCGATTCCATAGGTAAGGTGAAGATCAGTAACTTGCAGGATGCGTAAATTATCATCCGCGATCGATAAAGATAAATAATCATCATCAGTAAAATAATTAGGCGTGGTGCAACTAGCCACGGTTAGTAAACTTGCCAATAGAAGAAAGCCACGGGTTATGGTTGTGTTTTTCATTGAATTATTGCCTTTTCTTCATTATAATCGTCCTTTAAAAGAAAACGAAGAATAAAAAGCTAACCGCTAAATAAAATATCAAGCAACATTAAACAGCCATTCATTACTAAAAAACGATTTCTTATTACATCACTATTCCACGTATCGATATTTTTTGCTAATAAATGTACAGTTGACATTTAATACAAAAATTAAATGAAGAAAAGGGAGTGTTATGACTATTTATGCAAAAGTCAAAATCATAATAAATTAAGGTGATCAAATTAATTTAAAAGGTTGCGTTTATGTAATGCTCCCTTTTTTAAAGACTATTTTTGGTAAAAATTGGTTTTTGAATTTTGCCAAGCAGTTTGATAAATAAAAATTTTTAACAAAATCTTGCATTTGTAAACTTTATTCATATTATCTAAGTGGTTACATGGAAAACAAATATTTAAGTAAAAAAACCATATGCATTAATATCAATCTTTTAGTTTTGGAGCATAAGTATCTATAGTATGCAAATTAAGAAAAACAACTATTGGGTTTTTTTGATTTTCTTTTCCTCAATATTAATTGCGATTTTGCCACCATTAAGTCTTTTATTTATGCAAAATATTATTGAATTGGTAACCAATCATTCAATGGAAGACAACTCTAGTTTAGCAAGAATTGCCATATATCTAGGGTTATATGTAAGTACGATTCTTTTTTATCTAGGACTAGGGGTGTTTTTAAACTATGCGCATAAATGTTTTGATACCCATTGCCAAGGACGCCTCTATATGGATGTATTTAAACGAACTAACGATTTTGATTATGAAGATTTTGAATATGCACATTTTTACGATTCGCTTAATGGAGCAATTGAGGGCATCAAGAGTTACGCTCAAAAATATAGAACACAAGCGCTGATTACTTCTAATATCCTTTCCCTCATATTTACAATTGTTCTTTTTGGTATAACAAATTGGCTGGTGGCAATTGTTGCTGTGGTTTTCTCTTTCTTTTTATTTTTAATTAGTTTAAAGAACATTAAGCGAATGGATGGCTTTTGGAGAAAATATATATTGAGAATGCGCTTCCCAAATTATCTATCGGAAGTACTTATTTCTCGGAATTATTCTACCGAGAAAAAGATATTTAATTATTCTTCAAAATTGAATAGTAGATATCAAGATTTGCATAAAAAAGCAGCTGTTGAAAATATAAAAATGGGCAGGCAAAGATTGATTGGGGATGTTTTTGAAAAAGTTCTATCCTCACTTTTCCCAGTTGCAATTTTGATGTTGTATGTCGCTTTAAATAAAAACCGCCCAATTGTTTTTTCCTCATTAATCCCTTTATTCCTATTAAGTTTTAATTTGCTCAGCTCAACCAGTTCTCTTGGCTTAAATCTAATAGAGAATCATTTAGCTAAAGATAAACTTAAACAACTAAACTCATTTCTTTCAAATTATTATCCTAAGAAAAAAACCAACATAATAGAAAAAAATAATCAATTTTCTTCCCCCTTTCAGTTGCGCTTTGTTGATGTTAACTACCAATATAACGGAAACGAAAATTACGTTATAAAAAATCTAAATATCTGTTTTGATTTGACAAAAAAATACGCTCTCGTAGGAGAAAATGGCTCGGGGAAATCTACGTTTGTAAAACTAATGCTGGGGTTACTTAAACCTAATTCGGGATATATTTATCTTGGAGGGAAATTAATAGAGAATTACACGGAAGAAGAAAAAAGCCGAATATTCTCAACCGTCTTTCAAAATTTCTATCGATTTCCGCTTTCAATTAAGGAAAATATCGTTTTTGGCAAAGGCAAAGACATCAGTAGAGAGAAGATTAATTCAGTTTTAGATAAATTGGCCCTTAAAAAAACAATTGATAGGCTAAAAAATGGTATCGATACCGATTTAATGAATATAGATTCAAATGCTTCCAATGTATCATCCGGCGAATTACAAAAGATATCAATTGCTAGATCGGTTTTGGCTTCGTCTCCCTTTACTATATTAGATGAACCCAATGCATCACTAGATCCAATTGTCGAAAGGCAAATGTATGAAATATATGAACAATTGTTTACTCGTGGCTCGCTTTTTATTTCTCATCGCCTTGGAGCTTTGAAAAATATGGAGGAAATAATCGTTTTGAAATCAGGGTCGATAGAAGCAAGGGGCTCTCATCAGGATTTATACACTGATAATGACTACTATAGAGAACTCTACGATTCACAGAGGAAAATGTATGAAGACGAATAAAACCACATTTACTTTTTATGCCTTTAAGCTGATTCCTTTTTCGTTTTTAACAATGATTATTCTAGAAATAATTAATGTCATAGCGGGAGTGATATCCATTTACTCAATTGAGCAAGTGTTTTTTTACTCTTCTGCACTGATTAACAATATTAATGAGGCGACTAACTTTTACATGTTTATTGGTATTTATGCTTTTTCATTTCTTATGAGCGGACTTTATCTAGTGATTTATAAACGTTATATAATTCAGTTTATTCTTATTCCCTCTTTTGAAAGAAAAACTAAAATGATGTTGCATGATAAATGTGCGCAAATTTCTTCAGAATTATTTGAAGAACCGAGTATAAACTCGAAATTATTTGAATCAATACATTCGGCAACAAACCTTTTTCGTTTAACCGAGTCCTTTATTTCATTGATTTTTAGCCTTTTGATGATTGTAACAATAACAATATATATCTCTTCATTTAATGCTTTCTTCTTGTTACTAATTCTTTTTTCGCCAATTCATGCCATTTTGAAGCACTTTTTTGGAACTAAACGCTGGATGAAAACGCATGATGAAATGAATATAATTGATCTTCATTTAAAGGAATATGAGAAAGCGATGATGACGAAAGAGGCTGTTAGTGAAATGAGGGTTGCGCATGCTTTCAACGTTATTTTTGAAAAATATAAAGAAAGCCTCAAAAAAAAGGGAAACTTGGATAGAAAGAATCAAAAAGCGGAACTAATTACAAATTTATACCTTTTGCCCCTTTCTTTGATTGGGGAAATCGGGGCGATTACTCTGGGATTAGTGTTACTTTATTTTGATCAAATTCGCGGCGAACAATTTGCCGCCTCAATATCAGCTTATTTTATTCTTTTGGCCTCTTATAACGAACTGGGAGAAACAATCGGCTATTACAACATGTTTAGTTCGATGGTGCGACCTTATTTTGACTTCATGCACATCGCCAATCGCGATGGAAACTATAAAAATGATAAACCGAGATCCGAAACCAGTGTTATTGAGTTAAAAAATGTTTATTTTAAGTACCGACCATCTTTTGACTATGTTCTTAAAAAAATCAATTTAAAAATCAATTCCGGCGACATTGTTGCTATTGTCGGGGAAAATGGATCGGGTAAAACAACCCTTCTAAACATATTAAACGGTACATTTCTTCCTTCAAGGGGACAAAGTTTCTTTAATGGGGTTAACGTTAAAGCGTACAAGGAAAGTGACCTCTATTCTCAAACCACGATCGTTTCTCAGCAATTTGCCAAGTATAAAATGACAATTTTAGATAACATAGAAATTGGCGATGCCTTTAATCATAACGAAAATAAAGCCGAAATGCATTTCAAGAATTTTTGCAAATTTGATGGTATCAACCTTCAAACAAAATTAGGAAGCGAATTTAATGGAAAAGATTTGTCGGGGGGACAATGGCAACGCCTAGCGATTGCCCGCGGTTTTTATAAGGACTCAAATCTTGTTTTTCTTGACGAGCCAACGAGTGCAATTGATCCAATTGAAGAAAATAAAATTTACTTGGCGTTTGCTAAACTATTAAAAGGAAAAACGGGGTGTATTGTTACCCATCGTCTTGGGAGCATTAAACTGGCAAATAAAATAATCGTTATGGATAAAGGGGAAATTATTGAAATGGGAACGCATAAAGAACTGTTGGCAAAACAGGGGGCATATCATCATTTGTGGAAATCACAGAGCGATTTGTTCTTATAAACATAGTTATTGTGGCCTTATAAGAAATTTGTTCCCTGTATGTTAATAGCCTTTTTACTTATTTTTATCCGATATTGCTACACTTGCTTTTAATAAAACATTGAATAAAGTATAAAAACGTAACATATTTGTTATAACTAGATTGTTTTTTATTATGGCTATTGTTTTATTATAGCTTTTGGTTATGGTAAAATATGACGATTTGGAAGGACAAATAATATGGAAGATAGTTTGCGTAAAAGATTGGAAGTTACAAAGAGACGCCTGGAAGAAATTGACCGGGAGCTTTTAGACCCCCAAATCACCAATGATATTAATCATTTTCGAGCGATATCGAAAGAACGCTCCGATATTGAGCCAACGGTCGAAAAGTATAATGAGTATCAAAAAGTGGAAAGCAATCGCAATGATGCTTATGCAATGATGGGAGAATCCGATCCCGATATTATCGAACTGGGAAAAGAGGAATATCGGCGTTTGGAAGAGGAAGAAAATAGATTGATTGAAGATATTAAGTTACTGCTTATTCCTAAGGATCCGAATGATGACAAGAATATTGTCGTTGAAATTAGAGGAGCGGTTGGCGGTGATGAGGCCAATATATTTGCGGGTGATTTGTTTAGAATGTATACCCGTTATGCCGAAAAAAATAATTGGAAAGTGCAAATGGTCGATGAGAACTCTTCTGAGGCTGGAGGCTTTTCGCTGGTTTCATTCATGGTTAAGGGAAAGGGCGTGTATTCCAAATTAAAATTTGAAAGTGGCGCTCATCGGGTTCAACGAGTTCCTAAGACGGAAGCTTCGGGAAGAATCCACACTTCAACGGCGACAGTTTTGGTAATGCCTGAAGCCGAGCAAATTGAAGTGGATATCCGTTCGGAAGATTTGCAGGTTGATACTTATCGTTCACAAGGAGCGGGGGGACAAAATGTCAACAAGACAGAGTCTGCCGTCCGCATAACTCATATTCCAACCGGAATTGTGGTTTCTTGCCAAGTGGAAAAGAGTCAGATTCAAAACCGAGAAATCGCCATGAATATGCTGAGAGCAAAAATTTTGGCGGCTAAAATTTCCGAACAGGAAGAAAAAATCGGCACCGAAAGACGCTTGAAAGTTGGAACCGGTGAAAGAAGCGAAAAAATCAGAACCTATAATTATCCGCAAAATAGAGTCACCGACCATCGTATTGGTTTTACAACCCAGAAATTGGATCGGGTTATGGAAGGCGAACTCGAGGAGATTATCGAGGCCTTAATTCACTATGATCAACAGCAAAAAATCGCCGGTGAACTTTGATAATTTAACCATCGGCGAGGCCTACAATGCCGGCTGTTCTTGGCTGCCATCAACCATTAACGAAGCCCATCTGCGGTTGCTTTTTTTGGATTATTTGAATTTAGACAACTATTGGGAGTTGAAGAAAAAAGCCAATGAACTCCTGCCGACACCAGCCATTTTTACGCGGTGGTATGAACGCTTAATAGCAAATGAACCCCCGCAGTACATAAGTGGAAAGGCTTCTTTCTGTGGACATTCATTTAAAGTTGATAGGCGGGTATTGATTCCCCGACCTGAAACCGAAGAATTAGTCATGCTGGCTATTGAAAAAATTAAAAAAAGTTTCCCTAATCAAAAAATGGTCATTGCTGATATTGGAACTGGATCGGGGGCTATTGCCATTTCCTTGGCTAAGAGTTTTCCTCAAGCCGAGGTTTATGCAACGGATATTTCGCTACCGGCTTTAGAATTGGCGCGCGAAAATTCTTTGGCCTTAAATGCAGACGTGACATTTATTTCCGGCGATCTTCTCGATCCCCTGATTGAGCGCGGCATTAAAGTCGATATTTTAATTTCTAATCCTCCCTACATCGATTCGGATTTAACCATTGACCCTTTGGTTTGGGAAAATGAACCGCATTTAGCGCTTCTAGCTAAGCCAGGAATTACCAACTATGAAAAAATATTAACTAGGTTATCTCAAATTCAAAAAAATAAGACTATAATCTTTTTTGAGTTTGGAATCGATCAAAAGGATTGTTTAGAAGACCTTGTCAGCCGCCGACTGCCGAAGGCAAAATGCACTTTTTATAGAGATATGCAGAATATTGATCGGATGCTGATGATTGAAAGCAGTCAAAAGTGAGGCATATATGGAAACGAAAATTTATTCAGAAAAGCAAATTAACGAAGTGGCAAAGTTTTTACTTTCAGGCGAAGTTGTGTGCTTTCCAACGGAAACTGTATTTGGGTTGGGAGTAGTTTTTGATGACGAAGAAGCTTTTGCCAAATTGGTGACAGTCAAAAGAAGACCGGCCGATAAGCCATTTACTTTGATGTGTGCCGATTCAGAAGATATCGAAAAGTACGCAAAGATCAGTTCTAAGACAAAAGAAATTATTAAGCGATTCATGCCGGGACCATTGACGATTATCGTTGATGTCCGGGATAATGTACCTAGTTGGGTTACTTTAAATACCGGATCCATCGGTATTCGCATTTCCTCGCTGGATTTAGTCCGCGACTTGATTCGGCAATGCGGGAAGCCTCTGTTGGTTCCCTCAGCCAATCGCGCAGGCGAAACACCGGCATATAGCGCCAAGGAAGCGTATAATATATTTAAGGGGGACATACCGGCTATTATTGACGGAGTTGCGACCAGTCGCGTTCCCTCAACAATAATAAAAATCAGCCAGGATGAATTGACCCTTATACGGCAAGGCACGGTCAGTTTTGACGAAATCAAGAAAATTTGGGAGGATTAAATATGAAAATCAGTTTGGGCTCCGACCATGGAGGATTTCATTACAAAAATGAAATCAAGGAGCATCTCAATAAGCTGGGTCATGAAGTAATTGATGTCGGTACTAATTCTACTGATAGTTGCAATTATCCGGAATTTGCCATTCCCGCGGCCGAAAAAGTTGCCAGTGGCGAAGCTCAATTGGGCTTTCTGGTTTGCACTAGTGGCGAAGGAGTATCAATTGCGGCCAATAAAGTAAAAGGCGTTCGCTGCGGAATCGGCTATGATGACCATGTTAGTGAATTTGCCCGGCGGCATAATAATGCCAATATGCTGGCTTTTGGTGAACGAGAGATGAGCCTTAATGATGTATTAAGGCGTGTGGATATTTTTCTTACCACCCCCTTTGAAGGCGGTAGGCACGCCCTTCGTGTTCAGCAGATTACTGACTATGAAGACAAGCATAGTAAATAGTAACTTAAAATAGGAAATTTACGTTTCCTATTTTTTTATATCGTCCATTTTGCTCTTTAAGTTCCAATCTACTAAGTAATGGATAAAGAATACATCTGTCCGCGATGCGGGAATAAAAACAGTCGCTATATCGGCGTGATTAAAGGCCAAAAATATTGTCGCCTATGCATTTCTTTTCAAGGAAAAAGCGCGCCTAGTTATACGCCTCTTCCACATAGAAACCATTTTCTTAAGTTAGACTACAAGCTTTCAATTGAGCAAGAAAAAATAGCTCAAAGAATTAAGAAAAACTTTGAAAATAATATAAATACGTTGGTTCATGCCGTCACGGGGGCGGGAAAGACAGAGCTGGTTTACTACTCAATGCTCATGGCGTTACATCAAGGAAAACGAGTTGGTTTTGCGATACCGCGTAAAGATGTCGTCGTTGAAATTGCCGGCCGTCTTAAAAGCGCCTTTCCTTCATCTGTTATTACCGCGGTGTACGGAGGGCAAAACAGTGATTTAGGCGGTGATATTATTGTTTTAACCACGCATCAATTGTATCGCTACGACCACTTTTTTGATTTGTTGATCTTCGATGAAATCGATGCCTTTCCCTATCGTGATTCGATTGTTCTATCATCTTTCTTGCGAAAAGCCGTGCGCGGGACAATCATCTACTTATCGGCGACGGTCGATCCAACGGATAAGGCAAATTTTCAAAAGCAAGGAGGCGAAGTTATAGAGTTATTTCATCGCTATCACGGAAGGCCATTACCGATTCCAAGTATCGTTCAAGGCTGGGGGGTTATCAATTATTGGCATCTTTTTTGGACAGTGCGCACACTCTTAAAAATGGCAGCTCCCGTCTTTATATTTGTCCCTACAATAGCGATGGCCAAAAAAACTTTCCGGTTTTTAAATATTTTCTTTAAAAAAGGCAACTACGTTCATAGTCAAAGAAAAAAACGAGCAGAAATAATCGATAGATTTCGCAATCACCAATACCGTTATCTCTGCTGCACAAGCGTCCTTGAACGTGGGGTAACGGTTGCCAAACTAAAAGTGATAGTTTTTAATGCCGATCACTATCTTTTTGATCGGGCGACTTTGGTCCAAATAGCCGGTCGGTCGGGAAGAAAAAGATCCGACCCTATCGGTAGAGTCATCTTTATCAGTGAAACTGTAACGACGGCGATGAAAGATGCCATAAATGACATCAAGGAGAAGAATATTGATTTGTAAGATATGCTTTGCCGATTTTGAATCAACGGGAATTCGTTTATTTCTTGAAATGAATCCAATCGTATGTGAAAAATGTTTTCAGAAAATGAATCCCCAGTTTTTCCACGGGAAAATCCTAGGATATCCAATCACTTCCATCTATGCATATAATGCCTTTATTCGCGAATTAATCTATCGATACAAGGGAGGTAAAGATTATGAACTGAAGGAAGTGTTTCTTGCTCCGTATAAGAAGTTGCTGAAGTTTTTTTATCGCGATTATGTACTTGTTCCGGTACCATCCCATATCGAGGCTGATAAACAAAGAGGATTCAATCATGTGCAAGAAGTATTCTGCAATCTAAAAATACCTATAATAATTGCCGTTAAGAAAACATCTTTGAGCAAACAGTCTAGTCGACGTTTCTTTGCGCGTAAGCAAATAAAAAATGAGTTGATGCCTATGGATAATTTGGCGGAACTGAAAGGCAAAAAAGTTCTTATCGTCGATGATGTGCTTACTACCGGTTTCACGTTAAAAGCGATGATAAAAATCGTGGAACAGGCTAATCCCCGAAAAATAAAAGTACTGACGATCGCTAGACGCATCGGGTTTCCGACCGAGGATTAGTCGCTTTTTATGAAATCAGTGATGGGCGATTAAAGAAATGAAAAACCTCATTTTTTATTTTCACCAATTGAAAAAGAATTATTCTTTTTTACTATTCGTTAAGCCACAACGATTATTTAGTGTATTAAAAGTCTTTTATCACCCTTATTCTGTTGTTAGAAAGGCCGATAAATGATAATATTTATTTCGGTATCATTGTTTATTTATAAACAAAGTATTAGAAAGATAATTTAAGGAAGTAAGATTAATGGCAAATTTTTTCGAGAGACTCTTCCGCGTCGAAGAGCGCAAAATTAAAAAAATTGGACAAAGAGCCGACAAAGTTATCGCCTTTGAAGAAAAGATGCGGGCTTTAAGCGATGACGAATTGCGGGATAAAACGGTTGAGTTTAGAAAACGGTTATCTGATGGCGAAACGTTAGCTGACATCGAATATGAAGCGTTTGCGGTTGCCCGCGAAGCGGCGCAAAGAACGCTCGGACAATTTCCTTATCGAGTGCAAATTATGGGCGCGATCGTCTTGAATCAAGGCGATGTGGCAGAGATGAGAACGGGCGAAGGTAAAACTTTAACCGCGACCATGAGTGTTTACCTTAATGCTTTAAACAGCAAGGGGGTTCATGTCGTAACGGTCAACGAATATCTGGCGCAACGTGATGCGGAGTGGATGGGCCAAATATATCGTTTCTTAGGTTTGACGGTGGGCGTTAATCTTCGGGAGAAAACCTCGACCGAAAAGCAAGAAGCCTACAATTGCGACATTACCTATACCACCAACTCCGAGGTTGGATTTGACTACCTGCGCGACAATATGGCGCCGAATAAAGAATCCCGGGTTCTTCGGGGACTGGAGTATGCCGTTATCGACGAGGCTGACTCAATTTTAATTGATGAGTCACGGACTCCGCTTATTATTTCCGGCGGATCAAAAGCTTCGGCTTCCGCCTATCGCATCGCGGATCGATTCGTAAAGACACTGAAACGGGATACGCATTTTACCGTCGATATCAAGGATAAAACATGCAGTCTTACCGATGATGGAGTGAGTGTTGCCGAAAAAATGTTTGGCATTCCTAATCTATATAATCCGGAAAACAATGATCTTGTCCACCGAATTCACCAGGCATTAAAAGCTAATTACATTATGGGCCGCGATGTCGAGTATATGGTGGATGCCAATCATGAGATTCAACTTATTGATCAGTTTACTGGCCGGGTACTTAAAGGCCGGGAATATAGCGACGGACTCCAACAGGCAATTCAAGCTAAGGAAAATGTCGACATTAAACAAGAGACGATGACGATGGCGACGATTACTTACCAAAACTTCTTCCGGTTATATAAGAAACTTTCAGGTATGACAGGTACGGCCAAAACCGAAGAGGAAGAATTTCAGAAAATATACAATATGCGGGTTATTACCATTCCCACCAATCGGCCGATTAAACGGCATGATGACATTGATTTGGTATTTGCCCATAATGAAGATAAATTGCAGGCGATGATTGCGGAAGTGAAAAAACGGCATGAAATCGGACAACCGATTCTTATTGGTACAACTTCAGTCGAATCATCGGAAAAAGTTTCTCGTCTGTTGGAAGCTGAAGGCCTTATTCATAACACCTTGAATGCCAAGAATCACGAACGCGAAGCGGAAATTATCAAGCATGCTGGTGAAAAAGGCGCAATTACAATTGCGACGAATATGGCCGGACGGGGAACGGATATTAAACTTGGGCCGGGCGTAGTTGAGGCTGGTGGACTATGTGTTTTCGGTACCGAGCGGCACGAATCTCGCCGCATTGACAATCAGCTTAGAGGTCGTAGTGGTCGGCAAGGCGATCCCGGATACTCGCGCTTCTACGTGTCATTTGATGATGAATTACTTCGGCGATTTGCAAGTGACTCAATGCAGAAATTAGCTGCGAATATGGGCAATGAGCCATTGGAGAATAAGATGTTCATGAATGCCATCACCGGTGCCCAAAAACGAATTGAGGGTCAAAACTTTGACACTCGTAAAAACTTACTTGATTATGATGATGTTCTCGCCAAGCAAAGAACAATTATCTATGCGCGCCGGGACAAGATATTATACGCGGAAAACATCAAGGATATCATCGATGATTTCTTTGCTACGACCGGGCACGCTTTGGCGGTTAAAGCCGTCAATCCTGAGGATAAGGCGGGGTTGGTGGAAGGCGAGCGCTTAAAAACAGTCGCGGAACCTCAATTCTTAGAACCAGGAACGATTGATCCTTCAGCTTACGACGAATCACAAGTTGAGGAAGTTGGAGATGATTTGGCAGTTCTGATGATGCGTCGATATGCTAAGCGGCGTAAAGAGTGGGGAGAGGAAATTGCTGGTCAGGTTGAGCGGAGCATCGCGCTGCGTTCGGTCGATCGTAGTTGGACGCACCACATTGATACAATGGACAATTTACGGCAATCCATTCACCTTCGGGGTTATGCTAACCGCAATCCTCTGCAGGATTATGTTAATGAGGGCTATGCCCTATTTAAAGAAATGATGGATTCAATTTCCATTGAGGCGGTTCTTAACTTATTAAACGCTCAAGTTCAAATTAAGAAACCTGAGACACAAGAAGGTCAAAATCCGGATGCAACCAACGATGGATTAACGCCAGAAGAACCTGCTCTTGTTGCCAAAGAGCAGTAAGAGGAGAATTTATGGATATAGTTTTATTTCGTAATGAGGTCAACTTAGTCGCTGATCATATTCAACAGATTAGCGACTCCCTTTGACTTAGATAAATTAAAGACAGTTGTTGCCGAAGATGAGAAAATAATGAATGAAGAGCATTTTTGGGATGACCAAAAAGCAGCTCTTTTAGTCGTGAATCGACTTAATGATCACCGCTCAAAACTAGAAAAGTTTTTGGCTATTCAATCTCAATTTCAGGATTTAAAAGAGATAGCTGATTTAGATAATGAAGAAGCAACCGATTTCTTGCCTTTGGCAACGGAAGAATTAGAAGAATTAAAGACGAAAGTTGATGAACTGCGGCATCTGATTCTTTTTCAGGGCGAATATGATCACTTGAATGCCATCCTGGAAATTCATAGTGGTGCGGGAGGAACAGAGTCCCAAGACTGGGCGAATATGCTTTATCGTATGTATGTTCGCTGGGCAGAAAAACACCGTTATAAAATTCAAATGGTAGATTTGCAAGAGGGTAATGAGGCGGGGGTAACCAGCGTTTCCTTTATTATTCGCGGCGCGAATGCATACGGCCTACTAAAAAGTGAGAAAGGCGTGCATCGGCTGGTAAGAATATCCCCCTTTGATTCGGCGGGAAGACGCCATACTTCTTTTGCTTCGGTCAATGTTATTCCTGAATTTACCGATGAAGTCAACATTGATATTAACGAGGCTGATTTAAGGGTCGATACCTATCGAAGTGGAGGAGCGGGCGGACAAAACGTCAACAAAGTGGAGACCGCCGTTCGCATAACGCACATTCCGACCGGGATCGTTGTTTCCTGTCAAATTGAGCGGTCACAATTATCCAATCGCGAATTGGCGATGGGAATGTTGAAAAATCAATTATACCAACGGCAGCTACAAGAGAAGCAGGCGAAGATGAATAATATTATCGGTGAACAAAAGGCGATCGAATGGGGAAGTCAGATTCGTTCCTATGTTTTCTGTCCTTACACTTTAGTCAAAGATCACCGAACTGATTTTGAAACGGGTGACGTGCCTGCGGTTATGGATGGCGACATTGACGGATTTCTTTTTGCCTATTTAGAAAGCGAGGCGAAAAAGCATGACTGAAAAATTGAAAATTCGATGGACTAAGGAAGAATGGAAACGAAAAATCATCAATCTTAGTTTAATTATTGTCGGCTCCTTTGTCTTAGCTTTTGGCGCCGGAGTCTTTCTTGTCCCCGGCAATATTAATTCCGGTGGTTTAAGCGGACTAGGCATTATTGTTCTTCATCTTTCGCAAGGGTTAATCCCGGTCGACTTATTTGTTGCCGGAGCGATGGTAATTCTACTTTTAATCGGATTGATTTTCTTGGGAAAAGAATTTACTCTAAATACCCTTATCGCTTCGATAGTGTATCCTTTGGCCCTATCCCTCGTTTTACGCGTTCCCTTCTTTCAACATATACCGGACCTTCTTTTTGTGAGCGACGGTGATGGAATATCGACGAGCAGTTATCTTATCGGTGGTCTTTTTGGCGGAGCCTTAACCGGTATTGGTGTCGGTTTGACTTTCCTAGGCGGCGGTTCAACTGGCGGATTGGACGTATTAACGTTTATAATGTATAAGTATCTCCGATTAAAGCAATCGGTTGGCAGTTTGATTCTTGACGCCTCCATTGTCCTCGGGGGAATGATTATTCTAGGCGATCAATTTATTGTTGAGGGATTGATTGGAGTCATTGCCGCGGTGGTTTGTGCTCTAATGATTAACTTTGTTTTCACGGGCAAATCACAGACTTATGTGGCGAGTATCATTTCCAAAAAATGGGAAGCCATCAATGTTTTTATTCAAGATAAACTTCAACGCGGCACGACCATTATGGATGTCCGCGGAGGATATCAATTTGATAACTACCGGATGATTATTGTCGTTTTTAGTCGGCGTGAGTATTTGGCTTTCTATGCGGGAGTGGGGCATATCGACCCCAAGGCATTTGTGACGGTTACCCAAGCCCAAAATGTCTTTGGCGAAGGCTTTAATCATCTCGACCATCATGCCAAACAGGGAAAGAAGACCAATGATTGAAGAAAAATTTAAAATTGTCAGTCCTTACAAGCCAACCGGCGATCAGCCGGAAGCCATCAAAGAGTTGGTTGCCGGCTTAAAGGAAGAAAAGAAGTTTCAAGTGCTACTCGGTGCGACCGGCACCGGCAAAACTTTTACTATGGCCAATGTTATTGAGGCGGTGCAAAGACCCACTTTAGTTTTAGTGCATAATAAGACTTTGGCCGGGCAGCTTTATGCGGAATTTAAAGAACTTTTTCCGCATAATCGGGTTGAATACTTCGTCTCCAATTTTGATTTTTATCAACCGGAAGCTTATTTGCCAAAATCGGACACTTATATTGAAAAAAGTGCGATGATGAATGAAGAAATTGAAATGCTTCGCACCTCGGCAATCAATTCGGTTTTAGAAAGGCGCGATACGATTATTGTGGCCTCAGTCGCTTCCATTTATGGACTGACTGACCCGGACGAATATCGGAATCTTGTTTTTGAAGTGCGAGTCGGCGAAGAAATTGACCGCAAGGCCTTTTTTAAGCGCTTGGTGGATGCTCAATATAAACGTAACAACATCGATCTTGCTCCGGGTTCATTCCGTGTCAACGGAGATATCATCGAGTTTGTCCCGGCATCGACGAATGAATATGCTATTCGTATCGACACTTTTGGCGATGAAATCGAAGATATCCAAATGGTCGATATTCTCACGGGGGAGATAAAAAAGAACTTTTCCACATATCCGATTTTCCCGGCCTATGATCATGCCTCCACGCATGAAAGAATAAAGAAAGCTTGCAAAGGTATTCTTGATGAACTGGCGGAAAGATTGGCCTTTTTTCATAACAATAATCAATTGCTTGAAGAGCAGAGAATTGATATGCGTACGCGGCAAGATGTTGAGAGTCTCCAGGAGTTTGGAATGTGTCCGGGCATTGAAAATTATTCTCGCCATATTGATGGTCGCGCCCCGGGAAGTCGCCCTTTTTGTCTAATTGACTATTTTCCGAAGGATTTCCTGCTTTTTGTCGATGAAAGTCATGTTTCACTGCCGCAGGTACGAGGAATGTATAATGGGGATCGCGCTCGAAAAATGAATCTTGTTGATTATGGTTTTCGTTTGCCGAGTGCGTTGGACAACCGGCCTTTGCGTTTTGAAGAATTTGAACAAGCAATCAATCAGGTGATCTGCACCTCAGCAACTCCGGGGGATTATGAGTTGGGAAAAACGGGAGGACAATTTGTTGAACAAATCATTCGTCCGACCGGGCTTTTGGATCCGATTATTGATGTGCGAAAGACACTGGGACAAATCGACGATTTGGTCGATGAGATCAATAAGCGTATCGCGCTTCATGAGCGGACGATGATTGTAACTTTAACGATTCGAATGGCAGAAGACCTTACCGACTATTTGAAGGGGAGAGGAATTAAGGTTGCCTATCTTCATAATGAAACTAAAACGTTGGAGCGGACGGAAATTATCTATCAGTTACGAAAAGGAAAATATGATGTTCTTGTCGGCATCAATCTTTTGCGGGAGGGATTAGATATTCCGGAGGTTAGTTTAATTGCCATACTTGACGCCGACAAAGAAGGATTTCTGCGCTCGACTCGTTCGCTGATTCAGATTATCGGTCGGGCCGCACGTAATGAACACGGCCGAGTAATTATGTATGCCGACAAAATGACCGATAGTATGAAAGAAGCGATTCAAGAAACCAATCGGCGGCGGGCGATACAAAGTCAGTATAATGAAGAAAATGGTATTGTTCCGATGACGATTATTAAAGAAATTCGTCCGCCAATTCATAACTTTGAACAGGAGAGTATGGTCGCAGACAAGAAATCGGCAAAGATGAGCAAGTCAGAAAAAATAAGATATGTTAAGCAACTAGAAAAGGATATGCGCGAAGCGGCTCGAACATTTGATTTTGAACGGGCGGCGGAGCTTCGGGATATTATTTTTGAATTAAAGGCGGAGGAATAATATGGAGCCAGAAGTAGTAAGTCCGGAGAATACCTATAGTGGAGATTTGTTTATCATCCGCACACACCCGGCATTCAAAACCATTCGTATTACCTCGTTTGTACTTATTTTGCTAGCGGTGGCTTCCTTAGTCACCCTGCTAGCAACTCGCAACACGACGGTAATGATTATCGCTGCCGTTGCCTTGATCATATGTGGATCGGGAGGATATTTTCTGAATAATGCCTCACGCAAGATGATAAAAAGAGAGAAAATTGGCGAATTTTCTTTAAACGGTTTTTTCCTTTTTAGCCGTCAAAGTGATGGCCATTATGATGAAACTATCGGTCAATTAATTAAATTTTCGGATGTTAGTTCAGTGGTGTTTGATATTCGTTATTTTAGCGATTACTTTTATGGAAAACTGACCATTATAGACGGGCAAGGTGGAACGAGCACCTTGGCAGAAATTCTCGCTACCGAACAGTTGCTTAAACTCAAAGATGTGGAACCCAAACTAACTATCAATGCACCTTATGGACTTAAATTATGAGCAACAGCGTTTCCCGACATCTCTTATCACTTGCTAAAAATCGAGATACGAAGAAAGTGGCTTATTATTTTCCTTCACTCTCGTCGGATTACTTTTTAGGCTTATCCAATCCCGAAATAGCGGAAATAAAGCGGAAAATACCAAAAGAGGACATTCTTCCTTTCTTGCAGGATCTTCCTCATGCCTATTATGAGGAGATGATAATTCATATTTTATTGATAACCAAGACGAAAGATATTTCTTTATTGCTGCAAGAGATCGATAAGTTATTACCTTTTCTTTGCTGCTGGGGTGAAACCGATAAACTGGCTTCGGAAGCAAAAATTTTTCGCAGGCAGCCACAAGTCGGTTATGAAGCAATCAAAAGGTATCTTGCCGATGGAAGAATATATGTGAAACGCTTGGGGATTGTTCTTCTTTTGTCTTATTATATGGACGAAAATTTTCAAACTGAGCAAATGGAAATAGTTAGTTCCATTGTCAGTGATGATTATTACTTGGATATGGCGATTGCTTGGTATTTTTCATATGGTTTAATCAAGCAGTATGAATCAACAGTCGGCTACTTTGAAGAGCGAATCTTAAGTCATTCAATCCATCAAAAGAGCATTCAAAAAGCAATTGATAGTTTCCGGGTATCGCCGGAACGAAAAAATTATTTAAAGACGCTTCGTTATAAAAAAGAGCCCTAAGCAATGTTTGCTTAGGGCTCTTTTCCCCTTACTCAATCAAGATGCGACCACTTTCATTGGACGCTTTCTCTTTTTTCGGGAAAGTTAAGATTAAGGTGCCGTTTTCCAGCTTGGCCTTAAAATCAGCTTCTTTCAGTCCGTCACCGACAAAATAGGTCCGTGACGCTTCTTCATACCGTTCACGATGATAGAAACCTTTATGATCCTTTTCTTCTTCTTGAGCTTTGACCTGAATAGTAAGATAGCCGTTATCCAAGTGAACGCTGATATTGTCTTTTTTGATTCCCGGAACATCAACAGTCATTTGGTAAAGATTATCCTTTTCTTCAATGTCTGTGGCTAATAGCGATGATTGATTGGTCAACTCCTTCGACCAATCATCTTTAAAGGGCCAAAGATTCCACGGTTGTAAGACGGTACTTAAAAAGTTTTTTTCATTTCTCGACATATAACTCACCTCCGTTTTTATTTGTTCCCTCATCGGGCAATTATAATTTTAGCACGCTTTTTAGCACTGTCAATACGAGAGTGCTAAAATCTTTTGAAAATACGCATTGGCAATTAACAAAAGCGGACAAAAAACAGCCGGTCATAATAAAGAACAATCAATATAAGAGATAACGCAAATTAATTGTTTATTAAATAATCAAAATATAGTATTATAAATAAGCAAATAAGCGTTAGGAGCTCGTGACTATGAATGCTTTAGATATTATCTTTATTATCATATCGGTGATAATAATTATTGTGACTCTTTTACAGGGTGGAAAAAGTGAAGGTGCTTCGGGAGCCATTACCGGCGGAGGCATGAATATCTTCGCGACGAATACGAAGGAAAGAGGCATCGATAAGGTGATTACAATTATTACCTTCATCTGTGCGATGGTTTTCTTCCTCGTTGCCATTCTCGTAAATGTGCTAAACTAAAACAAACATGGGCTGCCTGGCAGCCCATTTTTATTACGCGAGGTGATTTAATCATATGATGGAAAAAATAAGAGTTTTTATTGATGATAATAGTCCGGTCAGTTTTAAGGACTTGCAAGACAACTTTGAAGATGACGAATTCTTGAATGAAGATTTGGAAGAATTAATTACCTCGGGTGACGTTGTAGAGTGGAATGGACAATTCCATTCTTTAAAACGCCTTCACTTGCAAAAGGGCGAGATTGTTTCTGTCAAAAGTAATTTTCTTTTCGTCAGCCTCAGTGATCAAGAGGATGACTTACGAATTGAGGCGCGAAATGCAGGAGGGGCAATGCTCGGCGACCGCGTCTTAATTACTACCGAGCGCGGGGAATTTTCTGTTTATAGTATTTTTTTTCATAAACATCAAACAGTGGTGGGCGAAATTATAAGTGATGGCAAGCGCCAGCTTTTAGAGGTTAAAAGTATAGCTCCGGCGACCGTCAAATTTGTTTTTAAAGACACAAATCTCCGTGTTGGCGAATTGGCAGTGGCAAAAATTATCACTTATGGTGAGAAGGAAAACACAGTTAGTTTTGTCCGTTCTTTAGGAGATAAAAATGCTCCGGGAAATGATATTACACGGATTGTTATTGAAGAAAATGCCCCTTATGAATTTCCATCGGAAGTGGACGTTGAACTTCAGGATATTCCCTATGAAGTAAGTGCCGAGGAGATTAAAAACCGGCATGATTTTCGGCAGGAAATGATAGTCACGATCGATGGGGAAACCGCCCGTGATTTTGATGATGCTGTCAGTGTAACCAAGATGCCTTTTGGCTATCGCTTGGGAGTGCATATAGCCGATGTCTCTTATTATGTTAAACCGAAGATGGCTATTAATAATGAAGCCTACAGTCGGGGAACATCTATCTATTTAACCGACCGGGTAATTCCAATGTTACCCTTTCCTTTGAGCAATGGTATTTGCTCGCTTAATGAGGGCGTGGATCGCTTAGTTCTGAGCGTTATTATGGATATCGATGATCGGGGCCAATGTTTTCGCCGGGAGATTTATCCGGGCATCATCAGCTCGCATGGACGCTTGACGTACACTTATGTTCAATCGGTTTTTGATCAAGGGAAGGCTAAAGATGAGCGCGAAGAAATGCTCTTACTTTTGGATGAGGTTGCTAAGAAAATTCGTCGAGTGCGAACTCGCAGAGGCTCGCTCGATTTAGATACCGATGAGATGGAAATTGAGGTTGATAGTTCGGGCAAGGCCATAGGTATTCATAAGAAAATCGGCAACGAAGCCGAGGCGATGATTGAGGATTTGATGATTTTAGCCAATGAAGAGGTGGCAACCGCTGTTACCGAGCGCAAATTGCCAATGCTATATCGAATTCATGAACTGCCGGATAGCAAGCGGATTGATAATTTAAATTATCTTTTAAAAAGATTGGGCCATCAACCGGAATTAAATCCGCGCAAAGTTACTTCTTTAGACATACAGCACTTGTTAAACAGATATAAAGACGATGCCGATGCACCGGTTATTAGTGAAGCCACGCTCCGTTCTTTAGCCAAGGCCCGCTATGCGGATGAAAATAAAGGTCACTTTGGGCTGGCATCCAGTTGCTATACCCATTTTACTTCGCCAATTAGACGGTATCCGGATTTGATCGTTCACCGGTTGATTCGTAAATACTTCTTTTTAAATAATCGTTCGATTAATAAAGACGACCAAGATTACCTGCATGAAGCGGGATTTGATCTTTCGCAAAAAGAGCGGCGAGCAGTGACAATCGAACGGCGAGTGGAAGCCATGAAAGCTGCTGAATATATGAGCGGAAATCTCGGTAATCATTATAAAGGGTACATTGATGGCATCACTAATGTCGGTCTCTTTGTCACATTAGAAAATGGTATTAATGGCCTCATACGCTTTGATTCACTCAGTGATTTTTATGCGGTTGATGAAGCGAGAATTATGGCTATAGGAAAACGTCATCACCAACGCTTTATGCTCGGTGATCATGTGGAAGTGGTGGTCGCCGCGGCTAACAAGGAAAATGGAAACGTGGATTTATTGATTGATGATAAAAAAATTTCTCGACGGGGAAACGTTTCCTCGCGCAAGGACATAAACGCCAAAAAAGTCGATAAAAAAGATAAAAAGTACAATGGCCGGCAACATCAGCATCATCCGAAGAGAAGACACTGATAATTTAGACGCTAGCAACCAATTGGCATTTTGATATAATAAAAAAAGTCGAGGTTAATTATGACAATTAAAGAGTATGTTCTTAAACGCAAAAGTGAATTAAAAGCAGAGATTAGCCATTTTTCGACACCGATAAAAATGGTGATTGTACAGGTTAATGACGATCCGGCCTCCGATACGTATATTCGCGGTAAAATGCGCGATAGCCAAGAAGTGGGAATTCAAGCGGAACTGATTAAACTTCCGGTTACCACGACCCAAACGGAATTAAGTGCACTTATTCAACGACTTAATCAAGACTCGTCGGTTCACGGATTTATTATTCAGATGCCATTACCAAAGGGTATTGATGAAGAGTACATTAAAACTCTCGTTGATCCCGCCAAGGATATCGATGGATTTCATCCATTAAGTAAATTTTCTCCCTGCACTCCTTTGGGGATAATTAATTACTTAAAGGAAGAAAACATTGTTTTAGATGGCCGCAATGCCGTAGTTATCGGTCGCTCCAATATTGTTGGCAAGCCGATGGCGCGCTTGTTGATGAAAGAGAATATGAATGTTACGGTTCTTCACTCTCACACGCAGAAAGATGATCTTCGGTTTTATGTTAAACATGCCGATTTAATCGTCATTGCCATCGGTCATAAGTACTTTCTTAACCACAGTTTTTCATATAAACCGGATGCGGTTTTGGTTGATGTTGGAATTAACCGCCTTGATGGCGTTACTTATGGTGATATTGAACCCGAGCAAAATGTTCGTCTTCAGACTCCTGTTCCAGGAGGAGTTGGACTTTTGACTCGTCTTACCTTATTATGCAATCTTACGGAGGCTTATAAAAATGCATTTTTCCATCACTAATACAAGTGTTTACGGGCTTGAAAGAGCAGTCAAAGCAAGCGGAAATCCGATGCGAACCGTCATTGAAACCGGGGATTGCGAAGAAAAAGATTTTTTGCGAGCGGAGCGTTTAGGACGAACACAAGGCGGGGAAGGCCACGATAATTTTCTTAAGGGAATATTGGTTCAAATGGATGTTACCGCCCCTCTATTCTGGTGGAAAGAAGCGCAACGCTACCATTGGTTTGATTTTATTTCCAGCCAGTCGACGATGCATTGCTTATTGAAGTTTGATATTGCCACGCGCGTGGTAGATGATACTGATGCCCGTATTTTGGAAGTGATTCGCGATTTGCTTACTGCCTACCAAGCTATTCCAGAAGATGATAGCGACTCGCGGAAGAAGGCATGGAGAAAAATTGTTGCCAGTCTTCCTTCCGGATTTTGTCTTACGGCGACGATGACGACTAATTATCAGCAACTAAAAACGATGTATCGCCAACGGAAAAATCACAAACTGAGCGAATGGCACGATTTTTGTGATTGGTGTGATAGTTTACCGCATTTCATCGATTTTACGCAAAAAGCGAACACTTAGTTCGCTTTTTTTAACCTCTAGTTTACTTTGCGGTTTTTTTGATTATTAAAAAAGAATTCTTTGCTAGGATAAAAGTGAAGGAGGAACTTTTTATGAAAAGAATTTTTGCGATTACTGGCGCAGGAGGTCACTTAGGCCATTATCTCGTCCAATACTTATTAGATCAAAATCAAACTGTTCGCGCCTTACTTTTTAATAATGAAGAACCGACTTTTTCCGGCGCGAATGTATTCTATGGGGATATTACCGATATCTCAACGTTGCGTTCGTTTTTGAAAATTAACCCGGATGAGGAACTTATCGTTATTCATGCCGCTGGCATCGTTTCGATTAATGCCCGGGTTGATAAACGGCTTTATGAGGTCAATGTCAAAGGAACGAAAAATATGCTTTCCGCGGCTAAGGAAGCGGGAGCAAAACGTTTTGTATATATCAGCAGTGTCCACGCGATCAAAGAGAAAAAACATAACGAAGTTGTTAGCGAACTTGATGCCAAAGAATTTACTGTGAGCGCTGTGCGTGGAGGCTATGCTAAGACTAAAGCCGAAGCGACAAAACTTGTTTTGGCGGCCAACGACGATGTTTTCGCCACCTATGTTATTGCTCCATCGGGAATTCTTGGACCGGGAAACTCCTATAGTGCAGATTTCTTAGGTAACTTAGTCACTATGTTTGTTCGGGGAAAATTTAAGGTAGCGGTAAAAGGCGGATATGACTTTGTCGATGTGCGTGACGTGGCCCAGGCGACAATTAATCTGGCCTTACTTTCGCATCCTTCGCGCCATTTTTACTTGGCGAGTGGCAATTATTATTCGGTTAAAACAATTCTCGATACTCTAAGTGTTATTACGAAGAAAAAACGGGTAAGAATATTTCTATCCCCCCGCTTTATAAAACTTTTCGCTTGGATTATTGAAGCGCATTATCGTCGGCGGAAGCAGACACCATTATTTACTGCTTACTCAATGGATACACTTTTAGCTAATGCCCAATTTGATAACCAGTTGGCGGTTAAGGAGTTAAAACTGGCAGTTCGTCCATTGGATGCGACATTAAACGATATGGTAAAGTATATTGAAATTAGTGATTTTACCGCCTCAAAAAAGGAAATCATCGGTATTAAAAAGAATAAAAGCGCCTAATTTTATAAAGGGATAGCTTTTTACTAAAAGCGTTTACATTTTGAAAAACGCCGTTTTTCCTTGTTTTTTGACTAGAAATGTTTTTTCATATAAGCGAAAAGAGGAAAAATATGAAAATAGCTCAATTAAAGAATTATGCCAAACTCATTGTTCGCAAAGGCGCAAATGTCCAACGCGGACAAGATGTTATTATTCAAGCTCGTCTTGATCAACCGGAATTTGTAAAGATGGTTGTTATCGAGGCTTATAAAGCTGGAGCCCGGCATGTCGAAGTCCGCTGGTCTTATCACTCCCTTGAGAAAGTTAATGTTAAATATCAAACTATCCGTACCCTTGGCGAAGTAACCGATTGGGAGAAGGCGCGCTTTGAGCATTATGTTAAAACCAATCCCGTGCGCATTTATTTGGAAAGTGATGATCCGGATGGTTCAAAGGGCATTAACCAAGTAAAAATGGCTAAGGCTACACAACTCTATTTTCCGATTATTAAAGGTTATCGCGAGCAGATGGATAACCATTATCAATGGGTTATCGCCGGTGTTCCAAGTGAAAAATGGGCAAAGAAGGTTTTTCCGGATTTACCTCGAGTTCAGGCGGAAGAGAAACTTTGGGAGTCAATACTCTATGTTTCCCGGGCTACAGGTGATCCTTTAAAAGCATGGGATGAGCATAATCGGAATTTGTCGGCACGATCTACTTACCTAAATAATCTTCACCTGGCTTTTCTGGAATATAAAGCTGGAAACGGAACGGATTTTAAAGTGGGTCTTTTACCTAATGCCAAATTTATCGCCGGTGGGGAAAAGACACTGGAAGGGGTTTTCTTCAATCCCAACATTCCAACCGAGGAATGCTTTACTACACCCCGCAAAGGGGATGTGGAGGGCATTGTGTATTCTTCTCGTCCGTTATCCTATCGGGGAGAAGTCATTGAAGACTTCTTTGTGAAATTTGTTAAAGGAAAAGTGGTGGAAGTCGGTGCCAAAAAGAATGAAGCGCTTTTGAAACAAATGGTGAAAATGGATGAAGGGGCCTCGATGCTTGGCGAAGTTGCTCTTGTCCCTTATGATTCACCGATTCGCAATTCGGGTATTACTTTTTGGTCGACTTTATATGATGAAAATGCCGCTTGTCATTTAGCGCTTGGACACGGATTTGAAAATTGTATTGAGGGCTATGAAAGAATGAGTAAAGCGGATTTGAAAAAAATCGTGAATGATTCAATGATACACGTCGACTTTATGATCGGCACAAAGGACTTGTCAATTGTTGGAATTGATCATAATGGCAAACGAATTCAGATATTTAAGGATGGAAATTGGGCTTTTTAACTAGCATTAAAACTTAAAAGGAATAGGCTGGGTTTTAAAATAAACCCAGTTTTTTCTTGAAAATAAAAGCCAAACTGATTATTAAAATCTAAATAGTTAGACAAGGAACTATTCAGTGTTTTATTGGTGCTATAAATAGTGTATATTAAACCTTGTTATGAATATTATTACCCTATTGCTTTATGCCGTAATTCTTTCCATCGACGCAACTACTGTATCCATTACAAATGGAATGTGCCATGTTGGGGTAGAGAAAAAACGGCTTTTTTTCTCTTCAGTTTTATTTGGAGTTTTTCAGGGAGCAATGCCATTAATTGGGTACTGGATATATTATTTTCTTCAGGAAGAGGCCACATGGGTGGCTTCCACTGGAACCTATGTTGCCTTTATTCTATTGTCACTTCTCGGATTAAAAATGATTATCGATGGTATCAAAGCAATCAAGGAAAAGGAAATATTAGATTGTCCAGTTTCTTTAACTAATTTATCCTATAAAAAAATTTGGATTCAGGCTGTGGCTACGAGTATTGACGCTCTCGCGGTTGGATTATCCATCTGCGTGGCTAATTTTGATGGAATTAGTCAAGATACCAACATTTTTATCGCCGCGTCCGTTATTGCGTTGGTAACCTTTATCATGAGCCTCATCGGATCCTTTGCCGGACTTAAAATGGGAGTTTTTATGAAGCGCTATGCTCCTTTGATTGGTGGCCTTGTTCTCGTCTTACTCGGAGCGCGAATTTTAACCGGCTTATAGTCTTTCCGCCTTTTTTTGCTATAATAAAGCAAAAGGTGAATAAATATGAAACCACTCAAAAGAATACTGAAGATATTAGGAATTATCTTAGGAGTCTTTATTTTAGTTATCGGCGGTTATGTTGCTTACGTCTTTATCGATTATTCGCGGTTAGGTGACATTGAACTGGAAGTGGACAACGGAACTAGCCAGACAATCAGCCAATCCGACGTTGGCAGCAAAGAATTTGTTATTTCCTCATACAATATCGGATTTGGAGCTTATAATCGACCTTACTCCTTTTTTATGGACGAAGGATACTATAAGGATGAATACCAAAGTGAGCATAACTCGACTCATGTGGTTGGTACCCATTCCCAGGCTTTGAGTAAGGATGATGCCTTAGCTAACACCACGGGGGCCTTTGCAACCATTGCTGACCTCCAAGATAATTTAGGGACAACTCTCAAAACAGATTTTTCCTTGTATCAAGAGGTTGATTTGGATTCAGACCGTTCCTATCATATTAACCAGGTAGAAATGGGACGTGAGGTCCATAGTGAATACGATATGACTTATGCGGTCAACTATCACTCAGCCTACCTTGCCTATCCTTTTAATGAGCCAATCGGCAAATCTACATCTTCAATCGTAACTTTTTCCAATTACAATATTGATAAGGCCGAGCGAAAAGAGTTTACGGTTGCTAAAGGCTTTAGTAAAGTATTTGATCTTGATCGGTGCTTTTCGGTCAGTGAAATAGCTATCTCAGGTTCAACAAAGAAACTATACATCTTCAATGTTCATATGTCAGCCTATGACGCAAGTGGGCTTATTCGTGCTGCACAACTGGCTCAACTCAAAGAGGAGATTGCTTTACGAATGGATTATGATGGCGAACATAATTACGTGATAGTCGGTGGGGACTTCAACCATGATTTGGTTGTGGATAATCCGCGTTATACACCTTTGGCCAACATTAACTGGTGGGACAATTATGAAATTGATGGCACGAAGGCTAGTTGGTACAATTATTTTCATCTAGATGAGAGCAAGGTTGGAACCGATGTAATCAATGTCCACAGTGGCCAAGAAGAGCCCTATCAACTTGATTTTGGAACGGAAGATCATCTCAATGTTTATACGGGAACTAATCTACCTACCTGCCGGGATGCGGCGCTTCCTTTACAGGATGAAAATGATAATGGAATGGTCGATAATTTTCTTATTAGTATCGACGGCTTTCTAGTTAGCGACAATATCAGCGTTAATGAGGTTAAAACAATCGGCAGCGGTCCTAACGGCTCACAAGTAGAAGACTTAGAGCCTACTGATCCCCGTTATGGCTTGGGATTTGTTTATAGCGATCATAATCCGGTTTATATGAAGTTTATCTTAAATTAATTCAATAGCGGTGATATCATCGATTGCGATAACGAAGGACTTATCAAAAAGAATTTTTTTATAGGCAAAGTCAATCCGTTTAACAATCATCTCTTCAGTATAATAGTGGCCATCCCTATAAAAAGTGATGACCACTTTTTGTTTCGGTTTGAGGCCAATCAAAGCGCGATTGATCGATTCTTGTTCATCATCGCCGAGACTTTTTTTCTCTATTTTAGAACGTTCATATAGCATATGCTTAACAAAACTTACCTGTTCATTTAATGAAGCAAACGGCATGTACTGTTTCATTCCTCGATTCATCGGGCATGGCCTCCAATTTCCTCATTGCGCCGCCGCGCAGTTGAATTTTTTAAAAGTGATGATGAACGCAGGATGGCATTACTTCCAAAGCGAGCTTTAATTTGATCTAAAGCCCGATCAAATATGCGTTCATCCTCTTTTTTTTCATCATCAAAAAGCCCTAATTGGCAACAGGCATTACTGACCAAGTTAAAGTAGGCAATTGAAAGTCCGCGAATTTTCTTTTTCTTATCAAATCCTAAAGTAAGATTCTGCACGATAGCATCCAATTCATAGGTAATATCGGTTGGGAGCAATAGTCGCGTTCCGTTTTGATAGTTTCCCTCGGCTAAAGAGTAAGTTAGGCTTATGCTTACTGCTTGCGCCAAATCACCCCGCCGTCTCAATCTTCGCGCTAAATCATCATTCATTTCCATTAAAAGGCGCCTGGCATCATGGAGGGAATAATCTTTTTCTAGGGTCTGACCAACACTGATAGAGGTGGAAAGGGGGGAGTATTTTTCTCGGATGTCGGTGTCATCAATTCCATTAGCCCGTTCCCAAAAAGTTTCACCGACAACTCCGAGATAAAACTTTAATGTTGTTTTGGGATAATGGGCAATATCGCCCATTGTTAAAAGGCCGAGATTATTAAGCTTCTTTTCATATCCTCTGGATATGCCCCAAACTTTGCTTAGCGGGGTCAAAGGCCAAAGTTTGGCTTCAATATCTTTTTGATCCCACTGGGCAATATTATCCGGGTTATGTTTAGCCTCGATATCCATGCTCACTTTGGCTAAAAACATATTTGGTCCAAGTCCCGCGGTAGCAATTAGACCGAGGCGGTCTTCGATTTCATGTAAAATTTTTTTAATTAGTTCTTTGGCCGAAAGGCGGTATAGTTTTAAGTAAGGCCCAACATTGATAAAACACTCGTCAACAGAATAAATATGCAAATCATCTTCTCCGACATATTCAAGAAGCAAACGATTGAATTCGGCACTTACCTCCAGATAACGGGCCATACGCGGCCGGGCATAAATAATCGGAATATCCTTAGGAAGGTCTTTTCTTCGAAGACGGGAAGGGACACCCATACGGCGAAGATAGGGTGAGGTGGCAAGAATAATCGTGCCTTCCCCCCGGCGTGTGTCGCAGACAACAAGCGGGGTCATGAACATATTAAGGTGACGGTCGTTGCATTCAACAGCGGCATAAAAGCTTTTAAGATCAATAGCCGCGTAGTAATTGCCCATGGAAGTACCCTCCTCTAATATCTATTATAGGGATAAAAAAACAAAATTTTAGTCTTGAGTTTTCTATTGACTTTTCGCACTTTAGATTGTGATTTTAAGTCGGTAAAAAATGCTATAATAAAATCAAAGAAAAAATATAATGGGGATGTTTATTTTCTTGTTTGGAGTAAAAAATATGGACACTACTGTTCTTATCCTGTCGATTATCTCATTGACTTTAGTGGTGATATCACTGATATTGCTTGTGGTTTTAGTTACCCGTAGCCATAAGGAAGAGATAGCAAAAGGCTATGACGATTCGACTCTGCGGGGGGAAATGATGGGGAAGTTTGGCGAAATCAGACAAAATATCGCTGATTTAAAAGGAAAAACGACAAAGGATATTCATGATGCGCTTAATGAAGAAATGATTAAAGTTCTTCAGCAAAATATAAAAAACAGCGAAGAAGGAAATGCTAAACTCGAGCGTTTCCAGCAAAACATTACCGAGTCGCTAGATAAAAAAATGGGCCTGCTTACGGAGCGGGTGGATTTAGCTCTCAAGGATATCAATAAACGGGTTGATGAGCGATTGGATGCCGGATTTAAAAGTACGACAGACAATGTTAGTAAGATGGTTGAAAGCCTCACAAAGATTGAAGAGGCGCGCAAAAAAGTTGAAGAATTATCAACGCAGGTAGTAACTCTATCAAGCATTTTAAGCAACAATCAAAAACGGGGGCAATTTGGAGAATTTACCCTTAATCGAATTTTGGAAAATGTCTTCGGTGAAACCCGCGATCTTTATAAAACCCAATATGAGTTAAAGATTCCTTCACGCGAAACCGTTCGCCCGGATGCAGTGATTTTTTTACCTGAACCGAATAAATTAGTTTGTATCGATTCCAAATTCCCTTTTTCTCAATATGAAAAAGTCTACGACGGAAGTGGAAGCAAAGAGGAGATTGCCAGTTTTAAACGCGATGTAAAAAATCAGATTCGGGATGTTGCCAGCAAATATATCGTCTTGGGATATACTTCGCGCGAAGCGTTGATGTTTATACCCAGCGATGGAATATATGCCTACATAAATGTTAACTTCCCGGATTTAGTTGATGAAGCACAAAGGCAAAATGTTGTTTTGACTTCGCCCTCGACTTTGCAGCCGATGCTGGCTTCCATTCACGGACTAATCATCGAGTATCGGCGAGCGGAAAAATTAGAAGAATTAAATCGAGCCTTAGTTTCTTTAGGACAAGAATTCTCGCGGTTTACGTTAAGATGGGATAAACTTACCCAAAGTATTAAGACGGTCAGTAAGTCGCAGGAAGAACTCGATAAAACAGTGACGAAAATATCTCATAAATTTAACAAAATTAACGCTGGAATTAGCGAAGACTCTGCCTTGGAAACAAGTGGCCAAAGCGAGACGATTGAAGAATAAAAAAGGGGTGCCGTACTTTTAAAAAAAGCAGGCACCTTTTATGAAAAGGGCTTGTGGGGGGATGCCCTATTTCATCAAAATCCGGTTGGGTTCAAATTGCCCAACGTGAATATATTAGGCTTGTTTATAGAAGTTGTAAATAGAATTATTAAATAAAATTATTTACTTTTTTAAGAATTGTTGGAAAATCTTTTGCATTTATGAAAAATGAATAAAATATCGGTCAAATCTACTAAATTATTACTTTCCTATATGATAGAATTATCACTATGAAAAAACTAAATCCCAAAACAAAATCAATGGTAAAAAAAGGAATTGTCATTCTTTCGGCAATGGCTTTTGCCATGCTTCTAGTAATACTTCTTGCTCGTCATTTCGGTTGGACTAGCATCGATAAAATTAGGGATACAATTCAATCGGCCGGCGCTTGGAGCTGGGGGGTTTTTATTCTTCTTCAGGTACTTTATAACGTGTTGTTATTTATTATTCCCGGGCAAACAATGACCTTCATTGCCATTTCAATTGTTCTATTTCCGCCGATAGAATCGTTTATATTGGTCACTTTAGGAATGATGATTTCAAGTATTATAAATTACTTTATTGGCTATACGCTTGGGGAGCGGATTGTCCGCAAAATTGCCGGTGATGAAGTGGTAGACAAGTATCAACCATTACTGGTGCGGAAAGCCAAAATATACTATCCGATATTTATGTTAATGCCAGCGATGCCCGATGACGAGATTGTTTTAATCGCTGGCTTATCCAAAATGCCCTTTTCCTATTTCTCATTAACGACACTTCTTACTCGCTCGGTGGGAATAGCCACCACTATTTTTATTGGTAATATTATTCCTTGGCATTCTTTAGGACTGCGCGGTTTGATCGTTGTTGGTATTGATTTGTTAATTGCAATGGGAATTATTATTATGTTCGCTAATATGCTAGAAAAAGTCTTGGAGGTAAGGGAAAACAAACTGCAAAAGTAGTGAGGTATCTGTTGCAAAAAGCCAACAAAAATAATATTATATAAAAGCCGTTTTGGGGCTGTAGCTCATCTGGGAGAGCGCATCGTTCGCAACGATGAGGTAGCGGGTTCGATCCCCGTCAGCTCCACCAAATGTTCGCCAGACGTACACTCGTTTGATACTCGTATCGAAAGGGCGATTTGCGTTAATGTTTGCTATTACTAAGCCGATGAAGCCTAGCATCAAGTAAGCCATTATAGAAAGAGAGTCTCCCAGGCTCTCTTTTTTCGTGAGCGGAAATCTCCACTCAACCCGCCACCATCGTCGGTGGCTTCTTCTTTCTCTAAAATTTGTTGTCACCGAACACATAAAACAGGGCCACAAATCAAAAAAGTTTCCATTAGTAGTGAGGAATCTTTTGCTTTTAAGGGTACGAATTCAAGGATAATGGTTCTATTTATAGTGAGGGGTGTGTGAGCGTTTCTATTTGGATTTTAATTTTTTGGATTTCCAACGGTAACTTTTGGTCTTTTTCCGGCCTTTTAAGTAGAGAGATGTTTAGCGTGAGAGTGAAGGAGGGCGTTTATCAAAATATTTATTATGATTAATATAAAATGGATAATGGGGCTAAAGCGTAATCAATATTTCCGCATCAATCTTTTCTATAACTAATAAATAATCAGCCGCTTCAGAATCCAGCCACTGAAAATCTTCAAAAGTAAAATTTAAATCTTGATAATATTCGACGAAGTAATAACTTGATACTCGCTGATAAAAGCCAATTCCTAGGGGTTTATATATACCGACATCAAGAATTTGATCAAATAAATCGTTTTTAATGTCCATAATAACTTTTAAATTTTGCTGAGCAGGGGTCTGAATATTAATTTCAAGATGATTATTGTCTTCAATATATAAATTAGAGAAGCTGCTGCTTAATATAATCATGACGGAAAGCGCATAATAGGGAAAAGCGAGCGACAAAAATGAGGCGGTTATTTTAACTATTTTGTGGGGAAAAAGAACGTATATTAAGGAAATAACCAGTCCCAATAGTGTTATCCAAAAAACAACAGGGCGTTTATAAGTTTGAAACCGAAGAATTAAAAGTAATAAGACAACAGTAGCCAGTAGTATCCAGGCAAACTTATATAGTTTTTTTAGTGGAAATCCCGCGATTGAAATGGTGATGATAAAAAATATAATCATCCATGATCCATTTGTTCCATAATAAAAAAGTGGCATTGCTGATAAGAAACTTAATAAAAAGAAAACAATTATTGAATCAATTTTAGCGGCATTAATCACATATAAAGCAGATACAAGCAAAGCGATAATTGACATAAGCGATATAAGAATCATATTTTCATATTGATATAAGGGAAGAAAAGACAATTTTATCTTATTGAACAAAATGGCCATTGAAAAGAGCAAGCAAAATACACCAATTAGAATAACTAGCACCAGTGAAAGCTTTTTTATTTTCGATAATTGATGACTCATATGTAACACCTATAAATTTATATTAGCAAAAATTACTTATAATAAAAAGACAAGGTCTCATAGTCTATGGCTTTATTAAACTTTCAACCCGGGAAAAAACATCGCCAATTTTCCCTTTTATTTTTAGTTTAATAGGCCTATTAATAAAAATATCATCTTTATTTATAACAACAATATTGTCACCAAAAAAGTAGTTTATAAGGCTTGATGCGGGATAGACATTAAGACTAGTTCCCGCAATAATTAAAAGGTCAGCGGACTGAAGAGCAATTAAAGCTCGGGTAATTATTACATCACTTAAGGGTTCTTCATATAGGACAACATCCGGCTTAATAACCCCTCCGCATTGATTACAAAAAGGAATGCCCTGGCTCGCGACAATGGTTGATAGAGGAAAACTTTTACCACATTTAACGCAGTGATTTCGATGAATAGAACCGTGAAGTTCAATTACCTTACGACTACCGGCTATTTGGTGAAGACCGTCTATGTTTTGCGTAATAATCGTAACATCTTTCTTTTCCGCTAAGTGGGCGAGGAATAAATGCGCAGAATTAGGAATAGCATTATCATTTATCATTAAATCCCGATAAAACGCAAAAAACGTTGCCGGATTACTCTCAAAATAGCTATGCGACAGCATAACTTCGTAGGGAACTCCATATTTGCTTTTCAAATTGTAGAGCCCGTTTTGACTTCGAAAGTCGGGAATTCCACTTTCGGTCGAAACTCCTGCGCCACCAAAAAAGACAATATGATGAGCACGATTAATTAGATCAGATAAACTTGCTATTAAGTCCATACTATAACAATAGTGGTTTATGAAGTAAATGTAAAAACCATTTGATTTTTACAGTTCAAAAGAAGTTTTGGGTGCATTCATTATTTTTGGCGCGTTCTAGAAAATATTAAACATGCGCGTGTTATTGGGCATCAAATTGCAGATTTAGAATATGTATACGAAATGGTAAAACAGTATAAAGGACTTTTTTTAGTATGTTCACCTCATTTGGAAAAGATTGGCAATCGAAGTGAAGTGATCTCATGGCAAAAAGGAGATGTTATTGTTAACATAATGCAGCACCGTGATTCATGGGAATTTCTTATTGATGTATATTATAAGAATCATTACGCTGGACATTGGCGCGTAAACGATGCCGAAAGTGCTATTCAGGACATATCACTGGTTGCCAAAAGCAAAATATATGTTGTCTATTGGCGGGGTATTACGCACATTAAACGCATTAAAGAGGTTCTCTTTGATAAGTTCAAAGCACATAAGGCATTGTTAAATAAAAGTAGGCAAAAGGGAATCTTTCATTTCATGGATGAAAAGGGGGAAACAATTGAGTAATCGGTTTACAAAATAGTTTTTTTAGATGATAATATCACTGAAAATGCAATGAAGATTTGCTGAGGGATCAGCGTGACACAAATCGGAGCAAATTCAGCGAGCAAACTTCGCCAAAAGTTATAAGGGAATATGGATATCTATATTCTAAAATAGGGTGGCACCACGATGAAATCGTCCCTTGTGATTTTTCACAAGGTTTTTTTATTTAAGGAGGAACTATGGAAAGAATTAGATTGGATGAGATGAAATTTAATGAGCCATGCAAAATATCGGGTTTTGTTGATAAACTTCGGGACACGCGTTACATGGTTTTCGTTATTTTGCGAGATATAAGCGGCCACGTTCAAGTCTCTTTTGATAAGGGACTAGCACCAGAAATGAGCGCCGAAGTTTTAAAGGCGATTCCGGGTTCGGTTATTTCTATTTGGGGAGAACTGAAAGAAAACGCACACGTTAAACAAGGCGGGAAAGAGTTTATTCCGACTAAACTAGTCATCGAAAGCGTAGCTGAACCGCTACCGATTGAAGATAACTCATTTATCGACCAAAAACTTGATTATCGGTGGATTGACCTACGAAGTGAAAAAAATACTTTGATCTTCGAAGTTCAAACCTTGCTCAGTGCTAAAATGCGGGAATTTTTGCTCGATAATCACTTTGTAGAAATTCATAGTCCAAAATTAATTGGTACGGCAAGTGAGAGTGGGGCCGATGTCTTTGAACTTAAATATTTTGATCGGAAGGCCTACCTTGCTCAAAGCCCACAGTTTTATAAACAGATGGCCATGGCCAGTGGATTTGAGCGCATATTTGAGACCGGTCCTGTTTTTCGGGCTGAAAAATCTTTCTCAAATAAACATGCGACCGAGTTTACCGGCTTCGATTTGGAAATAAGTTATATTGATTCGTTTCATGATGTAATGCAATTAGAAGCCGAATTATTAACTTTTGCTTTAAAGGCAGTGAAGGAAAAATTTGGTGAACAAATAAAGGAGTTGACTGGATTAGAGGTGATTGTTCCAACTTTACCTTTTCCAGTAATGAAATTAAAGGATGTTTACCAGGAGCTAACCGATCGTTATGGTCTTGTAGTAAGCGAAGAGGAAAAGGGAGATTTAACAACCGAAGCTGAGCGCCTCTGCGCTCGTTTAGCAATGGATAAGTTTAATAGCGAATTTCTCTTTGTTACCGACTATGATGCCGCTCATCGTGCATTTTATCATATGCGAGATGAAAAAGGTGTACCTCAAGGATATGATTTGATTTGGCGTGGATGTGAGATTACTACTGGCGCGCAGCGTGAGCATCGTTACGATGTTCTCCGTCGTCAAGCGGATGAAAAGGGATTAAGCGAAGATGTAAAGTTCTATATGGAATTTTTCCGCTATGGATGCCCGCCTCATGGCGGTTTTGGAATTGGTCTTGACCGGTTAACGATGCTTTTATTAGGCCTTACGATTAAGGAAGCGATGTTTATTTTCCGGGGACCCAATCGACTTAATCCGTGAATTAATTTATTTTGATTTGTTTAAAATTCAACATAGGAGGAACATGATGAAAAAATTCTCATGGCGGGATTTATCGCCCAAAAACTTTTTATTTCTGACGATTGCCGGCATTATCAATGCGATAGGCGTCACCATGTTTTTAATTCCGCTGACGCTTTTTGATAGCGGATTTTCGGGAACGGCCTTTTTGTTAAACAGTGTTACCCCTTCCTATTTAACACTGTCTTTATTCCTTATTGTCCTAAACTTTCCCCTTTTCATTTTGGGAACAAAAAAAATGGGACTGCAGTTTATTCTATATTCTCTTTATGCAATCAGTATTTATTCTTTTGTGGCCCTAATTATTCAAAATTGGCTGCCGATTGACTGGAACCAAGGCTCGCCTTTTGTTCACAATGATGTGTTTTTAGCAGCTATTTTTGGCGGCTTACTTTCAGGTATCGGCTCGGGTTTAACAATTCGAAGTGGCGGAGCCCTGGACGGAGTGGAAGTTATCGCTATTCTTATTCACAAGCGGCTATCGACGACGGTAGGAGCGATTGTCATGGTTTATAACGTTATTCTGTATTTACTCGTAGCCGTTATTTACTCTTCTTGGCAAATCCCCCTTTATTCAATCGTGACCTATATGATTGGTCAGCGTGCGGTTGACTTTGTCGTTGAGGGTCTTGATCGGGGGAAAGCCGCGATTATTATTACAGAGGAACCCAACAAAATAGCGGAAGCAATATCTTCTGAATTAAAGCGCGGAGTGACTTTTTGGAGTGGTTATGGCTATTACTCCCAAAAAGGGAAGACGATATTATATGTTGTCGTTAACCGTTTTGAAATCGGTCGGTTAAAATCAATCGTTAAAAATGTTGACGATCGATCGTTTGTCACGATAAGTGATGTTACCGACGCGATGGGAGTCGATTTAAAATTTGGTAAGAGCGAGTATAGTAAAGTCGGAGAATAAAAAAATATAGATGAGCAATCATCTATATTTTTATTTTCAAACATCAATTAAATTAATTTTCAATCGAATAAATAAGATTATTGAATAGGGAACTAATTAGGGAGCCGACAATCGGCTCAGTTTCAATCCCCTTGCGGACAAAGGTTAGAAGTTCATCATCGTGGCCGATAACATAGTTGACGGATTTAATTGCAAGCCAAGGTGTATCAAAAACGGCACAAGCGCTGGCAATTCCGCCTAACTCGGTGTCAAAAGCTCCAATACGATCAACGGCCGCGAAGTGAAGATTAATTAACTCATTAGCGGCTTCTTTACTGGTATAAAACCTATTGGTTGAAATTAGCGACGCTCGATGAATGTTGTGATTAATACTGCGACTATTGATGGTTTCAACCATCGAAATATAATCATCTTCCGATGTATAGAACTCAGGAAGACCAGCTATTTGCCCATATTTAACATTACCAAAAGTGGTTAAATCGACATCGCCGTTATAAATTCTTTCCACAAGGAGAATATCTCCCTGATGAAGAATTTCGTTATAGGCGCTGACACTGCCGATGCTTATGACAATGTAGGGACGATATTTTTCAATGCAAAGCGCAGTAATTATTGATGAGACAGTGTTGGTTGACTGGGTATAGGTTAAAACAATGTCTTTGCCGGAGTAGACTCCAACATAAACAGAATGATTTAAAGCAATTTCATCAACCCGTTCAATGTCCATTTTTGTCTTAATATAGATGATATCATCCGCATTATTTCCCAAAATTAAAATCATTTTTTGGCCCTCTTTTCAAAACGATTGGTTTTTAAAAACGTTAAGTATTGCTCGGGGGAGAGCGGACGAGAATAGTAGTAACCTTGAATACAGTCAACACCAATTTTCTTCATAAGTTGGACTTGTTTATATTCCTGAACACCTTCAACGACGATATAGGCTTCAAGAATATGCGCCAAGCGAACGATGGTTGAAACAATTTCCCGGGATTTTTCGTCGATTTCAATGTCATCCAAAAACACCTTATCGATTTTAATCGTATCAAAAGGAAGGCGCTTAATGTAACTTAGTGACGAGTACCCGGTTCCAAAGTCATCAATGCCAACCTTGATTTTCATAGCCTTAAATTGCTTAATCAAGGAGAGTAAATATAGAACATCCCGTGAAGCTGGCGATTCGATAATCTCCACCTCAATCAACATGGGATTAACCTTGTACTCATTAATCTTGTTTGATACAAATCCAACTAGATCAGTTTGAAATAACGTCCGTCGGGAAAAGTTAATTGAAATTGGCAATAGTCTTTCTCGTTTATTTTTCCAGGCGGTAATGTCCTGGCAGACGGTGTCAAAAACGTAGTGGTCAATTTGTAAAATTAAATCCGATTGCTCGGCGAAAGGAATAAAAGCGGCCGGAGTCAAAAGTCCTTTTGTAGGGTGGTGCCACCGAAGCAAGGCTTCAGCCCCAATAAATCTTTTGAGGTTTAAATCATATTTTGGTTGATAAAACACTTCAAACTCCCGATCATTTAATCCGCGGATAATTTCGTCGGCCAAATGGACATTTGCCGCCATCGTGTTGAACATATTTTCCTCGTAAATTTTTAATCCGGGCCGTTCATTATTGATTCGAGAAAAATCTCCAGCAATCAGCGAATGTTGAAGCATCTCCGCCGCGGTTGTTTTTTTATCGGTAGAGAAGCAGGTTCCAAAAAAGAAACTGGATTTTGCCGCCAGCCCGTTTTGTTCTAGCCGAGTATCAACCTCGGAGGTAACACAGTCAGTCAACTCGCGTATTTCGCCCTCTTGAAGGTAAGGAATAGCCAATAAGAAGTTTTCATTATAATCATATCCATAAATTAGACGCCGATCATTGAGCCATAAGTTTTCAATTGCCTGAAAAACAATGCCGGTAATTTTGGATCCGACAGCATAACCGTAGTGCGAGAAAATCTCTCTTTTTAATTGGTAAACGGAAAAACTGATAATGGCATAATTGAAGTGACTATGCCGGTAACGGCTGTTGATGGCATTTAAGAATTTGTGCTCATTAAACACGTCACGTATCGTGGCAAATGTATCATAGTTGAAGCGCATTTGACTAGAGTAAATGCGTTTTTGATAAGAGGCGATAATGATGGCATGTACGGATAAAAGCAAGGCAAAGGCAATCACTACCGTCCACCAGAAAATATTACTTACAGAAGAAGGCATCGCAAACTTTATCTTCATGAGCAATAAAGTTTCACTTACTATCGCTCCGATGAGCACGAAAAAAGATACGATAATGACGATGTTCAGAGGCCGCATATGGTGAAGACTGCGGCTGCCAAGTTTTCTATTCTTTTCTTTTTTCTTCATCTTTTTCTTCCCTGTTTTCTATATTCATTTCCTGACGCAATTTTTCTTTTTCCATCTCGACCAGTATCCGCAATTTTTCCCTTTGCTTCATATCTTCAAAGTCATCATCATCACTTATATTATCATTTTTTAGGGAATCTCCGTTAACACCTGTCGCGGTATTTTCCTCTTTAGTTCCCTTAATAATATCCCGCATTGCCGAAATAAATACCCAAAGCAGAGGAATTAAAACTACGATGGGAAAAAGGTAGACATTGGATAAAGTTTGGTAAGCGACACCGATTGGCTTTGATACTTCGATTACTTTGCCTAAAACATATCTTTCGGGAACGACATCATAGTTGCTATAGTCACAAGCATGGCCAAAGTTGACATAGCAAGATTCGGCTTCCAAGTTATCGCCAAGAGTATAAAAAGTATAATTATCGTTACCATCGATAATAATATCGATAATACGATGCGTAATTATAACTTTAGCATTGGGGTTATAAAAAGAAATAATATCCCCATCGTGATTTTCGATTTCACTGGAGGCTTTTAGAGTTGTGACATCAACTTTTTGCACGATAATGCCGACGCCCACGGGCATTACGGGTTCCATTGAATCCGTTAAAACGGTCATTGTTTGATAGCCAAAAAAGTTTGGTACCCCATAATTACTTCGGGCGGTGATAAAGCCAGAGGCTTCCACGACAAACAGAAGGGCAATCAGGCTTCCTAAAACCCAAGAAACGATTGTTCCGATTTTGCTTTTTTTCTTTTTTATGGTGGTTGATTGATTCATATAACTATTCACGAGCCTTTTCGGCTTTAATCTTTACTTTCTTTTTTGCTTCTTCCAACTTGCGCTGTTCTTCCCTATTAATCGCTGCTATTCGGGCGGCCTCTTCCTGAGCCAACCTCTTGTCTAAAGCGGCTTTCTTTTTAGCTTCAAGAAGTAGACGTTTCTTTTCTTGGGCTTCCTCTTTCTGCATTAATTTCCGTTGCCGATCAGCTTCTTTTTTAGCAAAAATTCTTTCTTTTTCTTTTTGCTTTCTAATTTCCGCCTGCTCTTTTTCTTTGCGGCGTTTCTCAATAAGCCGCTCTTTGGCTTCCTTACGCTTCTTTTCAAGGGCAATTTGCTTTGCAGATTTCGGTTTAGCGACTAGAGCAAAGGCAAAATCCGTATCCAAGAAACGCTCATCGCCAGCGATGACGCCTTCGGGAATATCCGTAAAACGAGGTTTGATTGTGTAGGCCCGTGTGCCCCGTTCAATTGGTCGGGCATTGTCAGTACTTAAGGTAAGATAAGAAGCCACCATCAAACTATGAAGGTTTTTCAAATACTCTTCGCTAAATATGTTTTTCTTTTGCTTTATTGAGTAGGAAACACCAAGTTCGTCGTAGCGGCTTATGTAGGACCAAAGCAAAAATGAATCATGATAGTCGTGGTTCATACGAATAATGTTGGTCTGTTGAATAGGATCTTTAACAGGAACGGCCTTATTCATCATGATCATAAAGGGTGAACTGGCCAAAAACATAACCCGTCGGCGAATCTCTTTTAGTCGAGTTAAGACATCTTCGTTGGCACTGCGTTCCCCATTATCATCGCTGGGAATAACTTGTTTTAGTTGGCCGGTATATTCATAGGTGGCCCCGCCGATTACCACTTGAGTTGACATCTTGATGATATCGCTATTTTGGGTGTCGCCATGAGCCATAATGTATTTGTAACGGAGTTCGATAAAAACTTGAAGCCGTCTAATTAATGTCATTATAAAGCGGTTTTCATAAATGGCCAACTCGTCTTCCGTAAATGAATTGAGAATTTTTTCCGGCATAACGGTCCCATCCGGATTGACGGATTTGATAAACTCGCTATGTTGACCAAGATGACGGACAGCGGTCGGAGTGATACGCTTGGCATTTTCAATCGGGACGATTTCATGCGTTTCATTTATGAATCGTCGCGGATTTTGAACAACTTTTTCAATCGCAGGTAATTTCTCTTCAATTTTTTCCACAAAATCAACATTATACTTTTTAGTTTCAGTGCGCGAAAGGCCACTAAAATTGTTGTCTTTATTCGTACTGATTAAATTGTATACTTCACGCAAATCATGATTACGCAAAATAATACGCGTCAATTGACGTGTATACTTATCTTTCATCCGATTTACCTTTTCAACCGGAGTTAATCTTTTTCTCTTCTTCTTTGAAGGTGATTTGGTTTTTTCTTTTTTGCTGGTTGCGACCTTTTTTTTATCTACTTTTTTTGTCATTTAAATCAACCTAACTCATCTTAATGAAATCATCAATAACTTGATTGGATAATTTGAAAGTGTTCTTGCCAAAGAGTTTTTCCAATTCGGTCGCAAGTTGTTTTAACTCTTCATGTAAGAAAGCAAGATTAAGCGCGGAAAATTTCTTTAAAACCTTACTTGAAAATATAAAATCAAGTGCCTCTAATTCGGTGCCTCCACAGGCGACGTAATTAGGGACAAAGCGTTTTAGTTGTTTCATAATCCGGTTGCCAAATGCAATATGAAACTTCGCAATAACGAATGTGTCTAATTTAGCAAAACGGCCTAAATTAACTTCGGAAACAGGATAGTTTGTCTGTGCTTCATTATAGAGTTGGGCTAAATAGTTATAAGTTATAGCTACAGGCTCAGTAAATTCAGCGTCAAAAGCAACGCCCTTATTATTTAACTGCAATGACATCGCCCGATCGTAAACCTTGTCGGTAATGGTAAAAGTCGAGTCGTCGTTATTGGCCGTTCCAAAAAACCACAAGTTTTGCGGAATCAATAACTTACCATTTTCAAGATGACGGGGATTATCGGCACTGGGAGTGTTTGTAACTTCAACTTTCCATTCACTCGGATCCGGCATTTCCATAATGGATAGAAATTCCGCAAAGTAATATTCCACCCGGGCTAAGTTCATTTCATCGAGAATAATTATGCAATTATCTTCGCGATAAGTTGCTTCGTAAACTGCCTTTAAAAAATCAGTTTCGTTAAATTTCTTAGTGAATTCATTGTAGTAACCAATCAATTCACTCCGATCTCTCCACGAAGGTTGAACTGAGCATATTTGGACATCATTTTGAAAAAATTTGCCTAGAGCATAAGGCAAGGAAGTTTTACCGGTACCAGATATGCCTTCAAGAATTAATAGCCGGCTCGTGCCTAAAGCAGCGAATACAATCCTAATCATCGAAGTCTCATAATAAAGTCCAAGTTGTGAGGCGGCAAAAAGACGAAAGCGAGCAGAAAGCTCCTCTAATGAGATATTGGCATCCATATCTGGCGAATCCACCCGCGGATGATAATCCTGGTATTTCTTATCGATCATCGCCAATTTTGGGAACATCGAATCATTAACTTTATTTTCCTCATCCCGGGAAGTTCCATCGGAGTTAAGTGATGAACTGTTGGGATTGATTCCCAAGGACCCGACCTTCAGTTTTAAAATCTCGTTTTTCTCCATCACCGCGGCATATAACTGGTCATTTAGAGATTGAATTTGGGCGAGCATTTTGGATCTCGTCATATCGTTACGCCCAATTTTGACAATTCGATAGATAAGCAGATAAAGCAAATAGCCAAGAATACCGATAATTGAAACCACGATTAAAAGAAAAAGAACAAATAACATCCATCCCCAAACACCAAATCCGTCTAAATAAGTACGAAGAATGGCATCGTATTCCGAAAAGTCACTGCCTATGAAGGTCCATGGTTTAATTATACCGGTATAGAAAAAATCCCCTAGATTACGAAAAAGGGCTGTAAATAAATCCCGAATATAACTAAAGAAATTACTCATAGATATCCTTTCATAAAGGCAAAACCAAGGCCATCCAGCCTTGATTATCTTCAAAAAAATAAAGGGGCAACAATTAATTAGAAGTAAGTGGCGAAGAAATGAATTTTAACTGCGCACCAAAAGTTCCTGAAACAAGAAGATTAGTGCAGGCATGATCCCAGCCTTCCAGCCAAATTTTAATTTTTACTTCCGCAATACCATTTTCATCAGTTACGGCAATTGGCATATTGCCAGTGCCCTGTTGGTAAGTGCTGATCTTATCGTAACCTGCCATTGCCGGGACCGCATTTGTTAAAGGTCGAACACCTGATTTAGTGCCGCCATTATAGAAGGCAACTTCGCTTGTATCTGCGGGAATGTCTTCATTTTCGGCCGGGCCCCAACTATCATCGGCTAGCTCATCGACAAAATCGCCATAAGCAATCTCATAAAGAGTCTCATCAATTTCCCCATCTTCAAGTAGAGTCGGATCGCTTGTAAAATCAAAATAGCCATCCTCGTCTAAATCCATCCTACCACCGACCGCTATCGAACCCTTTTCATTTCTCCCCGGGCTAATAATATCCGAGGCATAGGCACTTTCAAAACCAAGGCGAAGAGCCTGAGTGATGTTGTTCTTACCGGCAAAAGCCGTATCGTTGTCAAAATATATAGCGTTATTTTCTACGCCGGATACCGTTTCATCTTGACGAATGATGCCGACATTAAAGAGAATATCAAAAGCGATATAATCACTCTTATTGGCCTCACTCGAAAAATCAACCACTCGGGTATAAGTTGCGCTATTACTGGACGGACGATCATATAAAGTAATCTCATCGCCGGTTTGAAACCTTTTACTAGTAATAGGCTTTACCGTGTTTGAATCCGAATAGCCTTCATGGCTAACGATGTATTGCATCGTTTTAGCTCCCACGGATAAATCGCTCCAATAAACATAGCCTCCACCAGCATAATTATTCGAATCGCTGGTAAGGTGATATGTTTCTAGCTCACTCTCCCCGATGGGCTCTTGGACGCGAAAACCAACTTTCATCAAATTGGCATCACCCGTAGATTTGTTCGAAAAAGCCACGGTCGTTGAATTCGCTAAATAGCGAGCGACAGTCGCTCCCACATAAGAAATAACTACAAATGTAACCAGCAGGCTTGCCGATATGGCCAGCAGGGTGCGGGCTTTTTTGGCGCGCTTGCGGTTCTTAAGTAATTCGCTTGGTGCTCCCATATCGATTATCCTTTCAAGTTACGACAAAAGATAGAAAAGATAGACCTTTTCTTGCCAACTCCATCTTTCTGCGTTCCATTACTACGCGGATAAATTTCGTTTGGCTGCCTCTCATCATTCTTAACGATTGACGAGACCCCATGGAAATAAAAAAATCGATGTTAACCAATCATTGCCCGGAATCGATCAAATCTTTTTTATTCCGTACGGCAACTGGCTACCATCGCTATCCGCTACAGGTCCTTTAGTTTTGCGTCGCTAGATTTCTCTAGTTTTGCCTTTGTCAAGAACAATTATATATCAATTGAAACAATTGTCAACAAAAAAGCAGTCACTTTTTATGACTGCTTTTTACTAGGATTCAACTACTTTTTTTCTTGATTTTGAGCTTGTTGTTTTGCTATCTCTGCTAAAACTTCTTCCCGAGCTTGGCGCTTTGCTTCTTCCAGCAATTCTTCCTTACTCATGGTTAATTTTGCTTTCTCATTTTTGTCATTCAAATTCTTAATTAGCAAGTAGATGTTAAATAGGAAAATCAATATCAGGGGGAAAACAATTAACAGGAAAAAGAACAAGGGATTTAGTTGCAACCACTTTATGAAACCCATAAAGGGATTGGTGCTTCCGCTAGCGCTACCAACTGTCGTCATCGCAATAATCGAGACGGTTAACAGAAAAGCAATTAGGACGATCTCACCGATAGTTAAGCCAATTCTTAACCAACCGCTTTTCTTTGAGGCATCATTTTCTGTACTCATTATTAAATGCTCCTAAATAAAAACGCATTTCGTCAACTAATACTACATAAAAAAAACTGGAGTGTCAAATGAAAATCCAATGAAACTCCAGTTTTTAAGCAATATTTTCTAATTAAGCGGCGGCAACTTCAAGGGCGTATAAGTCAAGGTTAACTTTAAACACGCCATTTAAGGCTGAATTACCAACTGCGGTTCCTTCAAGCCAAACCCGGAAAGTAATATCCTCGGTGGTCAACGGAGTCGCACCATCAAAGGATAAATCAGCAATCTTCGGTAACACAGAATTGGTTGGATTGTTGACATTGGTAATTGCTCCACTATAGAGTAAATCGCCATCATTGGCAGCGGTGACGCCGGTTAATTGATAGGCATCGACTCCATAGGCAGTAGTTCCAGTCTCAGCCGAAGCAAGATACTGTGAATTAGCAGCTGGACTTTGTGCCCAAATGAATTTGGTAGCAGCGGTTCCTTCAGAAGTTCTATCGTCATAGCCAACAACGGCTAAACGCGCAGCAGCAGCGGCAGCAACGTCGGCCGCATTGCCGGAATTAACAGCGGAAATTGATGTTCCTTGACCAAGGTAAACGTACATACCGTTAGCTTCTGGATCAACATTGGTCCGAGAAATAGTGACGGTAAAGTCAATAAAATAGCCATCGGCAGTTGAAGAGACATTCTCAATGCTATCAGCTAGGGTTCTGTCGGTGTCATGAGCATTCCAGACTGGTTTATAGAAAGAAACACCATCTCCCGAAATATCGGTAACTTTGTTGGCACCGGTAAGAGCAATAACGCCTTCAGTGTCGGTGTTAGCAGCAAGGGTATTTAGTGAAGACTTGTAAGCAACATTTAAGTTACCTTCAGCCGTTCTAACTGTCGCAGACGAATAGCTGATAGTCGCAGACCGAACGGTAGTAAACCAAGCATAGGTACCAGCAGTGACCGCAGTTCCGCTGACGAGTAATAAAGCAACAGACGACAATAAAATCTTATTCTTCTTATCCATGATAAAAATCCTCCTCTGGATTCTCCCTTCATAATTTTGAAGGGGTTGGCACCTAAGTTAATGGGACTTAGATGATAATTAACGGGCAATTTCGCTAATTATATTGCAATCATTGAGGGGGCAATAATTGTTTTTAAAAGCAACATCATTATAGTCCAGTTAAAAATATATGCAAGTATTTTGAATATTTTTTTACAAAAGTTTTTGGGTGGACAAATTGTGAAAAAAAGACTCTCTGTAAGAGAGTCTTTAATTATTCATTAATCGTAGTTATTTCTAGTTTGTTAATGACAAATTCCAAATTCTGATAAACATTTGAATTGCCGGTGATGGATTTATTGTAATAGTCTATCCCACTATCGGTATGATCAAATGAATAGTAGGTATCACTGGTATCACTGAATTCGATGGTCAAGAGGAAGATCTTCTTTTGCGACGAACTTCCGCCAAGAGTCGATGTTGCCAGAATATGAGTCTGATCACTGCCATCAAATAGATCACCGCCGGGGGGATTTTGTGATTGCACAAAAGTATTAGCCTCCGAAGTTATAGCGCTATTTGTATCGGAACCATTGATATCGGCAATATATATGTTAATAGCTTCTGCTAATCTAATGCCTTCTTGGGAATTATTATTAAAGCGACTTAAAGAGGCGACGGATGTAAATTCTGAAAGAGCAAGATTTATATTCTGGGGGAAATTCAAATCACTGGATAATTCGATGGCAAATGTTTGACGATAGCCTGGCTCCTTTAGAAAACTGTAGTTTTCACCATAATCTTCAGCAACCGGTAAAAAGTCATTCTCGTAGTCAGTCACGCTCGCATCGGTGTCGTTGGTAAACATATCAGGGCTGGGGTAACCATTTTCTCCGTTGCCGACAAAGTACTTTAAGGAATATTCAATTCCTTGGGGGACACTTACATCCATTACTTCAACTTGTTTGCTTCGAATAAACTGAAACCAGGCATAGGAAATATAAAATAACGATGTCAATGAAAATGCCAAGGCAACCAAAGTAACGGTAAGCTGAGTTTTTAACCGTGAAGTCGCATTTAATTTTTTCATATTAATCAATCACCGCCTCGTTGTAACCATCAGTATTTGTAGGTTCAAAACTATAACCCGTGTTGCCGGTATATTTTACGTGAACAGCCGTTCCGGAGTAACCACCGGTATTAGTCCGGTAGTAGTTATAGGCCGCATTCAGAGAAGAGTTATTCATTGATGAGCCTACGGTGAATTTTATCTTAACATTGCTGTCGCTATTCCAAGCAGTATATGCTCCGTTTTCATAAGTCGGCATGTCATATAAAAAATCAACATTTGTCACTTGACGATTTAAATCGCCATTAATAGACGTAAAATAGATATCAAGTCCGATAATATTTAAAGAGAAAGGCTCATAATAAAAACTCTCATTCGAATATAAAATTTTCCCTGTACTGTTGGTTGTGTAGTCGCTATTGCTGGTTTCCATCGTCGAGCCGACACCGATTCCAAACATTAAGTAATATGTTCCAAAGAAATAATTCCAAAAGTCGGTAGTAAACAATCCGCCATAATTATCCGAAAATAAGCCATCCCAAAAAGAGTCAGACTTGTTGACAGTGAAACTCAATTGTTGGGAGACCAACTGGCCGGCAGAGGAATTACCTTGGCCATCATTCATAATTAAAGGATGGGCAGTGGCATCGTATACGTAATTACCGCTGCTATCGGTAGCGCTGCTCAGATTGTTCCAGTGATCGTTACGAACCTTCCGGTAGCTCAGACTGGGATTATACTTATTAAAGAGAATTTGAAAATAATTGTTCGTTGAACCGGTAGCCACATAAGTTATTTTAATAATGACGGTAAATGCCTCGTCGCTAAACAAATCAATCGTCCGTTGCTCCGACCCGGCATTTAGCCAAAGCCATATGCCATTTCGGAGGAAAAAATTGGTATTTTTATTGTAACTGCTGCCTTTATCGCTACGAACGCTCGCTGATAAGGGAGCATTAGCTATACTTAAAGCATAACTAGATACACTGCCTTCTCCGGAAGAATAAGCCACACTGCCGTTTGATAATCCTGGATAAAAACGAAGATAAGATGCCTCTTCAGAATTCAATCCATAATAGGTGGAAGCTTGAACGGCAACGTTATTAATAACGGATGAATAGTCAGTCGACAAATAACTGCTAGGATTAGAGATGGCATATGTCCCTCCACTGACTCCACCGGCAATATTGGCACGGATAATCTTATCAAAATCAAAGTATTTACGATCAAAGTTGGCATTGGCATCATCGTAAACATTATCATTTAAAGTGCGACCAATTAAGCTGCTGTAAGACATCACTTGGCGACCGTGAACCATAATTTTGGCATTATTTGTATTAACGGCCGTATTTAACTCATTACCACCGTAAACGCCAAGACTATTTGCAGTTCCGTCAAGATGACCGATCAAAAAGCCTACATAAGTCCCATGAGGTCCAAATAGACTAGTGGCATGCAAAGTTTTAAAAAAGCCAGGATATTCGCCATTGGCAATATTGCCGACGCTAACATCACCGTTGTATTCGACATTTATTTCCCAACGTTCGAGAGTGTAAGAAATAACTTTATTATCGTAAAGGGCAAAAACTTTTGCTGACAGTTGAACGGGATATAATTTACCACTTACAGCATTGTTGGGGACTTTGGTATACCAAATGTTATTTGCGGTTTGATAGAGAAGATCTTCATTGGAACTTTCATATATTATCGAGTAATTTACTCCATTGGCATTTAAACTAGTCTTGTTGACTGTAAAATGAGCGAGATTAGAACTGCTGGTACGTGTAGTCAAACTTATTTCAAGACTAGCGGCCCCATCGGTTCCGCTAAAAACCGAAGCCAACGGGTTGGTTGTAGAGGCGGCGGTAGGGTTGTTTTCATTTGTTACATTAATGGTGGGAGAAGCTAAAACTAAATTGGCGACACTTGCTCCCATGGTGACATAGCCAAACATGCCGATATCACTGGTTTGAGAGCCATCGACTACAAGATTGTTGATGATTTTACCATTGCCATTAAAATTGCTATAAAAGGGATAATCTTCGGAACCAATCGGTGCAAGAGATTCACCATCCCAGTCCATACCATTTTCAGGAATGTTATCACTAAGTTTAAAATAGGTGTCTTTATTAAAAACACCGTAAATATTTAATTTTTGTAAGTTTCTAACTTGCTCGGGCGTTTCAATAATATATGGTGCCGCCGAAACACCGCTGCCGCCCGCAAAATAGGATGAGAGGTGGCCAATGTTATATTCAATCGGGGTTGAATAACGACGGTTATATACATATGCCGCGTATGTCATACCAACTACTGAGGCGGAAAGTCCGACTATAAGCGAAAAGGCAAGACCCGTTACCTGCCGACGGGTGCGCTTTTTCATTTTAATTTCCTCCAATTGGGTTTAAGGAAAAACCAACCGATAAATTAAAAGAGAAGCCAATCGAAAAATCATCATAGCTCACGCTTGGATTATTCTTAAAATAACTGATTAAGGCGATCGGATCCGGCATCACCTCAACGATAATACTCCGGCAAAAGTGCGTTTTATAAAATGCTTGATCGGCGGTAGAAATCGTATTAGTAAAATAGGCATTTCCGTTAGCTTCATCGGTTAAAGTGACAGTTTCACTTTGACTGACTTCGGTTTGAAAAAGTGGGTTCAAAGACCTACTAGCTAAAGTGTTAATAATAGACGGTGCCGCATAGGCCAGTGGCGAGTTGATATTATTAGTCACTGAGGTGTAGCGATAAGTAAAGAGGGAAAAGTCGACGGCTGTTGCTAGACTGGCGTAAGACAAGGAAGCGGACATATACGAAGTCTCAACAGTAGTAAAAAGCTGTATTTCTACATAGTACCCCGGCATCGCTTGAGCGCTGATACTATTCTCATCGTGATATAGACTTAGAGCATTTAAAGTTGAAAACACCGTTCCGGAATCATCATTAAACGTAAATGATAGTTCACCATTTCCTGAGTTCGTTTGAGTGGCCGTAATATCCGGCTCATTATTAAGAAAAATTGAAGTATTATCATCTTGATTGGTTTGACGCTTAAATAAAAAGCCATTTATTTTGGCATCAGCGTCACCGCTATGAAGATTTATTTCTGCGATATTATTATTTGAATTTATCCAGGCGTAAGAAAACCCTGTGAGCATGATAGCACTCACACCGAGAATGAACAAAGTACTGGTCAGAATCTTGTTTCTCAGTTTCATAAGAAAAGGTAGCCGTTCCTTCAAATGTTGGCAACTGGCTACCTTTATTAGGCCCTATAGCTTTGCGTCGCTAGATTCCTCTAGTTTTGCTTTTGTCTAGCATGATTATATATACATATAAAAAAGTTGTCAAATAGTTTGCTGATCGGTTGAAACAATATATTTTTCATAATCGTCAATCGGCATTGGCTTGGCGTAAAAGTAACCTTCGCAATAATGAATACCGAGCGATTTAATAATGTTTACCTGCCGTTCAGTCTCAACCCCTTTAACGATAAGTTCTAGGTTCAAAGTTTTCAATCGGTTGACCATATGCGTAAAATTAACATAGGAATCAGAGTCATTTTCAATAGAACGAATTGCGGCCTGCTCAAGTTTCAAATAATGGAATCCAAGTGAATTAATGCTGTTTGGTGAAAGGTTTCTACCGGTATAGTTATCCAAAATAAATGATATCTTTAAATCGGAATTGCGCTTAATAAAGGCGCGTACTTCATCCTGATGGAGCATAGCGATATCCTCATCAATTTCAAGTTGCAAAAAATTAGCCGGAAATTTGTATTGATTTATAACGCCACTTAAGAAACCATGAAAATCTTTATTGATAATGGTGTCAAAAGAAATATTAACCGAAATTCTATCAATACCTCGGCTTCTAAATAACGTATAGCCGAGCGACCGCCACATTTCTCCAACACGGCGAATAATGGCTTTTTCTTGATCGCACATTAGACGATTATCGCTATATAAATCGACAAAATCATTCGGTGGAATAAAGCCAGCCCGATTAGGATCATACAAGCGCAACAGCATTTCGCCACCCGTTACAAACTCATTGTCAAGGTTGATAAGCGGTTGGACATATGATTCCCAGTAATTGCGACTAGTTGCCGTTTCATAGAAGTTAAGGATATAAGCATTGCGATCAGCCGGTCTTGAAACGCGATTGCGAATAATATAAAGAATATTTTTCCCCACCTTAGCTGATTTATTTAGGCCGTCGTCAATGGTCTTATCCAAAATAATGGCGTCATTACAATCGGTTGGGTATTCAAGTAACGCCAAATTAAACGATATCTTTTCGGAAAGGTGATGGGCTTTAATGGCTATATGTTTATAAATATCCTCAAGCCGATTAAAAGTCGCCGGTCGAGGTGCTTCGACAAAATTAATAGCTAAAGCATCATCATCAATGCGAAAAAGGACATTTTCATATCCGGCCTCGATAATCGACTGGCTGATAGCGTTTAGGAAAGATAATTTATCATCTTTGGTTAGAGGATTAATTTCACTATCATCAAGAGCAAGGCGAATGCCTAAAATAAAACCGCGGTGGTTGGTGTAGAGAGCCTCACGGATATCGGCAATTAAGCGGGCTCGATTTTTAATAGATAAATCTTTATCGACAAAAAGGGCGTTGCTCAATAAACTTTCGCGACTTGGAACTTTTAACACAATAGTTTCTTCATTCGGATTTCCGGTATAGTTTAAAACGCGGGCTTGTAGCGGGGAAGGCGATATCTCGTTAATTATGATCACCGGTTCTTTGTTAGATAACGGACAGTCTTGGCATATTTCATCCCGATTTCTAAAAACCTTGTAACACTTCTGACCAATCAGCGGCTGATGCGGGAAGTAACTGGCAAGATTCTGTGACACATAGTGAATTAAGCGCGTTCTTTTATCAACTATATAAACATATTCTTCGTTTATTTTTAAGATATGTTCTAAGAGCGAATCCCGTCTTTTATCCTGATGAACTTCACGCATCTGTCGAACAAGTTGCTCAAATAGGGCGCTGATAAAAATTAATATTGTTTGCTCACTGACCGATAGAGGCCTTAAACTCTTTTCGGATGAACAAAGGTAAAGAAGACCAAGATTTGTTTTATCGTCATCAACGATAGTTTGAAAGAAAAACGAAGATATATTGAGATTATCAAGGATAGAAGAAAGTTTGGGGGGAAGGGGATCAGAGGAATCGCCATATAAGCAATGATCATCTCCGGCTTCTTCAAAGATTGGAGTCAGATAATTTGTGGGAATATTATCAAGGCGCCGGAAAGTCGCCGGAGAATTCATTCGCGTGTCTTCAAAATAGACATCGTAGAATTCGTGGGAGGGATTTAAAAGAAGAAATCCGGCATTCATATAGCCAAATTGGCGAGCGAACTTCAATAAGTTGTTTTTTAAAAAGTCATAGAAGGACTTGAAATCCTTTGTTTCTCGCATCTCTTTAAAAATCGGTTCTGAATTGAGAAGAAAAAGGCGACTGATATTTTCGATGTTTTCATAGCGGGCAAGTCCTTTATTTCGTCTTTGAGGGATATAAACAATATAATTTTTGGTTTTTCGAAGAGCAAAATCCGCATCGCGTTCTAGATCGCGTCTTCCCGAATATGGATAGATAACAGCGGAAACACGAATGTCGGCAATCGCTATATTCTCACGGTTTTTATCAACAGTAGCGGAGGCAAAACTCGAATAAAAAAGGCGGATGCGCGATTTCAATAAAGATATAGAATCAATCTCGGGTAGAAAAATCGATAAAGTATCATCGCTGTATTCGCCGATAATAGCGGTTTTAAAAAAAGATTGAATGTGATCAATGAGATCATTGCGAAAAGTTGAGTTAAAGTTCTTTATTTGCACGAGCATATAAGCGGATCGATAGGATTGGTTGGAGCGCAATAAGTAATATATTGTTTGATTAAATTCCCCTTTGGTTAGAGGAAGATGACTTTTGATTCGCTCTTTAATCTCCGCAGGAATCAAATCATCTTCTGAAATACGCCCGATGGAGGCAAAACGAGCTAAAAGATTATGGAAGGTATTCTCTAACAATGATAGTTCTTCAATTGATATCTCACCCTTCTCGCTATCCAACTGATTGGAACCAAAGTTATTAGTTTCTCTTTCCAATTGATTGATGGCATTGCGGATTTCATTCCCGGCTTTTTTGGCGGTAATGATAATCTCATAAGATAAGACAAAAATAATAACAAAGGAAACAATCAATATGGAAAAGTATATAATGAATAGGCCAGAAGAAAAATAGTTCC